>CAVXBF010000007.1:0-135204 GCA_963759935.1 uncultured Actinomycetota bacterium
CCGTCCATCAGTGCAAACCGGCCGACCCGGAGGCCAAGGGCCTGGTCGAGCGGGCGAACGGCTACTGGAGACCTCGTTCCTGCCCGGGCGCACGTTCACTCGCCGGCGGACTTCAACGCCCAGCTGGCGCTGGCTGGCGCGGGCGAACCAGCGCCACCACCGCCGGCTGGGGTGCCGCCCGGCCGACCGCTGGAAGCCGACCAGGCCGCGATGCTGGCGTTGCCGCCGGTCGCCCCGGTGCTGGGCTGGCGGACCTCGCCGCGGCTGCCGCGGGATCACTACGTCCGCCTCGACGCCAACGACTACTCGGTGCACCCGGCGCGGTCGGGCGCCGGGTCGAGGTCGTCGCCGACCTGAGCCGGTGACCGTGACCTGCGCCGGGCGGCTGGTCGCCGCCCACGCCCGGTGCTGGGCCCGGCACCAGACCATCACCGACCCCGCCCACCCGCGGCCGCGGCCGATGCGCGCTACCCGCCAGCACTGACCGGCACCCGCAATCGCCGACCCGGGCATCGCTGACGAGGTCGAGCAGCGACCTCGCCGACTACGACCGATCTTCGGGCTGACCGACTCACCGACCGAGGCGGTCGCGTGATGGCCGCCCAGACCGCCACCGCAGCAACGGCTCGCACCGGCGGCGATGTCAGCGCCGAGCTCGCGTTCCTGACCCGGGCGCTGAAGGCCCCGACGCTGCGCGAGTGCGGTCGAGCGGCTGGCCGAACGGGCCCGCGCCGAGACCTGGACCCACGAGGAGTTCCTGGCCGCCTGCCTGCAACGCGAGGTCTCCGCCCGCGAGTCCCACGGCGGCGAGGGCCGCATCCGCGCCGCCCGCTTCCCCGCCCGCAAGTCCCTGGAGGAGTTCGACTTCGACCACGCCCGCGGCCTCAAACGCGAGACCATCGCCCACCTGGGCACCCTGGACTTCGTCACCGCCAAGGACAACGTCGTGTTCCTCGGCCCGCCCGGCACCGGCAAGACCCACCTGGCGATCGGGCTGGCGATCCGGGCCTGCCAGGCCGGGCACCGGGTCGCGTTCGCCACCGCCGCCGAATGGGTCGCCCGCCTCGCCGAGGCCCACCACGCCGGCCGGCTGCAAGACGAGCTGCGCAGGCTGGGCCGCTATCCCGCTGCTGGTCATCGACGAGGTCGGCTACATCCCCTTCGAACCCGAAGCCGCGAACCTGTTCTTCCAGCTCGTCTCCATCCGCTACGAACGCGCCTAGCCTGATCGTCACCAGCAACAAGCCCTTCGGCCGCTGGGGCGAGGTCTTCGGCGACGACGTCGTCGCCGCCGCCATGATCGACCGCCTCGTCCACCACGCCGAGGTCATCGCCCTCAAAGGCGACAGCTACCGACTCAAAGACCGCGACCTCGGCCGCGTCCCCGCGGCCACCAACGACGACTAGAACCAGACAGGGGGTCAGTTTTCAGCCGCCGCCAGGGGGTCCAGATTCAGCCGCCGTTGACACGGGTGAGCCGCGACCGGGCGCCCCGTGCAGCGATGGCGATGACCGGGCGGGGAGTAGACCGCCCTCGTGCCGGGGTGAGGCCACCCAGGTAACGAGACCATCGTGTTATCCCGAACAGGCCTCGGGGCGTGCTGATGTTTGGCATGGTGAGCCCGTCCAACACCACTGGCCCCGTCATGGGCTCGGCAAAGCACAGCCCGGGGGAACTGAACTTGCGCCACCACATCGGTCCATCCCGCTGAGCGGTGGCTTAGGCATCCGTTGCAGTGCGCGACCGTGGGCCCGGCTACGCCGACCAGCAGGATCGCTTCCGTGACGACGACCAGGGCGAGGCTGCCCGCGATCTTCACCCGCAAACCCAACCCTCCAGGAGTCCCACCAGTGCGTCTCGTCCTCATCGCTTGCACAGCGGCCGTTCTCGCTCTCACCGGATGCGGGGGTGGCGGCGACCAAGCGAGTAGCAGGTCACCGTCGCCGTCCGCGACGGTGGGCAGCGCACCCAAGGAGCTCGGAACGCTCAAGGCGTCCGGGTTCGGCCAGGCCGACGAGTACGTGTGGGCCACCGCCGTGGTGCACAACAATTCCGACTACGTCGGGCAGACGGTGACGGTCAGCTTCAACGTCCTGGACGCCGCCGGTGAGATCCTGAGTACCGAGTCGCAGGTCGAATGGTTCGTCCGGCCCGGCGCCGACCACGTAATCGGAACCCAGGTCGCCCTGGAGCCGGGCCAGAAGGCGGCCAAGGTGGAGGCCAGCCTCGACGTTGAGGCCGCTGGCACGTTCAGCGACCAGCCGTTCCCCGACATGCCCGTCTCAGACCTCAAGATGACCGCCGACACGGGCGGATACCCGGCGGTCACCTTCGTGGTGTCCAACCCGCTGACGGTGCCGCTGAAGGACGCCCGCATCCAGCTCGCGTGTACCGACGCGTCCGGAGCCATCATCGGAGGCGGCTCCGACTACCCCGCGCTGATCCCAGCCGGAGGGAAGATCAAGGTGGACGCGCACGTGATTGCCTCGAGTAATCCGAAGGACTGCACCGTGTTCGTCGGTGCCCTGGACTGGGAGGGCGTCCCGTCGGCGGTCACCCCGACCGGGCCGGTCGCTCCAAACCCGCGCGCGCAGGCACCCGCCGGCAGCGCCGAGGACGCGTTCAAGGTGTGGGTCGGCCAGTTCGGGAAGCGGAACTGGAAGGCTCAGTACCAGACGCTGGTCAACGCCCAGCGGAAGGTCGTCTCTGCAGAGCGACTACCTCGCCTGCCTGCCGGCCGAGGCCCCGCCCAAGGTCACCTGGGGCAAGGCGCTCAGCATCGTCGACGCCGGCAAGACCAGTATCCCCGGCACCAAAGCTTCACTGCCGTAGACCAAGGTGACCGCTCAAGTCAAGGTGAACGGGCTCAAGGTGCCCGTCGGACGCCCACATGTTCCTCGAGGACGGCGCCTGGAAGTGGTCAATGACCAAGGAGAACATCTCCAACTGCACCAAGTAAGCCCAGACCGCCCTGGCGCGCGTTCACCCCAGCACCAGAGGAGATCGACCAGCGCCCCCCAGATCCCGAAACCACCACTGCCCCGGGATAGGGGCTCGTTAAACTGTTCATGCGTTCTCTCCTTCGCCGGACGGGACGTGGTTCCGGTCCGGGACGAAGGCTCGGCAGGACTGTGATGAGACACGCTCGGCGCCGCTAACGCCGGGTGGTGAGCTCCTGACCAGGCCAGCTCCTCCAACCGGGCCGGGGCCGGCGACCGCGAGCGGACGCGTCGCAGCAAGGCACGAAGCCAGTCACTCCGGGGGTCACACCCGCGGCCACCAACCCACAGCCCAGCACCATCAGGCTGCGTTGGCGATCCTCACAGTCACTTCCGCCGCTTGAGGCTGCCGCCGTGACCCCCACGGTGTGCGGCCGCCGGCGCGGCGGTGTCAACACACCCACGCTTCGAGCCACCGTCCACGAGATGCATGCTGGATCGCGCTATCACTGACCTATGGCAGATGCCGACGTCGACGACCCGGCCACGACGCTCAAGCCGAGCAAAGGCGCCACAGAGTCCCTGTCGCAGTTCGTTGCCAGGGTCCTGAACCAGCTCTCGCTGAGCGCTTGGCTCCCGTCGGCCACGCTAGTCCTCTCACTCCTGTTGATCTTCGAGCTAGGTGCCGCCCTCGACGCACAGTCGGCGAGCACTGATGAGAACACTGCAACCGGACCGGGTCCGGCCCTCTCAAGCGCACTGACCGCGATCGCGCATACCAAGCTGGGCGGCTTCGCCTCGGCCCTGTAGCCCGTGGTGGTGCTGACGGTGGTGACTCAAGCGTTCGTCTTCGAATCCATTAGAACTCTTGAGGGCTACTGGGGTACGTGGGGTCCGGTGGAGTGGTTCGCTGCGACGGGCTGGACACCATGAGAGCGACTCGAAGCGGCTGCGCACTCTCGAGCTCAAGGAAACTCGGCGAGCATGGCGTGGAGCCCTCAAAGAGATTGAGCGCCAACAAGCGCGAGCGATTCGGCGAGGCGTCACTGACACAGAACTGCTCGACTGGACGCCCAACCAACTCAGCTACCTCCGCCGGCACCTAATCGAGAAGCCCGCGCTAAAACCGATCACGGACGAAGATCGCCTCGCGGCGGAGTCCATACCCTGGGAGCGGTTCGCCCCCGCTGAACGACTGAGACGCCTCCGCAACCTGGACAAGAAGCGGCGCGACTACCCAGCGCGGGGACGGTGCCTGCCGACACGGCTAGGAACGCTCCTTCGTTCATACGAGGATCAGACGGGCTACGCGCCGGTAGAGACGTTTGTTCTGAAGCTCTATGACCAACTCCCTGCGGCGTTCAAGACACAACATGACGACTTCAGAAACCGCCTGGACCTGTATTGCTCCATGGTCTTTGTCTCGTGCGCCATCAGCTTGGTAGCGGTGGCGCGTTTCGCACCTCATCACTGGCCCTACGCCATCGCGGCAGTAGGGCTCGGAGGATTCGCGATGTGGGTCAGCTACCGCGCCGCCCTGGCGAGCGGCCGACTATACGGCGTCCTGTTGGTTGCGATCGCCCAACTGTTTCCCCCGACGCCCTGAAGCGCCTCGTCACCATTCACGGCTAGTCGTCGTCGTGCTTCGCCGCTTCCCGAGGTGCCATCGCACTGCTGGGGTGGTCAGCATGGCGCTCTGGTCGGCCCCTCGAGGGGACGGCGTACTTGCACCCCGGACGTTGGCACTCCCACCAGATCAATGGCCGATCCGGGCTGGGTACCAGCGGAATGTTCACGTTCTACACAGTGCTCCTAAGTGGACGGCTTGTCGAGGGAAGGGAAGTCATAAGCAACCAACAATCACGATCGTCCTCGAAGGTATGCATCTGCCGCGATCTGGACGTGCGTCACTTCGCCGCGTACCGGTCGATGCCCGCCAACGGGGGGTTAGGCTACAGGCGTCTGAGCACCTCTGCCTTCTTCATCTCGAACTCTTCCTTGGTCAGGATCCCCGCGTCGTGCAGCTCCGCGAGGTCGCGCAGGAGTTGCACAGTAGGTTCAGCACTCCCAGAGGACGACGCGTCCTGATCCGCCGTTTCGCGCGGCGGAATGGCAGCCTGCGGAGGCGGTCCAGCAGGTGCCCTAGGGGCTTCGGGACGATGTGCGGCGTCAACGAGTTCTCGAAGTCGCGCGACCCCAACCTGCACCTGGTCCCACGGTCGGACAACCGGAATCGCGTTCGGCGTCTTATACGGGTCCGAGTCCTTGTTGTTCCAGTAACTGGTGCTCGTACCGGACTGGCCCGGCGCCTGAAGCACGACCGCACCGCTCATCATGCCCGTGTGCAACTGCACACCAACCAAGTTGCGGTAGTCCCATGTCGTCAGCTCGGAACCGAAACTCGCTCCCGCCATGAAGCCCTTCTTGTAGACAAAGGCCCTTCGTTTGGTTCCGATGATCGCCTGATTGCTCGGTCCGGTGATGATCACCTCGACCGTCTCCCCAGGAACAAGGTTCTGCTCCAACGCCTCGTTCGCCTTCTTGTGTAGACGACCCCGGTCCACCAACTCCCCAGCCATGGCCTGAGCGTATCTAGAACAGTCCACTTATCACACGCACTCTGCGGGTCGTGATCGAAGCAAGGCGGCTGAGCGAGCAACCACATTTGGTCACGATGCCCCCACGTGTGCGTCACAGCGCCGCCCGTCGGAGGCAACCGGTCCGCTCGACCTTGCCGATGAGCGGCAGCCGTCAAGCAATCGATGGGGGCCAGCGATTCCAGCGCCATTCGTCCCATGACGCGAATCCCGGCGGTGGATCATCGATCGGTTCGCTGCCGTCGACCTCTCCTGGTGTTGGGATCTGCATGACGGCGGTCCATCCCACCAGCTCCGCGTCGGATATGGGCCACGTGGTGTGCGGTTCGTCCGCTAATCGTTGATCGAGTCGTCTCCGCTGCTCGTCTGTGTCGACCTCGAAGTAGCGGAGCTCTACACTCGCGCCGCGGTCGGCTGCCGCCTGCCGAAGCGCGGAGCGTTCATCACGACCCCACAGGCCGAAGTCGATCACCACGTTGCTACCCAGTTCCAAAGCACGCAGCCCGATCTCGATGAGCCGTCCTTCGATCACGTCGGATGCCGACGGCGGGTTCCGTTCTCCGTAGAGCGCCTTCATCCATTCATCCTTCGTAAGACGAAGAGCATGGTGATCGACCTCGAGGCGTCGAGCAGCAGTCGTCTTGCCGGTGGCTGGAAGCCCCACAGTCAGGAATAGCGTCGGCTGTCTCACCACCACCTCCTCGCCCCAAGAGCAGACCGCCTCATCATGGTTCACCATCCGCCCACGACGCACTCACATTCAGCGACTCGTGCGGAGCCCCGCTGCATTCCGCCGCGGGTCCCCTTCAAGTGCTACGTCGCCGCGCCGCCTCCAATGGGTCAGCCTGGGTCCTCGCTGTTGCTCTTCTTCGGTGGGGACGAGAATCCTTGATCCAGATGGGAGGGACCATGAATGAGATCGATCCGGTCAGTGACGAGTACATGCAACAGGTGCGCCTGGTGCCCCTGGTCCCGCACAACGGCACGATCAGGTTGGTGGAGTCGGACCCGAACTGGCCGGTGCTGTTCGACAGGGAGGCCGTCCGCGTCCGCGGCGCTCTGGGCGCGGCGGCTGTGCGGTTTGAGCACGTCGGGTCCACCTCCGTGCCGGGCCTGGTCGCAAAGCCGATCATCGATATCCTCCTAGTGGTTCGCGAGTCGGCCGACGAGCCCAGCTACGTACCGGCCCTGACTGGGGTCGGCTACCGGCTGGTGATCCGCGAGCCCGACTGGCTCGAGCACCGCCTGTTCAAGGGCCCCGACACCGACATCAACATGCACGACTTCACCGAGGGCGCGGACGAGGTCGATCGCATGCTGCGCTTCCGAGACTGGTTGCGAACGGACGCGGCTGACCGGGAGCTGTATGCCCGCACGAAACAGACGCTGGCCCAATGGATGGAGATGAGCGGTCCTACTTCGTATGTGCTGGAGGGGTCGCTCGGCAGCTAGTGCTCAGCAGCGCGACATTCCTCCGCGAGACGAGCAGCAACGCATGCGCGCCCGCAACGCCACGTGAAGTCGCGAGATGGAGGTCGCATCTGTCACTTGCCCGGCGGCCAGCGCGCCGAACTTGTCCAGATCGTTCCGGACGCTGTCGGCCGCCGACGTCCGGGACGCCGAGCCGTGCCTAGCCTGCCCGGCACAGCAGGTGCAGATGGACGCGTGGCTGGAGTCTCTTTCACGGCGGCGGCGCGGGTGGCGCGCTATTCGGTCTCGTCGCGTTCTGCGATCCCTGCGTTGATCGCTGAGGACTGGGCCCTGCGCCGGGATTGCTCCCGTGCTTTCGCGCTGCGCCGGTTCGCCGGGTCGTTTTCTCGAACCCACGCCGAGGCGGAGAGTTTCAGGTACGGCTCGGTGTACAGGCGCTTGCCAGCGGCGGTTAGCGCGGCGCGCCTCTGGTGTTTCCGGTCGATGCTGTCCAGAGCTGCACCGGCCCACAGAAATGATGTCGCGAGCACCCGCAGTGACAGCGCCTGAGCGTGGTCGTCGGGCGTCGGACGCGCTACAAGGCGCAGGTCGTGGTGCGAGTCGCTCACGTCGTTGCGCGCCACGTACTGCTCCACGACGTGACCGCCGACGTGACAGAGGCCGCTAAGGGTCCGGTACAGCAGGTAGGCCAGCGGACCGTCCGGGGCGAGGTCGTCACAGATGTTCTCGAAGTTCCGGGTCGTGACTGGCGGGCGGTTCGCGAGGTAGTCCATCGCGGCGTCACTCAGCCGAACGGTCTGCCCGACCGGGCGGACCTTCAGGTAAGTCTTCCCGAGGTTCTCGGTCTGCCGGAGCGACTCGGCCAGGAACCCCTCCAGTCCGGTGGGCATCCGGACGACCCACTGCGCCGTCACCGCCGCTTCCAGCGCGCCTCGAACGAGCGGCGCCGCGAGCAGCACACCATCGTCAGCGCTTAGGTCGTCGAGCGCGCGCCGCCCGAGGTGGTGGGCGTGCGCGGTCAACGACCAGATGAACGGCGCGAACGCGGTGGACACCCGACGTCCGTAGACGTCGAGGCGTCCCAGGAACTCGCCGGTGACTGCAGCGTCGAAGCCGCCGAGCAGCTCGCGACAGAGGTCCGCCGACTCGGCGGCGTTCAGTCCCGGCGTCGTGGACACTCGCAAACCGTACCCACGAGGTCGGACAGGGCCGTGGAGGGCGACCGTTCGAGTTGGGTAAGAGGCCACCCCCAGGTCATCTCCGGGACCGGTCGGCGGCGCGCCCATGCCGATGATCCGATGTACAACTGGCGCCATGTGCCCATCCGAGGAGGGGTCTGTCCGAAACTTTGTGTAAGGGGCTCGGCGTGCCACGGGTTCGGCCCGTGGTGGAAGGACGATCACGCCATGAGCGAGTTCGAGCCTGAGGGACTCGAGCGTGCCGGCGGTTCGTGAGCCGGACATGGTTCGGCTGGCCGACTAGCTGGTGGCCTCGGCCAGCGATCGTGGGATCGCGTTGACCGGTCAGGATGGGATGTTGACCGCGCTGAGGACGTGCGACGCTCCTATGGTTCGTCAAGCCGTGTGCGGCCCGTTTTCGAGTAGGCGGTAGAGGTCTCGGGCGACGTAGCGGGCGAGGCAGCGTTTGATCTCGCGGCCGGTCTTGCCCTCGGCGGTGCGGCGGGCGACGTAGTCGCGGGTGGCTGGCTCGTAGCGGATGCGGGACTGGACGATGATGTGCAGTGCGCGGTTGAGCTGGCGATCGCCGTAGCGGTTGAGTCGGTAGCGGGTGGTGACCTGGCCGCTGTTGGCCGGGATGGGTGCGACGCCGGCGAGCATCGCGAACGCGGCCTCGGAGTGGATCCGGCCGGGGTGGGACCAGGCGCAGAGCACGGTGGCGGCCACGATCGCACCGACGCCGAACTCCTCGAGCAGGTCGGGGCGCCACGACGGATGATGGCCAGGATCGCCTTCTCGTGCTCACTTCGCCTCGCTGTCAGCACGCGTGAAGCGACGCGCCAAGGAGCGCAACGCGAACACGGTGCGTGGTGGTCTCGACGTCCCAGGAGGCGTGCACCCGCAGGCTGGCGGCGGTGGTGAGCATGCGCGGGCGAGCTTCTGGCCGCGGAACCGGGCCCGGATCGGTTCGGGTGCAGCGATCACCAGGCTGAAGACCTGCTGCTGGGCCTCGGTAGCGGCGTTGACTGCGGAGCGGCGCGCAGCCAGCAACACCGAGAGCGCTTGGCGATCCCCACCGCTGCGCGGGGTGCCGAGCCGGGGTCGCGCCAACGCCTCACGAGCAGCGCGGATCGCATCGAGCGGGTCGGACTTCGCGCCGTTGCGGCGCGTGGCCCGCTTCGGGCGGTCCAGCTCGACGACGATCTCCGACGGCTCCAGCAGGTGACGGCTCAGGCCGGCGCCGTGGCCGCCGGTGCCCTCGATCGCCCAGGCCCGCAACGTCGGCGTGGTCGTCGGCGAACTCCACGAGGCGGCGTAGCCCTCGGCTGTCGCCTCGACGGTGATCTCGTCGAGGACACCACCGGTCGCGGTGTCGACCACGGCCGCGGAGTGGGTGTGGACGTGGGTGTCGACGCCGATGACGACATCGACCACCTCGCGTAGATCGGTCAGACTGTTCATGCGTTCTCTCCTTCGCTGGACGGGACGTGGTTCCGGTCCGGGACGGAGGTTCGGCAGGACTGTGATGAGACACATCCGGCGCCGCTAACGCCAGGTGGTCAAGCTCCTGATCAGGCCAGCTCCTCCAACCGGGCCGGGGCCGGCAACCACGAGCGGACAAGTCGCAGCAAGGCACAAAGCCAGTCATTCCGGGGGTCACACCCGCGGTCACCAACCACAGCCCAGCACCATCAGGCTGCGTAGGCGATCCTCACAGTCATTCCGCCGCGAGATGGATATGTCTCCAACGGCCGGACAGGCGCGGAGGCCCTGGCTGTGCCAGCCTCGCCTGGGTCGCTCCCGCTCCGGGGAGCCTGGATGGATGCGAGAACTTGGTGAGGGCCGACCACTACGACAGCTTCGCCCAGAGCTACTCGACGGACAACGAGTCCAACCTCTTCAACGGCTACTACGAGAGGCCGGCGATGATCGAGCTCGCCGGTGACGTCGCCGGTCGCCGGGTGCTCGATGCCGGGTGTGGCTCCGGCCCTCTGTCCGCGGCGCTGCGCGCGAGGGGTGCCATCGTGACCGGCTTCGACTCCAGCCCGGTCATGGTCGACCTCGCACGGCGCAGGCTGGGGGAGGACGCCGACCTGCAGGTGGCCGACATCAGCCAGCCCCTGCCGTTCGCCGACGGCGCGTTCGACGACGTCGTCGTCTCGCTCGTACTGCACTACCTGCAGGACTGGACAGCACCTCTGGCCGAGCTGCGGCGAGTGCTGAAGCCCGGTGGGCGCCTCCTCCTGTCGGTCAACCACCCCCGCATCCTCGAGTCGAGCGATCCCAGCGCCGACTACTTCTCCGTCACGCAGTACTCGGACGAGTACACCTTCGACGGCCAGCGCGCCGTGCTGACGTACTGGCACCGGCCGTTGCACGCCATGAGCGACGCGTTCACCCAGGCTGGCTTCCGCATCTCGGTGATCAGTGAACCGCCCGTCGCGCCCGACACCCCACGTGAGCTCCTCCCGCCGGGACTCGGAGAGCGGAACGCGTTCCTCTGCTTCATCTTCTTCGTCCTCCAGGCAGACTGAGCCCTCAACCTGGAGACCAGCGCCCGCTGGTGGGTGCCGGTCAACCTGAACGCGTCGCGTTACCCATCCGGCGATCCCTGGGAATCGTCAAGCCCCACGGTGTCGAGATTCCCGTCCCGGCTCCGCTCCAGTAGCGAATCATGAAGACAACCACTGGAGGATGGGTTCCATGGCACACGTACGGCGTTTCGACCACATCGGCATCACCGTCGCCGACCTCGACTCGGTGACGGCGTTCTTCGTCCGACTGGGTCTCGAGGTCGAGGGCACCGGATCCGTGCAAGGCGCGTTCGCGGAGACCGTCTGCGGCATCCCAGGCGCGCACTGCGAGATCACGATGCTGCGGCCGCCGGACGGAGGGTCCCGGCTGGAGCTTGCGAGCTTCATCACGCCCGAGCATGTGCCCGGTTCGCCCACAGCAATGGCTAACGAGCTTGGCCTGCGCAACGTGTCTTTTGAGGTCGATGACCTCGAAGCGGCCGTCGACGCGGTGGCTGCGGACGGGTACGGGCTTGTCGGCGGTGTCGGCGAGTACGAGAACAGCGTGCGGATGGCCTACGTCCGTGGGCCCGAAGGGATCATCGTGTCCCTGTTCGAGCAGATCGGCTGACGCGCGGGTCTGCCGCTGAGCTCAACCCCCATGACGCGGATCCGGTGTGGTCAGACGAACCGCGGATCGGGGACCGTGCGGGCAGCGATGGCCGGAGTGTCGACCGTCGGGCCAGCGCGGAGCCACGTACGGCTCGACGCGCTGATGCCTGCCAAGGTCGGTGCTTGCCAAGGGTCCCCGCCCGGTATGCGAGTCAGCGTTGTGCTCCTGGTCCCGTGGTGCCATCGGCGGTGTCTGCCTCGAGGAACTCGGCCACGGCCGCCCGCTCTATCCAGGCGGCGTACTCGGCGCGCGTCCAGCCGTGCTCGCGAACGAGCGTGCGGTGGACGGCGGGGTCCATCAGCACGAGGGCGGCGGCGACGGCGCGTTCGGCGTCCAGCCCCGGTCGCAGGCCGCCGGTCGCTGTGAGGCGCCCCACGATGAACTTCGCGCCCCCGAGCCGGTGACGTTCGGACTCGGCATGCACCTCGGCGGCGTCCGGGTCGGCGTCCGCAGCCACGACGAGGACGTCGGCCAGGGGCGCCGCCCGCTCCTCCAGCTCGGCGACGAACTGAGCCCAGCGGGCGACAAGTTCGGGGGGATCGGTCAGCTGTTCAAGCAACGCGATGACCTTCCGTGCCGACAGCGGCACTGGCTCGTCGTCACCCACGAGCGCCCAGTCCAGGGCGAGCTTCAGCAGCGCCGCCTTGCCGCCGACAGCGGTGAACACCGTCCGGCGGCTCACCCCGGCACGGACGGCCACGGCATCGATCGTGGTGCGTGACCATCCGAGCTCGACGAAGAGATCGCGGGCGGCGCTGACGACCGCTCGGCGAGTCTCTCGCGCCTGGTTCTCGCGGAGGGTCGACCGGTAAGGACGGCGTGCGGGGGGCATCTTGACGGCTCATTCAGTTGGAGACACTATGAGTGCAATCGAATCATCGTAAGTGTACCGGAGGAGGACGCCGTGAGGACACTCATCGTGGGCTCGGGTCCGACAGGTCTCATGCTCGGCGCTGCCCTCGCCCGCCGCGGGCACCAGGTCACGTCGGTGGACCGGGACCCCGGTCCGGCCGGCGACGTCTGGATCCGTCGTGGCGTCATGCAGTTCGAGCACGCCCACGGATTCCGCCCCCAGGTGCCGCGCACCCTCCAGGCGGAGTGGCCGGAGGCCTTTGACAGCTGGCGGAACCTGGGGGCCCGCACCGTCGAGGAGCCGAGCTCCGCCGTACCGTCCCAGCTGCTGGGGGTGCTCTCACGGCGATCGACCTTCGAGCGAGCGCTTCGCCTCTCGGCGAGGCAGCAGCCCGGACTCACTCTGCGCACGGGACATGTCGACGGACTCGTCGTCGACCGCGGACGCGTCACCGGGGCTCGGGTCGACGGATCCCTGGTGGCGGCCGACCTGGTCGTGGACGCCTCAGGTCGAGCCGGGCGTCTTGGCCGGTCGAGCGGACAAGGCAGCGACCCGAGCCTGGACGGCGACTGCGGCCTCGCCTACGTCGACCGCACCTACCAGCTGCTACCAGGGGCAGAGCCCGGGCCGATGGTGAACCCGATCGCCTACCTCGCCGACTTCGACGGGTACCAGTGTCTGGTCTTCCTGCACGAGGCCGGCCACTTCTCGGTGGTGCTCGTGCGCCCCACCGCCGACGCCGCGCTCAAGGAACTGCGCTTCGACGCAGCCTTCGAGGCGGCCTGCCGAGCCATCCCGGCCCTCGCCGAGTGGACCCAACCGGACCGTGCGCACCCCACCTCGGCGGTTCTTGTCGGCGGGGCGCTGCGCAACGTCTACCGGCGCCAGGCCGACTACGCCGGGACTGGTCGCCGTGGGGGACTCGGTGGCGACCACGACCCCGACCCGAGGGCGGGGGATCGCGATGGCCTGCATGCAGATCACCGCACTGCTCGCGCTTCTCGACGAAGGTGCCGAGCCAGCCACCGTGGCCGAGCCGTTCGGCGCCTGGTGCGACGACGCCATCGAACCCTGGGTGGCCGACCACATCGCGATCGATGGCGGCATGGTCAGACGCTGGCAGGGTGAAGACCTCGACCTGAGCATCCCGCTCACCTCCGACCTCATCGCCGCCGCGGTCGAGGCCGACCCCCGGATCGGCCAGTACGCCGGAGGCTACTTCGCGATGACAGCGCTGCCCGAGACACTGAGGCCGGCCGAGCCATGGGCACGGGCGGTCTACCAGAACGGCTGGCGACCGCCCTACGCGCCTGGCCCCACGCGCGACGAACTGGTGGACGTCATCCGTACGGCTGTTCCCGCCGGTTGACTCTGTCTCGACGAGGTTCCTGGGGCTCTGCGTGACCCGCGACTGGCTGTCGTGCAGATCGCTCAGCCCCGAGGTCATCACGTGCGATGTGAAAGCCTGGTTTCGTGAGTCACGAGGAACGGTTCCCGTCCCGGTCGTTCCTCAGGTACTGGCGCGCGGTGGCCGTCTCGGGCTTCGGCGACTACATCACCCTGCTGGCGCTGCAGACACTCGTCGTCCTGACCCTGCACGGATCTGCGACGCAGGTCGGCCTGTTGAACTCGGCTCGATGGCTTCCGTATCTCGTCGTGGGTGTCATCGTCGGCGCCCTGGTCGACCGCCGCCGCCGGCGGCCGCTACTGGTGGCAACGGATCTTGTACAGACGGTCGTCTTGGGCAGCATCCCGCTTCTCTGGCTCGTTGACGCGCTGACGTTCCCGGTCCTGATCGTGATCGTGATCGTCTACGGCACTGCATCGGTGATCAACAGCGCTGCCGCGATGTCGTTCCTGCCCAGGCTGGTGCCTGCTGCGTCCCTGCAACGAGCACACGCCCGCACGGACGGCTCTGACGCGGTTGCGATGACCGCTGGGCCCGCCCTGGGTGGATTGCTCGTCAGCGCGCTGGGTGCGCCGGTGGCCGTCCTGGTGGACGCATGCACCTACTTCTACTCGGCATTGATGATGTGGCGCATCGACGTGCGGGAACCGCCGCCGGTGGGCGGCGCAACAGCCCCGCAGTTGTTGCGCGAGGTGCGCGAGGGTGTCAGCTGGGTTTACCGGAACTCGGGCCTGGCCACACTTGCGGTGTCGACGCATGGATGGTTCGTCGGCAACGCGATCGTCGGCGTCGTCCTCGCACCCTTCGCCCTCGACGAGCTCGGACTGTCACCGCTCGTCTTCGGGATTATCGGGGCCGCCGGTGGAGTCGGCGCCCTGGTGGGCGCAATGCTCACCACGGGCGTGGGGCTCCGGCTCGGGACCGGACGCACCATCGTGCTGTGCCACGCGATCTCGACCATCGCCGCCGTCATCATGACGCTCGCCAGTACGGGGCTCGCGGTGTGGTTCGTGTTCGTGATCTTCTCCGCGGGACAGGGCCTGTACGGACTGGCGATGGGGATGAGCAACTCGCACGAGACGAGCTACCGCCAGCTCGTCACGCCCGACCGACTCCAGGCACGCACGAACGTCACCATGCGCTCCGTCAATCGCGGCGTGATCGTGGTCTGCGCTCCAGTCGCCGGCATCGTGGCCGATGCGGCAGGGTTCCGCATCACCCTGGGCGGTGCGGCCGCCGTCTTCGCCATCGTCACCGTCGGCTTGGCGGCCACGCCATTTCGGAATGTTCGTTCGCCGGTGTGAACAGCTCGGGTAGGAGCCTCAGCGAACGGCTGGAATCGATCTGCCAGCGTATTCGGTTGGCCCGCCTCCCTCGCGGCACGGCACCATGGCGCGCATGTCCCTGCCCACCCCCACGCTGCACACCGCTCGCTTGCGGTTGCGGCCCTTCACCAGCGCGGACGCGGACGCACTCTTCGCGCTGCACAGCAACGCGCATGTGCTGCGCTACTGGGACGCGCCGCCCTGGAGCGAGCGTGCGCGCGCCGAGCGTTTCCTGACAGCCAGCCGGCACCTGTCGGAGGAGGGCAGCGGTGCGCGACTGGCCATGGACCGTGTCTGCGACACGTCGTTCCTCGGCTGGTGCAGTCTGACCCGATGGAACCCCGACTACCGCAGCGCGTCTTTGGGCTACTGCCTCAACGATGCCGCCTGGGGCCACGGCTACGCTACGGAGGCCGCGCGTTCCCTTCTGCAGTGGGCATTCGACACGCTCGACCTGAATCGCGTGCAGGCCGAGACTGATACACGCAACGCGGCAGCTGCTCGCGTGCTGGAGAAGCTCGGATTCGTGCGTGAAGGGACGCTGCGGGAGGACTGCGTGGTGAACGGGGAGGTGTCGGACTCGTGGGTGTACGGGCTGCTCAGACGGCAGTGGCAGCTGCCGTCGAACTCGTAACGAACGGCTGACCGCTGGGCGAGGACCGATGAGTTCGGCACGGCTGGGACGTCCAAGCTGTAGGTGACCGCAACTTCATGAGGAGCAGCAGTGACGCAGATGGTCAGGGTTCACAACTTCTTCGTGTCAAGAGACGGGTACGCAGCCGGGGAGGGCCAGAGCTTCGAGCGTCCGTTCGGTCATGCCGACCCAGCGGCCCTCACCAGCTGGGCCGGGGCCACAGCGAGCTGGCCCAACCGGACCGAGCCAGGCGGCAGCCGCGGACTGGACGACTACCTGGTCCGCGACTTCCACCGCAACATCGGCGCGGAGATCATGGGCCGCAACAAGTTCGGCCCCCAGCGTGGCCCGTGGACCGATGAAGAGTGGCAGGGCTGGTGGGGACAGGAACCGCCGTTCCACACCCCGGTGTTCGTGATGACCCACCACGAGCGGCCCTCCTTCACCCTGTCCGACACGACCTTCCACTTCGTGAGCGGTGACCCCGCGACCGTGCTGAAGCTCGCCCTCGAAGCGGCCGACGGCAGAGACGTCCGTCTCGGTGGTGGCGCCAACACCGTGCGCCAGTTCTTGGACGCCGAGCTCGATCGACACACTCCACGTCGCGGTCGCGCCCGTGGAGCTCGGCGCCGGATCCCGGCTGTGGTCTTCGCCCGACGAGCTTCTTGACCGCTACAGCTGTGACGTCGTGCCGAGCCACGACGGCGTGGTCCATCACCTGTTCTGGCGCGACTGAACCGACGATAGGCGCCCCAGTCGTGGGCGGAGTGCAATCAGCAGGGCTCCTAGTACGTCGCGCCCTTGCGCCACGCCATCTCCTGCAGTTCCAGTGTGTTGCCGTCAGGATCGGCGAAGTCTGCTCCTTTGACGCCGCCGCCGAAGTCCTGGATCTCGCCGACCTGTACACCTCGCCGGATGAGTTCGGCGCGCGCCTCGGCGATGTCCTCCACAACGAGGTGAACGCCTCTCACGCTGCCGGGTTCTCCCACGTACGCATCCAGGCCGGTCCCAAACCCCACCGAACAACGCGAGCCCTCTGGGGTCAGCTGGACGACCCGGACGCCCTCGCTGGGCTGCACGTCCACGTCCTTGATGAAGCCGAGCTTGTCGGCGTGGAAGGCGATGGCTCGGTCGACGCCCGAAACGGCATCGCTAGACCGGGCCGTCCTGCACTGTGCAGCACAATGGCGCCATGAGCGACACCACCAACGCACAAGGTCCCGCCCACGTCGTCCTGGTCCCCGGGTTCTGGCTCGGCGCCTGGGCGTGGGATGCGGTCGCCGACCACCTGCTCCAGCACGGTGTGACGGCGTTCGCCGTGACCCTGCCGGGCCTTGAGGCCGACCATCCTGACCGCGGCTCCGTGGCCCTGGAGGACCACGTCGTCGCGATCGAGCAGGCCCTCGCCCGCGCACCGCAGGGCGCTCGCACGGTGCTGGTTGCGCACAGCGGCGCAGCCGTCCCGGCCACGGTCGCTCTGGACCGGCACGTCGACGAGGTCGACCATGTCGTGTGGGTCGACACGGCGCCGGTCGTGGACGGGTACGCCATCGATCCCGACGTGGAAGGCAGCGAGTACCCGCTCTCGGCGCAGTACGACGAGGAGCTGGAGCAGGGGTCGATGAAGGGGCTCAGTGAGGAGCAGCTGGCCACGTTCCGTGAGCGTGCCGTTCCGCAGCCGACCGCCACGATTCGCGAGTCTGTGTCGCTCCATGACGAGCGTCGTCTCGACGTGCCGGGCACCATCGTGTGCACCGCGTTCCCGGCCGCGGACTACCGCTCGTACGCCGAGCAGGGGATGCCCTTCCTCGCCGGCGTCCTGCAGCACCGGCGCCTGGAGCTCGTCGACCTGCCGACGGGCCATTGGCCGATGTGGAGCCGGCCGGCCGAGCTGGCCGACATCATCGCCCAGACAGCAGCTGCACAGGCTTGATCGCCATCAGCGGTTCTCCCAGAGCCCGACCAGGTTGCCCTCGGTATCGGTGAAATAGCCGGTGAAGCCCATCTCCCCGACGGCCATCCTCTCGGTCACCGTCTTCCCACCCGCCGCCTCGACGTCGCGCAACGCCTGGTCGACGCTCGGCACGTCAATCACGATGTTGGGTGCCTTACCGGGGAACTGCTCACTGCGCTGGAACATGCCTCCATTAATGAACCCCGGCTCCGTTGGGCCGCTCTCCGGGTCACTCGGACCCGTCATCACCATCGTGTAGTCCATCTCTGGAACGGACATCACCTGCCAGCCGAACGCTTCTCGGTAGAAGCTTCCTGCCCGGTCACCGTCGTCGAACGGGATCTCGAAGTGCACCACTTTCCCGCTCATGTTGCCTCCCTCGGGTTCGGTGTGGATCTTCCAGCAAACCTCGGCCCGGGTATCGCGGTCAACGGGTGGAGCCGCCGTGGGTCTCTCGTCCCGCTCATGACGCATTCCGAACGGCCTGGGCGGGCGGGGGACCCTGGCTGTGCCAGCCTCGACGGGATCGCTCCCGCCCGGGAGCCCAGATGAATGCGAGAACTAGTGAGGGCCGACCACTACGACAGCTTCGCCCAGAGCTACTCGACGGACAACGAGTCCAACTTCTGCAACGGGTGCCGTGCGAGCGGTTCGTGTCCCTGTCGAGCAGATCGGCTGACACGCGGGTGCGTTGCCCGGTGTGTCAATACGCCGACAGTTGGCGCACTGACCTGCCGATGCCCGGCCCTGGTGCGGAGCCGATCCAGCCAAGGGCTGCGCCGTAGATGATGTGCCCTCCGACCGCCATGACCACGGTGATGGCGTTGAGCGGGAACAGCATCTTCTGGCCGTACGGCGCTGCGGCCAGGACGAACAGCAGACCGCTGCAAACGAACAGGCCGTAAAGGATGCCGGTTCGCACGCCGCGAAACCCCAGCGCGAAGAAGGCGACGGCCAGTCCTCCGCCGTTGCCGAGGTAGCGCCACAGGTAGCCGTACACCCAGGCCGGATCGAGGTGCAGCGCGACGCCGATGTGCGGGATCGGGTCGACCTGCATCAGGCCGAGGGCGAGGAAGGAGCCCCGGTATGCGTCGTACAGCGCGGTGGCAACGAGGCCCGCCGCCAACGCCCGAAACGCCGTGGACGCCCACATCGGACGCCACATGAGCACGCCGGCGGCCACAGCCAGGGCCGGCACGAGGAGGTAGCCGGCGAGCTCGCGGAGGCCGGCCACCCCGAACGCAGCGGCCGCGATCAGCGTGACCGGCAGGAACCCGACGGGGATGAGGACGAGTCGCGCCGGAGCTTCCTCTCGATCGGTGACCCAGGGGACTGCCCGCAGGAGCAGGCGCCGGACTTGCTTGCCGAGGGTCGAGACAACCGGGTAGGTGGGGCGGGACGGCAGGGAGATCTTGACCGACATGGCGTACTCCGTTTTCGCGACAGGCTGTCGATCAACAGGAGCATCGCCCGGGCGGGTAAGTACCTGGTCACGGGAAGATCTCGGTTGCAGTGCTGATCGGCCTGCACCTCACTTTGCGCGCGGCCTGGGGTGTTGCGTGAGCTGTCAGAGTGCGAGTCACTGGTAGCGGCGCGCAGGACTGACGATCGCTGGGAGCGTCCGCCGCGGGCCGACTTCATCCATCGGGACAGAACATGGACGACATCGGAGTACAGGCGCTGTTCCGACGGGCAATGGCCAACGACGACGAGGTCGCCATGCGCCAGGGCATCGAGCAACTGCTCGGCCTGAGCGACGGAGGCGGGCTCTCGGCGGAGCAGGAGTACGAAGCTCGACACCACGACTACGTGATGGAGATGCCACAGTCGAATGAACGGATTCGCGGGCGCGACGCCATGCGCGCCATGCAGGAGGCCTTCCCGACCCCGCCTAGCGTGCAGCTGCGAAGAGTTGTCGGGGCAGGCCGCACCTGGGTGATCGAGGGGGTCAACGACTACGACGGGGACGTGTGGAATGTCGTGATGATCCTCGAGCTCGATGTCAACGGACTGGTCCTTCGAGACACTCGCTACTACGGACAACGGTCCGACCCCGCAGGTTGGCGGTCCCAATGGGTCGAGCCGATCGAGTGAGCGAAAGGCTGAAGTAGACGCAGCCGTCGTACGCCCAACCACCAGTGACGCAACCAGCTGGCGCTGGTAGACAGGACATGGGCGCCGAGACGAGGGGACGTGACATGCCAGGTCGAGTCAGGGTCGGTAGCGTGTCGGATTTCGCCGACGGGACGTTGCATGCCGTGGATGCTGCGGGCACGTCAGTCGTGGTTGGTCTCGCCGGGGACTCGTTGTGCGCGGCGCGCAATCGGTGTCCGCACCTGGGCTTCTCGCTCACCAACGGCCCGGGCGGTCTGAAATTCGCCGACGGCCAAGTTGTCTGCCCGTGGCACAACTCCCGCTTCGACCTCGCGTCGGGCGACAACCTCGACTGGGCGCCCGGCTTCGCAGGCAGGGACATGCCGCGCTGGTCGCGCAAGATGATCGCACTGGGCAGGAAGCCGTCGCCGCTGACGACGTACGACGTTTTCGTCGAGGGCGACGACGTGTACGTCGAGCTCTGACCGTCGGTGCCCGGTGCCAGACTCGTCGGCATGGGTGAACGACGCTACGACGTGAGACCGCTCGACGAGTCGACGTGGCCGGCCTTTGCCGCCCTGGTTGAGGCCAACAACGGCATCTTCGGTGGCTGCTGGTGCATCGGCTTCCATCCCGAGGGCTGTGGACCGACGGCAGAGATCAACCGCGACCGGAAGCGGCAACGAGTTCTCGACGGCTCGACGCATGCGGCCCTCGTCTTCGACGGTGAGGAGTGCGTCGGCTGGTGCCAGTTCGGCGTCCCCGAGGAGCTGCCCCGGATCAAGAACAGGGCGGCGTACGAGAAGGACCTGACGGAGCTCCCGGACTGGCGGATCGCGTGCTGCTACGTCGGCAAGGGACACCGTCGCCAGGGAGCCGCTACGGCCGGCCTGGCCGGCGCGCTGACGCTGATCGCCGGGCTCGGTGGCGGCCGGGTCGAGGGCTACCCAGAGGATGCCGCGTCGGTCTCCGCTGGGTTCCTCTTCCACGGGGCGCTCTCCACCTACGAGCAGCTGGGGTTCACCCGCGAGCGCAAGATCGGAAAGCACCGCTGGGTCGTCTCGCGACGCGTCGATCCCGCGTAGCGACGTGCTGTGCCTCCACCACCGTGCGCAGGTCCGCCGCCATCATGGGGACGGTGACCGATCTGCGCGCTGTGCTGACCGAGATCCTGAGCCGGCCCGCCGATCAAGGGGGTGCGCCTGGTCGGGGTCGACGGGCCGTCCGGAGCCGGTAAGTCGACGACCGCGCGAGGCATTGGCGGAGCTGTCCGGCGCGCCGGTCGTCGAGGTCGACGACTTCCTGTCCTGGGAAGGGCTGGACGGCTGGTGGCCCCGGCTGGAGGCAGAGCTGCTCGAGCCGTTGTTCGAGGGCCGGGACGCGCGCTACCAGGTGCGCGACTGGCAGGGCGACTTCGAGGGGACGAGCCTCGTGCGGCTGGAAGACGCTGCGCCTGGGCGCCGCTCGTGCTGCTCGAGGGCGTCAGCGCGACCCGGGCTGCGGTGACCGACCGGTTGGCCTACCGGATCTGGGTCGAGGCGCCGCGCGACGAGCGGTTGCGCCGTGGCGTCGAGCGCGGTGGCGAAGACCACCGGCATCTGTGGGAACGGTGGCAGCCGATGGAGGAGGCGTTCTTCCAGGCCGACGGTACCCGCGCTCGAGCCGACATCGTCATCGACACCGGTCGGCGCGGCTAGGTCACTGCGCGTTCGGCTCCGGCGCCTGGGTGCTCGGGTGGGCAGTGGTGAACTCCGCGACGACGGCGCCAGAGACGTTGCCGCACAGCTGCCGGTGGCCGGTCTGCTTCGACGGTGTCTGCGGGTCGGCAGACCAGTGCGAGAGGGCGAAGTGCTTGCCCGCCGGGAAGTCGCCGTAGGCAGGGTCCCACGCGCTGACGATGAACTTGTCGCGGGCCGCCGAGCTCTGGTTGGCCTCGCGCCCGATCGCCTTCAGATCGGCGATCTGAGCGGTCGTGGCGGTGTCGTCGTACCAGAGCACGGTGTAGCCGTGCTCCAGGTTGTGAACGAGGTTCTCCATCTTGGGCCGGTCGTCGGCCGTGTAGAACTGCCGGTTCGGGTACTCGGGGGAGACGAAGTGCTGCCCGGACGTCGGGGGCACGGTCGAGTACTTCACGACGCTGACGTCGGGCTTGCTGGTGCCCGGACCGACGTGCTCACCGCCGCCGGTGGCGGGGTCGTCGGTGACCGGGTCGCAGGCGGCCTGGGCAGCCGGCACGCCGAGCGAGGCGAGCGCACCCGAGGGCACCCGCGAGTCGTCGCGGACGATCGCGTACGTCACGGCGGCGGCCATCACCGCGACGACGGCGACGGCGGCACCGACGATCACCAGCGTGCGGCGTCGTTCGGCCGCCTTGGCCTGCCGCTGCATCTCGGCGATCTTGGCCTTGCGGTCATGGTCGGCCTTCTTGGCTGCCACGGCTGGGTCCTCATCACGTCGGGCGCGGGAGCGTGCGGCCGCGCTGGAACTGGTCTGTCCGGGTCACCTCTGGGGACAACGGCGGGCGCCGGCCGGAGGTTCCGAGCAGTCTACGGGGGCGGCTGGGTCACAATGGGACGTGACCACCGCGCCGGATGTCGTGAGCCGGTGGCGTCCCGGCCGGCCGGTCGACGTCCGCGGCACGCTGGGCGTCCTGGTTCGCGGTGGCGGTGACCCCACCCACACGATGCTCGCCGACGGCAGCCTGTGGCGCACCTGCCGCACCCCGGCCGGGCCGGCGTCGCTGCACCTGCGGGTGGTCGGCGACGAGGTCGAGGCCAGCGCGTGGGGACCGGGCGCGTCCTGGGTGGTGGACGGCGTGCCCGACCTGCTCGGCGGTTCGGACGACGAGACGGGCTTCGCCCCTGAGCATCCGCGGCTGCGCGAGGCGTGGCGACGGCGTCCAGGGTGGCGGGTGCCGCGGACCCGGCTGGTCATCGAGGCCCTCGCCCCGGCGGTCATCGAGCAGAAGGTCACCGGGCACGAGGCGTTTGCCGGCTGGCGGCGGCTGGTGCGGCGCTTCGGCGAGGTGGCTCCGGGACCGGCGGGGGAGCGCGGGATGCGGGTGGCGCCGAGCGCAGCGCAGTGGGCCGCCATCCCCTCGTGGGAGTGGCTCACGTGCGGGGTCGACGGCGCGCGCTCGGCAGCGCTCGTGCGATCGGCCCAACGCGCGGGACGGTTGGAGCAGACGCTGGATCTGCCTGCGGCAGAGGCGGATCGCCGGATGCGATCGATCCCGGGCATCGGCATCTGGACGTCGGCGGAGGTGCGGCAGCGGGCGCACGGTGACGCCGACGCCGTCAGCTTCGGTGACTTCCACGTGCCCGGGCACATCGGCTGGGTGCTCACCGGGAGCCCCGTGGACGACGACGGTCTGGCCGAGCTGCTCGAGCCGTACCGGCCGCACCGCTATCGGGTGCAGCGACTGCTGGAGCTAGAGGTGGCGGGGCGGCCGCGCCGGGCGCCGCGGCCCACACCGCGGGGTCACCTGCCGGTGCGGTGAGCGGTCAGGACGTCGTGACGGTGACGCTCACCGTCACGGTCTCGGCCACCGTTGGTGCAGGCGGTGCCGGGACGGCGCCGAGGTCCTCGGCCCACAGAGCCAGGAGCAGCCGCTGAGCGGCGACCCCGCAGGCGTACGCGCCACCCGTGACCACCACGTCGACCGTCGTCCCGCCGCTGCCGGCGTCGCCACGCACCTCGACGACGACGGGTGACCCGTCGTACAGGGTGACCTCGATGGCGCGTTCGACCTTGTGCCGCAACGGTTCCGGCACCACCGACCCCGGCTCGACTGCGCCCTGTGGGACGCCGAGCGCACGCCGCACAGCTTCGACGTGCCCATACCGGAACCAGTCCGTGGCCGCGGCGCGCAGCAACGCCGCTGCGCCCGGTCCGTCGTCATCGGTCACGAGCTCAGCCAGCCCCCGCACCAGGGCCACGGGCGTCGCGGACGCCTTGCCCTTCACCAGGTCGGCCGCTGCAGCCACCTCGTCGGCGACCGCCCGCTCGGTGACCTCGAGCAGCTGACCGCCCGCGTCGGTGGTGCCGCGCAGGTCGTCGACGACCACGAGTCCCGCGACGCCGAGTGCGAGGTCGGACTGCCCGCGGCGCCAGGCACGCCCGGCCGTGTCGCTCACCACGACCGCCACCCGTGGTGCGCCGGCGGCGCGCAGCCGCCGGCGCAGCGCGCGGGCGGCGGCATCCGGATCGGGCGGCAACGTCAGCAGCGTGCCGGCCGCGGTGTTGCTGGCGTCGACACCGGCCGCGGCCATCACCGGCCCGGCCACCGCCTCGACGACCTGGCTCAGCCCGTGCGGCGTGCGTCGCTCAGCCACGACCCGCACCGACTGGTCGGTGACCACCGCGTCGCGGTCGCCGCCGTCGACCACGAGCCCCATCGCCTTGGAGATCACCTTGGACGACACGACGAGCACGTCACCGTCGAGCAGGTCCGTGCCGGCCTGCCGGACGGCCGCCAGGACGACGTCCGCGAGGTCGGTGCTGGCGTCGACCTCGGGCATCCCCGGGAGGGCGAGCAGCTCCAGCCGCCGGGGGGCGTCAGGCACTGGTGCGGGCTCCCTGCAGCTCCGCGGCCAGGTCGAGCGCAGCGCCCGCGATGCCGGCCGCGGCCTCGACGTCCGACATGAGCAGCGGCCGGCCGCGCACCGCGAGGGTGGTCGGCCAGCGCGGCCCGGTGCCGGGATCGAGGTCGCCGTCGTCGACCAGCCAGCCGTCCAGGAAGTCCTCGTACAGGCCGGCCACGGCGCGGGTCGTCGTCTCGACCCCGATGGCGGCCAGGCACGCGTCCGCGTGCCCGCGCACCGGGCGCCCGCCGATCAGCGGCGACACCCCCACCACGGGAGCGCGGGTCCCGCGCACCGCGTCGCGCACACCGGGGACGCCGAGGACGATGCCGATCGACACCACCGGGTTGCTGGGCGGCAGCAGGACGACGTCGGCGTCGCGGATCGCGTCCAGGACGCCCGGCCCCGGCGTGGCGCGCTCGATCCCGACGGCCACGATCTGCTGGGCCGGGACAGCCGCCTGCAGGCGCACCCACCACTCCTGGAAGTGGATCGCCCGCCGGCCGTCCTCGTCCTCGATGACGACGTGCGTCTCGACCGACGCGTCGGTCATCGGCAGCAGCCGCACCCGGCGCTCGGGCAGACCCCAGCGCCGGCACAGCACCTCGGTGACCTGGGAGAGCGGCATGCCGAGGCCGAGCAGCTGGCTACGCGCGATGTGCGTCGCGAAGTCGCGGTCGCCCAGCCCGAACCACTGTGGCTGGGCTCCGTAGGCGGCGAGGTCGGCCTGGACAGCGTGCGTCTCGTCGGCGCGGCCCCACCCCTGCGTGTCGTCGATGCCGCCGCCGAGCGTGTACATGACGGTGTCGAGGTCGGGGCACACCCGCAGACCGAACAGCGTGATGTCGTCGCCGGTGTTGCCGATGACGGTGACCTCCGCTGCGCGACGGTCCGGGTCGGGAGAGGCAGCCAGGTGGGCCAGCAGGCCCCGCACGAAGCGGGCGCCACCGACGCCACCGGCGATCGCGGTGATGCGCATGGCGCGAGTCTGTCAGCCACCTGGACGGCTTGCCGCGGGCGCCCCGGCCGCCGCTCACGGTCACCCGTTCGGCGGTATCTCGACGAGTTTCGCTGAATATCACTGTTCGGCTTGACGGGAGGGGTATGACACGCGTGTAATTCCAGGCATGTCACGCCGGACCCGGGGAGGGTGACGGCGGGCACATAGGGTCGAGGAGGGGTCCGTGAACGAGCTGAATGCTGCACCTGCTCGCAGTCGCATCGGACAACAGCGCACCGAGGACTTCCCCGGGATCGACCACCCGCCTGCGGGCGAGGACTTCGACGCGTTCGTGCGTCGCGAGGCCTCCTTGGTGCCGGCCCCGCCGGTCCCGCTGGGCCTGCTGGAGATGCCGAGGCTGCTCGAGCTGTCGGACGCCGCTGACGAGGGTGAGCTCTCGTGGCAGGAGCGCGCCTTGTGCGCGCAGACCGATCCGGAGGCGTTCTTCCCCGAGAAGGGCGGCTCCACCCGCGAGGCCAAGAAGGTCTGCGTGTCGTGCGAGGTGCGCTCGGAGTGCCTCGAGTACGCCCTCGCACACGACGAGCGGTTCGGCATCTGGGGCGGGCTGTCGGAGCGTGAGCGTCGCCGGTTGAAGAAGCAGGCGGTCTGATCACCCTCACCACGCCTGCCCCACCCGACGCCGCGGCCGACCAGCCGCGACGTCCGGTTACGCCCGCCCACCAGCAGGTGGTCGCGGTGCTGGTCGCGCACGACGGAGCTGCCTGGCTGCCGCGTGCCCTCGAGGCCCTGGGCCGCCAGACCCGGCGGCCCGACCTCGTGGTGGCTGTCGACACCGGCTCCACCGACGCCTCGCTCGACCTGCTGCGTGAGGCGCTCGGCCCCGACCACGTCCTCACCGCGCCGCGCACGACCGGCTTCGGCACCGCCGTCCGGCTGGGCCTCGAGCACGCCGACCACCTGGCGCAGCGCCCTCCCGGCCAGGGTGCCTGGCTGTGGGTGCTGCACGACGACAGCGCGGCCGAGCCGCGAGCCCTCGAGCTGCTGCTGGACGCCGGGGCCGGGTCGTCGTCCGTCGGCGTCGTCGGACCCAAGCTGGTGGCCTGGGACGACGCGCGCCTGCTCGTCGAGGTCGGCCTCACCGTCGGCCGCGGTGGCCGGCGCGACCCCGGCATCGACGGCATCGAACGCGACCAGGGTCAGCACGACCACCGCAGCGACGTGCTCGCCGTGCCGTCCGCCGGCCTGCTCGTCCGCCGCGAGGTCTGGGATGCCCTCGGCGGCTTCGACCCGGCGCTCCCGCTGCTGCGCGACGACATCGACCTGTGCTGGCGCGCGCACCTGGCCGGCCACCGCGTGGTGCTCGCCCCCCGGGCGGTCGTCGCCGACGCGCAGGCCGCCACCCGCGGCCTGCGGCACGTCGACGCCGTGCCCGGGGCGGTCCGCCGCATCGACCGCCAGCACGGCCAGCACGTCGCGCTCGCCCGCTGCGGCTGGCTCGCGGTGCCCTTCCTGCTGCTCTGGCTGAGCCTCGTCTCGATCACCCGGGCGGTGCTGCTCCTGGCCGCCAAGTCTCCCGGCCGGGCGTTCGAGGAGCTGCGCGCGCTGGCCGTCACGGTGCTGCTGCCCTGGCGCTGGCTCGGCTCCCGCTGGCGCGGCCGCAGCCGCCGGGCGGTGCCCCGCTCGAGCCTGGCGTCCCTGATGACGCCGCGGTTCGCGCCGGTCCGGCACGCCGTCGACGTCCTCGGCGGGTGGGCGGCCCGCGGGCCGGTCACCGACGACCCGACTGCCCTTGCGGGCGAGACCGGACCGACCAGCGACGAGGTCGAGCCGGCCGCGACCGCCACGCCGTCCGGCTGGGCCCGGCGGGTCGCCACCCACCCCCTCGTCCTGGTGCTGCTCGTGCTGGCCGCCGCCACCGGGCTCGCCTGGCGGCACCTGCTCGGCACGCTGCTGGCCGGCGGGTCGCTCACCGGTGGCCAGCTGCGCCCCAGCGGCAGCGATGCCTCCGCCGTCTGGCACGCCGGTGCCGATGCCGTGCGCGGTGCCGGACTCGGCACCGAGCTGCTCGGTTCGCCCGGCGCCGCCGTGCACGCCGGCTGGATCTGGCTGGTCGCCCTGGTGGCCGGCGACTCCGCCCCCGCCCTCAGCACCAGCCTGCTGCTGCTGGCCGCCCCCGTGCTGTGCGCGCTGTCCGCCTACCTCGCCACCGGGCTGGTCGCCCGCTCCCGCTGGGTGCGCGCTTGGGCCGCCCTGACCTGGGGCGCGGCGCCGCTGCTCACAACTGCCCTCGGCCAGGGCCGGGTCGGTCCGGTCGCGGTCGCCATCGTGCTGCCGCTCGTCGCGGCCACCATGGGCCGCGCCCTGACCCGGCGGGCGCCGGGCACCCTCACGGCCACCTTCGCCGCTGCGCTCGGGCTGGCCCTTGTCGGGGCCGCGCTGCCGGTGCTGGCGCTGGCCGGCATGACCGTCGCGCTGGTCGGGGTGCTGCTGGCCCGCGGCGGCGCCAGGCTGCGGGCGTTGCTGCTCGTCGTCCTGCCGCCTGCCCTGATCGGCCCGTGGCTGGCCGAGCTGGTCGCCGATCCGCGCCTGCTGCTCGCCGGGCCGGGCGCGATCTCGGACGCCGTGCCGCCGCGCGACCTCGGGCACGGACTGCACCTGCCGACGTCCTGGACCCACGCCGTCGACCTGCCCGGTGGAGCGCCGCCCTGGGCGGCCGCGCTGTGGCTCGGCCCGCTCGTGCTCATCGCCCTGGTCGCCCTGGTCCGCGGCGGCGCCCGCGGCCGCGCGGTCGCGGCGCTGGGCTGGGTGGGCGTGCTCGGCCTGGCGCTGGCGGCGCTGGCCCCCTCGGTGCAGCTGAGCCGTCCCGGGCAGCTGCCGCTCACGGCCTGGGCGGGTGCCGGCGGGCTGCTCGCGCTGCTGGCCCTCGTCGCAGCCCCGGTGGTCGCGGTCGACGGAGCCCGCGCCCGGCTGGCCCGGCACCGGTTCGGCTGGCGCCAGCTGGTGCTCGGCCCGCTCACGCTGCTCGCCGTGCTGGCACCGTTGGCCGCGGCCGGCGCGTGGGCCTGGCAGGGTGTCGGGCCGACCCTGCGGCACACCGCTGCCCACGGCCTGCCCGCCGTGGCCGCCGACGCGGCGACCGGCCCCAACGGCACGCGCACCCTGGTGCTGCGGGCCGCGGCCGGCGAGCTCACCTACCGGCTGGACGGCGGCGAGCCGGCTGCCGTGGCTCGCGACCTGACGGCCGCTGTGCCGCCAGCAGCTGACGCGCCGGTGCGCGCCGTCGTCAGCCTGGTCGCCGACCCCGGCGTCGCGACCCCCGGCCAGGACGTCGTGGCGGCGCTGCACCGGCTGGCCGTCGGCTTCGTGCTGGTGCGCGACCCGGTGCCCTCCCTGGTCGCCGACCGGCTGGACGCGACGGCCGGGCTGGCCCGGATCGGCCGGTCCGCGGACGGTCAGATGTGGCGGGTGGGCGACGGCGGCGTGGCGCTCGCAGCACGCGCCCAGGTGACCAGCGACGCCGGCGAGCCGATCGCCGCGGTGCCGGTCAACGGGCCGCACGCCACCATCGACACCGTCGTCGGCCCCGGCCCGAGCGGCCGGCTGCTGGTGCTGGCCGAACGAGCGACGCCGCTACGGCACGCCACGTTCGACGGCGTCGCGCTGCCGCAGACCCGGCTGGCCGGCCCGGACGACTGGCGTCAGGCCTACCTGCTGCCCGAGGGCGGCGGTCACCTGGTCGTCGACGCGGTCGACCCGGTCGCGCGCACCTGGCGCTGGGCGCAGCTCGCCGTGCTGGTGCTGGTCGGGCTGCTGGCCCTCCCGGTGCGCCGGCCGACCGGAGAGCTGCGATGAGCGCGGCCCGCCTCGCCGAGCTGGCCGCCAAGCTCGCCGTGCCACTGCTGGCAGTCGGCGTGCTGGCGTTCGTGCTGGTCGAGCCGCAGGCGGTGGGCGGACAGTCGCCGGTCGCCCGCGGCGTGCGGCTGGCCGACGTCCCGGTCGAGACCTCCGAGCTGGTGTGTCCTGGCCCCGAGACCGTCGGGGTGCGGGGGGCCGACGGCCCCAAGCGGGCGCCGTCACCGGCGCTCGTCGCGGCGGCAACCGCCCCGGGCGAGCTGCGCGCTCCGCCGCCCGGCAGCGCGCCGGCACCGGTCGGCCAGCTCGAGGTGCGGCTCGGCGCCAAGACCACCGTCGCGCGGGGCTCGACCGCGGCCGACCTGTCAGCGGCGGTCAGCGCCGGCACCGGACGTGCCCTGTCGCTGCTCGTCGTCGGCTCGGCCGCCGCGGCGCCCGGCATCGTCGCCGAGCAGCGCAGCGTCGTGCCCGCCGGCGACCTGCGGGGGCTGGTCTCGGCCACGTGCCTGGCGCCCCAGGACGACATCTGGCTCGTGGGTGGCGGCACCGAGGTGGGCCGGCGCGGTCGGCTGGTGCTGACCAACCCGCACGAGTCCACCACCGAGGTGAGCATCGACGTCCTCACCTCGGCCGGTCCGGCCGACCGGCTGCCCGGCAGCACGGTCGCGCTCAAGCCGCGCTCGCGCACCGTCGTCCTGCTCGACGCGCTCGCGCCGGGCGTGAGCGCCCCGGTGCTGCACGTGCGCAGCACTGGTGGGGCGGTCGGCGCCGTGCTGGGCGATGCCTGGCTCGACGGCACCACCCCCCGTGGCACCGACGACGTGATCGCCTCGCTGCCGCCGGCGCGGCGGGTGCTCGTTCCCGGCGTCCGGGTCGACGGGGCCGCGAGCCTGCGGCTCGCGGTGCCCGGCGCGACCGAGGCGGTGGCCCAGGTGCGGCTGGTGGGCGAGAAGGGCGCGGTGGAGCTGCCGGACGGCGGCGTCGTCCGGGTGGGGGCGGCCGCCAGTCACGACGTCGACCTCGGGTCGGTGCCGCCGGGGGCCTACACGGTCGAGGTCACGGCCGACGTCCCGGTGCTGGCCGGTGCGATGGTGCAGCGGCGCGGCGCCGACGGCGGAGTGGGCGAGATCGCGTGGTCGGCCTCGAGCGACCCGATCACCTCGCTGGCCGGCGTCGCCGGCGTGCAGTCCGCTGACGGGTGGCACACCGACCTGGTGCTCGGCGCGCCCGGCCAGGACGCGAGCCTGGACGTCGTGACCCGTGCCGCCGACGGCACGACGACCACCACCGCGGTGCAGGTCACCGGCGGCACGACCAAGGTCGTCCCGGTCACCGGCGCGAGCGCGTGGCTGCGCCCACAGCCCGGCAGTGGGCCGGTCGTGGCGGCGCGGTTCGTGACGCGCGACGACGCGCTGGGCCCGATGGTCACCACCGGTCCGTTGCGGCAGGTGACGTTGACCCGGCGCCCGGCCGCGGTCGCTCCCGACGCCGGCTGAGCGGCCCCGCCGAGCGGCCCCGCCGAACGGCTCGGCTCAGTCGTCGCCGAGGCGGGGGTCGACCTGGCTGGGCTCGAGTCCGAGCAGGTGGGCGACCTGCTCGACGACCACCTGGTGGACCATCGGCGCCAGCGACGTGGGCTCCGGCGCGCGGGTCTCGAGCGGACGCCGGTAGACCACGATCCGCGCCGGGTGCCGCCCGGTGGCGGGGAACAGCCGGCCCAGCGGGACCTCGCCGTGCTCCCAGGGAGCCGGGTCGCTCGGCGGCACGTCCTCAACGGCGAACTCGACGCCGTCCAGCTCGCGCGACCACCGGCTCTCCAGCCGCTCGGCGGCGTCGAGCACGAAGTCGTTGAACTGCTGCCGGCGGGTGCGGTGACCGGGCAGTCCCGCGGGGGCCAGCGGCCCGCGCAGCCCGCGGCCGCGACGGTCGCGGCGGCGGACGCCACCCGCGGGTCGCGGGCTCTCGTCGGGTCCGGTCCGGCGCAGCACGTCGCCAGTCTAGGTGGCGAGGCTCGACACGATCGGGCTCCGGTCGGCGAATCCCCGGTGGTGTCGGTGCGGGGAGGTAGCGTCGCTCCTCGTGAACCCGTTGCGTCGCTGCACGCGCCCCGCGTGCACCCGCTCCGCCGTGGCGACGCTGACCTACGTGTACGCCGACTCCACGGCGGTGCTCGGCCCGCTGGCCACCTACGCGGAGCCGCACTGCTACGACCTGTGCGCCGAGCATGCCGAGCGGCTCACCGCCCCCCGCGGCTGGGAGGTCATGCGACTGGCGCCCGAGGCCGAGCTCGTCGGCCCGAGCGACGACGACCTGTGCGCCCTGGCCGACGCCGTGCGGGAGGCGGCCCGGCCGGTGCCGGCTGCGCGCAGCGACGTCCGGGGCGAGGCACGCACCGTGGAGGTCGGCCGGCGCGGCCACCTCCGCGTGCTGCGCGACCCCGAGCAGGCCTGACCGCGCGCTCCCAGCTATGGCCGCTGTGACGGCTGTGACGGCTGTGGCTCGTGGTGCTGCTGTCCGGTTTGTCGCGACACGCCCACGGCTCAAGGGATTCGCCCGATCGGCCGAACCCTGTCTGGTCGCCACCTCCGGCGACCGACACCCGCCGCTCCGGAAGGTCCCACCATGGCTCGCTCCGCCGCCACCCGCCCGTCCCTGCCGCTGGGCTCCCTGACCCAGCGCGAGGCCCGCACCGTGGCGGCCTGCGCGTCCTGCGAGTCCCCCCGGGTCACGACGCTGTCGATGCACCTGACCGACGGCACCCCCGTCGACTTCGCCTCATGCCGGATCTGTGGCCACAAGTCGTGGAGCCACGACGGCGTCGAGCTCACCGTCACCGAGGTCATCTCGCGCACCCGCAAGGTCAGCTGAACCCGCGTCGGCTCGGGCCGGCCCATCGCCGCGGCTAGGCTGCGGCGTTCTGGCCCGCTCGGGCCGCCGACCGACCCGGGAGCTGTGGTGCGCGACCTGACCTCCGTCGTCAAGGCCTACGACGTCCGCGGCCTGGTGCCGGACGACCTCGATGAGGACGTGGCCCGAGCCCTCGGCGCAGCCTTCGCCGTCGTCGTGGCCGACGACGGGCGTGCCCCGGTGGTCGTGGCGCACGACATGCGACCGTCCTCACCTGCCCTGTCACAGGCCTTCGCCGAAGGCGTCTGCTCGCAGGGCCGCGACGTCACCCTGGTCGGGCTGGCCTCCACGGACGGTCTCTACTTCGCCTCCGGAGCCCTCGGCGCGCCGGGCGCGGTGTTCACCGCCAGCCACAACCCGGCCCAGTACAACGGCATCAAGCTCTGTCGTTCGGCGGCCCGTCCGGTCGGCCAGGACTCCGGGCTGGACGACGTGCGCCGGCTGGCCGAGCGGAACCTGGCCGACGGCATCGACCCGGCAGCCGAGTCCGGCGCGATCACCCACCGGGACGTGCTCACGGACTACGCCCGCTACCTGCGCGGGCTGGTCGACCTGGCGGGCGGGCGCCCGCTCACCGTGGTCGTCGACGCGGGCAACGGGATGGCCGGCCACACCGTCCCGGCGGTGCTCGAGACCGCCGCCGGGCTGCCCGCCCTGCCGCTCACCGTCGTCCCGCTGTACTTCGAGCTCGACGGCACCTTCCCGAACCACGAGGCCAACCCGCTCGACCCGGCCAACCTGCGCGACCTGCAGGCCGCTGTGGTCGAGCACGGCGCCGACCTCGGGTTGGCGTTCGACGGCGACGCGGACCGCTGCTTCGTCATCGACGAGCGGGGCGAGCCGGTCAGCCCCAGCGCGGTCACCGGCCTCGTCGCGGCCCGCGAGATCGCCCGTGACCTCGCGGCGGGCGGCTCGCCGACGGTGATCCACAACCTGATCACCTCGCGCGCCGTGGCCGAGGTGGTCGAGGAGCGCGGTGGCCGCCCGGTGCGCACCCGGGTGGGGCACTCGTTCATCAAGGCCGAGATGGCCCGCGAGGGCGCCGTCTTCGGCGGCGAGCACTCGGCGCACTACTACTTCCGCGACTTCTGGTTCGCCGACACCGGCATGCTGGCCGCACTGCACGTGCTCGCCGCTCTCGGTGAGCAGGCGCTGCCCCTGTCGGCGCTGGCCGCCGAGTTCGAGCGCTACGTGGCGTCCGGCGAGATCAACAGCACCGTGGCCGACGCCGCCGACCGCACCGAGGCGGTGCGGGTGGCCTTCGCCGGCGACGGAGTCGTCGAGGACCGCCTCGACGGGCTCACCCTGACCTGCGACGGGCCGGACGGCCGTCCGGGCTGGTGGCTGAACCTGCGGGCCAGCAACACCGAGCCGCTGCTGCGGCTGAACGTCGAGGCCGCCGACGTCGAGCAGCTGGCGCGGGTCCGTGACCGGGCGCTGGCCATCATCCGGGCCTGACCTGGCAGGCTGGGCCCCGTTCGGATCCGCACCACCCCCGGAGGCACCCGTGACCACCAGCCAGACCGGCGGCCAGATCGAACCGTGGCTGCGCGAGATCCTGCGCTGCCCGAAGTGCCACGCCGAGCTGGTCGACGCGACCGGACCGGACGGCGGCCCCGAGCTCGTCTGCACCGGCGCCGACTGCGGCCTGGCCTACCGGGTCGACGACGGCATCCCGGTGATGCTGATCGACGAGGCCCGCCCCACCAAGGGGTGAGCGTCGTGGACGAGGATCTCCTCGACGACGCCGAGGCCATCGCAGCGGCGGACCCCACCGGGGTCCTGCGCTCGCTCGCGACGGCGGGCGCCCAGGTGCGCGGCTCGGTGCTGCGCGGGCACGAGGCCGCGGTCCGCTCCATCGGTGACGGTGACCGGCCGCGCTCGGTGCTCGTGGCGTCGCTGGGCGGCTCGGCCATGGTGGCCGACGTGCTGGCCCTGCTGGCCGGGCCGGGCTCGCCGGTCCCGGTGAACGTGCGCCGCGGCACGCCGCTGCCGGGCTGGGTGGGTCCGCTCGACCTCGTCGTTGCCGTGTCGCTGTCCGGGCGGGCGGCCGGCCCGCTCGCGCTGGCCGCCGAGGCCGGGCGACGCGGCGCTCGGCTGCTCACCGTGGGCGCGCCCGAGTCACCGCTCGCCGCAGTGAGCGCGCAGGCCCGCGGGATCCACGTCCCGATCGAGCGACCGCACGAGCCGGGCCGCCCCCTGTCCGGTGCCTCCTCGCGCACCGCCTTCTGGTCGCTGCTGGTGCCAGTGCTGCAGGCCGCCGACGCGCTCGGACTCGTCGACGTCGACGACGCGGTGCTGGGCCGGGTCGCCGACCGGCTGGACGACGAGGCGGAGTCCGCGCGGCCGTCGTCCGAGTCGTTCGTCAACCCGGCGAAGGCGCTGGCGGTACAGCTGGCCGGGTCGGTGCCCGTGGTGCTCGGTGACGGCCTGGTCACCGGAGTGGCCGCGCGGCGCGCGGCGGCGATGCTGGCCCGCACCGCGCGCACCCCCGCCGTCCACGGCTCCCTGCCGGACGACGCGAGCGAGGTGGTCGCGACCTTCGACGGTCCGTTCACCGCCAGCGGTCAGGATGTGTTCGCCGACCCGTTCCTGGACGCGCCGTCGACCCCCCGGCTGCGGCTGCTGATGCTGCGCGAGCCTGCGCCCGAGCCGGGCCGCGACGGGCAGGACGCCTTCGAGGCGGCCGCGCTCGCCGACCGGGTGCGCCGGCTGGCCGAGGACGTCGGCGTCACCGTGAGCGAGCTCGCGGCCGACCCTGGGCACCCGCTCGAGCGGCTCGCGGGGCTGGTCGCCCGCACCGACTTCGCTTCGGTGTACCTGGCCCTGGCGCTCGGCCTCGACCCCGGGCTCTCGCCGCACGTGGCCGACCTGCGCGACGCCCGCTGACAGATCACCCGTTCGGCCTCTGCTGCCGGCGACCCTTGCTGCCGATGCTCAGAGGGTCTGCCGAGCAGGGGAGTGCGCCGTGCGAGACGAGATCGAGTCCGATCGTTGGACCAGTCGACCGCTCCTGTCCCGGCTCACCAGGGTGCTCGTGTTCCTCGGCCCCGTCGCGTCGTCGTTCGCGGCCGCCGTCCTGGCGCGCGGCCTGCTTCCGCCGGTGCACGGTTGGCTCGACCGCGCTGCCGCGCTCGCGGTGCTGGCTGGTGTGTCCGTCCTGACGCTCTGGCTGGTCGACCGAGTGGCCCGCCGCCTGTTGCCGCTCGTGGTGCTGCTCGACCTCAGCATGCTCTTCCCCGACCGCGCGCCGTCCCGGCTGCGCGTCGCCCGCGATGCCATCCGGAACCGGCCGATCCAGGAGCAGCTGGCCCGCATCTCCCGGGCCGGTGGTGACCCCGGAGCGGTCGCGGCCGAGATCCTGACCCTGGTGGCCGCACTGAGCCGCCACGACCGGCCGACCCGCGGGCACGCGGAGCGGGTGCGGATGTTCACCGACCTGGTGGCCGAGCAGATGCGGGTACCGCGCCGCGACCGCGACCTGTTGCGCTGGGCCGCGATCCTGCACGACATCGGCAAGCTCCGGGTGCCGACCGAGCTGCTGAACAAGCCGGGCAAGCCCACCGACCAGGAGTGGGAGGTGCTGCGCTCGCACCCGGCCTTCGGGGCCGAGATCGCGCAGGCGCTCGTGCCGTGGCTCGGTGAATGGGGCGCGGTGATCGTGCAACACCACGAGCGCTACGACGGCACCGGCTACCCGAGCGGCCTGGCCGCCGGCAGGATCTCGGTCGGTGCGCGGATCGTCGCGGTGGCCGATGCCTTCGACGTCATGACGGCCGCGCGCGCCTACAAGCGGCCGGTGAGCCGCCGTGCCGCGCTGCAGGAGCTGGTGCGCTTCTCGGGTACCCAGTTCGATCCGGCCGCCGTGCGCGCCATGGTCGACGTCGGAGCTCCCCGCTTGCGCCGGGTACAGGGCCTGACCGCCATGCTCTCCGACGTCCCGCTGGTCGCGTCGAACGCCGTACCCGCCGCGACGCTCGCCCGGGTGGTGGGCGCCGGCGCGCTCGCTGCGGGTGCGGTCACGGCTGGTGGGGTGGCCACGGCGGCACCGCCACCGGCCACCAGCACGAGCATTCCGCTGCCCGGCCAGCGCACCGCGTCGGCACCGGACGACGTCACGCTGACCGGGTACGAGACCAGCACCGCGCTGCGGGGCGCCGACCTGTCCGCCGCCGACCTGCCGCGGCCCAGCGACCGGCGGCCGGCTTCCGCCACGGCCACCCGCGGGACGTCGGGCGGCACGACGTCCGGCAGCACGGGTGGCGCGGGTGGCTCCGGCGGTGGCTCAGGTGGCTCGGGTGGCTCGGGTGGCGGGACGCTGCCGGGGCAGCCGGTGCGCACGGTGACCTCGACGGTCGGAGCGGCCGCGGGCACGGTCCGCGCGGCGACCGACACGGTCAAGGCCGCGGTGAAGGGCACGGTCAAGGGCACGGTGGGTGGCGCCGCAGGAGCGGCGGGCTCGGCGGCCGGCACCGTCGGTGGCACCGTCGGTGGGGCCGCAGGAGCGGCGGCCGGTGCCGCGGGTGCTGTCACCGTGCCGGTTCCGGTTCCGGCGCCGGCACCTGTTCCGACCGTCCCGGCGCCTGACCAGATCGTGGCGGGCCTCATCGGTGCACCGAAGGCGCCGAAGGGTCCGTGAGGCGGTCACCGAGCCGACCCGCCCGTCACCTAGGCTGAGCCACCGCGCCGGCAGCAGGGCCGGGCCGGTGGGGCGAGGCGAGGAGTGGCAGGCATGTCGGCAGAGGGTGGCAACACCGCGATCGTGGCGGCGCTGGCGGCTAACGTCGGGATCGCGATCACCAAGTTCGCCGCCTTCCTGCTCACCCGGTCGAGCTCGATGCTGGCCGAGTCCATCCACTCGCTGGCCGACTCCGGCAACCAGGTGCTGCTGCTCGTCGGCGGCAAGCGCGCGCAGCGCGCCGCCACGCCGCAGCACCCGTTCGGCTTCGGCCGCGAGCGTTACGTCTACGCGTTCGTCGTCTCGATCGTGCTGTTCTCGGTCGGCGGGTTGTTCGCGCTGTACGAGGCGTTCCACAAGTGGCAGGAGCCGGACGGGATCCACGCCTGGCGCTGGGTGCCGATCGTGGTGCTGGTGAGCCGCCATCGTGATGGAGGGCTACTCGTTCCGCACCGCGATCAACGAGTCGAACAAGCAGCGCGGCGAGCAGTCGTGGAGCGACTTCGTCCGGCGGGCCAAGGCGCCCGAGCTGCCGGTGGTGCTGCTGGAGGACCTCGCTGCCCTGACCGGTCTGGTGCTCGCGCTGGTCGGCGTCTCCCTGACGCTGGTGACCGACGACGGCCGTTGGGACGCCGCGGGCACCGCGGCGATCGGCGTCCTGCTGGTGGTGGTGGCGGCCGTGCTGGCGGTCGAGATGAAGTCGCTGCTGATCGGCGAGGGCGCCACACCGGGCAACGTGCGGGCGATCGAGGCGGCGCTGGTGGGCGAGGGCGTCAGCTCGATCATCCACATGAAGACGCTGCACCTGGGGCCGGAGGAGCTGCTGGTCGCGGCGAAGGTGGCGGTGCCCGCAACCGACTCGGCCCGCGACGTCGCGCAGGCCATCGACGCTGCCGAGCGACGGGTGCGCGCTGCCGTGCCGATCGCCCGCGTCATCTACCTCGAACCCGACATCTCCATCCTCTCCGATGTTGATCACGTCAAGCAGGAGATCGACCGCTGACCGAGGGATGCACCCCTCGGCAAGGTGACCGAACCCTCGGCAGGGCCGGGGGTCGCGCCGCGCCGCGACTGGGCTCGCGGTCGACGACTCGCGGTAGACTCGGGGACGTTCCGGCGTCGGTGATGCCGCAGGCCCAGAGGGGCCGCGCCGGGGTGCGACGCCACAGCAAGGCCGCTCACCACGAGTGAGTCCCGCCGTCGTACCCGCCTGATCGAGCCCCGCACCGGGGCTGCCCGACCGGAACACACTTCGACCCCGAAAGGTCACACCATGACGTTCGACTACCAGGTCCGCGACCTCGCGCTCGCCGAGGCCGGCCGCCACCAGATCCGCCTCGCCGAGCACGAGATGCCCGGGCTGATGGCGCTGCGCGAGGAGTTCGGCCCCACCCAGCCGTTGGCCGGTGCCCGCATCGCCGGCTCGCTGCACATGACCGTGCAGACCGCCGTCCTCATCGAGACGCTCGTCGCGCTCGGCGCCGAGGTGCGCTGGGCCTCCTGCAACATCTTCTCGACCCAGGACGAGGCCGCCGCGGCCGTCGTCGTCGGGCCGAACGGCACCGTCGACGACCTGCAGGGCGTGCCGGTCTTCGCTTGGAAGGGCGAGACGCTGCCGGAGTACTGGGGCTGCACCGTCAAGATCCTCACCTGGCCCGGCGGCGAGGGCCCGAACATGATCCTGGACGACGGCGGCGACGCCACGATGCTCGTCCTGAAGGGCAAGGAGTTCGAGGGCGCCGGCGCCGTGCCGCAGACCACGGACGAGGACAGCGACGAGTACCGCGTCGTCCTCGACGTCCTGCGCTCCACGATCGCCAGCGAGCCGACCAAGTGGACGACGATCGCGGCCGGCATCAAGGGCGTGACCGAGGAGACCACCACCGGCGTCCACCGGCTGTACGAGTTCGCGGCGGCGGGCAGCCTGCCGTTCCCGGCGATCAACGTCAACGACTCGGTCACCAAGTCCAAGTTCGACAACAAGTACGGGACGCGGCACTCGCTCATCGACGGCATCAACCGCGCCACCGACGTCCTGATCGGCGGCAAGGTCGCGGTCGTGGCCGGCTACGGCGACGTCGGCAAGGGCTGCGCCGAGTCGCTGCGCGGCCAGGGCGCGCGCGTCATCGTCACCGAGATCGACCCGATCTGCGCGCTGCAGGCGGCGATGGATGGCTACCAGGTCGCCACGATGGAGGACGTCGTCGGGCTCGCCGACATCTTCATCACCGCCACCGGCTGCTTCGACGTGATCACGGCCGAGCACATGCGCTCGATGAAGCACCAGGCGATCGTCGGCAACATCGGCCACTTCGACAACGAGATCGACATGGCCGGCCTGGCGCGCACCCCGGGCGTGACCAAGACCGAGATCAAGCCGCAGGTGCACGAGTGGACGCTCGAGGACGGCCGCTCGATCATCGTGCTGTCGGAGGGCCGGCTGCTCAACCTCGGGAACGCCACCGGTCACCCGAGCTTCGTGATGAGCAACTCGTTCGCGAACCAGACGATCGCCCAGATCGAGCTGTTCACCAAGACCGACGAGTACCCGCTCGGCGTGCACGTGCTGCCCAAGCACCTGGACGAGAAGGTCGCACGGCTGCACCTCGACGCGCTCGGCGTGCACCTCACCGAGCTGACCAAGACGCAGGCCGAGTACCTCGGGGTGTCCGTCGAGGGCCCCTACAAGACGGACGCCTACCGCTACTGAGCCGCCCGGCTCCGTACGCGTTCAGCGCAGGGGACCCCTGCTTCACCCCGAGTGAAGCGGGGGTCCCCTGCGCCGTCCCGGGGTGCGGAGCGGCTCGAGCCTCAGGCCCGGTGCACCCGACCGAGCGCGGCCTCCACCGAGTCGACGCCGGCCAGCCGGTCGCGCACCAGCTGTTCGCGGGCCAGCCGCTCGACGTCACGGCGGCGGCGCTCGGCGAGCACCGCGGCGAGGAACGCCTCCGGGTGGGTTCCGGCCGGCGGCTGCGGGGCGACGTACGGCGTGAGCGCCCCGGCGAGCGTGAGACCGAGCTCGGCCCGCGCCTGGGCGTGCATCCCCGGTGCTCGGCTGAGGAACTGGCGCACCGACAGCGCGAGACCGTCCGGGAGCCGGCCGAGGTCGGCGGCCCGCGCCCAGCCGCCGAGCCCGGTGGGCATCTGGGCCATCACCGAGGACTGCTGCGCAGCGCGCTCGCGGACGACGTACGTGCCGGCGGCCAGATCGCCCAGCCGCTTGCTGCGCTCGGACAGCAGCGAGCTGACCAGCGCCGGCACCCCCACCAGCAGCCAGACCTCGACGAAGCCGACGAGGCCCCGCACCAGCGCATGCCGCCACCGGATCGGCCCGCCGTCGTCGCGCACGGTGCGCAGCCCCATCACCAGCTTGCCCAGGGTGCGACCGCGGGTCAGCGTCTCGACGACGACCGGCAGCCCCACCACCACCGCGACCACGAGCACCAGGCTCAGCGCCGCTGCGGCAGCGTCGTCCAGGGCCAGGCTGAGCTGGGCGGTGACGATCAGGGTGGTCACCAGCACCGCCACCTCGGTGGCGACGTCGATGGTGCCCGAGACGGCGCGGGAGGCGAACGTCGCCGGCTGGACGTCGAGCAGCACCGCCTCGCCGGTGACCAGGTCGTCCATGCCGGCCAGGGTAGTGCGGCGCCCGGCTAGGCTCGCCGCGTGGACCTGGACGCCTACGTGAGCGCACATCGTGAGGAGTGGGCCCGGCTGGGCGACCTCAGCGGCCGGCGCCGCCTGACCGGTGCCGAGGCCGACGAGCTGGTGACGCTCTACCAGCGGGTGGGCACCCAGCTGTCCGTCGTCCGGTCCGCCGCACCCGACCCGGCCCTCGTGGCCCGGCTCTCCGCGCTCGTCACCCGGGCCCGCGCCGCCACGACTGGCAGCCATGAGGCGGCCTGGCAGGACGTCGCCCGCTTCTTCACGGTCGTCTTCCCGGCTGCGCTGTACCGCACCCGCCGCTGGTGGGCGCTGACCGCGGCCGGTTCGCTGGCGCTCGCGCTGGTCACCGGGTGGTGGGTGGCAACGCACCAGCAGGTGCAGGCCGCCGTCGCCACCGACGAGCAGATCCGTCAGCTCGTCGGCAGCGACTTCGAGGACTACTACTCCCAGTACGCCGCCGGCAGCTTCGCGGCCAAGGTCTGGACCAACAACGCGTGGATCGCCGCGCTCTGCATCGCCTTCGGAGTGCTGGGCCTTCCGGTGCTGTGGGTGCTGTTCACCAACGCGCTCAACCTCGGCGTGGTCGGCGGCCTGATGGCCTCGCGCGACCGGCTCGACCTCTTTCTCGGGCTGATCGCGCCGCACGGGCTGCTGGAGCTCACCGCCGTGTTCGTCGCTGCGGGAGTCGGACTGCGGCTGTTCTGGGCCTGGGTCGAGCCCGGCCCGCGCACCCGGGCGCGCGCCCTCGGTGAGGAGGGGCGCGCCGCCGTCGCGGTCGCCATGGGCTTGGTGGTGGTGCTCGCGATCTCCGGGGTCATCGAGGCCTTCGTGACGCCGTCCCCGCTGCCGACCTGGGCGCGGATCGGCATCGGTGCCCTGGCCGAGGCGGCGTTCCTGACCTACGTGTTCACCCTCGGCCGGTGGGCCTACCGCCGCGGGGAGACCGGCGACCTCGAGGAGCGCTACGCAGGGGACGCGCTGCCGATCTCCGCCTGAGCGACCGAGCCCGCGGCGCGCGACGCCCGCAAGCGATCACAGCCGGCCGGCCGCCTTGAGGGCCAGGTAGCGGTCGGCCAGGCGCGGCGGGAGCTCGTCCGGCGGTGCGTCGACCACCTCGGCACCGAGCCGCACCAGGATCCGCTCGAGCCGGTCGCGCTCGAGCCCGGCCCGCTCCGCAGCGGCCGCGTCGTAGACGTCCTCGACCCGATCGCGCTGGGCCCGCACGCGGTCGAGCTCGGGGTCGGAGACCGAGGCGACCAGCACCTGGTGGCGCCGGGTCAGCTGGCCGAGCACCGGCAGCAGACCCTCCTCGACGGACGCGGTGTCGAGCGGGGTCAACAGCACGACCAGCGCCCGGTGGCTGAGCCGGGTGGTCACCGCGCCCACCGCCCGGGCCCAGTCAGCCTCGACCAGCTCGGGCTCCAGCGGCGCCATCGCGGTGACCAGCGACGACAGCAGGGACGACGCGCCGGCGCCCTCGACCCGCGCGCGCACCACGCGGTCGACGGCGATCAGGTCGACCCGGTCGCCGGCCCGGCTGGCCAGCGCGGCCAGCAGCAGCGCCGATTCCATCGCGGCATCGAGCCGGGGCGCGTCGCCCACCCTGGCGGCCGCGGTGCGCGAGGTGTCGAGCACGAGCAGCACCCGCCGGTCGCGCTCGGGCCGCCAGGTGCGGACGACGACCTGCCGGCGCCGGGCGGTGGCCCGCCAGTCGATGCTGCGCACGTCGTCGCCCGGCACGTAGTCGCGCAGCGAGTCGAACTCGGTGCCCTGGCCGCGGATGTTGACGCTCGAGCGTCCGTCGATCTCGCGCAGCCGGGCCAGCCGGCTCGGCAGGTGCTTGCGTGAGGTGAACGGCGGCAGCACCCGCAGCCGGCCGGGGACGTCGAGCGAGCGCTGCCGCCCGGCCACGCCGAGCGGGCCGAGCGAGCGCACGGTCACGCGGTCGGTGAGCCGGTCGCCGCGCCGCACCGGTCGCAGGGGCGTGCTGACCCGGCGCCGCTCGCCGCTGGGCACGGACAGCGGGTGCCGGTCCACGACCGCGCCGGCCGACGGCTGCCACGCGTCGCGCAGTACCCCGCGGAGCCGCCGGCGTCCGGGGTTGTCGACGGTGAGGACGCTCGTGGTCGGCTCGCCCAGGCGCACCGAGGCGCCGGCCGCGCGGGTCACGTCCAGGGCGCGCGGGCTGGCTGCCAGCAGCAGGTCGAGCCCGACCGCAGCCACCAGCACGAGCAGCCAGACGCCGACGCCCGCCCAGCTCGGCTGGACCAGCCCGACGTAGAGCACACCGGCCAGGGCCAGCAGCGCGCTGCGTCCGGTCAGCGCCACCGCGTGGCCCTCATCGAGGCACCGGCACCGAGGCGAGGACGCCGTCCAGCACCGCCTCGACGCCGACGCCCTCGAGCTCAGCCTCCGGCCGCAGCTGGACCCGGTGCCGCAGGGTGGCTCCGGCGAGCGCCTTGACGTCGTCCGGCGAGACGTAGTCGCGGCCGCTCAGCCAGGCCCAGGCCCGGCTGGTGGCCAGCAGCGCGGTGGCGCCGCGCGGCGAGACCCCGAGCGAGAGCGAGGGCGAGACCCGGGTGGCGCGCGCGATGTCGACGACGTACCCCAGCACCTCGGGTGCCACGTGCACGCGCCGGACGGCGGCCGCGCCGGCGGCCAGGTGCCCCGGGCCGGCGACGGCGCGCACGCCGGCCGCCGCGAGGTCACGCGGGTCGAAGCCATCGGCGTGCCGGCGCAGCACCTGCAGCTCGTCCTCGCGCGGCGGCAGCGGCATCGACAGCTTGAGCAGGAATCGGTCCAGCTGGGCCTCGGGCAGCGGGTAGGTACCTTCGTACTCGACCGGGTTCTGGGTGGCGCACACGACGAACGGGTCGGGCAGCGGGCGCGGCTGTCCGTCGACGCTCACCTGACGTTCCTCCATCGCCTCCAGCAGCGAGGCCTGCGTCTTGGGGGGCGTGCGGTTGATCTCGTCGGCGAGCAGCAGGTTGGTGAAGACCGGGCCCTCACGGAACGAGAACTGCGCCGTCCGCGCGTCGTAGACCAGCGATCCGGTGACGTCGCCCGGCATCAGGTCCGGGGTGAACTGCACCCGCGTGGTCTGCAGGTCGAGCGCCGCCGACAGGGCCCGCACCAGCAGGGTCTTGGCGACGCCGGGCACGCCCTCGAGCAGCACGTGGCCACGCGCCAGCAGGGCGATCACCAGTCCGGTCACCGCGGCGTCCTGGCCGACCACGGCCTTGGCGACCTCGGCGCGCACCGCCAGCAGGGCCGCGCGGGCGTCGGCGGCCTCCGGTGGCTCGGCCACCGCCGTCGACGTCGTCGGGCCGGGGTCGGGGGGCAGCTCGCTCACGTGCGGTGAACCTCCGTCTCGAGGGCGTCCAGGTCTCGGGCGAGCTGGACGAGGTAAGCATCGTCGGTGGGGTCCGGCCCCACCAGCAGGGCATCGACGTCGGCAGGGGAGCGGCCGCCCGCCGCGGCGACCGCGGCGGCCACCTGGTGCGGGTCGGCGTGCCGGGGGAGCCCGCAGCGCTGGCCCAGCCGGCTCACCGCCGCCGCCCGCAGCACCTGGGCCGCCCGGCCGCGGGCCCGCGCCCGCCGGTAGAGCTGGCCGCGACCGTACGTCGTCTCGATCGCGCGCACCACCACGGGCAGCGGCTCGACGACCAGCCGGCCGAGTCGTCGTCCGCGCCACAGCACCACGACGCCCAGAGCCACCAGGAGCTGCATCGCGGCGAAGCGCACGCCGGCGGGCAGCAGCGCCGCCAGGCTCGGCGGCTCGTCGAGGGTGCCGCCGTCCAGCGGGTCGGGGGTCCACCAGACGAGGACGGGGTGCCGGCCGAGCAGGCCGAGGGCGAGCGCGGCGTCGCCGGCGTCGACCAGCCGCTCGTTGGTCAGCGCCGCGCCCGAGCCGAGCAGCGTCGTCCGGCGCCCGTCCCGATGGGCCAGCTCGAGGTAGCCGGCGGCGGTACGGCCGTCGCCGACCTCGACCGGGTAGCAGGCGGTGGTGGTGACGATGCCGGCGCCGCCCGACCCGCCGAGCCCTCCGGCGGAGTAGCCGGTCGAGCCGAGCACCGCGTCGCCGGCCCGGACCGGCACGGGCGCGTCGCAGGCAGGGGCCACCACAGTCGTCCGGGGCGGCCGGCGCGGCGCCCACCGGCAGGTCGAGGTCGGTGAGCGGGCCGTTGCCGGCGCCGACCAGCACCAGGTCGGCGCGGTCGGCGGCGACCAGTCGACCGAGGTCGGCCGGCCGGGTGCCGCCCATCAGCTCGGGGCGTGCCACCACGACGGTGACGTTCCCGGACAGCGCGTCGAGGTCGGCCTGGACGTCGTCGAAGCGGGTGCGCACCCGGACGTCGACCCCGCGGTCGCGCAGCACGTGCGCGATGGCTCGAGCGCCGCCGGGGGCGGCGTTGTCGGGGTCGAGGGCGCCGGACTCCGGTGGGGCGCAGCAGGAGCAGCCCGACCAGCACGGCGGACAGCGTCACGGCACCGACGAGCAGGGGCCAGCGGGCCCGGCGGAGCAGCCCGGGGCGGGTGCGTCGGTGCTCGGGCGCGGGGCGAGGTCGGCCGCGGCTTCGCCGAAGCCGGCCGGTGGCCGCTCGATCGTGGGCAGGCTCACCGCACGCCCGCCCGCACGGGCGAGGCAGCGCCCACCGCGGCGTCGAGCGCCCGCAGCCGCGCGTCGTGCTCGGCGGTGGCGCGCCGCTCGCCGTAGCAGACGTCGTCGAACACCACGGCGCACGCGAACAGCTCGTCGGCCAGCGCCGGCAGGGCGAGGCCGGCCTCGCGGGCGGCCTCGTCGGCGGTGCGCCCCGGCCGCTCGTCGAGCACCACACGCTCCTCGAGCGAGCGGACGACGGCGCGCAGCCGCTCGCGCACCGCTTCGGCCCAGCGGCCCTCGGCGGCCGCAGCGTCGGCCAGCCGCCGGTGCTCGGCGGCGCTGCGCACGGTGTCATCGAGCACCGCGCTCGAGCGGCGGCGGCGGGTCGGCCCGCGCAGCCGGCCGGTGCGCAGCAGCACGGTGACGAGCACGGCCGTGGCCACGAGCACCAGCAGCAGCGCCCCGGTGAGCGGGTCGGCCAGCGAGGCCGAGGGCAGCCGCAGGTCGCGCAGGTGCTCGAACACCCACAGCACGAGCCGCTGCAGCAGGCCGGGCCGGGCATCGGCGTACGCCGGGTCGCTGAGCTCGCGCCGCGCCCAGTCGCGCGCCACCTCGCGGGCCGGGTCGAGCGGCGGAGCGGCGAGCAGGGCGAGCAGGCTCACGAGCTGCCTGCGGCGGCTCGCGCGAGCGCGACGTCGAGTCCCTCGCGTCGGATCCGCAGGTCGATGTAGAGCAGCGAGACCACTGAGGCGCCGAACGGCGAGACGACGGCGGCCGAGAGCACGACGCCGAGGTTCGACACGGCGTAGCCCAGGGCGGTGGCGGCAGTGATGGTGCCCAGGCTCGGAGCTGCCGGCCCCACTGGCGAACGCCCCGGTGACCAGCTGGCCGATCACCGCGAACGGCAGCTGGAGCAGGCCGGAGGTCCCCCAGGAGATCAGCCCGGTCAGCAGCAGCACGCCGAGCGACCCGCCACCACGAGCCGGTGCCGAGCCGCCACGACCGGCGCAGCGCACCGCGCACGGTGAGCCCCTCGAGCAACATCGCCGGTGCCGCGAACGCGAGCCGCACCGTGAAGAACACGTACAGCGCTGCCAGCACCGGCAGCCCGAGCACCGTGCCGGCGACGCCGGCTGGGACGGCCAGGACGTACAGGCCGGCCACCGGCGCCGCGACCGCGACCAGCACCCCGAGGCTGATCAGGAACGTCACCAGGCTCAGCAGGAGCAGCCGCCGCACGCCGCGCCAGCCGGCCCGCCGCAACACCTGACCGGCCGTCGGACGACGTGCGATCACCGCGTCGCTGACCGCGAGGATGAGGATGCCGTTGAGCACCGACAGGGCGAGGAACTGCACCACGGCCGGCACCACCACGCCGATCAGACCGAAGCTCACCAGGCCGGCCACGTCGGCTGGGTCGATCTGCTCGGCCGTGGGGTCGAGGCTCTGCAGCGCCTGCGGCAGCCCGAGCAGCAGCAGCAGGGTCGACAGCACGACTGCGACGCCCATGACCAGGGCGGACAGCCCGAACATGACCCGGGGGTTGTGCCGCATGGTGCGCACGGCGCCGTCGAGCAGCTCGCCGAGCCCGAGCGGCCGCAGCGGCACGACGCCGGGCCGGGCCGGCTCGATCCAGACCGGTCCCGGCGCTCCGGGCGGGGGCGGCGCGCCGGGCGGCGTCGCGCCGTACTGCGGTTGCCCCCAACCACCCGAGGAGCCGGGCGCCTGCCAGCCCGGTGGTTGGCTCATCGACGGACCCCCTCCACGGGTGCGCAACCCGCGGCGCACGGCTGACGTGGCAGCCATCGTGCCACGTGGCGCCCACCGGCCGGCGGGACCAGGCGTGCTGCCGCGCGGCACGCTGTGGACATCGCACACCCTCAGCCCGCCGGGGTGCGACCATGGAGCCGTGGCTCGCCGCGGCCACGGCACACCGCTCCGGACGGCGCACGAGGGACGAGGTCGATGAAGGGTCGCGTACTGGTCGTCGACGACGACCTCGCACTGGCGGAGATGCTCGGCATCGTCCTGCGCGGTGAGGGCTTCGAGCCGGTTCACTGCGGTGACGGCGAGGGTGCCCTGGCCACCTTCCGCGACGTGCGGCCCGACCTCGTGCTGCTCGACGTCATGCTGCCCGGCGTCGACGGCATCGAGGTGTGCCGGCGGATCCGGGCCGAGTCCGGCGTCCCCATCGTGATGCTCACGGCCAAGAGCGACACGATCGACGTCGTCGTCGGGCTCGAGTCGGGTGCCGACGACTACGTGGTCAAGCCGTTCAAGCCCAAGGAGCTCATCGCCCGGGTCCGCGCGCGGTTGCGCACGTCAGGCGACGCGGCCCCTGAGCGGCTCGACATCGGCGACCTGGCGGTCGACGTCGCGGGGCACACCGTGCATCGCGGCGGCGAGCCGATCTCGCTGACGCCGCTGGAGTTCGACCTGCTCGTGGCGCTGGCCCGCAAGCCTTGGCAGGTGTTCTCCCGCGAGGTGCTGCTCGAGCAGGTCTGGGGCTACCGCCACGCCGGTGACACCCGCCTGGTCAACGTGCATGTGCAGCGGCTGCGCTCCAAGATCGAGCGCGACCCGGAGCACCCCGAGATCGTCGTCACCGTGCGCGGCGTCGGCTACAAGGCGGGGCCCGCCGGGTGATCGGTGCCGGCCGCCTTCGATGGCCGCTGCGCAGCCCCTTCGCCGTGGTGCGCTCGCGGTGGCGCCGGTCGCTGCAGCTGCGGGTGGTCACCGCGACGATGCTGCTCGGCCTCGTGGTCGTCTTCGCGCTCGGCACGCTGCTGCTGCAGCGCATCCAGTCGGGGCTGGTGCAGGAGCGCCTGGTCGCCGCGCGCGGCGAGGCGGCCCGCGGGCTGCGGGACGCCCAGGCGCAGCTCGACACCGCCAACGACAGCTCCGGGCTGAACCTGTTGGTCAACGACATGCTGCCGCGCCTCGCCTCGCCCGACCCGGACGACAGCCGTGACGTGATCCTGCTGCGCGGCCTCGGCAACGACCGGCCGGCCGTGCTGCCCGACCTCAGCTCGCGCGACGTCGACCGCGCGATCATCCCGCTGCAGATGCGCGAGCGCGTCATGGCGACCGGCCGGCAGGAGGAGCAGTTCGTCCGGCTGCGCTACAACGGGTCCGACCGCACGCTGCCCGGCATCGCCATCGGGTCACGGGTCACGGTGCCGGTCGCCGGTGCCTACGAGCTCTACTTCGTCTTCAGCCTCGACCGCGAGCAGGAGACCATCAACCTGGTGCGCCGCAGCCTGGTCGGCGGTGGCGCTGCGCTCGTCCTGCTGGTCGGTGGGATCGCGTACGTCGTGACCCGGCAGGTCGTGCGACCGGTGCGGCAGGCGGCCATGGTGGCGCAGCGGCTGTCGAGCGGGCGGCTGCAGGAGCGGATGGTGCCGCGCGGCGAGGACGACCTGGCCCGGCTCGCTGCCTCGTTCAACACGATGGCGCACAACCTGCAGACGCACATCAGCCAGCTCGAGAACCTGTCCCGCGTGCAGCAGCGGTTCGTCAGCGACGTCTCGCACGAGCTGCGCACGCCGCTCACCACGATCCGGATGGCCGGCGACGTCCTGCACGAGTCGCGGGCCGACTTCGCTCCCGCGGTGGCCCGCTCGGCCGAGCTGCTGCAGACCCAGCTCGACCGGTTCGAGGCGCTGCTGTCCGACCTGCTCGAGATCAGCCGGATCGACGCCGGCGGCGACCTGCTCGACCTCGAGCCGGTCGATCTGCGCGACATCGTGGCCCGGGTGGTCGACAACGCGGCCCCGCTCGCGGCATCCGTCGGAAGCACGCTCACCGCCACGGTCGTCGACGGGCCGGTGGTCGCCGAGGTCGACGCCCGACGGATCGAGCGCATTCTGCGCAACCTCGTCGTCAACTCCCTCGAGCACGGCAACGGCAAGCCGGTCGAGGTGCGCATCGGCGCCGACGAGCACGCTGTCGCGATCGCCGTCCGCGACCACGGGGTGGGGCTGCGTCCCGGCGAGGCGGCGCTGGTGTTCAACCGGTTCTGGCGCGCCGACCCCTCGCGCGCCCGCACCGTCGGTGGCACCGGGCTCGGGCCTCTCGATCGCGATCGAGGACGCGCGGCTGCACCAGGGCTGGCTGCAGGCGTGGGGCGAGCCGAACCAGGGCTCCTGCTTCCGGCTCACGCTGCCGCGCACCGCGGGGGGCGAGCTCACCTCCTCGCCGCTACCGCTCGCGCCCGAGGACGACGAGCCGGTGGTGGAGGTCGGCCGGCCCTACCAACGGCTGGCGTCCAGGCCGCTCAGCTTCGGCACGCCGCCCTGGGTCGGGAGGGGCTGACGTGCGCCACCCAGCCGAGCGCTGGGGTCACGGTCCGGCTGGCGGGCGTGCTGGTCTGCGCCGTGCTGGCGGGATGCGGCGGCGCGCTGCCGGACTCCGGCCAGGCCGGGGCCGGACGCCCGATCGGCGACAGCTCGCGCGAGCCGCTGCAGGTGGTGCCCGAAGGCCCGCGCCCGGGTGCGGAGCCGGCCGAGATCGTCGGGGGGTTCCTGCACGCAGGCGCCGGCTTCGAGGACGACCACGGCGTCGCCCGGTCCTTCCTCACCGGGGCCGCGGGTCCGCTGTGGCGTCCGGGCCAGCGCACCGTGGTCTATCCCGACGACACCTCGCTGACCGTCACGGCGTCCGGGTCGGGCAGCCGGCGTCGGGTGACCGTGTCCGCGCCGGTCTGGGCCACGATCGACGCGGACGGCCAGCTCGTGCTCGGCTCGGCGGGCGACACCGCGCGCACCGGGTTCGGCGTGACCCAGGTCGGCCGCGAGTGGCGCATCGACCGCCTGGACGACACGTTCGGGCTCTGGATGCCGCGCTATGAGTTCGAGCGCGCCTACACGCCGCTGCGGCTGGCCTACGTCGCCACCGGCACCAGGCTGCTGGTGCCCGACCTGCGCTGGTTCGCCGGCGTCCGGGCCAGCCTGGCCACCTCCCTCGTCCGCCAGCTGCTGCGCGGACCGCCGGCCTACCTGCGCGGTGCCGTCACCAGCGGCGCGCCGGTCGGGACGACGCTCGGCGTCGACGCGGTGCCGACGTCCACCGGGGTGGCGCAGGTCGACCTGTCCGCCACCGCGTTGCAGGCCTCACCCGAGCAGCGGCAGCGGCTGTGGGCCCAGCTGGCGGCGACGCTGCGCCAGCTGTCCACGGTCAGCGACATCTCGCTGACCGCGGCGGGAGCGGCCTACCCGGTGCCGGGGGTGCCGGTGTCGGCGCCCGCGGCCGACCTGGGCTTCAGCGAGGACGTGCGCGTCGCAGGGCCGGCCATGGTCCTGTCCCGAGGGCGGCTGCTCCAGGTCGACCCGACGTCCGGCGAGCTGACCACGACGCGCACCGGACGCTTCACCGGCGAGGTCGACGTCGGCGGCCTGCGCGCGGTCTCGGCGGGCGGCGAGGCCGATCTGCTGGTCGGCACCGACACCTCCGGCACCCGGCTGCTGATGGTCTCTGCCGCGTCGCCGCGCGAGCTGCTGGCCACCGGCCGTGACCTGGCGCCGCCGGTCATCGACCGCGCCGGCTGGGCCTGGACGTCCGACCGCTCCGTTCCCAACGCCATCGCCGTCAGCCCGGCCACGTCCACCGCGCAGGCTGCGGCGCCGAAGGCCGCCGCTGCGCCGCTGCGCGCGTTCTGGCTGTCCGGACGTCGGGTGCAGGCGGTCGACGTCTCGCGCGACGGCGCGCGGCTGGCGGTGGTGTCGATCGGCGCGGACGGCACGCGCCGGCTGGACGTCGCGGGGATCGTCCGCGACCGCACGGGGCGCCCGACCGCGCTCGCGGCGCCGCGCCAGGTCGGCCAGGGCCTGGCCGACGTGCGAGACGTCTCGTGGGCCGACCGCACCAACCTGGCCGTGCTCGCCGGCCCCGTCGGGCAGGTGCTGGCCTACCAGGTGGAGGTCGGCGGGCTCGTCGCGCCGCTGCCGGCGGTCGACGGTGCCGCCGGGATCTGGGCCGGCGACGGCCTGCGCGCGGTGTACGTCGCCACTGACGAGGGCCAGGTGCTGGTCCGCAGCGGCAGCGGCTGGCGGGTGCTCGGCCCCGGGTCGTCGGTCACCATCCCGCAGTGAGCGCAGCCCGTCGGCCGACGGGTGTGCTGCTCGCGCTCGGCGAGCTGGCCGACCTCGTGCTGGCTCGTACCTGCGCCGGCTGCGCCCGGCCCGGCTGCCGGTGGTGTGCCGAGTGCGCCGCGACGCTCTCGATCGGGCCGCGTCACCGCCGGCTGGCCGACCACGACGTCTGGTCGGCCGCCGCGTACGACGGGCCGCTGCGCGAGGCGCTGAACGGCTGGAAGGACCACGGACGCACCGACCTCACCCCGGTGCTCACCAGCACGTTGCGCGCGCCACTGACCGCGCTCCTGGGACCGCCGCCCGGCCGGCCCGCGGCGCTGGTGCCGGTCCCGTCGTCCGCGCGCTCGCGCCGGCTGCGGGGCCGCGAGCCGGTGCGCGAGCTGGCGCTCGCCGTCCGTCCGCGCCGGCTGGTCCTGCCCGCGCTGCGGCACGGGCGGCTGGTGGCCGAGCAGTCCGGCCTCGACGTCGATGCGCGCGCCGCCAACCTGCGCGGGTCGCTCGTCGTCCGGTCTGGCTGGGCCGGCCGGGTGCGCGACCAGCCGGTGGTCGTCGTCGACGACGTGGTCACCTCGGGAGCGACGCTGCTCGAGGCGGCGCGCGCCCTGCGCGCCGCCGGCGCGCGGGTGCTGGGGGCCGTGACGGTGGCCGGCACCGAACGGCGAAGCCGGGGGACTGGGCCGGCCGGGTGACCGTGGCCTGGTGCTCACGACGAACTGAGGTGCCCCTCGGCATGCGAGGTGGGTACGCACTGGCGTACGGTCCCTACATGGGTCCCCGGACCGTAGCCCGCATGCACGGGCCCGTCCGTCCCCGGCGCTCCGCGGGAGCGTCCAGGGGGTGGTGTTGCGGCTGAGTGGGTTCCGCACCCTCGATCGGCTCGCTGCCCCGGCCACGCCGTGGGCGCGAGGGTCCGCCGCCCCCGCGGTCCGCGGGTGGGCGTGTGAACGTCGATGAGGAGGTCCACTGTGGAGATCGTGGTCACCGGACGGCACGTCGAGGTCAAGGAGCGGTTCCGCCGCCACCTGGAGGACAAGCTGGCGAAGGTTCCCCAGCTCGCCCCCAGGATCCAGCGCCTCGACGTCGTGATCTCGCACGAACCCAACAAGCGCCAGCCCGAGAGCTGTGAGCGGGTCGAGATCACCTGCGTGGGGAAGGGGCCGGTGGTACGTGCCGAGGCCTCCGGGACCGACCCCTACGTCGCCCTGGACCGCGCCTACGCCAAGCTGCTCGAGCGGCTGCGCCGCGCGCACAGCCGCAAGGTCGAGCGCCGCAGCCGTGGGGGCGAGTCGCTGGCCCACGCCGCGGCCCGCCTGGCGCCGCCGCTGCCCGCACTGGACCAGCCGCACGACGACAGCACCGCGAGCTCCAACGGCAACGCGGCCTCGAACGGGTCGACGTCCTCGCTGGCGGACAGCCCGATCGAGATCCGCGAGAAGGTGCACGCCGCAGTGCCGATGACGATCGAGCAGGCGCTGTACGAGATGGAGCTCGTCGGCCACGACTTCTTCCTGTTCTGCGACGCCGAGAGCAGCCGGCCCAGCGTCGTCTACCGACGTCGAGGGTGGGAGTACGGCGTGCTCCACCTGGACGTCGACCACGCCGGCGGTACCCGCGAACCGGGGTACCAGGAAGCCGCCACAGGCTGAGCGTCGGTTCCGCGTGAGAGACTGCTGAGGTCGCCGGACCTCCGACGACGACGAATGGGGGTCCGGTGACCGAAGGCGAGCCGATCAGGGTGCTGGTCTGCGACGACCACGCCCTCTATCGGCGTGGCCTGGAGATGGTCCTCGGCACCGAGGACGGGATCGAGATCGTCGGTGAGGCCAGTGACGGCGCCGAGGCGATCCGACGGGTCGAGGAGCTGCTGCCCGACGTCGTGCTGATGGACATCCGGATGCCGCGCCGCTCCGGCATCGAGGCCTGCACCGCGATCAAGGACGTCGTCCCCTCCACCAAGATCGTGATCCTCACGATCTCGGACGAGGAGTCCGACCTCTACGAGGCCGTGCGCGCCGGAGCCAACGGCTACCTGCTCAAGGACGTGCCGGGCGAGGAGATCGCGGCCGGCATCCGGGCCGTCGCCAGCGGGCAGTCGCTGATCAGCCCGTCGATGGCCAGCAAGCTGCTCACCGAGTTCGCCTCGATGATCAAGAAGAGCGAGGAGCGGCCGCAGCTGCCGGTGCCGCGGCTGACCGAGCGCGAGCTCGAGGTGCTCAAGCTCGTGGCGCGCGGGATGGCCAACCGCGACATCGCCAAGGAGCTGTTCATCAGCGAGAACACGGTGAAGAACCACGTGCGCAACATCCTCGAGAAGCTGCAGCTGCACTCGCGGATGGAAGCCGTCGTCTATGCGGTGCGCGAAAAGATCCTCGACCTCACCTGACGCCGGCTGTCGGAGGTATCCGGCAGGATCTGACCATGACCTGGACAGCACCGGCCGTCTCCTGGCCCCCACCTCCGCCGTTCACTGCTGACGAGCGGTCGCTGCTCGAGGGCTGGCTCGAGCTGCACCGCACCATCCTGCGCTGGAAGTGCAGCGGGCTCACCGCGGACCAGCTGCGGCAACGTGCCGCGCCGCCGTCCGGCATGTCGCTGCTGGGGCTGGTGCGGCACATGACCGACGTCGAGCGCGGGTGGTTCCGGCGGACCGGTGCCGGTGAGGACGTCACGTTCCGCTACGAGGCGGAGGACGACGACGAGCTGGACTGGAACGGCGTCGACACGGCGGACGCCGCAGCCGACCTGGCCGCGTTCGACGACGAGATCGAGGCGGCCCGCGCCGCGATGACGGGTCATGACCTCGACGAGGTGGTTTCGGGCCGCGACGGCTATCGCGACAAGAACCTGCGGTGGATCTACGTCCACATGATCGAGGAGTACGCCCGACACAACGGCCACGCCGACCTGCTGCGCGAGCGGATCGACGGTGCCACGGGTGACTTCCCGCCCGACGAGGGCGATGCCTGAGCTGCTGGCCGAGCGGCTCTCCCGCGCGCAGGCGGCCCGCATCGCCCTTGCGGCGCAGGGGTTCGCCGAGCCTCGCCCGTCCGGTGCAGTGACGATGCGGCACGTCCAGCGGGTCGTCGACCGGCTCGGCGTCGTCCAGATCGACAGCGTCAACGTGCTGGCACGTAGCCAGTACCTGCCGTTCTTCTCCCGGCTCGGCCCCTACGACACGGCCCTGCTCGACCGCGCGCGCGATCGTCGTCCGCGGCGGGTGGTCGAGTACTGGGGGCACGCCGCCAGCCTGGTGCCGCCGTCGACCATTCCGCTGCTGCGCTGGCGGATGGCGCGGGCGCGGGAGGAGGCGTGGGGTGGCATGCGCCGCGCCGAGCTCGAGCATCCCGGCCTGGTCGAGGTGATCCTCGGCGAGGTGCGCGCCCGCGGCCCGATCACGGCGGTCGGCCTCGAGCGCGCGATCGAGCATGATGCGCCGCGCGACCGCACCGACTGGGGCTGGAACTGGTCGGTCGTCAAGCGGTTGCTCGAGCTGCTCTTCTGGGCCGGCGAGATCAGCTCCGCCGGCCGCACCAGCCAGTTCGCCCGGTTGTACGACCTGCCGGAGCGGGTGCTGCCGCCCGACGTCGTCGCCACCCCGACCCCGACGGACGACGAGGCGCACCGCCGGCTGGTCTCCATCTCGGCCCGCGCCTGCGGTGTGGCCGGGGAGTACAGCCTGCGCGACTACTTCCGGCTGGGGGCCGCCCCGACCGCGGTGGCGATCGCGTCGCTCGTGGCGGACGGCGAGCTGCGGCCGGTGCAGGTCGAGGGGTGGTCCAAGCCGGCCTACCTGCATGCGCAGGCGCGCCGTCCGCGCCGCGTGCGGGCCCGGGCACTGGTCAGCCCGTTCGACTCGCTGGTCTGGGAGCGGGCGCGGGCGCGGGCACTGTTCGGCTTCGACTACCGGATCGAGATCTACGTGCCCGGGCCGCAGCGGCGCTTCGGCTACTACGTGCTGCCCTTCGTGCTCGGCGACACGATCGTGGCGCGGGTCGACCTCAAGGCCGACCGCCAGGCCGATGCCGGTGCGGGGATGCTGCGCGTGCAGGCGGCCTGGGCCGAGCCGGGCGCCCCGCCCGACACCGCGGCCGAGCTGGCCGCCGAGCTGGGGCAGCTGGCGGGGTGGCTGGGCCTGTCGAGCGTGCAGGTGGCCGGGCCCGGCGACCTGGCGCCGGCGCTGGCCGAGCAGGTTCTCGTCGGTGGTTGGCAGCGAAGCGGATGGTCCGAGGCGGCGGCGCCCGCCAGGATGAAGCCGTGACCGCAGCCCTCCCCACCCCTGAGCGCGTGGGCGTGCCGTGGCGCCGGCGCCGTCCGCACCGGGCCTGGCTGATCGCCGCGGTGACCTTCGGTGCGCTGATCAGCGCGGCGGGCTTCCGATCCAGCACCGGCGTGCTGATGGAGCCGCTGGAGGTCGAGTTCGGCTGGTCGCGCGAGCTGACGTCAGGGGCCGTCACGCTCAACCTGGTGGTGTTCGGGGTGACCGCGCCGTTCGCCGCGGCGCTGATGGAGCGGTTCGGGATCCGGCGGGTGGTCGCCGCCTCGTTGCTGCTGGTCGCCGCCGGGTCCGGGCTCACCACCCTGATGACCGCGCCGTGGCAGCTGGTCGCACTGTGGGGGCTCGCCGTGGGCCTCGGCACCGGGTCGATGGCGCTGGTGCTCGGCGCGATCGTGGCCGGCCGCTGGTTCTCCCGGCACCGCGGGCTGGTCACCGGCCTCTTCTCCGCAGCCTCGGCCACCGGCCAGCTGGTCTTCCTGCCGCTCATCGCGCAGCTCGTCGTGCACCTGGGCTGGCGTTGGGCCGCCGGGCTGATCTCGGTCGCGGCGCTGCTCCTGCTGCCGTTGGTGCTCCTGTTCCTCGCCGACCGCCCTTCCGACCTCGGGCTGCGCCCCTACGGCGCGGACGACGACGTCGATCGCGAGGCCGAGCCGCCCGCGACGGCTCTCACCACTGACGGCACCCTGGGCGTGAGCGTCCCGGCGGCCCGGCCCGAGCCCGCTGGTCGGCTGGCGGTGCGCGTGCTGCGCGAGTCCTCGCGATCTGGCACCTTCTGGGTGCTCGCCGGCACGTTCTTCATCTGCGGCTGGTCGACCAACGGGCTGATCGGCACCCACTTCGTGCCCGCGGCCCACGACCACGGAATGCCGGTCACCACCGCCGCGGGGCTGCTGGCGTTGATCGGGGTCTTCGACATCATCGGCACCGTCTGCTCCGGATGGCTCACCGACCGGGTCGATCCGCGGTGGCTGCTCGTGGCCTACTACGCGCTGCGCGGGGGATCGCTGCTCGTCGTCCCGGCCCTGCTCGGGCCGAGCGTGCATCCCAACCTCTTCCTGTTCATCGTGTTCTACGGGCTCGACTGGGTCGCTACCGTGCCACCGACCATTGCGCTGTGCCGCAGTCACTTCGGTGCCGAGCGGTCCGGCGTGGTGTTCGGCTGGGTGTTCGCCTCGCACATGATCGGCGCCGGCATCGCGGCCAGCTACGCCGGGTCGGTGCGGGCCACCACGGGTTCGTACGAGATCGCCTGGTGGACGGCGGGAGGGCTGTGTCTGGCGGCCGCGGTCGCCGTACTCGGGATTCCCACCCGAGACCGGGACCCGCTGCGCCAGTAGGCACAAGGTCTGCACCAGGCGGCACACAACCTGCACCGGATCCACGCGGCGTCTGCCGTCACGGCGTGCCCGGCTTCCCTAGCGTGACGCCCATGAGTGGACCCATAGCCTCCCGGACGTCGGCACAGCTCGCCTCGACCTTCGCGGCGCCGTGGCCGGGCTCGCCGCAGGCGGCGTCGGGCCGCACCCTCGCCATCAGCGGCGGGGTTGGCGTACTGGGGGCGCTGTTCCTCGTGGGGCACCAGCCGGGCCTGGCCGCAGCCGTACTGGCGCTGCTCGTCTGGAGTGCCGCGGCGATAGAGCTGTTGCGCCGCAAGGCCTATCGGGATCTTGGCACCGCCGCCCTCTCGGTGACGCTCGTGTCAATGGTCGCGGTGCGGGACGCCGGCTGGCTCGTCCTGCTCTGCCTCGCGGCCGCCGCGCTCGCCGGCGCAGTCGCGACGACGTCCGCGCGCACGGCAGTGCAGGTGGTCGCCAGCGTGCCGGGCTGGCTCGCCGGGGGAGGGCACGCCGTGCGGTGGCTGGGCCGTGGTGTGCGGGCTCGCGCCGAGACCCGGCGCGACCAGGCCGTGGCGGCGGTCCGCAGCGTGGCGCTCACCGCACTGCTGCTGGGGGTGTTCGGTGCACTCTTCGCGAGCGCCGACACGGTGTTCGCCAGCTACCTGCCGCAGCCCGATCTCGGGCTGGTGCCGGCCAGGCTCGCCGTCGGGGTGCTGCTGGCCGTCGCGTGTGCGACGTCCGCCCTGCTGGCGGGCACCGTCCCACCGTGGATGCACGTGCAGGCGTCGCCGGCTCGGCGGGCGACCAGGTGGGAGTGGCTGCTCCCGGTCGCCTCGCTCGACCTGCTGGTGCTGGGCTTCGTCCTCGTGCAGGTCTCGGCGCTGTTCGGCGGGCACCGGCACGTCCTGGAGACGGCCGGACTCACGTACGCGCAGTACACCCGTCAGGGCTTCGCCCAGCTCGTGGCGGCCACCGCCCTCACCCTGGTCGTCGTGGCAGTGGCTGCCCGGCGCGCGCCCCTGGCGGCAGCGCGCGACCGGCTGATCGTCCGCGCTGCGCTCGGCACGCTGTGCGTCGCGACCTTGGGGGTGGTGGCCTCGGCCCTGCGCCGGGTGGATCTCTACGTCGAGGCCTTCGGGTTGACCCGGTTGCGGCTGCTGGTGATCACCTCCGAGCTGGCCCTCGGCGTGCTGCTGGTGCTGGTGCTCGTCGCGGGCGTGCGGTGGCGCGCGGCCTGGCTGCCCCGGGCGACCGTGCACCTGATGGGCGCTGCGGTGCTCGCGCTCGCGGCGATCAACCCCGATGCGCAGATCGTGCGGCACAACGCCGCGGCTGCGGCTGCGGGGGCGCCGGTGGACGTCGGCTACCTGCGCGGGCTGTCGGCCGACGCGGTGCCCGCGATGACCGCGCTCCCCGAACCCCTGCGCTCGTGCCTGCTGCCTGCCACGGCCAGGCCGCCGGCAGGAATGGCGGACTGGAACCTGGGGCGCGCCCGGGCCGCCAGGGCGCTGTCGTCGTCGGGGCACCCGGACACCGGCGGCTCAGCCGACCCGGCCTGGCCGGCGCAGTGTGCCGAGGTCGCTGCGAGCGCAGGCCGCTAGGCGGAGCGGCTCGGCCGACGGCAGAACGAGCGGCGGTAGTCCGCAGGTGCCAGCCCGACCACCTTGCGGAAGTGGTGGCGCAGCAGGGCGGCCGACCCGAACCCGCATCGTTCGGCCACCTGGTCGACCCCCAGGTCGGTCTCCTCCAGCAGGCGTTGGGCGTGCAGGACGCGCTGCGTGGTGAGCCAGCGGTGCGGGGTGGTGCCCGTCTCGGCGACGAAGCGACGGGCGAAGGTGCGCTCGGACAGCCGGACCTGCCGGGCCAGCGTGGCGACACTGTGCTCGGTGGCCAGGTCGTCGAGCACCGCAGTCAGCAGCGGTTGCAGGCTGTCGGCCGACGGCGGGAGCGGCTGTTCGATGAACTGGCGCTGACCGCCGTCGCGCTGGGGGGCCACGACCATCCGCCGGGCGATCGCGGTGGCCGCTGCCGTGCCCACCTCGCGGCGCACCAGGTGCAGGCACGCATCGATCCCGGCCGCGGTGCCGGCGCTGGTGACCAGGTCGCCGTCGTCGACGAACAGCACGTCGGGATCGAGCTCGGCGGTGGGGAAGCGCTCGGCCAGCTGGTCGACGTACTTCCAGTGCGTCGTGCACTGCCGACCGTCGAGCAGCCCGGCGGCACCGAGTAGGAACGCCCCGCTGCACACCGAGAGCAGGATCGAGCCCTCGGCGGCGGCTCGGCGCAGGGCCGCCAGTACGGCCGGCGGGTAGTCGTCGCGGATGGCGGCGGCCGGGACGCCGACCAGATCGGCGCCGCGCAGGCCGTCCAGGCCGTGGCTGGGCACGATCGCGGCGCCGACACTGGAACTGAGCGGCTCGCCGGGGCGCTCGCCGCAGACCCGGAACTCGAAGGGCGGCACGCCGTCGTCGGTGCGGTCGATGCCGAACACCTCGCAGAGCACGCCGAACTCGAAGACGGCACAGCCCTCGACCAGGACGACGGCCACGGTGCGGATCATGACCCGCAGCCTACGTGGCAGGTTCTTGTTTCACAACGGCATCTCTGCCACTCGTGGCGGGATGCGGAAGAGCGCAAACTTACTGCCATGAGCACCGTACTGATCCTCCTGGCCCTGTCCGCCCTCGTCGCGCTGGTGGTCCGCCGGCTCGATCACAACGACGCCCGCGGCCGCTCGGCGCCCTGGCTCTCCCCCCCGGGCAGTGACGCCAGCCACGACCGTGACGGCGAGCGGGTGCGTGCCGAGCTGCGCGCCAGCGCCGCGAGCCGCGCCGTCCAGCCTGCGGCCACCACGGCGCGCGGCACCAACCACCGCTGGCACCTCCGGCTGCCGCATGTTGCCTGAGCGGCCGCCGGCTCAGCTCGTGGCGTCGCGGTCGGCCAGGCGCTCGTAGAGCACCAGGTCGTCGCGGCTGCCGTCGCGGAGCCGCTCGAGCCGGTGCGCGACGCCGTACTCGCTCATCCCCGCCGCCACGGCGACCTTGCGGGACGCGGCGTTACCGGCGGCGGCCCGCAGGATGACCCGGCCGAGGCCGAGCCCGCCCTGCTGGACCGGCAGCAGGGCGTGCTCGAGCACGAGCCGGGTCGCCTCGGTGGTGACGCCGCGCCCGCGAGCGTCGGGGTGCGCCCAGTAGCCGATCTGCGGCTCGGGTGGGGAACCGTCCAGGTCCATCACGCTGATCGCACCCAGGCAGCGGTCGTCGTCCGGGTCGGCGATGCACCAGTAGACGCCGGCGGCGCTCGCGTGCGACTCCTCACGCGATCGGATGTACCACTGGGCGTCCGCCAGGGTGTAGGGCTCCGGCAGTTGCGGCAGCCACTGACGGCTCACCGGGTCGGCGCACGCCTCGGCGACCCGTGCCGCGTCGTCTTCTCGCCACGGCCGCAGCAGCACCCGCTCGCCGGCCAGCTGCGCGGCCTCGAGCCAGGTGGTGCCGGGCTGCAGCGGGTCGCCGCGCACGATCGAGCCGATCCAGCCGTCGTGCTGGGTGCCGCGCTGGGCACAGAGCCCGCGCACGGTGCCCTCGACCCGGAACCCGCACGACCAGGCGACCCGGCGCGAGGCCCAGTTGCCGACGTGCGCCTGCCAGTGCACGACGCTCAGTCCGGCGCCGCCGTCCGCGACCTCGCTGAACCCCCACTCCAGCATCAGCCGCACGGCGCGCGACATGACGCCGCGGCCACGAGCCCACGGCGCGAGCGCGTAGCCGACCTCCGCTGCGCCGTTGGCGCCCAGCCGCAGTGCGACGTTTCCGGCGAAGCGGGGCCGGCCGTCGTCGTCCACTGCCTCGATCGCCAGGGTGCAGTCGCCGTCCCGCTCCCACTCCCCGGCGCGGCCGCCGACGAAGGCCTCGGCATCGGACCGCTCATACGGCACCGGCACGGTCGTCCAGCGCTGGACCGAGGCGTCCGCGCACATCTCGAGGACCGCCTCGACGTCCTGGGAGCCGTGCGGACGCAGCGTGATCGGGTCGGGTTCGGCGGCGTCCGTGAGGGTCGGGGGCTGCATCACGCCAGCCTGTCGTGCGTTCGCCGGACGGCGCAAACCCATTGAGCGAGGCCCGCCCATCAGCGACTGAGCTCCTGGCGGACCCGGCCGTGCAGGCACACCGTGTGCCGCTGCACGGGCGCCGACGGTGTCGCGCGCAGCGGCAGGAAGGCCGCGCGGCGGCCCTCGACCTCGAAGCCGGCGCGGAGCGCGGTGCGGCACGAGCCCTCGTTCTCGACGGCGTGGTCGAGCTGCACGCGGTGCACGTCGCCGCCCTCCGGTGAGAGCAGCCAGTCCGTCACCAGCCGCACCACGGTGCTCGCCACCCCGCGGCCCCGCATGGCCGGGGCGACGCCGTAGCCGATGTCGACGATCGAGAACCCGGGCGGGAACCCGTTGCGCCAGTCGAAGGTACCGAGCACCTGGGCGGGATCATCGGCTGACACGATCGCGAAGGACGTCGGCCGGCCCTCGTCGGCGGCCTGCTGGGCCACCCGGACGCGTTCAGCGCAGGCCGCCTCGTTCGGTGCGGCGAAGGTCGGCGACCACCGGCGCATCGTCGGGTCGAGCAGCAGGGCGAGCAGCTGGGGGACGTCGTCCGGGCGCCAGACGCGGACCGCGACGTCACCCCGGCGCAGGCCGCCGACCGGCCAGCGCCCTCGCGCCGGGACGCCCGCGTCCGCCTCACTCGCAGTCATGGCGGCAGTATGTCCGAGCCGGGCACGGCTGGTGCGTACGATGGATGCGGCCCGCGTGCGGCGGGCCGGTGCCGCCACCCGGCCCCCGACCGACGGCCGGCCGCGGCACCCGACCCCACGGGAGACATGGCGTGCCGAAGATCGTCGAGAAGATGCTGCGAGCCGGCGAGAAGCGGCAGGTCAAGAAGCTCCACGGGCTGGCGTCCCAGGTCAACGCGCTCGAGGACGACTTCGTCCGGCTCAGCGACGCCGAGCTGCGCGAGGAGACCGACCGGTTCAAGAAGCGAGTGGCCGACGGCGAGTCCCTCGACGACCTGCTGCCGGAGGCGTTCGCCACGGTGCGCGAGGCGTCCAAGCGCACCCTCGGGCAGCGCCACTTCGACGTCCAGCTCATGGGTGGTGCCGCACTGCACCTGGGCAACATCGCCGAGATGCGCACCGGTGAGGGCAAGACGCTGGTCGCCACCGCACCGTCGTACCTCAATGCGCTGTCCGGCAAGGGCGTGCACGTCGTCACGGTCAACGACTACCTCGCCGAGTACCAGTCCGACCTGATGGGCCGCGTGCACCGCTTCCTGGGGCTGAGTGCCGGCTGCATCCTGTCGTCGATGACGCCCGCGCAGCGCCGCGAGATGTACAAGTGCGACGTCACCTACGGCACCAACAACGAGTTCGGCTTCGACTACCTGCGCGACAACATGGCGTGGAGTGCCGACGAGCTGGTGCAGCGCGGGCACAACTTCGCGATCGTCGACGAGGTCGACTCGATCCTGGTCGACGAGGCGCGCACCCCGTTGATCATCAGCGGTCCGGCTGACCAGCCGACGAAGTGGTACGTCGAGTTCGCCCGCGTCGTGCAGCGGATGCAGCGCGACCGCGACTACGAGGTGGACGAGAAGAAGCGCACGGTCGGCATCCTGGAGGCCGGGATCGAGCGGGTCGAGGACTACCTCGGCATCGACAACCTCTACGAGAGCGCCCACACCCCCCTGGTCGGCTACCTCAACAACGCCGTGCGCGCCAAGGAGCTGTTCAAGCCCGACAAGGACTACGTCGTGATGAACGGCGAGGTGCTGATCGTCGACGAGCACACCGGGCGCATCCTGGCCGGGCGCCGCTACAACGAGGGCATGCACCAGGCGATCGAGGCCAAGGAGGGGGTGGAGATCCAGAACGAGAACCAGACGCTGGCCACCATCACCTTGCAGAACTACTTCCGCATGTACGACAAGCTCGGTGGCATGACCGGCACGGCGATGACCGAGGCCGCGGAGTTCAACCAGATCTACAAGCTCGGCGTGATCGAGATCCCGACGAACCGCCCGATGGTGCGCAGCGACCAGCCGGACCTCGTCTACCGCACGGAGGAGGCGAAGTTCGCCTCCGTCGTCGACGACATCGCCGAGCGCAGCAACCGGGGCCAGCCGGTGCTGGTCGGCACCACCAGTGTGGAGAAGAGCGAGTACCTCTCGCAGCAGCTGCGCAAGCGCGGCGTCGCCCACGAGGTCCTGAACGCCAAGCACCACGAGCGCGAGGCCGCGATCGTGGCGCAGGCCGGCCGCAAGGGCGCCGTCACCGTCGCGACCAACATGGCCGGCCGCGGCACCGACATCATGCTGGGCGGCAACGCCGAGTTCATGGCGGTGGCCGCCCTGAAGCAGAAGGGGCTCGACCCGGTCGAGACCCCCGAGGAGTACGAGGACGCCTGGGCGGCGGCGCTCGAGGACGCTCAGAAGGCCGTCGCGCGCGAGCACGACGAGGTCACCGAGCTCGGTGGCCTGTACGTGCTGGGCACCGAGCGGCACGAGTCTCGGCGCATCGACAACCAGCTGCGCGGCCGCTCCGGTCGCCAGGGCGACCCGGGCGAGAGCCGGTTCTACCTGTCGCTGCAGGACGACCTGATGCGGCTGTTCAACGCCGGCCTGGTCGACCGAGTGATGTCGACGTCCGGCATCGGTGACGACACCCCCATCGAGTCCAAGATGGTCTCCCGGTCGATCGCCTCGGCGCAGAGCCAGGTCGAGGGGCAGAACTTCGAGATCCGCAAGAACGTCCTGAAGTACGACGACGTGCTGAACCGCCAGCGCGAGGTGATCTACGCCGAGCGCCGCCGGGTGCTGCATGGTGAGGACCTGCACGAGCAGGTCCGGCACTTCATCGACGACGTCGTCACCGGCTACGTCACCGAGGCCACCGCCCAGGGCTTCGCCGAGGAGTGGGACCTCGAGCAGCTCTGGACCGCGCTGCGCTCCCTCTACCCCGTGGGCCTCACGATCGCCGAGCTGGACGAAGAGGCCGGTGGCCGCCAGGCGCTCACCGCCGACATGCTGCTGGCCGAGCTGCGGGCCGACGCGCAGGTCTCCTATGACCAGCGCGAGGCCAGCCTGGGCGCCGAGGTCACCCGCGAGCTCGAGCGCCGGGTGGTGCTGAGCGTGCTCGACCGCAAGTGGCGCGAGCACCTGTACGAGATGGACTACCTGCAGGAGGGCATCGGGCTGCGTGCCATGGCCCAGCGCGACCCGCTGGTCGAGTACCAGCGCGAGGGCTTCCTGCTCTTCAACGCCATGAACGAGGCGATCAAGGAGGAGTCGGTCGGCTACCTGTTCAACCTGGAGGTCCAGGTCGAGGAGAGCGCCGCCGACGTCCAGGACGACGTGAGTGGCCACGACGAGCACCCGCAGATCGTCGCCAAGGGGCTCGAGGCGCCGCAGCGGCCCTCGCACCTGCAATACTCCGCGCCGTCCGTCGACGGCGAGGGGGGCGTCGAGGTCCGAGAGGCCGAGGCGGGTGCGGTCGCCACCGCGGACGTCGAGTACCCCGGCACGGCCAAGAACGCACTCTGCCCCTGCGGGTCCGGCAAGAAGTACAAGCGCTGCCACGGGGCCGGACTCGCCTGACCCGGTATCGCGTCAGCCGCACTCCAGGGCGGTGGCGCGCCAGCGCCCGTCATGGCCCTCCAGCCGCACCGCGAGCGCCTGCACCCGGCGCGCGCCGGTGATGACCGCGCTGACCTCGGCCACGCCGTCGGCCGGCTCGCACACCCGCACGGTCCGCACGACCGGACGGCGCAGCGCCTCGCGGGTACCGGGGCGCGGCAACGGGCTGCGCTGCGCCCGGACCCGCTCGTAGACCTCGGTGGTGGTCCAGCGCAGCAGCTGGCTGGCCGCCCGGTGCCCGGTCATCACCTCGAGCAGCACCTGGACCAGCCGCCTGCTCCACAGCTGGGGATCGGGCAGGTCGGCACGGCTGGTCGGGACCGGGCCGAAGTCGTCCTCGTCCGGTGCCTCGACGAGAGCGTCGGCGTCGGTGCCGCTACCGACCACCAGGCGTAGGGTGCCCTGCACCCCGGACGGTGCCGGCCGACGGCCGTGATTCCACGGCGGCCCGACGGGTCCGGAGACGACCTCGAGCGGTGGGGCGGTGTCCGGGACCGGAAGCCGGCGGACGGCAGGGGCGGCGGTCACCGGGACCCGCCTGCGGTGGGCGACGGGACGCGCAGCCGGGTGCCCGGCAGGAGGAGGTCGGGGTCGGCGCCGATGCGCGCCCGGTTGGCCTGCCACCACCGTGGCCACTGGGCCGCGACGCGGGCAGGGCTCGCGCCGGGACCGAGGTGCCGAGCGGCCAGCGTCCACAGGCAGTCGCCACGCCGCACCACGACGATGCCCGATGCGGCTGGCTCGTCGCGATGCTCGTCACGGGCCCGGTCGGCGCTGCCGGAGGTGACCAGCGACAGGGCCGGTGCCGACGGCCCGTGGTGGCGGGGTGGGACCCATCCGGCGGTGGGCAGCGGGTGGAGTGGTTGCCCGGGTGCGCGCCAGCCGGGCTGGGGAAGCGCGGCGACGGTACCCCGCCCGTCACCGTCCGCCGCGGGCGCCGGCGCCTGGCCCGGTGTGGTGGCCGCCGGCGCCGGCGTGGTGCTGCTCGCCAGCGCGGCGCCGGCCACCCCCAGCCCGAGTCCTGCGCTCAGCGCCAGCACGACCAGCGGTCGCAGTGCTCGGGGGGCGAGCGCCAGCACGACGCCGGTGGCGCGACACGACCCCGGCGCAGCCGCCATCGTGGCGGCGGCCACCGCGCAGCAGGCCGCCGTGCGGGCGAGGACCGCCGCCCCGGCCGCCCAGGCCGCCGCGAGCAGGACGTCGGCCGGGCCGGTCGAGGGAGCTGCGAATCCGGCCCGCGCTGCGCTCGCCGCGACCCACGTCGCCGCGGCGAGGCCGCCGCCGAGCAGGGTCCAGAGTGCGGCCGAGCGGATCCGTCCACCCATAGCGACCTCCACGTGTGATGTCGTTTGCCTACGTTTGCGTGTGGATGAACTCTGCTGGGTCCGTTTCGATCGCGTCAAGGGCGCCGCAGCCCCCTGTGGACGACTGCACCGCGCGACCGAGCGTGGGCAGTAACCTGCCTGCCGTGCGCTGGGACCGGCTGTTCGACGACCTGGAGGCCCAACTCGACGCGGCCGATGCCGCCGACCTGGCCGGCGAGGTGCAGGAGCGCACCAGGATCGAGCGTGGGCACGTCGTCCTGGCCGACCGGCTGGACGCCTGGCGCGGACAGGCCCTGACCGTGCATCTGGCCGGCGGCTGCCGGCTGGACGGACCGCTGCTCGACGCCGCCGCCGAGTGGCTGGTGCTCGGTGGTGTGGCCCCGACCCTGGTGGTGCTGGACGCGATCACCGGCCTGAGCGGTCTGGGCAGCGCCGCGGCAGGCACCGGCCGCGACAGCGTGCGACGTCGCTACAGCCTGGTTGCCGTGCTGCGCGCGGTCGCGCGCGACCGCAGCCCGGTGCGGGCCGGGCTGGTCGACGGGACGGTGCTGACCGGCACGGTCGATGCCGTGGCGGCCGACCACCTCGACCTCGCCGAGCATGCTGGCGATGAGCCGCGCCGACCAGCGGCCGTACGCGGGGTGCGGGCGGTACCGCTCCGGGCCCTCGCCACGGTGCAGCCGGCGGCGGGCACCACGATGCTCGGGACGTCCCGCTGAGCCGTCAGTGGCTCGACGGCTCCCCGGCGGCGTCCGTCGCGGGCTCGCCGCTCGCGGGTTCGGCGCCGAACGGGTGGGCGTCGACGAACTCCCGCGTCTGCGCGTACATCCGCTGGATGTAGCCCTCGAGCTCGCTGACCTCGACCCGCCACTGGCCGCGGCCGCCCACCTTGATCGCGGGAAGCTCGCCCGATCGGACGAGGGCGTAGGCCTGGGCGGCCGAGATGTTCAGCTGCTCGGCGACGTCCGGGAGGGTCAGGAACCGGGGCGGCATGTGGGGTGCTCCGTGGCGAGCTCGGCTGCGGGCCGACCGCACCGGAGGGTGGCCGGCCGGTCGGGATCTGGCACGGCGAGTATCGCATCGCGCGGCCCGCGACCGGAGACGCCGCGTCGGGCCTGTGGACGAGGTTCTCGCCTGAATGTCCGGTTTGCGACAGAGTAGGCGCGGACCTGATCATGCTCGACCTGGCCCGCGGGGGGATCCGTGACCATGCGCAGTGCACCCACGACGGACGGCGCCGGTGGCGTGCCGCCCGGCGCCGACCTCGCCCAGCCGGTGGCGCGACGGCTGCGACCGCCGTCCTGGCGTGACCCGCGGCTGGTCGTCGGACTGCTGCTGGTGCTGGCGTCCGTGGTGGCGGGCACGCTCGTCGTGCGGTCGTTCGACGACACGGTGGCGGTCTGGGCGGCACGGCGGTCGCTGCTGCCGGGGGAGCGGCTGGCCGCGGCGGACCTCGTGGTGCAGCGGGTGCGGGTCGGCGCTGGTGCCGGGCCCTACCTGTCGGCGACGCGCGCACCGCAGGGGCAGGTGCTGCTGCGGTTCGTGGGCGATGGGGAGCTGCTGCCCGCAGCTGCCCTGGGCGACGCCGACCAGGTCGAGCTGCGACCGGTCGCGGTCCCGCTCGCGGCCGACGCGGCCGAGGCGCTGCAGCCGGGCGCGCTCGTCGACGTGTGGGTCGCGGCCCGAGCCGACGAGGGTGCGGACTCCTTCGGCCGTCCGCGGCAGGTGGCCACCGGCGTGCAGGTTGCGGGGCTGTCGGCCAGCCGCGGAGCGCTCGGCTCGACCACCACGACGGCGGCCCGGCTGCTGCTCACGCCCGAGCTGGTGCCCGAGGTCATCGAGGCCGTCGACAACCAGGCCCGGGTCACCCTGGTGCCGGTCCCGGCGACGCTGCGCCGGCCCGGATCGTGAGCGGCCCGGTCCGGGTCGCGACCGCGGTCACGGGCTCCTGGGAGCCGAGCCTGGTCGCCAGCCTCGGCGGGCAGCAGCTGGTCGAGGTGGTGCGCCGGTGCGCCGACCTGGCCGAGCTGCTCGCGGCGGCGGCGGCCGGCCAGGCCCAGGTCGCCGTGCTCAGCGCCGACCTGCCCCAGCTCGACGGGGAGGCGCTCGACCGACTGCGGCTGGGTGGCTGCGCCGTGGTCGCCGTGGCCGACCCGGCCGATCCCGGTGCGGGCGTGCGGCTGGCGCGGCTGGGGATCGAGCAGGTGCTGGCGTCCGACAGCCCGGGCTCTGCCGTGATCGAGGCGGTGCTCGCCGCGAGCGCCGGTCCCGAGCCGGCTCGCACCCCCACCGGCCTGGGGCGGCTGCGGCAGCTCGGGACGGCTGAGCCGCGCTCGGCGCTCCCGCCCGTCCGGCCCGCGAGGTCGGGCGTCGCAGCGTCCGGCACGTCCGGCGCTCGGCTCGGGGCAGCCGACGAGCCGTCGTCCGCACCCGGACGTGTCGTCGCCGTCTGGGGGCCGGCCGGTGCGCCGGGCCGGACGACGATCGCCACCGGCATCGCCGCCGAGCTCGCCGCAGGTGGGGCGGCGACACTGCTGGTCGACGCCGACACGCACGCGGCCAGCGTGGCCCAAGTGCTCGGCTTGTTGGACGAGGCGGCGGGACTGGTCAGCGCCTGCCGGGCGGCCGACCGAGGCGCGCTCGACCTGCCGCAGCTGGCTGGGCTCACGCCGCTCGTCGCTGACCGGTGGCGGGTGCTGACCGGCCTGCCCCGGGCCAGCCGCTGGCCCGAGGTGCGCGCGTCGTCCCTGGCCGCGGTGCTCGACACCGCCCGGTCGCTGGCCGCCTGGACCGTCGTCGACGTCGGAGCCTCGCTCGAGCAGGACGAGGAGCTGGCCTACGACACCGCGGCTCCCCGGCGCAACGCGGCCACCCTCACCGCCGTGACCCAGGCCGACGTCGTGCTCGCGGTGGGCGCCGCCGGCCCGGTGGGTCTGCAGCGGCTCGTGCGCGGCCTGCAGGACCTTGCCGAGGTCACCGGCACCCGCCCGGTGGTGGTGGTCAACCGGGTGCGGGCCAGTGCCGTCGGTGCGCGTCCGGGCAGCCGGATCGCGCTGGCGCTCGAGCGCTACGCCGGGGTCGACGACGCGGTGCTGGTCGCTGACGACCCGGCCGCGCTCGACGCGGCGCTGCTGGCGGGTCGTACCCTGGCCGAGCACGCGCGGGCGAGCCCGGTACGTCAGGGTCTGCTGGACATCGTCAGTCGGCTGGCCGTCGTGGCTTTGTAGGCTGAGGCGGTGAGCGAGGCAGAGCAGGCACCGACCGGTCTGGTGGTCGACTGGGGTGGCGTGCTCACGGCCGGGATCGGCGACGCGTTCAGCGCGTGGGCGGCCGCCGAGGGGATCGACTACGGCCACTACCTCGCCGCGCTGCGTCGCTGGATCGGGCCGGAGGCCGTCGACCCCGCCGAGAACCCCGTGCACGCCCTCGAACGCGGCGAGCTCGAGGTGCCGGACTTCGAGCACCGGCTCGCGGCGGCGTTGTCCGAGCATGGCTCGCAGGTGCGGGCCGAGGGCCTGCTCGGCCGGATGTTCGCCGGGCTGGAGCTGGTCGAGGAGTCGATGGTCGGGCTGGTGCGCCGGGCGAAGGCGGCCGGCCTGCGCACCGCCCTGCTGTCCAACTCATGGGGCAACGCCTACCCGCGCGAGGGGTGGGACACGCTGTTCGACGCGGTGGTGATCTCCGGCGAGGTGGGCATGCGGAAGCCTGAGCACCGCATCTACCTGCACGTGCTCGACCTGGTCGGGTTGCAGCCGGCCCAGGCGGTGATGGTCGACGACCTGCCGCCCAACGTCCGCGGCGCCGTCGAGGTCGGCATGGTCGGGGTGCTGCACGAGTCGTACGAGCGCACGCTCGGCGAGCTCGAGGCGGTCTTCGGCATCGACCTCGCTGGCGACTGAGGCCGGCCGTCAGGCGGAGAACAGCAGGAACAGCCCGCCGCACGTGTACGTGACCATCAGCGCCAGCAGCGGCAGCTGGCCGACCAGCGCGTGCCGCCGCGGGAACAGCCGCACGGCGCGGTCGTGCGCGAGCACGACGCCGACCACGTGGCCCGTCACGATGGCGAGCACTTGGACGACGGCCACCAGATTGGGTTGCAGCGCAGCGGTGTTCGGCGCGCGATCGGCGAGGCCGAGCCAGTCGGCCCCGGTGCCGAGCGGGTCGCTGAGGTGGATGAAGGCGTTCTGTCCCTCGAGCACCAGCAGCGACCAGTAGTGGGCAGTGACGTAGCCCAGGGCGACTGGCACCAGCGAGTGGGCGAACAGGCCCGGCATCCGGTGCGCAGGAGCGCCGCCGACCAGGCCGGCCAGCGCCGTGCAGGCCGCGAACAGCAGCCACACGAGCGACACGACCGCCAGCAGCCCGAGCGTCTTGGCGAGCGTCTGCGGCAGACCGGACGACTGCACGAAGGTGAACCAGGCCGGAGCGTTGGAGGCGCCGTCGTAGGCTGTCGTGCCGAGCATCACCACCACGGTCGCTGACAGACCGGGTGCGGGGCGCAGCGCGTCCAGACCAGCCAGCGGTGACCGGACGACGAGCCGGCCGTCGGCGCGGCGGCCCAGCACGCTCAGCCGGCCGAACAGGCCCGACCACACCTCGAAGGCGTCGCCGCGGTCGAACCACCGCGAGCCGAAGACGAAGCCGCCGAGCAGCTGGACCGCGACATACCCGGTGATCGCCAGGCGCAGCACCGGCAGCGTCGCGTTGCCGGGTGCGACGAGCTCGAGCCAGGTGAAGGCCAGCAGCCCGGCGGCCGCGGGCCAGTAGCCGAGCCCCGTTGGCAGCGAAACCGCGCCCGCACGCGGGTCGAGCCGCGCCAGTCGCAGCACCGCAGAGTGGAGGTGCCGCAACGGGTTGAGCCGCCGCCACACCGGACCGAACAGCACTGACACCGGCACCAGGCCGACCCAGAGCAGGACGTAGACGACGAACGGCACCGGGTTGTCTGCGTCGTCCTTGCCGAACAGCAGCGCGATCAGCACGTAGCCCGTCAGCACGCCGCCGACGACCGCCAGCGCGGCGCGGGTGGCGGGGGAGTCCAGCAGGCGCGCGACCGGCGACGGCAGGGGCCGCCCGGCGTGCGCGCCGTCCAGCCGCGGTTCGCGCCAGAGCGTGCCGAGCAGGACGAACGAGACGACCACGGCCGCCGCCGCACCGGCGACAGCCAGGCCGAACGGCAGCGGGAGGTCCTGCCGGCTGCCGACGCCGTGCGCGAGGATGGCACCGCCGCCTGCGAGGGCCGCGCTCACCTCACCAGCACCTGCAGCAGGCGCAGCGCGGGTTCGTGCGTCTCGACCTCGTACAGGCCGGGCTCGCCACCGGTGAGCTCGACGGTGGTGGGCCGGCCGGCGCTCAGCGTCTGCTCGACGTCGAAGCCGTGCGCGTGCAGCGCGTCGTCGCGGTCGGTGGTCACCACCAGCCGCAGGGTCTGCCCGGAGGCGATCTCGACGCGCCCCGGCGCCGGTGTCACCGTGGTGCCACGGATGGTGATCGTGACGGTCCGGACGTCGTCCGTCGCCGTGCTGGGGCTGGGGGGCGGTGCCGTGGTGGACGTGACCGGCCCGGTGCTGCTGGTCGTGACGGCGCCGGACCCGCTGCCGCTCGGCGCTGCGTCGTCACCGGCGCTGCAGGCGGCGAGCACCGCCAGGACGGCGACCGCCGAGGCCGTCCGTGCCACGGCAGCGGACACGGCGAGATCGCGTGGGCTGGCGGGCATGTCCGCAGTCTAGGAGGCGGCGAGGTGGCACGATGAGCAGGTGCCCGGCCGGTTGAGTGCCCTCGACGCGTCGTTCCTCTACCTCGAGGAACCGACGACGGCGATGCACGTCGGCTCGGTGACCATCTTCGAACCGCCCGAGGACGGCTTCGACTACGACCGGCTGGTCGCACTCGTCTCCGGCAAGATCGCCTACGTGCCGCGCTACCGGCAGCGGGTGCGCACCGTGCCGGGGCGGCTGGCCAACCCGGTGTGGGTCGACGACGAGCACTTCGACATCACCTACCACGTACGACGGTCCGCCCTGCCGAGGCCGGGATCGGACGACCAGCTCGCCGAGCTCGTCGCCCGGGTGCAGTCGCGGGTGCTCGACCGAGCGCGTCCGCTCTGGGAGGTCTACCTCGTCGAGGGTCTGACGGACGGCCGCTTCGCGATCGTCACCAAGACGCACCAGGCCCTGGTCGACGGCGTCAACGCGGTCGACATCGGCCAGCTGATCCTCGACGACAGCCCCGAGCCGGTCGATGTCCCCACCGACACCTGGCAGCCGAGCAAGGAGCCCACGGACGTCGAGCTCGTCGTGAGCGCCATCGCGGACGCCGTGCGCAGCCCTGGTGAGGCGATCGAGGCGTTCGAGGGCAGCGCGAACGACCTCAAGGCGACGGCGGGCAAGGTGCTCGGTCAGGTCGGGTACCTGCTCTCGCAGGCTGCTCGCACGGCCGCGCGGCCGGCGCCCACGAGTCCGCTGAACGTCGACATCGGTGAGCAGCGCCGGTGGGCGATGGCCACGACCTCGCTCGAGGACCACCGCAAGGTGCGGATCCGCCACAGCCGCAACGGCCAGCGCGAGCTCACGGTCAACGACGTCGTCCTCGCCACGGTGGCCGGCGCTCTGCGGGCCTGGTTGCTGACCCGCGGCGAGAGCGTGGTGGCCTCGACGGCCGTCCGGGCCCTGGTGCCGGTGAGCGTGCAGGGCGACGGCGACGACGCGCCGCACCGGCTGGGCAGCAGGGTCAAGGCCTTCGTGGTCGACCTGCCGGTCGGCGAGCCGAACCCGGCGATCCGGTTGCACCAGATCGCCTACTCGATGCGCGCGCAGGCAGAGGCGGGGGAGGCCGTCGCGGCCGAGACGCTCGTAGGCATCGCCGGCTTCGCCCCACCCACGCTGCACTCGCTCGGCGCGCGCGTCGCGAGTGCCGCGTCCCGCCGGCTGTTCAACCTCATCGTCACCAACGTGCCGGGGCCGCAGCACCCGCTGTACGCAGGAGGCGCGCGGCTGCTCGCCACGTTCCCGGTGATGCCGCTGGCCAAGCGCCAGGCGGTCAGCATCGGGCTCACGTCCTACGACGGCAGCGTCTACTACGGCGTCAACGGCGACCGCACGGCGATGCCGGACGTCGCGGTGCTGGCCCAATGCCTGGTCGATGCGCTCGCTGAGCTGCGCGAGACCGCGAAGTGACCCGCCGCGGGCTGGTGCTCGGCGGCGGTGGCGTGCTCGGCGGTGCGTGGATGGTGGGTGCGCTGTCGGCCCTCGAGGACTCGCTCGGCATCGACCTGCGCGAGGTCGACGCGATCGTGGGGACGTCGGCCGGCTCGGTCGTCGCCGCCCTGCTGTCGGCCGGAGTGAGCGTCGAGGAGCTGCGCCGGCACCAGTCCGGGGAAGAGCTGACCTCCGGTCCGCTGCAGGGCTTCGCGTGGGACTACGAGAAGGACACCGGCGCCGGTCGGCCGCCGCGTCCGCGGCCCGGCCTGGGGTCGGCCGGCCTGATCGCGCGCAACGTCAGCCACCTGCGCCGGCTGCCGCCGACGGCCGTGCTGTCGGCCCTGCTGCCCGAAGGCCGCGGCTCGCTGGCCAGCGTCGGTGCGATGGTGCGGCACGTCGTCCCGGAGGGTTGGGCGTCTCGAGATGGCCTCCAGGTGGTGACCATGGACTACGAGACCGGACGCCGGGTGGCGTTCGGCCGCGCTGGCTCTCCCGACGCCGACCTCGCCGACGCCGTGATGGCCTCGTGCGCGATTCCCGGCTGGTACCAACCGGTCCGGATCGGCGCCGCACGCTATGTGGACGGTGGCGCGTGCTCGTCGACCAGCGTCGACCTGCTCGCCGGCACCGGGCTGGACGAGGCGTGGGTGGTGGCGCCGTCGGTGAGCTTCGCGCTGGACGCGCCGGAGGCGCTCGTCACCCGGCTCGAGCGGCAGTGGCGGGTCCGGGTCACCCGGCGCTGCCTGCGCGAGGTGGCCAAGCTGCACGCCGGTGGCACGGAGGTGACCGTGATCGGTCCCGGCCCGGAGGACCTCACGGCGATCGGTGGCAACCTCATGGACGTGGCGCGCCGCAAGGATGTGCTCGACACGTCACTGCGCACGTCTGCCGCGGCGCTGCGCGACCCGGAGTCGCTCGACGCGCTACCCGACCGCGTGGCCGTGGCCGAGGCCGCCGTCGGCGCCGTCCCTGACCTGGACGGCGAGGTCACCTCAGAGCACGCGCCGGCGCAGCTGGTGACCCCGACGGAGGACGCAGTCTGATGCGCATCTATGTGCCAACCACCTTGGATCGGCTGGATGCGTTGGAGCAGAGCGGGTTTGCTGCGCCATGCCAGGCGCACGCGGTGACGGCCGAGTTGCGTGAGTGGTACGCCGACGGCGAGGCGGACGAGCTCGAGTACGCCGCGGCCGACGAGGCGGCGCAGGCGTCGTTGCGGTTGCTCGCCGTCGAGCCGGGTGCGCCGCGCCGACGGGTCGTCGTCGCGGCCGACGTGCCGGACGCGGCGGTTCGCCCCGTAGGTGGGCGGTTCCGGTCGTCCGTCACGGTCGCCGTCGACATCGGGCCTGAGCTCGTGGCGAGCCTGCATGTCGACGACGACGAGGCGGCGGAGGACCTGGTGCGCGCCGCAGCGGCGGTGGCCGCCGCCGACGACGGAGACGACGACGCGCAGTTCGACGTCGACGGCGCAGCGGCGCACGAGCTGCTCTGGTACGACGCGAGCGAGCTGGCCGACGTCCTCGCGCTCGGCCGCCAGCACTGAGGCGACCGGCTCGACCGGCCGTGACATGCTGGGCGCTGGCCACGGCACTGCGGCCACCGACCCCCGCACTCGACGACGAGCAGCCCGAGGAGCCCGCACGATGGACGCCCGCACGACCGTCCCCACCCCTGTCAACGAGACGGTGCTCGACTACGCGCCGGGCAGCACCGAGCGCGCCGCGATCGAGGTGCGCCTGGCCGAGCTGCAGGCGGAGCGCTTCGAGCTGCCGATGACCATCGGTGGGCGGCAGCGGATGGGTGGCGGGCGCCGCGTGCGGGTCGTGCAGCCGCACCGGCACCGGCACGTCCTGGGGGTGCTCAAGAACGCCACGCAGGCCGACGCGCGCGACGCCGTCGAGGCGGCCAAGCAGGCGGCGCCCGGCTGGCGTGCGCTGCCGTTCGACGAGCGCGCCGCGATCTTCCTCAAGGCGGCCGAGCTGCTCAGCGGGCCCTGGCGGCCCACCCTGAACGCCGCGACCATGCTGGGTCAGTCGAAGACGGTCGTGCAGGCCGAGATCGACGCCGCCTGCGAGCTGATCGACTTCTGGCGGTTCAACGTCTCGTTCGGGCGCACCCTGCTCGAGGAGCAGCCGGTGGCGAACAGCAAGGGGATCTGGAACCGCCTCGACCACCGGCCGCTCGAAGGCTTCGTCTACGCGATCACGCCGTTCAACTTCACCGCCATCGGCGGCAACCTGCCCACGGCACCGGCCCTGATGGGCAACACCGTGGTGTGGAAGCCGGCACACACCCAGCAGCTCTCGGCCCACTTCACGATGCAGCTGCTGCAGGCGGCCGGGCTGCCGGACGGCGTCATCAACCTCGTCACCGGTGACGGCATCGCCGTCTCGGACGTTGCGCTGAAGGACCCCGACCTGGCCGGCATCCACTTCACCGGCTCGACGGCGGTCTTCCAGCACCTGTGGCAGCAGGTCGGCGCGAACATTGCGGGCTACCGCGGTTACCCGCGCATCGTCGGCGAGACCGGCGGCAAGGACTTCGTGGTGGCGCACCCCAGCGCCGACGTCGACGTGCTGCGCACCGCGCTGGTGCGCGGGGCGTTCGAGTTCCAGGGCCAGAAGTGCTCCGCCGCCTCCCGGGCGTACGTGCCGCGCAGCGTCTGGCGCCGGCTGAAGAAGGACCTGGTCGACCTCACCGAGTCGCTCAGCATGGGCCCGGTCACCGACCTGTCGAACTTCATGGGCGCCGTGATCGACGACCGCGCATTCGCCAAGCACGCCAAGGCGATCGAGCGGGCCAAGCGCACCGCCGGGATCGACGTCATCGCGGGCGGCACCTACGACGACAGCGAGGGGTACTTCGTCCGGCCGACGATCCTGGAGGGCGCCGACCCCGCTGACGAGATCTTCACCACGGAGTACTTCGGCCCGATCCTGTCGGTGCACGTGTACGCCGACAGCCGGTACGACGCCGTGCTCGACCAGATGGAGTCGATCTCGCCCTACGCGCTGACCGGGTCGATCATCGCCCAGGACCGCGAGGCCGTCGCGGCCGCGCGGGCCCGGCTGCGCTACGCCGCAGGCAACTTCTACATCAACGACAAGCCGACTGGAGCCGTCGTCGGCCAGCAGCCGTTCGGCGGTGCGCGGGCGTCGGGCACCAACGACAAGGCCGGCGCGATGCAGAACCTCCAGCGGTGGACCTCGACGCGCTCGATCAAGGAGACGTTCGACCCGCCCAAGGACCACCGCTACCCGCACATGGGCTGACCTGGGTGGAGTGAGGTCATGAGCTCTGGCGTCCTGGACGACCTGGCCGGCGTGCTGCCGGCGGGTGCGCTCGTGGTCGACCCCGACGTCGTCGAGGCGTACCGGCACGACCGGGCCGACACGGTGCGGCCGGGGATGCCGCTCGCGGTGGTGCGCGCGACCTCCGAGGCCGACGTCCAGGAGGTGCTGCGCGTCGCCACCCGGCACCGCGTCCCGGTCGTGCCGCGCGGCGCGGGCAGCGGGCTGTCCGGTGGGGCGAGCGCCGTCGACGGCTGCCTGGTGCTGTCGCTCGATGGCTTGCGGGACCTGGAGATCGACGCCGCGGCGATGGTGGCGGTGGTGGGCGCCGGCGTCCTCAACGGCGAGCTCAAGCGGGCGGCCCGCGAGCACGGCCTGTGGTACCCGCCCGACCCGTCGTCCTTCGAGTTCTGCTCGATCGGCGGCAACCTGGCGACCAACGCCGGCGGCCTGTGCTGCGTGAAGTACGGCGTCACCACCGACTACGTGTTGGGCTGCGACGTCGTGCTGGCCGACGGCACGCTGCTGCGGCTCGGTGGCCGCACCATCAAGGACGTCGCGGGCTACGACCTGAAGCGGCTGTTCGTCGGGTCGGAGGGCACCCTCGGCGTCATCACCCGCGCGACGGTTCGGCTGCGGCCGCTACCGCCACCGGCGACGACCATGGTCGCGACCTTCGCGACCGTCGAGGCGGCCGGGCAGGCCGTGACGGCGATCGTCGGGGCCTGCCGGCCGGCAGCCTTGGAGCTGATGGACCGCGCGACCGTGCGGGCGATCGAGGCGTTCCGGCCGCGCGGCCTGGACGTCGAGGCGGGCGCCACCCTGCTCGTGCAGAGCGACGCCGGGGCGGCCAGTGCGGGGGAGATCGCCGCGATCGAGGCGCTGTGCGCGTCGCAGGGCGCCACCTACGTCGCGGTCACCGAGGACGCGGACGAGGGCGAGATGTTCATGCAGGCACGCCGCGAGGCGTTCCCTGCCCTGTTCGAGCGCGGGACGACCTTGATCGAGGACGTCGGTGTGCCGATCCCGCGGATCGCCGAGCTCGTGGTGGGCGTGGAGCGGGTGGCCGCCGAGCATCGGACGGCGATCGCGACCGTCGGGCACGCGGGTGACGGCAACTTCCACCCGCTGATCTCGTTCGACCCGTCGGACGACGACGCGGTGGCCCGGGCGGACGCCGCGTTCGGCGCCGTCGTCGCGCTGGCCCTCTCGCTCGGCGGGACGCTGACCGGGGAGCACGGCGTGGGCGTCGTCAAGGCGCCGTACCTGGCCGCCCAGCTCGGCCCCGACGTCCTGGACGTGACCCGGCGGATCAAGGCCGCCCTCGACCCGCTCGGCATCCTCAACCCGGGCACCCTGATCCCCGACGTGTGACGCGTGAGGAAGCGCACGTCGCGGGGTGGTGTCGCTGCGCCGCCGGCTCGGGCAGCATGGGCGCGGTCCCGACGTGAAGGAGCCCCGCATGCAGTTCGGCCGCAGCTACGAGGAGTTCGAGGTCGGTGCCGTCTACAAGCACTGGCCGGGCAAGACCGTCACGGAGTACGACGACCACCTGTTCTGCCTGCTGACGATGAACCACCACCCGCTGCACCTGGACGCCCACTACGCGGGGGAGACGACGCAGTTCGGTCGCAACGTCGTCGTCGGCAACTACGTCTACTCGCTGCTGCTCGGGATGTCGGTGCCGGACGTCAGCGGCAAGGCGATCGCCAACCTCGAGGTGGAGTCGCTGCGGCACGTCGCGCCCACCTTCCATGGCGACACCATCTACGGCGAGACGACGGTGCTGGGCAAGCGGGAGAGCGCGAGCAAGGACGACCGGGGCGTCGTCCACGTCGAGACCAAGGGCTACAACCAGGACGGCACACTGGTCTGCGTCTTCCGGCGCAAGGTCATGGTGCCCAAGCAGAGCTACCTCGAGGCCCGCGGCGGCGAGCAGCCCGGACGCCCGGAGCTGCGCGAGCAATAGGCTGGGCGCGTGCGCATCGACCTCCACACCCACTCGTCGGTGTCCGACGGCACCGAGCCGCCGGCGGACGTCGTCCGGGCGGCGGTCGCGGCCGGGCTCGACGTCGTGGCGCTCACCGACCACGACACCACCGCCGGGGTCGCGGAGGCGACGGACGAGGCGCTGCGGCACGGCATCCGGCTGGTGGCGGGCATGGAGATCTCGTGCGCCGTACGCGGCACCAGCGTGCACCTGCTCAGCTACCTGCACGACCCGGCGTCCGCGGCGTTGAAGGCGGAGGTCGACGCGGCCCGGGGGAGCCGGCTGCGCCGGGCCGAGCGCATGGTCGAGCTGCTCGGGGCCGAGGTCGACATCAGCTGGGCGGACGTCGCCGCGCAGGTCGCGGAGGGTGCCACCGTGGGCCGCCCGCACATCGCCGACGCCCTCGTCGCGCGCGGTCACGTGCGCGACCGCGCCCACGCCTTCGACAGCCTGCTCTCCTCGCGTGGTCCCTACTACGTGCGCCACTACGCCCCCGATCCGGTGGACGCCGTGCGGCTCGTCGTCGAGGCGGGTGGGGTCGCTGTCATGGCCCACCCGCTGGCGCGCGCCCGCGGCCGGGTGGTCGACGACGACCAGATCGCTGCCATGGCCGCGGCCGGTCTGGCCGGCCTCGAGGTGCACCACCGCGACAACGACATCGACGCCCGCAAGCACCTCATCGGTCTCGCCGGCGAGCTCGACCTGCTGGTCACGGGGTCGAGCGACTACCACGGCACCGGCAAGCCGAACACGTTGGGAGAGAACACGACTGCGCCCGATGTGCTCGAACAGATCGTCGCCCGGGCGAGCGGTGCTCGGGTGGTCGGCTGATGGGGGCGGTGCTCGACGTCCAGCTGCTCGGGTCGGTGTTCGTGACGCTGTTCGTCATCATGGACCCACCCGGCACGGTGCCGATCTTCCTGGCGCTGACCAGCTCGATGACCGCCAAGCAGCGGGTGCGGGCCGCGCGGCAGGCCGTGGCGGTCGCCTTCGCCGTCATCGTGGCGTTCGCCATCTTCGGCCGGGCCCTGCTCGGCTACCTGCACATCGGGCTGCCTGCGCTGCAGGGCGCGGGCGGCCTGCTGCTGCTGCTCGTCGCGCTCGAGCTGCTGACCGGCAAGGACGAGGCACCGGGCTCGGCCGAGGGTGTCAACGTGGCCCTGGTGCCGCTCGGCACCCCGCTGCTCGCCGGACCGGGAGCCATCGTGGCGACCATGGTGTTCGTGCAGCAGGTGGGCCGCTCGGACGACAAGCTGCCCGGCTTCGTCGCGGTCGGGCTCGGCGTCCTGCTGGTGCATGTGTGTCTATGGCTGGGCATGCGGTTCGCCGGCGGCATCCACCGCGTCCTGGGGGAGGGCGGCACGACGCTGGTGACCCGGATCGCCGGTCTGCTGCTGTCCGCGATCGCCGTGCAGCTGGTCGCCGACGCCGTACGGGCGTTCGTCGAGCAGGGCGCATGAGCCAGCAGCTCGGCTTCGAGGGCATGCCCACCCGCCTCTACACCGCCACGCCGACCCGGCTGCTGACCTGGCTGGACTGCCCGAGGCGCTACCGGATGAGCTACCTCGACCGGCCGCCGCCGGCCAAGGGCGCGCCGTGGGCGCACACCAGCCTCGGCACGGCCGTGCACCTGGCCATGTCCGACTGGTGGGCGCTCGAACCACGCGAACGCACTCCCGCGGCCGCGGCCCGCCGGGTGATGGCACGCTGGCGGCCCGAGGGCTTCCGGGACGACGAGCAGTCCGCTCGCTGGCGCCAGCAGGCCGCCGACGAGACGGCCGCGTACGTCGAGACCCAGGACCCGGCGTCCGAGCCGCTCGGCGTCGAGCGGACGGTGGCGGCGCGCACCGGACGGCTCGCGGTCAGCGGGCGGATCGACCGCCTCGACGACCGGGACGGCGAGCTCGTGGTCGTCGACTACAAGACCTCTCGCCGCCCGCTCGGCGAGGACGACGCGCGCACCTCGCTTCCGCTGGCGATCTACGCGGTGGGCGCGGCGACGGTGTTCCGTCGGCCGTGCCACGCCGTCGAGCTGCACCACGTGCCGACCGGGCAGGTGCAGCGGCACGACGCGACTCCACAGTCGTTGCAGCGCAAGCTCGACGAGGCCGACTCGATCGCCGCTGACCTGGTGCGGGCCGACGCCGTCTACCGAGAGGACGGACCGGACGGCGAGCGCACCACGACCACCTTCGCCCCGCGCACCGGGCCGCTGTGCAGCTGGTGCGACTTCCGCCCGGCGTGCCCGGAGGGCCGCGCGGCCGCGCCCCAGAAGGCGCCGTGGTCGGTGCTGGAACCGGGCTGAGCTGGCCGTCGCGCGGCAGTGATGGCACGATGCCGGCGTGCGCTCTCGAATGAACGGCATGTGGTGGGGCACCGCGATCGAAGCGCCGGACCCCAGCCGGTTGGCCGCGTTCTACTCCGAGCTCCTCGGCTGGCCGATCGGCCACGAGGAGCCAGGCACCGCGATCCTCGCAGCGCCCGAGGGTTCGATCTACGTCGTGTTCCAGCAGGCTGACGACTACCAGGCGCCGGTGTGGCCGCCGGTCGACGGGCAGCAGCGGCCGATGATGCACTTCGACTTCCAGGTCGGTGACCTCGAGGCCGCGGTCGCCGACGCCGTCGCGCTGGGCGCCACCGTGGCGAGCTCCCAGCCGCAGAGCAACGTCCGCGTCCTGCTCGACCCCGCCGGGCACCCGTTCTGCCTGTGCCGCGACGACGGCTGACCGAGTAGCCGGGCTAGCCCAGCTAGGGGGACGCCTCCGGTGGGGCGGCCAGCCGCTCGCGCGCCGACCGCAGATGCCGCCCCTCGCGCAGCGGCGGGACGACGCCGTGGACGCCGCGCAGGCTGGCGCGCAACGTGTGGAGCGCCACCGTGGTGGCGGCGCCGTGCAAGCCGGCCGCACCCGGCAGCTCGGCCATCGCGTACATCCGGCGCGCCCACGGGGGCAGCGCGGCGAACGCGAGCCCGGCCACTGCGGACCACGCGGGACGCGGGACGGGGACCAGGCGCAGGGCGAGTGGCGCGGCCACGACAGCACCGACCTGGTCGCGGGCGGCCGCGCTGGCGCGCAGACGGGGCCTGGCATCGCGCAGCGCGGCGTCCAGGCCTGCCTGGTCGCACGGCACCTCGTCCGGCTCGAGCCCCACGAGCATGGCCGCTCGCACCTGCTCGCGCACGTACTGGTCGGCGTCCGCGTCGTCCAGCCGCATCCCGGACCGACGCAGGACGTCGAGCACCGAGTCGACCATCGTGCAGTGCACCCAGGCCAGCAGCACCGGGTCGTCGATCCGCACGCCGTCACCGGTGCCCGGGTCGACCGCGGCCATAGCCGCGTGCAGCGCGCGCACGTGAGCGCCGACGGACAGCGCCTGCGCGCTGGTGCCGTACGTCGTCACGCCGAGGAACTCGGTCGTGCGCTGGAGCCGTCCCCAGACGTCGTCGCCCATCGACGAGCGCTGGCCGGCGGCGTGGGCGACGTGCGGCTCGAGGGCCTGCAGCAGCAGGGCACGCAGCGCGGCCAGTCCGAGCAGCGGCTCGGCGTGCAGCCGCCAGGTGACCGAACCGGGGCCGAACAGGCCGACATCGGCAGCGCCCGCGGGCGCAGGCGCGCTGGTACCCGCCGTCCGCCCCCTGGTGTGGGAGCCGACCGGGCCGTGCGGTCCTGCTGGGCGCCCTGGGCTCACCTGTCGACCATCGCAGTCCTGGCGGGGTGCTGCATCTTGGGCGGCGCGCTGCGGCGACGGCTGTGAGCGGTCAGCCGGCGAGGCGCAGCTCGAACCACACCTGCTTGCCCTCGCCGCTCTCGAGCACGCCCCACTGGTGGGCGAGCGCCTCGACCAGGTGCAGTCCGCGGCCGCCGCCGTCGTCCCAGTGCACCTGCGGCATGGGCTCGACGTCCTCCTGGCCGCCGTCGTCGACGGCGACGCGCAGGCCCCGCCCGTGCAGCCGCGCATGCACCAGCACCGGGGGATGGCCGTGCCGGATCGCGTTCGTGACGATCTCGCTGGTCAGCAGCACGGCGACGTCGCAGTCATCGCTGCCGACGCCCCAGCCGGCCAGCGCGTCCGCGAGCGCATGCCGGATCCGGCCTACCTCCCGCGGCTCGCTGCGCACCGCCTCGACCAGCTCCACGGGGGTCATTGTTGCCTACTGGACGCACCGGGAACACTATTCACCAGCGTCACTTTCTACCCGGGCGTCACAGGGTCCGCAGCCGACCCGTGACGACCGACCACCCTCGACCCATGGAGGCTGCCCGTGCCACCGTCCACGTCCTCGCGCCGTCCGGCCCGTCCGGCCGATGTCTGCCGCGTCGTGGCCGTCGCCAACCAGAAGGGCGGCGTGGCCAAGACCACCTCGGTGGTCGCTCTCGGTGCTGCGTTCGCCCAGGCCGGTCGCCGGGTGCTGCTCGTCGACCTCGATGCCCAGGCCTGCCTGACGTTCTCGCTCGGCATCGACCCGGACGCCGTCGACGTGAGCATCGGCGACGTGCTGCTCGGCCGGGTCGAGGCCGCGGCGGCCGTGCACGAGACGGACGACGGGGTCGACCTGGTGCCGTCGACCATCGAGCTCGCCGGGGTCGACGCCCAGCTGCTCAGCCGCGCCGGCCGCGAGTTCGTGCTGCGCACGGCCCTCGAGCCGCTGCTCGGCGACTACGACGTCGTCCTGCTGGACTGCTCGCCGTCGCTGGGCGTGCTGACGCTCAACGCACTCACGGCGGCGGCGCAGGTGCTGGTGCCGTTGCAGTGCGAGATGCTCAGCCACCGAGGCGTGGGCCAGCTGCTCGATACCGTGGCCGACGTCCGGCGGGTGCTCAACCGGGACCTCGAGGTGCTCGGCATCCTGCCGACGCTGTTCGACGCGCGCACGACGCACGCCCGCGCGGTGCTGGCCGACCTGCCCGAGCGGTACGGCGTGCCGGTGCTCTCGCCGCCGATCCCCAAGTCGGTGCGGTTCGCCGAGGCGCCCGCGGTGGGTCGCTCGATCCTGGCGACGGCGTCCGGGTCGAAGGGCGCGGCCGCCTACCGCGAGGTGGCCGCCACGATCCTGGCCGGCTGGGGCGTCACCACGACCGTCTGACGGTCAGTCGGCCGGACGCCGCAGGGCGGACAGCACGCCCTGGTGGCTCAGCCACCCGACCACGGCGGTGCGCGCCGGGTCGAGCACGGGCACCGCTCCCGCTGTGGACTCGAGGGCGTCCAGCGCCTCCTCCAGCGGGGTCTGGGTCGTCACCACGTCCGGGCGCTCGACCAGCCGGCGAACGGACGCCGTGTCGTGCGTTCCGTCCGCCACGGTGTCTGCGACTGCGCGGGCCGTGACGACGCCCTGGTAGCGGCCCTCGTCGTCCAGCACCGGCAGCTGGCCGTGCGGGGCACGGTCGAGAGCTTCGGCCGCCTGCAGCAGCGTGCTGTGCTGGGTGAGGCCGGCGCCGACCGGCTCCATGACCGCGCCGGTCAGGGTCGACTCCAGCGGCCCGACCCGTTCCGGGGCATCGAGGTCGATCCCGCGGCGCCGCAGCTTGAGGGTGTAGACCGTGTCGCGCGCCATCAGGTGGCTCACCCCCGTGGCCAGCACGATCGCGCTCATCAGGGGCAGGATGATCGAGTACTCACCGGTGAGCTCGAACAGGATGAGCACGGCGGTGATCGGTGCCCGGGCGGCACCGGCGAACACCGCCCCCATGCCGATCAGCCCGTAGGCCCCGGCCGGGCCGGCCAGCGTCGGGTCGAGCTGGTGCACGACCTGGCCGTAGGCCGATCCGAGCATCGCACCGATGAACAGGCTCGGCGCGAACACGCCGCCGGAGCCGCCGATGCCGATGGTGAGGCTGGTCGCGACCATCTTCCCGAGGAGCAGGACGACGAGGAACCCGACCGCGTAGCGCCCGTCGATGCCGGCCGAGAGCACCGGGTAGCCCACGCCGTACATCTGCGGCAGCAGGAGCAGGACGCCGCCCAGCAGCAGGCCGCCAGCGGCGGGCCGGGCCCACTCAGGGCCGCGCCAGGCCCAGTCGCAGGCGTCCTCGATCGCGTACAGCACCCGCGTGAACGCGACGCCGACGGCCCCGGCGAGCAGGCCCAGCGCGGCGAACAGCAGGTACTGGCCCAGGTGGTCGACCGTGAAGGTGGGCAGCTGCAGGAAGGGGTCGTCACCCAGCGCCGCGCGGCCGATGACGCTCGCCGTCACCGCTGCCAGCACGACCATGCCGAACGAGCGCCCGTTGAAGTCGCGCAGGATCAGCTCGAGGGCGAAGAACACCCCGGCCAGCGGTGCGTTGAACGTCGCCGCGATCCCGCCGGCCGCGCCGCAGGCGACGAGCACGCGCAGCCGCTCCTCGGTGACCCCGGTGAGCCGGCCGACCGTCGAGCCGAGGGCCGAGCCGATCTGGACGATCGGACCCTCCCTCCCGACCGACCCGCCGCCGCCGATGCACAGCGCGGACGCCAGGGCCTTGACCGCGGCCACCTGGGGCGGGATGCGCCCGCCGCGTCGCGCCACGGCGAACATCACCTCCGGCACGCCGTGCCCGCGTGCCTCACGGGCGAAGAAGTGCACGAGCGGGCCGTAGACGAGGCCGGCAGCCACGGGAGCGAACACCACGAACCAGCGGCCCAGCCACGGCACGTGCGGGTTCGGCACCGGGCCGAGTCCGGCGTAGTCGGCGTGGCCCGACAGCACGCGGGTGAGCGTGCTGATCAGCCAGCGGAACACGATCGCCCCGACCCCGGCACCGGCGCCCACGGTCAGAGCGAGGGCGAGCAGGCCGCCGTTGGACGCGCGGACCACCGTGACCAACCGCGCAGCGCCGCGCTGCACCGGGAGGCCGGCCGGAGCCGTCCCGCCGATTCCGGTGCCGGCGGGAAGGTTCATGCTGGCATTATGCAACAGTTGTACGACGCCTGAGAAATCAGCCGCCGAGCGGGACCGCCGCGTGCTCGCGCCAGACGTCGTCCACGTCGCGGGCGAAGACGCTGATCCGGTCGACGTCGGCCTCGACCGGCCCGGTGTCGGCTAGCGTCGCGCGCACCTCGGCGAGCACCCGCTCGTCGCCGTCCGCGGACACCGTGAGGTGCGGTGTCGGCTCGGGGTGCAGCCCGTCGTACGGCGGGAACTCGGGGAACGCGGCGAGCACGGCGGCGAGCAGCGACGACAGCCCCGGATGCGGCTCAGGCCGCAGCCACACCACGCCCGTGCCCTCGAACCGCTCGGCCCCGCAGAAGCGCAGCCGCATCGGCGCTGAGGCCGCGGCGACCGCCCGCAGCCGGGCGATCGCCGGCTCGTCGTCGGCCTCGGCCCACGGCGTCAGCAGCGTGACGTGCGGGGGAAACCGGCGCTCGATCGAGATGCCCGGGTGGTCGGGCGCGTACGACGTCGAACGCCAGCGCGAGGTGAACTCGGCGAGCTCGGGCAGGGCGAGGATCAGGCCCCTGGCAAAGCGCGGCGCGCCCTCGGGGGACGGCACCGTCAGTCCTGTGCGGAGGGCGCCGCCGTCGCCGTCGAGCCGGGAGTCGAGCCGGTGGCCGTGCCGCTGCCGCGTCCGCGACCGCCGCGACGGCGCTTGCGGCGGGGTGCGCCCTCGCCGGCCGGAGCGTCGGTGTCGGAGGTGCGGTCGGTGCTGGCTGCGGTGTCGGGCGTCGCTGCCGCGGCGCCGCCACCCTGCTCGCCCCGGGTTCGCCGCCGGTTGCGCTGACGCGGCTCACGGTCGCTCGCCGTGCCGTCGGAACGGCCCTCGGAGCGGCCCTCGGGACGGCCCTCGGGACGGCCCGAGCCGCCGCGCCCACCGGTGGAGCGGGCGGAGGGGTGCCGGAGCGACCGGCGCTGGAGCGCGACTCGCCGCCGCGCGCCCGGGCACCGGTCTCGCCGAGGTCCTCGACCCGCTCGGCGCCCAGGCCCTCGCGGGTGCGGTTCGAGCGGGGCAGCGTGCCCTTGGTGCCCGCGGGGATGGACATGTCCTCGTACAGGTGCGGTGAGCTGGAGTAGGTCTCGACCGGCTCGGGGATCCCGAGGTCGAGAGCCTTGTTGATCAGGCCCCAGCGCGGCATGTCGTCCCAGTCGACGAACGTGACCGCGACGCCGGTGCGCCCCGCGCGGCCGGTGCGGCCGATCCGGTGCAGGTACGTCTTCTCGTCCTCGGTGCACTGGTAGTTGATGACGTGCGTCACGCCCTCGACGTCGATACCGCGGGCCGCGACGTCCGTGGCCACCAGGACGTCGACCTTGCCGTTGCGGAACGCGCGCAGCGCCTGCTCGCGGGCGCCCTGGCCGAGGTCGCCGTGGATCGCGGCCGAGGCGAAGCCCCGCTCGGCCAGGTCGTCGGCCACCTTGGCGACGGTGCGCTTGGTGCGGGCGAAGACGAGCGTCAGCCCGCGTCCCTCGGCCTGCAGCATGCGCGCCAGCATCTCGACCTTGTCCATCGCGTGGGCGCGGTAGACGAACTGCTTGATCGCCTTGAGGGTGGCGCCGTCGTCGGCCGGGTCGATCGCCCGGATGTGCGTCGGCTGGGTCATGAACCGGCGGGCCAGCGACACGACGGCGCCCGGCATGGTGGCCGAGAACAGCATCATCTGGCGGCGGTCGGGCGTGAGCGCGAGGAGCCGCTCGACGTCCGGGAGGAAACCGAGGTCGAGCATCTCGTCGGCCTCGTCGAGCACCAGGGTGCGCACGTGGCCGAGGTCGAGGTGGCCCTGCTGGGCCAGGTCGAGCAGGCGGCCGGGGGTGCCGACGACGATCTCGACGCCGCGGCGCAGCGCCTCGACCTGCGGCTCGTAGGCGCGGCCCCCGTAGACGGTGAGGACCCGGGTGGCGCGCAGCGTGCTGGCGGTCTCGAGGTCGCCGGCCACCTGCACGGCCAGCTCGCGGGTCGGGACGACGACGAGGGCCTGCGGCTTGCCCGGTGCGGCGAGCGCGTCGAAGCCGTCCTCGCCGGGGGCGATGCTGCGCTGCAGCAGGGGCAGCCCGAAGCCCAGCGTCTTGCCGGTGCCGGTCTTGGCCTGGCCGATGATGTCGTGGCCGTCGAGCGCCACGGGCAGGGTCATCGCCTGGATCGGGAACGGGGTGGTGATGCCGACCCGGTTCAGCGCCTCGACGATGTCGTCGCGGACGGCGAAGTCCGAGAACGTGCGCGTCTCGACCGGCGTGGCGGGGGCGGGGGTGGGCTCGAGGGTGTCGCCGGACAGATCGTCCTCGGGCGTTTCGGTCAGCAGGTTTTCGGTCGTCACAAGAGGGCCTTCGCATCGGGCGGGGGCCGCACGCCGCGCGCGGGATTGCGCTGGGCGGGCCGCTCCGCTTGGCGGAGCCGATCGGGTGTCTTCAGGCTCGTGCCGTCTGTGGCGATGTGCCGTCTTGTGCGTAGATGGACCGACCGGGCATCCAGGTTCGGGTCCACTCTACCCGGCACGGCTACGCTCGGCTGCCATGACGCCCCCGGACGACGCACCCGACCCGTTCGCGGACCCCGAGTACCGCGAGGCGGTCATCGACCTGCTGGGCGCCATGGCCTACGGCGAGCTGACCGCGTTCAGCCGCCTGGCGGCCGATGCCGAGCTCGCGCCGACGCTGCCCGACAAGGCGGCGCTGGGCCACCAGGCGGTCACCGAGTTCCACCATTACCAGCTGCTCGAGGCGCGCCTGCAGCAGCTGGAAGCCGACGTGACCGCGGCCATGCAGCCGTTCGTCGAGGCCATCGACGCCTTCCACGACCGCGCCCGGCCGTCCGGCTGGCTCGAGGGGCTGGTCAAGGCCTACGTGGGCGACGGCATCGCCACGGACTTCTACCGCGAGGTGGCGGCCTACGTCGATCCCGGCACCCGCGAGCTCGTCCTGGAGGTCCTGCAGGACATGGGTCAGGCCGAGTTCGCCGTGCGCACGGTGCGCGAGGCCATCGACCGCGACCCGACGATCGCCGGTCGGCTGGCGCTGTGGGGACGTCGCCTGGTGGGCGAGGCGCTGTCGCAGGCCCAGCGGGTGGCGGCCGAGCGGGACGCCCTCGGCGGTCTGCTGATCGGTGGCGGCTACCACTCCGGGGCCGACCTGGCCGAGATCGGGCGGATGTTCGCCCGGCTCACCGGCGAGCACACCCGGCGGATGGGCCGGCTCGGACTGTCCGCCTGACCCACCCCGCACGGACGCGAGAGGGCCGCACCCAGGCGGGTGCGGCCCTCTCGGTCTGTGGGGCTGGGTCAGCGGACCGGACGTCCCTTGATCCCGGCCACGATCGCCACGCCGACCGCGGCGAGCACGACCTGGACGATGAGCTCGATCCAGTCGATGCCGTTCGTGTCGCGCAGCGAGCCGACGATGATCGTGCCGATGAGAGCGGCGACGATGCCGACCACGACCGTCAGCAGGATGCCGATGTGCTGCTTGCCCGGGACCACCAGGCGTCCGAGGACGCCGATGATCGCGCCGATGACGATCGCGCTGATGATTCCACCGATAGTCATGCGGTTCCTTCCGTTCCGGCTGTCGCCGGTTGCGTCCGCGCGCCTGTGCTGCCGGCGCGGGCCGATGATCATCGGCCGCGGGCAGCCTGACACGAGCCGCGCTCGCGCGCACGGCGAGATCAGGACGACGCCGTCCCGACCGGGCCTGCCTCAGACGGTGCCGAAGCCGACCCGTCGCTCGCTCTCCTGGCCGAGGTCGACGTACCCGAGCTGGGCGCCGGGGATGATGACCTGACGGCCCTTCTCGTCGGTGAGCGTCAGCAGCCCGCCGGTGCTGACCGCCTCGTCGACGAGGGCGCTCACCTCGGCGGCGGACTGCGTGGACTCCAGCGTGATCTCGCGGGCGACGTTCTGGACGCCGATCTTGACCTCCACGGGTGGTGGCCTCCTGGCTCTCGTGGTGGGGCATGCGGACGGGTGGCAGCCGGGGCTGCTGCGAGCAGGCTAACGGCGTCGGGCGCTCGCCTGTTCCTGGTGTTCGCTCAGGGACGAGTCGTCGGCGCGCGCGCTGCCGTCGGTCTTGGGGAAACCGCCGAGGCCGCGCCACGAGAGCTGTCCGATCAGTCCGCTCGCGGCGTCGCGGGGGATGGAGCCCTCAGTGGCCAGCCAGTACCGCGCCGTCACCTGCGCCATCCCGGTGAGGGCGACCCCGAGCAGCTTGGCCTGGTCGGGCGGCAGCGAGGTGTCGTCGCTGATCACCTCGGCGATCGCGTCGGCGCAGCGCTCGGTGACGGCGTCGACGCGCTCACGGACGGCGGCCTCGTTCGTCAGGTCGGACTCGAAGACCAGCCGGAAGGGCTCGCCCTCGCGGTCGACGAACTCGAAGTACGCCGCGATGGTGGCGGCCACCCGCTGCTTGTTGTCGTGGGTCGAGGCGAGGGCCTCGCGGACCGCCTCGACCAGCTCGCCGATGTGCTGGTCGAGCAGCGCGAGGTAGAGCTCGAGCTTGCTCGGGAAGTGCTGGTAGAGCACCGGCTTGGAGACCCCCGCCTGGTCGGCGATCTCGTCCATCGCGGCGGCGTGGTAGCCGGCCCGGACGAAGACCTCCTGGGCGGCCACCAGCAGCTGCGCGCGGCGCGCCGTCCGGGGCAACCGGGCGCTGCGGCCGCGGGTCGCGGGCGAGGTCGTCACGTGGATCCTCCTGCTGGCAGCCGGGGGTGGGTCTGCCGGTCGATCCTACGGGCCAGTAGGCCATTAGGTGGGTAGCGGAGCAGATCAACGCGAAGCGGGTGACGGCGACTGTCAGAATCGCGGCGTCCCACCGGATCCCCCGTCACCCGGTTGGACGTGGGTTGGTGACGGGGCGTCGACCAGACCGGTCGGCGTGGGCACAGTGAGGACCGGGATGCGGCAGTGAGTGCGTACGAGGTCGACGCCGCCACCATGTGCGACGCGCTGAGCCAGGTGCCCGGCGTTGAGCACGTGGTGCTGGAGTTCGACGCACGGGGGAACGGCGTGCTGCGCGTTCAGGTGCCGGTGAGCCAGGACCACAACGTCGTGGTCGGGGCCGCTGTCGCCCAGCTGCGTCACCAGTTCGGCCTCGGCGTCGACGGCCGGCGGCTGCGGATCACCGGGCCGGCCGGCAAGCCGGTCGTCGCCGTCGTCGAGACGCTCAGCGAGGACGGTACGGTGGAGCGACCGGCTGCCGTTGACCGCCAGCCCGCTCAGGAAGGGGCCGACGAGGACCTGGACCCGGACCTCGGTCTGGACCTGACCGCCACGAGCAGCGCGGACATGGCGCTGTTCCAGACCCTGACCGAGGCGTTCGCTGACGCCCCGGAGACGCCGACCGCCCGGTCGGCCCCGACCCTCGCCACGGCTCCGACTCCGGCTCTGGCTCCGGCTGCGGCTCCGGCTCCGGCTCCGGCTGCAGCGCGGCCCCCGCTACCCCAGCACGTCCCGGCCGTCGCCTGCCCGCCGCCCAGCGCCCACGAGCTGCTCAACGGCAGCCATCGCACGACGGGGGAGACAGCCTCCGCCGCACCGGTGCCGCCGGCTGCCGACCCGGTGCGCGTCTCGCGTCGCGTCGTGGTCGAGCGGGTCGTCGTCAGCACCGAGCGCCAGGAGGTGCGCGCCAGCGTGCACCTGCGACACGGCGAGGCCGTCCACGAGGGCATCGCAACCCGCCCGGCGACCGGGGCCGGGGTCCACCGCGCCCTGGCCGCCGCGACGGCCAGCGCCGTCGAGGTGATGGTGCCGTCGTCCGCGCGGCTCGAGGTCGACCACATCGACCTGCTGCAGGTCGGCCCGGACCATATCGCCGTGGTGGTGCTGTCGCTGCTGACCAGCTCGGGCATCGACCGGTTGACCGGCTCAGCGCTCGTCCGCGGTGACTCGCGCGACGCGGTCGTGCGCGCGACGCTCGACGCGCTCAACCGGCGGGCCAACATCGCGGGCGAGCGGGCCGAGGCGTCCGCCCACTTGTGACGCGTTCGGGTTGTCTCCCGAGTCATGGAGACAACCACAACGCGTCACAAGTGGGCCGGGCGGGCGCGAGGATCTGCGTGCGCCCCCTCGTGCCGAGCGCCGCGAGTTCCTAGAGTGAGGCGGTGAGCCTGCCACCGCTCGTCGCCCCCGGTCCGCCGCTCGACCGCGCCCAGATCGCGCGCTACGCCCGCCACCTGCTCATCCCGGACGTCGGGGAGCTGGGTCAGCGCCGACTGGCCAACGCGCGGGTCGCGGTGGTCGGTGCCGGCGGTCTCGGCTCGCCCGCCCTGCTCTACCTGGCGGCCGCCGGGATCGGCACGATCGGCGTCATCGACCCGGACGTCGTCGAGGCCTCGAACCTCCAGCGCCAGGTCGTGCACGGGGTGAGCGACGTCGGCCGGGCCAAGGTCGACTCGGCGGCCGAGGCGCTGGCCGAGGTCAACCCGCTCGTCGAGGTCGTGCGCCACCCGGTGCGGCTGGAGTCGTCCAACGCGCTCGACGTCCTCGCCGGCTACGACGTCGTCGTCGACGGCACCGACAACTTCGCCACCCGCTACCTGGTCAACGACGCGTGCGTGCTGCTCGGCGTGCCCTGCGTGTGGGGCTCCATCTACCGTTTCGACGGGCAGACCAGCGTGTTCTGGGCCGAGCACGGCCCGTGCTACCGCTGTCTGTTCCCCGAGCCGCCGCCCGCCGGCAGCGTCCCGTCGTGCGCCGAGGGTGGTGTGCTCGGCCTGCTGTGCGCGGCCATCGGGTCGGCTCAGGGCACCGAGGTGGTCAAGCTCGTCCTGGGCATCGGACAGCCGCTGGTGGGCCGGCTGCTCGTGCACGACGCGCTGCGCGCGACCTGGCGTGAGCTGCAGGTGCGGCGCGACCCCGACTGCGCGGTCTGCGGCGACGCGCCGAGCATCACCCGCGACACCGGCCTGGTCGACTACGAGGCATTCTGCGGGCTGGCCCCCGCGCAGGCGGGTCTCGTTGCGGCACAAGGCGAGACGGTCACCGCGGGTGAGCTCGCCGAGCTGTTGCGCGCGCGCGACGAGGGCAGCGACGACGTCGTCCTCGTCGACGTCCGCGAGCCCGGTGAGCGGGCCATCGTCACGATCCCGGGCGCGGTGGCCGTACCGCGCGCGCAGTTCGACTCTGGTGAGGCGTTCAGCGCGATCCCGTTCGACCGTCCGGTGGTGCTGCACTGCCGGTCCGGCGCACGGTCGGCGACAGCCCTGGAGCTGCTGCGCGCGGCCGGCCACCCGAACGCCCGGCATCTGGCCGGCGGCGTCCTCGCCTGGGTCGAGCAGGTCGACCCGAGCCTGCCGACCTACTGAGCTGACCCCTACTGGGCCTTGGCGCAGGCCGACTTCAGCTCCTCGACGGCCTTGCGGGTGGCGGCGTCGGCCTGTCCGGACGACGCGATGGTCTGTAGCGGGTCGGTGTAGTCCGACGACACTCCGGCCTGCTTCGCCAGGCCGGCTGCGGCGGCCACTGCGGCCCGCTCGTTGGCCGAGACCTTCCCGTCCGACAACGGTCCCGAGCCCGTCGTGAGCCCGCAAGCCTGCTTGATCGCCTCCGCTCGGGCGCGCTCCTTGACCTGGTCGGACGCCTGGGTGGCCGCGCTCGACGCGGCCGACCGCGCGGCATCCTCCGCCTGGCTGCAGGCTGTCGGAGCGAGCACGAGGCAGGCGACCGTCGTGGCCGCCGCGAGGGGACGGAGGGGGCGGGGGAGGCGTCGGGACATGGCGGGGATTCTGGCACGGGCATAGTGGGCGGGTGCCCGACGCCGCCCCTGCACGTGCCGAGCCCGGCCGCACGGACGACGACCTGCCGCGGTACGTCGCCCTCGTCCTCGACGTCGTCGACCAGGTGCCGGCCGGGCAGGTGCTGACCTATGGGGACGTCGCCGAGTACCTGGGCGAGGGCGGGCCGCGGCAGGTGGCCGCGGTGATGTCGCGGCACGGGTCGGCGGTGGCCTGGTGGCGGGTACTGCGTGCCGACGGCTCCGCCGCGCCGGTCGTGCGGGAGCGGGCCCTGGCGGAGTACCGGCGCGAGGGGACGCCGATGCGCCCGGACGGCGAGCGGGTCGACCTGCGCCGGGCCAGGTGGGCGGGGTGATTCCGGACACCTGCGCCGGGGCTTCGATGTCGGAGCCGTGTGGTGGGATTCCCGTGTGACCGGATCAGCATCCCGCCTCGCCCACGGCAGTCCCGTGGTGCGGCTGCGCCGTGACCGGGTCGGCGTCGCCGCGCCGGCCCGCCTCGACCCGGCGCAGCAGGCGGTCGTCGAGCACCGCGGCAGCCCGCTGCGGGTGCTGGGCGCGCCGGGCACCGGCAAGACGACGGCCCTGGTCGAGGCGGTGGCCGACCGGGTGCGCACCGGCGACGTCGACGCAGGCCAGGTCCTGGTGCTCGCGCCGACCCGCCTGGCCGCGGCTCGGCTGCGCGAGCTCGTGACCGGCCGACTCGCCGCGACCGTCCGCGAACCGCTGGCCCGCACGCCCCAGTCCTTCGCGTTCGGGGTGCTGCGCCAGTCCGCGGTGCTGGCCGGCGAGCCCGTACCGCGGCTGATCACCGGCCCCGAGCAGGACGTCGTCCTACGCGAGCTGCTGTCCGGCCACGTGAGCGGCCAGGGCAGCGCGCCACGGTGGCCGACCGACCTGCTGCCGGCCCTGGGCACGCGTGGCTTCCGGGGTGAGCTGCGCGACCTGATGATGCGCGCGGTCGAGCGGGGCATCGGCCCGGCCGATCTTGCCGACCTCGGCGCCCGGCACGCACGCCCCGAGTGGGTGGCCGCGGCCCAGCTGCTCGAGGAGTACCTCGACGTCACCGCGCTCGCCTCGCCCGGTGGCTTCGACCCCGCCGCGATCGCCAGCGAGGCGATCGCCGCGCTGGTCTCCGATCCCGCGCTGCTCGACCGGGTGCGTGACCAGGTGCGCCTCGTGGTCGTCGACGACGCGCACGAGGTCACGGCCGCCGTCACCGACCTGGTGCGCGCCGTCGTCGGCCCCCGGCCCGAGCTCGTCGTCGCCGGCGACCCCGACGCCGTCACCCAGTCCTTCCGTGGCGCCGACGCGGGGTTGCTGCTCGGCACCGCTGAGCCGCAGAGCTCGCGGGTGGTGCTGCTCGGCACCTCCTGGCGACAGCCGCCGCTGCTGCGCGACACCACCGCGCGGGTCGCGTCGCGGATCGGGGCCGTGGGTGGTGGCCGGCAGCGCCAGGTCGAGCCCGCGCCGGGTGCCGAGTCGATGGTGTCCGAAGTCGGCGTGCACGTCGTCCGCACCGCTGCGCACGAGGTCGCCCTGATCGCAGACCTGTTGCGGCGCAAGCACCTCGTCGAGGGCGTGCCCTGGTCGGCGATGGCGGTCCTGGTGCGCGGCCGGGCCCGGTCGGCGGGTCTGCGGCGGGGACTCGCGCTCGCCGGGGTGCCGGTCGACGTCCCGCTCACCGAGCTACCGGTGCGCGACCAGGCCGCCGTGGTGCCGCTGCTCGACGTCTTCGAGACCGGTCTCGCGATCGCCGCAGGCGTCGCCGACCCGCTCGACGCCGAACGGGCCGAGAGCCTGCTGCTGTCGCCGTTGGGCGGCGCCGACTCGATGGGGCTGCGCCGGCTACGACGGGCGCTGCGGGCCGACGAGCTGGGCGCCGGGGGCGGGCGCAGCAGCGATGCCCTGCTGGTCGAGGCCCTGCTCGACCCGGCCCGGCTGGGAGCCCTCGACCGCGCGACGGCGCTGCCGGCCCGGCGGGTCGCCGACGTCATCGCGGCGGCCGCTGCCGCTGCGGCCGTGGCCCCCACCGAGGCGCGCCCCGGCCAGGCCTTCGCACCGGGAGTCACGGCCGAGACCGTGCTGTGGGCCATCTGGTCGACGGCCCGGCTGGCCGGCCCGTGGCGCAGGTCGGCCCTGGCCGGTGGGCCGGCGGGCGCCCGCGCCGACCGCGACCTCGACGCCGTCGTCGCGCTGTTCGACGCCGCGTCCCGCTTCGTCGACCGGCTGCCGCAGGCCGGCCCGCGCGAGTTCGTCGAGTACCTGCGTGGCCAGGACGTGCCGGCCGACACCCTGGCCGAGCGCGGCGCTGGTGAGGGCGTCGCGCTGCTCACCCCCGCCACCGCCGCCGGCCGTGAGTGGCGCGTCGTCGCCGTAGCCGGCGTCCAGGACGGCGTGTGGCCCGACCTGCGACTGCGCGGGTCGCTGCTCGGATCCGAGCACCTGGTCGACCTGCTGTCCGGGCGCGACGGCGACGACGGGGCGGGCGACACCCCGGCCGGCCCGGCCACCTCGCGAGCGACCCGAGCCGCTGCCGCCGCCGTCCGCGACGACGAGACGCGGCTGTTCCACGTCGCCGTCAGCCGCGCCCGCGAGACCCTGGTCGTCACCGCGGTGCGCGACGACGAGCAGCAGCCGTCCCCGTTCCTCGACCTGGTCGACCCGCCGCCGGCCGCCGTGCCCGCGCCGGGCTGGGACGACGAAGGCGTCCGCACCATCACGCCGCCGCCGGCTCCGCTCACCCTGCCGGGGGTGGTCTCCCGGCTGCGCCAGGTGCTGAGCCACCCTGACGTCACGCCCGAGCAGGCTGGCGCGGCGGCGGCGCGGCTGGCTCGGCTGGCTCACGCCGGCGTGCCCGGCGCCCACCCCGACGACTGGTACGGACTGGCCCCGCTCACCGACGGCCGGCCGCTGCGCACCGAGCAGCCGGTGCGGGTGTCGCCGTCCAAGGTCGAGGAGTTCGAGCGCTGCGCGCTGCGCTGGCTGCTGCAGGAGGCCGGCGGGCGCACGTCCGGGTCGGCCTCGCAGAGCCTCGGCAACCTCGTGCACGAGATCGCCGCCGAGCTGCCGGACGCCGACGCCGACGAGCTGCTCGACACGCTGCACCGGCGCTGGGAGGTGCTCGGCCTGCGCGAGGGCTGGGCGGGCGACATCGCCCGGCGCCGCGCCGACCAGGTGGTCGGCAAGCTGGCCACCTACCTCCAGCAGGCGCGCGCCCGTGAGCTCGTCGGCACCGAGATCCCGGTCGACGTCGCCATCGACCTGCCCTCCGGGCCGGCGCGGCTCACCGCCCGGGTCGACCGCCTCGAGCGCGATGCGGACGGGCTGATCGTCGTCGACCTCAAGACGGGCAAGTCCGCCCCCAAGAAGGACGAGCTGGCGCGGCACGCGCAGCTGGGCGCCTACCAGGTCGCCGTGCAGGCCGGAGCCTTCGCCGAGCAGGCGCCAGGCGTGCCGCCGTCCGGCGCCGCGCTGGTGCAGCTGGGCACCAAGACCAAGGGCCCGTCGGTGCAACCGCAGCCGGCGCTGCCGGACGACGGGGGCTGGGCGGTCGAGCTGCTCGGCCGGGTCGCCGGCGGCATGACGGCCGCGGAGTTCGACGCCACGGTCAACGACCTGTGCGACCGCTGCCCGGTGCGCACCTCGTGCCCGGCGCGCGGCGAAGGACGCCGGGTGACCACGTGAGCCGTCTGTCCGCCGTCGAGATCGCCCGTGCCCTCGGCCGGCCCGAGCCCACCCCCGAGCAGGTCGAGGTGATCGAGGCACCGCTGTCGCCGCTGCTCGTCGTGGCAGGCGCGGGCTCGGGCAAGACCGAGACGATGGCCTCGCGGGTGGTCTGGCTGGTCGCCGGCGGCGACGTCGCGCCTGACGAGGTGCTCGGGCTGACCTTCACCCGCAAGGCCGCGGGCGAGCTGGCCGAGCGGATCCGCAGCCGGCTGCGGGCCCTGCGCCGGTGCGGCGCCTGGCCCGGGGCCGAGCTCGACGTCACCGTGTCGACGTACCACTCGTTCGCCGGTCGCCTGGTGCGCGAGCACGGTCTGCGGCTCGGCATCGAGCCCGAGGCCCGGCTGCTCACCGAGGCCTCCTGCTGGCAGCTGGCCACCGAGATCGTCGAGCGGTGGGGCGGCGAGATGGACTCGGTCGACTTCGCGCAGTCCACCGTCGTCGACGCCGTGCTGAGCCTGGCCGGAGAGTGCGCTGAGCACCTCGTCTCGCTGGACGACGTCGAAGAGCTGCTGGCGCACCGCATCACCGCCATGGAGGCGTTGCCGTACAGCGACTCCAAGGTGGCCGGGCAGTACCAGCCGGTGCGCGAGACCATCGCGCGGTTGCAGGCCCGGCGCCAAGTGCTGCCCATCGTCGCGGCCTACCAGCGCGAGAAGCGCAAGCGCGACAGCCTCGACTTCGGCGACCAGCTCGCGCTGGCGGCCGCGCTGGCCCGCGGCGTCCCGCAGCTGTCCGCCACGCTGCGGGGCCAGTTCCGCGCGGTGCTGCTCGACGAGTTCCAAGACACCAGCCACGCCCAGCTGGTGATGCTCGAGGCGCTGTTCGGCGGCGGCCACGGGGTCACCGCGGTGGGCGACCCGCACCAGTCGATCTACGGCTGGCGCGGGGCGAGCGCCGACACGCTCGCCGGCTTCGCTGCCGCGTTCCGCGACGGCGCGGGTCGGCCGGCGACCGTCCGGCACCTGTCGACCAGCTGGCGCAACCCGTTGTCGGTGCTCGGCGTCGCCAACGCGGTCGCCGCGCCGCTGCGGCCGGCGACGGCGGTCGAGGTGCGCGACCTGCGTCCGCGCGAGGGGGCAGGGCGCGGTGAGGTCGAGGTGCGCTCGCTCGAGACGGCCGCCGTCGAGGCGTCCGCGGTGGCCGCCTGGGTGGCCGACCGCTGGCTCGGCCCCGACGGCGCTCCGGTGCCCGGGCGCTCGGCCGCGGTGCTGTGCCGCAAGCGGTCGCAGTTCACCGACATCGAGGCCGCCCTGCTGCAGCGCGGCCTGCCCTACGAGGTGGTCGGTCTCGGTGGCCTGCTGTCCACCCCCGAGGTCGCCGACCTGGTGTCCGCGCTGCACGTCGTCCACGACCCGTCCCGCGGCGACCTGCTGATGCGCCTGCTCACCGGCCCCACCTGCCGCCTCGGGCCGCACGACCTGACCACCCTCGGAGCGTGGGCACGCGAGCTGCACCGTCGCCGCTCGCGAGCCGGCACCACGACCTCGATGACCTCGATGACCTCGATGACCTCGATGGCCGACCAGGGGGGCGGCCAGGTGCCAACTCAGGCGGACATCGTCGACGACAGCAGCCTGGTCGAGGCGCTCGACGAGCTGCCCCCGCCGGGCTGGGCCGACCGCGACGGCCGCTCGCTGTCCCCGCTCGCCCGGTCGCGCCTCGACCGGCTCGCCGACACGCTGCGCGGGCTGCGCGGTCGTACCTCGCTCTCGCTGTCCGACCTGGTGGCCGAGGTCGAGCACGCGCTCCTGCTCGACGTCGAGGTCGCGGCCCGTCCGCACGTCGGCCGGGCCCAGGCGCGGGCCCACCTCGATGCGCTGGCGGAGGTGGCCGCGAGCTTCGAGGCGACGGCCGAGCGGGCCACCCTCGGCTCGTTCCTGGCCTGGCTCGGGGCCGCCGACGAGCAGGAGCACGGGCTCGAGCCGGGCCAGGTCGAGATCAACGAGCACGTCGTCCAGGTGATGACCGTGCACGCGGCGAAGGGCCTGGAGTGGGACGTCGTGGCGGTGCCGGGGCTGGTCGAGGGCGGCTTCCCCCAGCACCGCAGCCAGCCGCGGCTCGGCCCGGCCGGCTGGTCGCTGCCCCCCGTCACCGACAAGGGCTGGCTGGGTGACCTCGGCTGCGTGCCGTACCCGTTGCGCGGCGACCGGCACAGCCTGCCCGACGTCCGCTGGGCGGCAGCGCCGCACCAGGACGCGCTGCGCGGCGAGCTCAACGCCTTCTACCTCGCTGCCGGCGAGCACGAGCTCGCCGAGGAGCGCCGCCTGGCCTACGTCGCATTCACCCGCGCCAAGCAGTCGCTGCTGCTGACCAGCCACGTCTGGGGCGCCGCGATGAACCCCCGCCTGCCGTCCCGGTTCCTCACCGAGCTGGTGCCCGGTCTGATCGAGGGCCTCGACACCCCGGCGGCGCACGTGGCCGACGTCGTACAGGTAGGCCAGGTCACGGTGATGCCCGCCGACGGCGAGGTGAAGCCCGATGACGAACGGTTCGCGCCGGTGGCCTGGCCGGTCGACCCGCTCGGCGAGCGACGCGGGCTGGTCGAGGCTGCGGCCGCCAGGGTGCACGCGGCGCTGGCCGAGACCACCGCCGAGCCTCGGCTCGACGCACCGCTCGCCTGCGGCCTGGGGGCGCTGGCGTCCCCGTCGCTCGCCGCAGAGCTCGAGCCGGTGCTCGACCCCTCCGCCGACCGCGCGATCGACCTGCTGCTGGCCGAGCGTGACCGCGGCCACGAGCAGGTCCTCGACGTCGTCCTGCCGAGTCATGTCTCTGCGTCGCGGCTGGTCGACCTCAGTGCCGATCCCCGTGCACTCGCGCTGGCGCTGCGGCGGCCGGTGCCGCGCGAGCCCCACCCGGCCACCCGGCGCGGCACGGCGTTCCACGCCTGGGTCGAGCAGTACCTCGGCTCCGCCGCGATCCTCGACGTCGTCGACCTGCCCGGGGCAGCCGACGATGTCACCGACGACGCCGACCTGGAGGCGCTCAAGCGCTCGTTCCTGGCCAGCGAGTGGGCGCACCGGACGGTGGTGGCGGTCGAGGTTCCGCTCGAGACGCCGGTCGACGGCACCATCGTGCGGGGCCGGGTCGATGCCGTGTTCGCCCGCGACGACGGCGGTGTCGACGTCGTCGACTGGAAGACCGGTCGCCCACCCAGCGGCGCGGCGGCCGCCGCCCGATCGGTGCAGCTCGCCGCCTACCGGCTGGCGTGGCACCGCCTGCACGGCGTCCCGCTCGACCGGATCGGCGCGGCCTTCGTCTACGTCGCCACTGGTCAGACCGTTCGCCCGGCCGACCTGCTCGACGAGGCCGGCCTGCTCGCGCTGGTGCAGGGCATCGACGGCCGGGCGTTGTCCGGCGGGTGAGCCAGCCCCCTGCCCGGCTCACCCACCGGCACTGAACGAGACGCCGGCCGGCGGGTTTCGGTTGCGCGCACCCTGCGATGTCTCACCTAGTGAGACGACCGGTGGGTCCGGCCGTGCTGGTGCGGCTCAGCCGAGCCGCAGGCGACCGACCAGCGCCCGGTGGTCCGAGACGGCGAGCCGCACGGCGTGCCCGTCGGCGGCCGCTGGGCCGGTCGGCTGCTGACCGGTCGGCTGGTGGTCGGTGAGCAGGTGATCGAGCTGAACCCGAGGCTCCGGTGCCGGGTAGGTACGGGCGCTGGCCAGCATCCGCCAGCCGATGGTGCGGGCAGCCACCGGCCCGGGCAGGTTGAGGTCGCCGGCCAGCACGTGCGGCCCGGGCAGCGACGCCGACCACCGCAGCACCGTACGCAGCTGACGCAGCGCGGCCGGCGGTGAGAACGACAGGTGGGTCGAGATCACCGTCACCGGTCCCGCCGCCGTCTGCACGACGGCCGCGAGCGCCGCTCGCGGCTCGTCCGGCACCCAGATGACCTGCGGCCACCGCCGCCGGCCCGGGAAGGCCATCGGCAGCACCGCTCGCGAGCCGCGCAGCCAGCGCACCCGCCAGGCCAGCACGGGCAGCCGCGAGACCAGCCCGATGCCGTACGACGGGCCGTCCGGCTGGCGGTCGTCCGGGTCGCCGTCACCGACCCACGGCTGCCACGTGCGACCCGGGCCCGGCAGGCCGGTCAGCGTCGGAGCGAACCGCCAGGCGGTGCCGCCGAAACCCCGGGCGAGCGCTGCCACCTGGTCGACGCCGGCGCTGCGGTCCTGCTCGCGGTCGACCTCCTGCACGGCCAGGACGTCGACGCCGAGGTCGGCGAGCGCGGCGGCCGAGCCCTCCAGGAGCGCCGGGTCGACCACGGGCGGCCCGTCCACACCGCCCGAGCGTCCGGAGGCGGCGTTGAAGGTCGCGACCCCGAGGCCGGTGGCGTCGTCCACGCCGGTCAGTCCTCCTCGATGCGCGCGGCGAGGTCGTGCAGGGCATGGGTGGCGCGGTCGACGACCGCGGCGTCGTCAGCAGCGACCCCGCCGAGCAGCCAGCGGGCGAGCGCCAGCTCGGCGGCCAGCCGCGCCCGGTCGAGCAGGTGGCGGTCCGGCGCCTCGGAACGGCTCATCGCATACGACTCGACCACCGTGTCGACGGCGTCGTCATCGGCTCCGGCGAGCACCCAGGCGAGGTCGTCGGCGGGGTCGGCGACGCAGGCCTCGCCCCAGTCGATGACGGCGCTCACCCGGCCGTCGCGTACCAGGATGTGCTCCCCGGCAAGGTCGCCGTGGATCGGGGTGGCGGCGAACCGCCAGTGGGCGACCGTCTCGAGCCCGCGCTCCCAGCGGGCCAGCAGGGACGCCGGGACGTGGCCGGTGCGGGCGGCCCGGTCGACGTCGGACAGCCGGCGCTGTCGATACCCCTCGGCGTCGTACGTCGCCATGCCGGCGTCCTCGACGACCCGCGGGTCGAGCTCGTGCAGCGCGGCGAGCACCCGGCCGATCTCGGCGGCCAGCGCCGAGCCGGCGGTGAGCTGCGCGACGTCCAGCGCACGGCCGGGGAGGTACGGGTAGACCAGGCACTGCCCGCCCTCGGGCAGCGTCGCCCGGCCGGCCGGCTGCGGCACCGGCACCGGCAGGTGGCGAGCGAGCAGCGGCAGCAGGCGCGACTCGGCGTCCATCGCGGCAGCTGCCGTGGTGCGCCGAGGCGCGCGCACCACCCAGCGCCGGCGCTGGTCGTCGGTGACCACGGCGACGTCGTAGTCCATGCCGTCGACCTCGGGCGGGTCGACCGACACCGGGTCGAGGCCGGGGACGGCGGCGCTGGCGAGGGCGGCGAGCTGGAGGGCCGAGCGGGTCACCCGCTCACGGTAAGCCCCGGCGGGGTGCGGAGCCGGACGCGCCCGGCGCGGCTGGCGTGTTGGCGCGGTCGCAGGCCCCGCACCCGTCGGGGCGGTCGCGGCCTCGGCAGCAGTACCGTGCCGCTGTGACCAGACTCGGCCAGCTGCCCGACCGGTTGCCGGACCTCCCGCTCACCCAGCCGATCGCCGACCGCGCCGGCCACCGACGCGGCGACGCCCTGGACCTCGCACTCCTGGCCGACCCCGGCACCCGGGTGATCGAGGTGAGCGCCGGGCGGGCCCGCCCGTCCGCCGATCCCACCCGGCTGGAGGTGCGCGCGCCCGAGCCGGCCGACGGCGAGCGGCTGCGGGTGTTCCTCGGGCAGGACAGTGCCGGCGTCCCGGTGCTGGCGGTGCAGGTGGAGGCGCCGGACGACGACCCCGAGTGGCTCGGGCTGCGGTCCCTCGCGCCGACCCTGGCCGCCGACGACGCCGGCCTGCTGGTGCAGGCGGTGGCGGTGCTCAACTGGCACGCCGCGCACCAGTTCTGCTCGCGCTGCGGCGCCCCCACGATCGCCCGCCAGTCCGGCTACACCCGGCGGTGCACGGTCGACGGCAGCGACCACTGGCCGCGCACCGACCCGGCCGTGATCATGACCGTGGTCGACGACGACGACCGCGTCCTGCTCGGCCGGCACGCCAGCTGGCCCAGCGGACGGTTCTCGACGCTGGCCGGCTTCGTCGAGCCCGGGGAGTCGCTCGAGACCGCGGTGCGTCGCGAGGTGATGGAGGAGGTCGGCGTCCGGGTGGGCGAGGTCACCTACTTGGGCAGCCAGCCATGGCCGTTCCCGTCCTCGATCATGCTCGGTTTCCGCGGCCGGGCCGAGTCGACCGAGCTCCACCCGGACGGCGACGAGATCGCCGAGGCGCGCTGGTTCAGCCGCGACGAGCTGCTCACGCTGGTGCGCGACGGCGTCGTCGGGCTCTCGCCGCGGATGTCGATCTCGCGGGCCCTGCTCGAGCACTGGTACGGCGGGCCGCTGCCCGAGCCGCCGCCGATCGGCTAGGCCTCGCCCGTGCGCAGCAGCGCGGGCCGGTGCGGGTGGTCGTGGCGCACCACGAGGTCGGCGCGGCCCACCGGGTCGGCCTCGTCGAGGTAGCGCTGCCAGGACGGCACGACGCGGGCGGCGTCGGTGAGCCGCCGGTGCTGGGTGGCGGCCGAGGTCTGCAGGTGCACGACGAGGTCGAACGCCGCAGCGAGCTCGTGGCGCAGCAGGAACCGACCGTCGACCACGGCGACGGTTCCCGGGGCCGCAGGTCGGGCCGGCGCGCGGGTCGCGCGGTCGGTGACCGGGTCGCGCAGCGTGGGCAGCCAGGTCATGACGCCACCAGGCCCGAGCGGGTCGAGCACCTCCCGGCGCAGGGCGTTGTCGTCGTACCAGCGCTCCCACACGGCGTCCGGATCGTCCGCGCCGAGCTCGAGCCGCAGCGAGCGGGGCAGCAGGAAGTCGCCCTGACGCACCCGGGCCGTCGCCAGCCCCAGCGCGGCCAGGCGGGCGGTCACGTCGTCGGCGAGGGCAGATCCGTCGTCCGGCAGGCAGCCGTCGATGCCCAGCCGCACGCCGTGGTCGCCGGCGCGCGGCCGGAGCTCGAGGGCGCGCTCGACCACCAGCCCGGCCAGGCCGGACGGCGTGAGCGGGGTGACGTCGGGGCGGTGCACCAGGTACGGCTCGCTCAGGCTGCTGCGGCGAGCCGGTCCTTGACCTCGTCCAGGCTCGGGTTGGTGGCGACCGAACCGTCCGGGAAGAGCACCGTCGGCACGGTCTGGTTGCCGCCGTTGGCCTGCTCCACGAAGACCGCCGACGGCTCGTGCTCCTCGATGTTGACCTCGGAGTAGCCGATCCCCGCGCGGTCGAGCAGCGTCTTGAGCCGACGGCAGTAGCCGCACCAGGTCGTCGAGAACATCGTGACGGTTCCGGTGGGCGGGGGCGTGGGCGCGGACATGCGTCTCCTGAGGTCAGGCGGTGCGGTGGTCATCCCTTTTAACCACCTTCGTTCGCCGGATCTTCCCGCAGTCACCCGGTGGACGGCGACGCCGGGTGTCGGACGGCGGTGCGAGGATGGTGCGCGATGAGCCAGACGACGTCCGGTCCCGCCCCGGCCCCCGCCCGCTCCGCCGACGCGGTGCTCGCCGCCCTCGACCCCGAGCAGCGGCAGGTGGCGTCCACGCTGACCGGCCCGCTGTGCGTGCTCGCCGGCGCGGGCACCGGCAAGACGCGCGCCATCACCCACCGGATCGCCTACGGCGTGCACGCCGGCGTCTACACGCCGCAGCAGGTCCTGGCGGTCACCTTCACCGCCCGGGCCGCCGGTGAGATGCGCTCCCGGCTGCGCGACCTGGGGGTCCTCGGCGTGCAGGCCCGCACGTTCCACGCCGCGGCGCTGCGGCAGCTGCACTTCTTCTGGCCGCAGGCCATCGGTGGCGCGGCCCCCCAGGTCATGCCGCACAAGGCCGGGCTGGTGGCTGAGGCCGGCTCGCGGCTGCGCCTCCAGCTCGACCGCGCGTCGGTCCGCGACCTGGCGTCGGAGGTCGAGTGGGCCAAGGTGAGCCTGCTGACCCCCGAGACCTACCCGGCCGCGGCGCGCCGGGCCGGTCGTGACCCGGCCGGCCTCGACGCCACCGCCATGGCCCGCGTGCTCGCCCTGTACGAGGAGGTCAAGGCCGAGCGCGGGGTGATCGACTTCGAGGACGTGCTGCTCGTCACGGCCGGGGTGCTGCAAGACCACCCGCACATCGCCGAGACGGTGCGCCGGCAGTACCGGCACTTCGTGGTCGACGAGTACCAGGACGTCAGCCCACTGCAGCAGCGGCTGCTCGACCTCTGGCTGGGCGGGCGCGACGAGCTGTGCGTCGTCGGCGACGCGAGCCAGACCATCTACTCCTTCACCGGAGCCAGCCCGCGCTACCTGCTGGACTTCCCGCGGCGGTACGCGGGGGCGCAGGTGGTGCGGCTGGTGCGCGACTACCGCTCCACGCCCCAGGTCGTGGGGTTGGCCAACCGGCTGCTCGACCGCGTCCCCGCGGCGCAACGCCAGGCCCGGGTCGAGCTGGTGGCCCAACGGCCCGCCGGTCCTGAGCCCACCTTCACCGGCTACGACGACGACGTCGCGGAGTCGGCCGGCATCGCCGCCCGAGTGGGCGGCCTGGTGGCGCAGGGGGTGCGGCCCAGCGAGATCGCCGTGCTGTTCCGCACCAACGCGCAGTCCGAACCGCTCGAGCAGGCGATGGGTGACGCGGGGCTGGCCTACGTCCTGCGCGGCGGCGAGCGCTTCTTCAACCGGCGCGAGGTCCGCGAGGCCGTGATGCTGCTGCGCGGGGCGGCTCGGTCGGGTGATGCCGACCTGCCGCTGGGCGAGGCGGCCCGCGACGTCCTGATGAGCGGCGGCTGGACGGTCGAGCCGCCCAGCGCCAGCGGCGCGGTGCGCGAGCGGTGGGAGTCACTCCAGGCGCTCGCCGGCCTGGCCGACGAGGTCGCAGCGGCGCGGCCCGCGGCCACGCTGAGCGACCTGGTCGCCGAGCTCGACGAGCGGGCCAGCGCGCAGCATGCGCCCACCGTCGAGGGCGTCACGCTGGCCTCGCTGCACTCCGCCAAGGGGCTGGAGTGGGACGCGGTCTTCCTCACCGGCATGTCCGAGGGGCTGATGCCGATCTCGATGGCCGACGGGCAGGACGCGATCGAGGAGGAGCGCCGCCTGCTCTACGTCGGGATCACCCGGGCCCGCGAGCACCTGCACGTGTCGTGGGCACGCTCGCGCACTCCGGGCGGTCGGGCTACCCGCAAGCCGTCGCGCTTCCTCGACGGGCTGCGGCCCGACACCGACACCGACGGCGGGGGATCGGCGGCGTCGCCCGGCCGCTCGCGGTCGGCTCGCCGCTCGGCCGCGCCCGCCAAGTGCCGCACCTGCAGCGCCGCGCTGATGACCGGCGCCGAGCGAAAGGTGGGCCGTTGCAGCGACTGCCCGCCGACGTACGACGAGCAGACCTTCGAGAACCTACGCGCCTGGCGTCTGGCCGTCTCCACGGCAGCCAGCGTGCCGGCGTACGTCGTGTTCACCGACGCGACCCTCGTCGCGCTGGCCGAGGGCCGGCCGGACGACATCGCGGGGTTGGCCCAGATCCCCGGCATCGGTGCGACCAAGCGCGAGCGCTACGGCGAGCAGGTGCTGGCCGTGCTCAGCGGGGCCGACCCGGCCGAGGTGGCCGGTGTGGCGGCCGGCCCGGCGGGCGGTGGCGCTGCGGACGACGGCGCTGCGGACGACGGCGCTGCGGACGAGGCCGAGCCCCCGGCCTAGCCGGGGTCAGCCAGCCAGGTCCGACTCGGCCACCACGCGCAGCGCCTGGGCCGCGATCGTCAGCGCCGGGTTCATCGCGGCGGACGACGGGAAGAACCCGCCGTCCACGACCCACAGGTTCGCCACGTCGTGCGCCCTGCACCAGGGGTCGAGCACGCTGGTGGCCGGGTCGTCGCCGGCCACGACGGTGCCGCACTGGTGGCTGTTCATCGAGATGTCGAACCACTGGGTGAACACCGCGTCGTATCCCGCCGCGCGCAGCAGGCTGCGGGCCCGCCGGTGCAGCCGTCGGTGCGTCGACCGGCCCACCGGCACGCGGTCGGTGACGATCCGGCCCGCGGCGTCCAGCCGCACCCGGCTGTCGGGCACCGGGAGGTCCTCGGTCATCACCAGCCACTCCACGCTGCGCCGCGCCACCTGGTCGAGCAGCGGCACCGGCACGCGCGTGGCGTAGCTCTTCATCATCACGCCCTGCACCTTGCCGATCAGCTGCAGCGACCCGAGCGGGTGGCCGTCGCCGCCGTCGACGTACCAGTCGTTCACCGCCAGCGTCTTCTGGAAGGTCACGTCGTTGCGCCGGTTGACGTCGACGGCTGCGACGTGTGCGTTGTGGTGCATCATGAACCGCCGTCCGACCTGGTCCGAGCCGTTGGCCAGCCCGCGCGGGTGCAGGTCGTCGGCGGACGCGAGCAGCAGGGCCGCCGAGTTGACCGCGCCTGCGGAGAGCACGAAGCGGCCTGCGCGCACGGTCAGCTCGCCGTCCGGACCTTCGGCGACGAGGTGGTCGACCCGCCGTCCGGTCCGGTCAGCCACCAGGCGGCGCACCCGCACGCCGGTGACCAGCCGCACGTGCCCGGTCTCGAGGGCCGGGTCGATGGCGCAGGTCTCGGCATCGCTCTTGGCGCCCAGCCGACACGGGAAGCCGTCGCAGGTGGCGCAGCGCACGCAGCTGCCACCGGGACGGCGGTCCAGGCCCATGGACGTCGAGCTCGGGCGCACGCCCGCGGCGCGCAGGCGGTCGGCCAGGTCGGCGACGTACGGCTCGTGGTGCAGCGGCGGGTAGGGATAGGGCGTGGAGCGCCAGGGCTCGGTGGGGTCCTCGCCCGTCGTGCCATGCACGCCGTACAGCTGCTCGGCCTGGCCGTAGTACGGCTCGAGGTCGGCGTACGAGAAGGGCCAGGCGGGAGAGGTGCCCTCGAGGTGCTCGACGGCCCCGAAGTCGTTCTCGCGCAACCGCGGCAGGCTCGCGCCGTATACCTTGGTGTTGCCGCCCACGACGTAGTGCACGCCCGGCGCGAACGAGCGGCCGCGGCCGTCGAGCCAGCGCTCGGCGGGCTTGTACCGTCGCTCGAGGAACACCGCACGCGGCGACCAGTTGGCCGGCTCACGCGGTAGGCGGCCGCCACGTTCGAGCACCAGCACGTCAACCCCGCGCCGGGCGAGGGCCAGTGCCGTCGTCCCGCCACCCATGCCGGAGCCGATCACCACGACCTCGGCTGACAACGTTGTCATGAGGGATATTCAAGCACTCGACGTCCCCCGGAGGCAGGCCATGGCACACGGACCCTTCCTCAGCACCCTCACCGGGTCGTTCTCGCACCCGGCCGGCGACAACCCGACGGTCGCGATGGTCGAGGCCGGCTACCGCCACCACGGCGTCGACGCGCGGTACCTCAACTGCGACGTGCTGCCTGCGCAGCTGGCGGCCGCGGTGGGCGGCGCGGCGGCGATGGGATGGGCGGGCTTCAACTGCTCGCTGCCGCACAAGGTGGCGGTGATCGAGCACCTCGACGAGCTCGCGCCGTCGGCTCGGCTGATCGGCGCGGTCAACTGCGTCGTGCGCCGAGAGGGCCGCTGGGTGGGTGAGAACACCGACGGCAAGGGGTTCGTCGGATCGCTGCGCGAGGTGGTCGAGCCGGCAGGAGCGGCCGTGGTCGTGCTCGGGGCCGGCGGAGCGGCGCGCGCCGTGGCTGTCGAGTCGGCGCTGGCGGGGGCGTCGTCCGTGACGGTGGTGAGTCGCGATCCGGGGCCTGGTCTCGACCTCGCCCGGGTCATCAGCGAGGGCACTCCCGCAGTGGCGCGCCACGTCGGGTGGGCCGGTGAGCTGGCCGGCGACGCCCTCGACACGGCGGACGTGCTGGTGAACGCGACCTCGGTCGGGCTCGGCGACGCCGACGCCCGGCTGCCGGTCGACCTGACCGCGCTGCCGGCGTCCTGCGTCGTCGCCGACGTCATCCCCAACCCGCCGCGGACCCGGCTGCTGCGGGAGGCGGAAGCCCGCAGCCTGCGCACGCTCGACGGGCTCGGCATGCTGGTCGGCCAGGGAGCGCTCGCGATGCACCTGTGGACCGGCGTCGAGCCCGACCAGGACGTCCTGCGCGCCGCCCTCGAGCGGGCCCTCGGCCTGGCCTGACCGCCTGCCCCGGCCGTTCGCCCGCCCGCCGCCCCGCCCGCCGCCCGCCCGCCGTCCGCCGTCCGCCGCCGCCGTCCGCTCCGTCCGCCGTCCGCTCCGTCCGCCGTCCGCTCCGTCCGCCGCCCCCGCCCCGACTGGCCGAGGCCTGGGCCACCTTGCCGAGGGTTAGACCCCTCGGCAAGCAACCCGTCGCCTGCTTGACGTGATCAACTGCGCGGGCGGAAGGGGTTGTGGGGCAAGGGGTTTGGAGCCGTCAGGTGAGGGCGGCGGACGGCGCGGGACTGGGCCGAACGGGTGGGTGGCGGTCACGGAACGATCACGGATCTCGACACGCGAGGAAAAAGACGTTGAACGTCGGCCAGCAGGGGGTCTAACCTGACACGCGACGCACCCGCCCGACGTCCGCATGGACGCGCCCCGACAGCAGAGATGGAGGTGGACACCGTGATGAACAACAACTCCGAGCTGGAGGTCTTCGAGACCTGCAGCGCGCTCACGCGTCCGCACGCCTCCCTGCGATCCGGGGTGGTCTCTGCAGACCTCCTCAGCGCTTCGTACCAGGGGACGGGTATGCCCTTCGCCGGCTTCGGCGGCACCGATGTCGATGGCATCGCTGTTCCGGTGCGTGAGCGCAAGGGCGCCCCCTCGGGAACCATGACCTGGAGTCCACCGGTCTAGCACCACGACCGGCTCTTCAAGGCCGCGGAACCCGAAACCCGGGATCCGCGGCCTTTCTGTATTTGCCCGTGACCACCCTCGACCGGCAGGACTCCGATGACCACCACCTACGCCGAGCCTCGGCTCGACGGCTTTCCCCCGGCGGCACCCCGCCATCCCGCAGAACCCCCCACCCACCAGATGGAGGTGACACCGTTGCAGCTCACAACCCTGCTCGAGCCGACCCTCGACGACCGTGCAGACCTCGCGACCATCCCGTGTCGAGCATTCGACGCGGAGCTGTGGTTCGCCGAGTCCCCGGCGGACGTCGAGCTCGCCAAGTCCCTGTGCGCCGACTGCCCTGTCCGCACCGCATGCCTCGCCGGCGCCCTCGAGCGTCGTGAGCCGTGGGGTGTCTGGGGCGGCCAGCTGCTCATCCAGGGCGCGATCGTGGCGCGCAAGCGTCCGCGTGGTCGTCCGCGCAAGTGCGAGGTCGCAGCATGATCACCGCTGCCCGCGCCGCAGACGTCACCTCCCTCCTGGCCCCGATGCGCCAGGGGACCACTCGACCTACGTCCCTCAGGAGTGCTCAGATGTATCAGCTATTGCATGAAGACCTGGCCCGAGCCCATCTCGACCAACGGCTCGCCGACGCCGAGCAGCAGCGTCTGGCCCACTACGTCGTCCGGCTGGCCCGTGCCCGCCGGCAGGCCAAGCGGGCCCGTCGCAACGCCGAGCAGGTCCAGCTGCGGCTGCGCCTGCTGGCCGGCTGACCCGGAACCGACGGGGGTGCCACCCACCCGGTGGCACCCCCGTCGTCCTGCCCGCCCCACGCCCGGCCCCCGCGTTCGGCCCCGCGTTCGGCGCGGGCCCCCTTCGGTGGCGCGGGGGCACGCCGCGCCAAGCCGAGTGAAGCTAGATGCCCCCGCGCCACCGCGCGGATGAAGTAGGACTCCCCGGTCGGCGTCCCAGTGGGTCCGATCCGGACGTCGTAGGGTGCCGACCGTGAGCCTCGAGACCGGTCCGGCGGGCCAGGATCGGTCCGCCGACCCGGACCTCCCCGCGCTCCGCGAACGCGCCGTCAAGGCGCTGGTGGCCCAGGAGCTCGCCCCGGCCGTCGACCTCGTCGTCTGGTGCGAGGGGGAGGGCAGGCACCGGACGGCGCTCGCGGCCAACCACCGGGGCCGGGTGCGGCTGCATGCCGACGGCCGGCACGAGCTCGTGAGCGGCCGCGACCCGCTGGCCGACGTCGACCCGCTGGCCTTCCTACCCTACGAGCGCGAGCTCGCCGACCCGTCGCCGCCGAACAGCCGTAATGCCTACCCCTTTCCCTACGAGCGGCTCGTCTCGTTCTTCGCCGATCCCGACCGCAGCCCCGACCTCGCCATCGTGCACACCGCTGGGCACTGGTTCCCCGACGAGGGCGGCCACCGCGGCGAGCACGGCTCGCTCGACGTCATCCAGTCGAGAGCGCCGCTGGTGCTGTCCGGCGCCGGGGTCGAGCGCCGCGGCTACCTCGACGAGCACGCGTGGCTGGTCGACGTCGGACCCACCCTGGCGGTGGCGGCCGGCGTCCCGGTCGAGGCGCTCGCCGACGCCGGCGGCCAGCCGCTGGACGGCGCGCCGCTGACCACCTACGTCAAGCCCGGACGGCGCAAGGTGGTCGGCATCCTGTGGGACGGCGCGAGCTGCGGCGACCTGTTGCACCTCACCGAGCGCGGCGAGCTGCCCGGCGCCGCCCGGCTGATCGAGCGCGGCGTCGCGCTGCGCGGCGGGGCGATCGCCCAGTTCCCGAGCATCACCCTGACCAACCACACCTCGATCCTCACCGGTGTGGGGCCGGGGCGGCACGGCGTGCTGGGCAACGTGTTCTACGACCGCGCCACGCGCCAGCGGGTGGTGCCCAACGACGCCGCAACCTGGCACCGCAGCAGTGAGTGGCTGCGTCCCGGCGTCCGCACGGTGTTCGAGCTCGTGCGCGACCACGTGCCACGCTGGGTCGACGGGTCGCCGCGGTCGGCGAGCGTCGACGAGGCGATCGACCGCGGCGCCGACTACTCGACGATGGCGGTGATCCGGGCCAGCGGCTCGAGCATGGGCTCGGGTGACCTCGACAACCTGCTGCCCGACCCGTTCGCGTCACGCTTCGTCGGCGAGCTCGCGCACCTGGCCGACCCGTCGTTCCACTGGGGCTCGCAGGTCGACGACCTCGGGCTGCAGCAGGTGCTCCAGCTGTGGGACTCCCCGAGCACCGCACCCGACCTTCTCTGGTGGGCGAACGTGGTGACCGACGCCGGACACCACGCCGGTGGGCCGAGGTCTCCGATCGCCCGAGATGCCTTGCGCGACAGCGATCGTCGGCTCGTGGCGTTCCTCGACCATCTCGACCGGCTCGGTGTCACGGACGACGTCACGTTCGTCCTCACCGCCGACCACGGGTTCGAGGCCGCCGACCCGGCCAGCACCGGCTCGTGGCGAGCGGCGCTCGACGGACTCGGCGTGCCGTACCGCGACGAGGGGCCTGGCCTGGTCTACCTGACCGAATCGTGACGAGGCGCGAAAGAGCGCGCGGCGGGGCGGAGAGCGGCGTAGCGTCGAGTGCATGGACAGCTCGACGGCAGGATCCACCGGGGCCACCCGGGCCACCGGGACGCTGCCCGTCAGCTGCGACACGTGCGGTGTCATGGCACCGGACGACGGCAGCTGGCGGCTCACCTGGACGACGGGGATCGAGCACGGCCGCAGCGTGATGACCTGCGCCCGCTGCTCGCGGGAGAATCTCCGCGGGATTGAGGCGAAGCTCGACAGCGAATGGTGGTAGCGCCGGACCCGTTGCGCTAGAACGCTTCTGGCGTGAACCCCGGCAGGTGCTTGCGCAGCACCGACCGCACCTCGACGTCCCCCTCGATCTGGCAGAGCACCCCGATGCCACCCAGCCACACCCGGTGGATCAGCAGGTACTGCGGCGGCAGGTTGAGCTTGAGCCCCACGCCCCACTGCGGACGGCGCGGGTCGTTGATGTGCGCGAACAGCTCACGCAGGAACGCCCTGGTGAACCGGAACGTCTCGTCGCGCGCCGGCTCGAGGAACGGGTCGAGGTAGGCCAGCAGGGCCGGGCCGTCGACGGCGATGGACGGCTTGATGAACCCGTCGGCCCGCAGCCCGTCGACGACGGCATCGTGGTCGCCGTCGAGTGCCCGGGCGAGCAGCGCGCCCATGTGCGCCGGCAGGCCGTCGGGCAGCCGGTTGACGGCGCCGAAGTCGAGCACGCCCAGCCGGCCGTCAGGGGTGAGCCGGTAGTTGCCGGGATGCGGGTCGGCATGCAGCAGCCCGGCCCGCTGCGGGCCGGCCAGCAGGAACTCCAGGTACCGGGCCGCGGCCAGGTCGCGCTCGTCGGGGGTGCCTGCCGAGATCACCTTCGACAGCGGTGTGCCGTCGAGCCACTCCGAGACGATCACGTGCTCGCTGTTGGCGACCACGCCCGGTATCGCGAAGTCGGGGTCGCCGTCGAAGGCACGGTGGAAGCCGGCCTGGGCCTCGGCCTCGAGGCCGTAGTCGAGCTCCTCGCGGGCGCGTCGGGTCAGCTCTTCCATGATCGGCTTGATGTCGATGCCGGGGATCCACCCGGCCGACATCCGCGCGACCCGCGACACCTGGGCGAGGTCGGACAGCAACGCGTCGCCGGCGCCGGGGTACTGCACCTTGACGGCGACCTCGCGGCCGTCCTTCCAGACCGCGCGGTGCACCTGCCCGATCGACGCCGCGGCGGCCGGGTGGTCGTCGAAGCTGGCGAACTTCGAGCGCCAGCGCACCCCGAGCTCCTCGGCCAGCACCTGGTGCACGGTCGCCGCCGGCAGCGGGGGAGCGGCGTCCTGCAGGCGGGTCAGGGTGGCCCGATATGGCCCGGCGACCTCCTCGGGCAGCGCGGCCTCGAAGATGCTCATGGCCTGGCCGAACTTCATCGCCCCGCCCTTGAGCTCGCCCAGCACCTTGAACAGCTGCTCGGCGGTGCGCGCCTGCACCTCGGCCGCCACCAGCTCGGCCGGTCGGCCGCCCACCCGACGTCCGAAGCCCAGTGCCGTGCGCCCCGCGAACCCGAGCGGCAGGCTCGCGAGCTTCGCGGTGCGTGTCACGGCCTTGCGGGGCAGGTCACTCACCACGCCATTGTGGGTCACGGCCCCACCCCTCGCCCGAGCGCCCCGCTCTGCGCGGATCGGTCTCCGGCGGCAGCCGGGTGCAGCCGCACGAGCTGTGCGCCGCCCACCGACGGCGTTCGAGCCGACCGTCCGGCAGCAGGACGTCGATGGTCCGGCCGCGCGCCGTGGGGTCGACCTGGCCGTCGAGCTGCGTGAGCACCTGGAGGGTGACCACCCCCGCCGCGACGAGCACCAACCCGGTCTCGGCCCGCGGCGGGGCGGTGCGCTGGTGGGCGAGCAGCTGCGCCGCGACATGCGGCCACGCCGGGTCGCGGTCGGTGCGGTGCAGGTCGAGACATCGCAGGCACGGCCCGCGGCCGGGGAGCACGAGCGGCCCGACAGTGATCCGGTCCGCGCCCGACACGAGCGCCAGATGGGGCTGGTCGCGCCGCACGAGCTCGTCGGCCTCCCGGACGTCGACGACGTCGTCGCGCACCAGGACCACGAGGTCTGCCGGCCGCTCGGGTGCCGGTAGCGCGGGGCCGCCGGCTGCGCGCGCCGCTGCCCGCTCGGCCGCTGCCGCCCGAGGCTGGCCGAGGTCGCCCAGCAGGTGCGCGGCCGGGCCGACGTCCCGCGGGTGGACGACGTCGCCGTCGCGGGCGCGCACCTGCCCGACCCCGGCGGCGCTGAGCGCCGCCACGACGGTGGCGCCGAGCCGCCCGGCGCCGTCGACCACCACGCACCGCTCGGACCGCGCCGCCAGCACCTGGAGGCCGTCGACCTGGGCCGGCCAGGCGCCGGGGTCGTCGGTCGACCCCGCCGCAGGCCGTGGCCGGGTGGCGGCCTCGCCGGCGTACGCGACGGACCAGGCCTCCGCATCGCCGGCGAGCCGCTCGACGGCGTGCGGACCCCACCGGCTCAAGTGTGCGCGGTCGAGGTGGCGGGAGGCGTCGGCGAGCGCCCCGGCGTCGGCCAGCGCCGCGAGCAGCTCAGGGACCCGGGAGACGGGCAGCCCGCGACGGAGCGCGATGGCGTTCAGGGCGACCAGGTCGTGCGAGCCGTCGAGGGCAGCGATCACCGCGTCGTCGCCGTCGACCAGCCCGGTGAGGACGACGCCGTGCTGCGGTGACGTGCCGAGCTGAAGGGTCGTCGCGTCCCGCCAGACGCGGCGCAGACCCGCGGGTACCTTCGGTCGCTGCACGTGCGGCAGCGTCGCAGAACCGTGGCGGCGGGCGCCGGCGTCGTCCACAGGGCCTGGACATGCCGACGGGCGGCCCGCAGTGCGGACCGCCCGTCAGGGTGCTTCGGGTCGAGCTACAGCGGAAGGCTCAGGCCTTGCCGAGGATGCGGTTGAGGTTCGTGCCGCAGACCGGGCAGACGCCCTTGGCCATGCGACGGCCGTTCGTCTCGACGACCTTGCCCTCGGCCTCGCGCTTCTCCTTGCACTTCACGCAGTAGAACTCGCCGCTCCAGGTCTCGTCGGCCATGTGTCGTCTCCTCGTCGTCTCGGGTGGGTACGTCGGTGGCGGTCGGTGTCGGCCGGGCCGAGGCCCTGCCGGTGCTGGCACCGAGCTCGAGGGCGGCTGCCCCCGTGCTCACCGAGCGGCCTCACCATAGACCAGGTCGTGCTCAGCGTGCGGGAGGCACCCCCCGGCGCGCCCGTGCCAGGCCGTGCTCGGGCCGTGCTGCGCGCGTGCTCAGGAGGTGCTCAGGACGTGCGCGAGACCCCCTGGGGGCGCGCGCGGAACCACCCGCGTCCTTCCCCAGACGCGGGGGGCCCGGGTTATCCCAGGGGGCCTCGTGGCCGCTCACGCTAGGACCGCACGGCCGCGCGGTCAACGCGTTCCCGGCATCGGCGGTGGACGAGGGTGTGGACAACCTGGGGACCCAGCCACTGAGCCTGTGGGGGGCCGGGGGACGTCGGTGTGGACAGCCGGTGGGAAACCGCCCGCGCAGCGGGCTGACCTGCACAAACGCCGTCCCCAGCCTGTGGACGAAAAGTTCTTCTCCCGATGCGCCCCTGTGTGTCCAGCACGCGGTCAGTCGGTGCGGGCGGGTACCGTCCAGCTATGGCTGCCGACGTCGAGGTCCGCCGCAGCCGCCGTCGTCGGCGCACCGTGAGCGCCTACCGCGAGGGCGGGCGCACGATCGTGCTCATCCCCGCCCGGTTCACCCGCGCCGAGGAAGCGGAGTGGGTCGCCACCATGGTGCAGCGGCTGCAGGCTCAGGACCGTCGCCGCCGTCCCACCGACGAGGTGCTCGCCCAGCGCGCCGCCGAGCTGTCGTCGCGCTACCTGGGCAGCCAGGCGCGACCGGCCTCGGTGGCCTGGGTCGACAACCAGCGGGCCCGCTGGGGGTCGTGCACGCCGGCCGACGGCACGATCCGGATCAGCTCACGGGTGCGCGGCATGCCCGGCTGGGTGCTCGACTACGTCCTGCTGCACGAGTTGGCCCACCTGATCGAGCCGCGGCACGGCGCCGCGTTCTGGGCGCTGCTCGCGTCCTACCCGCGCACCGAGCGCGCCCGCGGCTACCTCGAGGGGGTCTCCGCCGCGGCCGGCCTCGGCGACGAGGGCACCGACGAGCCCACCGACGACGTCACCGACGCAACCGACGTCACCGACGGTCCCTAGCGCTGGCTGGTCGCCGTCGTACGCACCAGGTCGACCACCCGGTCCAGCCGCGGCGGCAGGTCGGCCACGACGTCCGGGGGCAGCGCGTCGACCGGCCACCAGGCGACGTCGTCGCTCTCCTCGCTCACCACGGGCGCCGCGTCGGCAGGCGCGAGTGCGACGTAGGCGACGTCCAGGTGCTCGCCGCAGCGACCGAACCGCGCCGACAGCGCGTGCCGGTCGAGGTCGACCGGCACCGGGTCTCCGAGCGGCAGCAGCCGCAGGTCGTCGACGCCGGACTCCTCGCGTGCCTCGCGCAGCGCGGCGTCTGCCAGCGTCGCGTCGTCCGTCTCGAGGTGGCCGCCGAACTGCACCCAGAAGCCGCCTCGTCGATGCAGGGTCAACAGCACCCGCTCGGCCGCGGGGTCGAGCACGAAGCAGCTCGCGGTGAGGTGGGCGGGTGGTCCGTCGCGCCAGATGCCGTCCGGGTGGGTGCGCAGGTGCAGCAGGTAGCCGTCGCGCAGCGCCGCCTGGGCCGGCGACGGCACCGTCCAGGAGCTCAGGACAGCGACCGCATCCGCGTGCAGCGTGCTCACTCGTCGTCGGACAGCAGCCGCTCGATGGCTGCGTCGACGTCGGCGGACAGCACCTCGGCGTCCGCGCGGCGCTCGGCGTAGCCCATCGGGTCGTCCAGGTCGTCCGCCGTCGGCATCAGGTCGGGGTGCGACCAGACGCTGTCACGGCCCTCGGTGCCGTTCGCGCGGCCGATGACGGTCCACAGCGCGGCCGCGTCCCGCAGCCGCCGCGGCCGTAGCTCGAGGCCGACGAGGGCCGAGAAGGTCTGCTCCGCAGGGCCGCCGATGGCCCGGCGTCGGCGCACCGTCTCGCGCAGCGCGTCCGCGTGCGGCAGGGCTGTGGCCGCGGCGTCCGTGACGACCTCGACCCAGCCCTCGAGCAGGGCCAGCGAGGTCTCGAGGCGGTCGAGGGCGGCCTGCTGGCCGGGCGTGCGCTCGGGCTCGAACAGCCCGCTCGACATGGCCTGCTGCATCGAGGCCGGGTCGCTCGGGTCGGCCTCGCGCAGCGCCGTCTCGATCCGGTCGGTGTCGATGACGATCCCGCGCGCGTACTCCTCGACCGCGCCCAGCAGGGACGACGACAGCCACGGCACGTGGGCGAACAGCCGGGAGCGGGCCGCCTCGCGCACGGCCAGGTACAGCCGCACCTCGTCCAGCGGGACGTCGAGGCCCTCGGCGAACGCCGCGATGCCCTCGGGCAGCAGCACCACCGCGCCGGACTCGACGAGCGGCAGGCCGATCTCGGTGCCACTGACGATCTCGGTGGCGAGCGTGCCGATCGCCTGACCGACCTGCATGCCGAAGACCGAGCCGCCGATCTGGCGCATCATCGCCTCAGCACCACCACCGAGCGCGGCCGCCATCGGGCCGGCCAGGTCGGCCGGAGCCTGCCGGGAAAGCGCATCGGACAGCGCCGTGGCCACGCTCTCGGCCACCGGCTCAACCAGCCGCCGCCACACCGGGCGGGTGCCCTCGACCCACTCGGCACGGCTCCACGCGTGCGTGCGAGCGCCGGCTGCGGGTAGCGAGGTGTGCTCGGTGAGCCAGGTGTCGGCGAGCCGCACGGCGTCGTCGACGGCGCGCTGCGCGGGCGCGGACACGCTCGGGTCGCCGTGCTCGCTGACGACCTGCCGGGCGATGTCGTCGGCCAGCTGCCAGTTGACCGGGCCGCCGTCGCCGGGGGTGCTGAGCAGCCGCTGCACCTGGCCCATCATGGCGCGCACCTGGTCGGCATCGACGTCACCGGCGCCGGCCGCCTGCAGGGCTCGGGCGAGCTGCTCGGGGTCGCCGGCGCCCAGGAAGGCGGCGAACGGGTTGTCCCCGTCGCTGCCCGACGCACCGCCCGGCCCGCCCTCACCCGGGCGGTCGGCGTCGTCGTCCGGGTCGGTCGGGCCGAAGCCCATCGGTCGGTCGTTCATGGCACTCTCCAAGACGCCTGCGAAGATGTCGCCGCGGCCGGGAAGGCACGCGACCGGCCTCCGGCAGCAGATGGTCGGCTCTAGTCCACGACGATAACCAGGGAGGGGCCCGGTGAGTTCCCCCACTCCGCCCGACTCCCCGGGATCTTCGCCCAGGGCGAAGCGGCGCAGCACGCGCAGCCGCCGGCCGGCCCGGCCGACGATCGCGGTCGTCGGTGCGGCCGACGCGCTGGGCACGGCGGTGACCGAGCGGCTGCTGGTCGCCGCAGCGAACGGCGACGTCGGCAAGGTGCTGGCGCTCGACGTCGAGCGCGGCGCCGCAGACGCGACCTGGCGTGTGGGTCCGCTGGACACGCCGGACGTCGCGACCCGGCTGCGTGGTGCGGACGTCGTCGTCCTGCTCGCCGCGCCCACCGACCTCGCCGGTGCGCTCGCGCAGCCGGCCGGGCAGCGGCGCGAGCAGGTCGTGCGCCGCGCCCAGGCCGTCACGATGGCGGCCGCGGCGGTCGGCGCCCGCCGGCTCGTCGCGGTCACCAGCGCGATGGTGCTCGGTGCGTCGGCCGACAACCCGGTGCCGTTGGCCGACGACGCCGAGGTGGCGGCGCTGCCGGACTCCGGCACGGTCGGCGACCTGCTCGAGGTCGAGCAGGTGCTCTCCCGGGTGCCGCGCGCGCACCCCGGCCTCGACCTGACCCTGCTGCGGCCGGCCGCCCTGGTGGGGCCGGGCGTCGACACGGTGGTCACCCGGCACTTCGAGGCGCCGCGCCTGCTGGTGCTGCGCGATGTCGCCAACCAGTGGCAGTTCTGCCACGTGTCCGACCTCGCCGACGCGGTCACCACCTGCGTGGTGCAGGGGCTCACCGGTCACCTGACGGTCGGCTGCGAGGGCACGCTGAGCCAGCAGGACGTCGAGCGCGTGTCCGGGATGCGCCGGGTCGAGCTGTCGTCGTCGCTGGCGTTCGGCACGGCCGAGCGGCTGCACCGGGTCGGGCTGCTGCCGGCGCCCGCCAGTGACCTGGCCTACGTAGTGCACCCGTGGGCCGTGTCGTCGTCCGGGCTGCGGGCGGCCGGCTGGGTGCCGATGTACGACAACGAGACCTGCCTGGGCGAGCTGCTCGAGCAGGTGCGCGGCCACCACGCGGTGGCGGCGCGGCGGCTCGACCGCAAGGACGCGGCGCTCGGCGCGGCGGGTGCCGCGGTCGCGCTGGTGGGCACCGCGGCGATCGTGCGTCGCCGCCGACGAAGGGAGTCGTGATGGACGTCGTGCGTTTGGTGTACGTGCGGGACGCGCCGCTGTCGGTCGACGAGGTCGTGGCCGCGGTTTCCGACCCCTCGGCCGGGGGCAGCTGCGTCTTCATCGGCTCGGTCCGCGACGTCGACCACGAGCGGGCCGTGGCCGCGCTGGCGTACTCGGCCCACCCCACCGCTGCTGACCGGCTGCGCGAGGTCTGCGACGAGGTGGCGGCGCGGCACGACATCGTCGCCCTGGCCGCCGTGCACCGGGTCGGCGACCTGCAGATCGGCGACCTGGCGGTCGTCGTGGCGGTCAGCGCCCGGCACCGCGGCACCAGCTTCGAGGCGGCCCGCGACCTGATCGACACGTTGAAGTCCACCGTGCCGATCTGGAAGCACCAGCAGTTCGAGGGCGGCGAGCACGAGTGGGTCGGGCTGCCCTGAGCGGGGCCGGTTACCCTCGTGAGGTGAGTCGTCGTGGCTGAGTCGTCGCTGCTGGCGGCGTCCGTGTCGAGTGCGCCGTTCTGGGTGTGGTGGCTCGTGCCGGTCGTCGTCACGATGCTGGTCGTCGGTGCCATCGGGCTGTCCCGCCGCGAGCGCCGTCCGCGCGACGGCTTCGAGGCCGTCGACGACTACACCCGGTTCCGCCAGGCCATGGCGCACGTGCGGGCAGCAGACCAGGAGCGACGATGAGCCAGCTCGAGCGACCGGCTCCGCTGCTGACCGGGCCGCCGGTGCGGTCGTCGTCCGGGCTGTCACCCCGCACCCTCACCATCCTGGTGACCGGCGTGCTGGCCATCGCCCTGACCGCGTTGATCGCCCTGATGCCCGCGCCGTACGCGATCTACGCGCCCGGCCCGGCCACGAACGTGCTCGGCGACGTCGGCGGGGTGCCGCTGATCCGCATCGACGGCAGCCCGAGCTTCCGGCCCTCTGACAAGGGCACCCTCGACATGACCACCGTGGAGGTGTTCGGCGGGCCGGGCCACCCGGTGAGCCTGCTGGACGTCGTCCAGGGCTGGCTGTCGCGCGAGCGTGCCGTGCTGCCCGAGGACCAGGTGTTTCCCCCGGGTCAGTCGCAGGGCCAGGCCGAGGCCGAGACCGCTGCCGAGATGTCGCAGTCGCAGGAGAGCGCGACGGCCGCCGGGCTGCGCGAGCTGGGCCGCACCGTGCCCGAGACCGTCACCATCGCCGACGTCAGTGCGCAGCTGCCCGCAGCCAAGGTGCTTAAGGCCGACGACGTGATCACCGCGTTCCAGGGCAAGGCCGTCACCGACAGCGCTCAGCTGCGTTCGACCATCCAGGCGCTCAAGCCGGGCGAGCAGGTGACGGTGCGGGTGCGCCGGGGCGGCAGCACGCTCGACCTGACGACGACGCTAGGTGACTCGGGCGGCCGCACCGTGCTCGGCGTCGACCTGCAGCCGACCTACCAGTTCCCGGTCGACGTGAAGTTCGCGACGAAGGACGTCGGCGGCCCGAGCGCGGGGATGATGTTCGCGCTCGGCATCTACGACCTGCTGACGCCCGGCGACCTCACGGGCGGCCAGCGGATCGCCGGCACCGGCACCATCGACGGCTCGGGCAACGTCGGGCCGATCGGCGGCATTCCTCAGAAGCTGGTCGGCGCCAAAGACGCTGGGGCGCAATGGTTCCTGGCGCCCGAGGCGAACTGCGACGAGGTGGTCGGCAACATCCCGGCCGGCCTGCGTGTCGTGCGGACGTCGAGCCTGCACGAGTCGCGGCTCGACGTCGAGAAGATCGCCGCCGGGCAGGGTGCCGGGCTGCCCACCTGCACGGCGTCCTGACGTCGGGTCAGCCGTCGAGCGTGGCGGACAGTGCCGCGACCAGTCCCGGCACGAGGTCCGGCCCGACGGCGACCGAGCCGGGCTCGTCGTGCCGGCGCTGCCGCACGCCGCACTGGCGCTCGCCCGTCCGCAACACTGCTACGGCCAGCCGGACGTCCTCGCGGGCCGGGTGTGCGGCGAGGTAGTCGACGGCCTGCTCGCTGCCCGGCGGGAGGTCACGCTCGGCCTCCGGTGGCACGACGACCCGCTCGACGGTCAGGGCCACGCCATCGACGTCCGGGCCCCAGGCCAGCTGGCCCAGGATCGACTCCAGGTTCGAGGTCTGCGGCAGCCCGTCCTGCTCCACCGCGATCAGGTGACCCTGGTCAGCGGCCGCGGCGCTCAGCGTGCCGGGGTCGAGCTGCTGGCGCAGGCCGGGCTCGCGCTCGAGCAGCGCCGCGGTGCGCACCAGGGCGAACAGCCGCGGGGGCTGGTCCCAGCCGGCGTTCGCCACGTGCCGCTCGGTCTCGAGCAGGGCGCGGGTCAGCGCGTCGGGGACGTCGCCGGAGTCGTGGCTGGGAGAGTCGCTGGGGGAGTCGCTCACCGGGCCCATCCTGCCAACCGGGCGGCGTCGACACCGCAGGGGCCCGTCCGCGGCGTAGCGCCATACGGCCCGCAACGGGTCGAGAAGCCGGGAACCCAACGGACCGCGGGTAAGTTGGAGGGAGGAGGGGTGCTCTGCGGTACCCCCGAAGTCGGCCGAGAGGGACAACGTGAGCTTCAACCCACCCTGGGGTGGACAACCTCGACGTGATGGCGAGCGTCCCGTGCTGACGCCCCGCCGTCGAGGCCCGCTGGTGCCGGCGATCGCGATCGTGGTGGTCGTCGTCGTCCTGGCGGTGATCGCCTCTCGGGTCTGGGTCGACGTGATGTGGTTCCAGTCCATCGGCTACCTGAAGGTCTTCACCACCACGCTCGGCGCTCGACTGCTGCTGTTCGCGATCGGGGCGGTCGTGATCGGCGCGGCCGTGGCGGTCTCGCTGTCGCTGGCCTACCGCATGCGGCCGGTCTACGCACCGGTGTCGCCGGAGCAGGCCAGCCTCGACCACTATCGCGAGCAGATCGAGCCGCTGCGCCGGGTGGCGACGATCGTGCTGCCGCTGGCGATCGCGCTGATCGCCGGAGCGGCCACGGCTGGCCGCTGGCAGACGTACCTGCTGTGGCTGAACCGCACGCCGTTCAACGTGAAGGACCCGCAGTTCGGGCTCGACATCGGCTTCTTCGTGTTCACCATGCCGTTCCTGCGGTTGGTGCTGAGCGTGCTGACGGCGGCCGTGATCCTGTCGGCGATCGCCGCGTTCGTCGTCCACTACCTCTACGGCGGCCTGCGACTGCAGGGCGCCGAGCAGCGGACGACGATGGCTGCGCGGGTGCACCTGTCGGTGCTGATCGGCCTGTTCCTGCTGCTGCGCGGTGCCGGTTACTGGCTCGACCGCTACGACCTGACGACGGCGAGCCACTCGCTGGCCCGCGACTTCACCGGCATGACCTATACCGACGTCAACGCGGTGCTGCCCGCCAAGATGTTCCTGGCGATCGCCTCGGTGGTCGTCGGGCTCCTGGTGCTCGGGGCGATCTGGCTGCGGTCGTGGCGGTTGCCCGGTCTCGGCGCGGCCCTTCTCGTCATCTGCGCCATCGTCGTCGGGGGCATCTACCCGGCTGCGGTGCAGCGCTTCCAGGTCAAGCCGAGCGAGTCCTCCAAGGAGCGGCCGTACATCGAGCGCAACATCGCAGCGACGCGCGCGGCGTACGCGTTCGACACCGTGCAGATCCAGGAGTACGACGCCAAGACCACGGCCACGACCGGTCAGCTGCGCAACGACGCTGAGACCGTGCCCGGCATCCGGCTGCTCGACCCCTCGCTGGTGTCGGACGCGTTCCGGCAGCTCGAGCAGGTCAAGCAGTACTACGCGTTCCCCGACAGCCTGGACGTCGACCGCTACCAGATCGACGGCAAGTCCCGTGACACCGTGATCGCGACCCGTGAGGTCGAGCTCGATGGTCTGGCTGCGGCGCAACGGAACTGGGTCAACGACCACACGACGTACACGCATGGGTTCGGCGTCGTCGCCGCCTACGGCAACCAGCGCGAGAGCGACGGCAAGCCGGTGTTCTACGAGGGCGACATCCCGCCGCAGGGCTCCCTCGGCGAGTACGAGCCGCGCATCTACTTCGGTGAGAAGTCGCCGGACTACAGCATCGTGGGCGCGCCCACGGGACGGCCGCCGGTCGAGCTCGACTACCCGGACGCGAGCGCCAGCGGTCAGCAGAACACGACGTACACCGGCAAGGGCGGCGTGGCCATCGGTTCGTTCGCCCGCAAGGCAGCCTTCGCGATCGCCATGCAGGAGTACAACATCATGCTGTCTGACCGGGTGAACGCGAACTCGCGCATCCTGTTCGACCGCAACCCGCGCCAGCGCGTCGAGAAGGTCGCGCCGTGGCTGACCGTCGACGGCGACCCGTACCCGGCAGTGGTCGACGGTCGGGTGCAGTGGATCCTCGACGGCTACACCACGACCGACCGTTACCCGAACGCGCAGAAGGCGCAGCTCGGTGAGGTGACGGCGGACTCGCTGACGGCCGGCACGAGCAGCGTGCAGCCGCTGGCGAACACCCGGGTCAACTACATCCGCAACTCGGTGAAGGCGACGGTCGACGCGTACGACGGCACGGTGAAGCTGTACGAGTGGGACGACAAGGACCCGATGCTGAAGACCTGGATGAAGGTCTACCCGGGCACCGTGCGGCCGCTCGCCGAGATCTCGGCCGACCTGATGAGCCACCTGCGCTACCCCGAGGACCTGTTCAAGGTGCAGCGCTCGATGCTCGCTCAGTACCACGTCACCGACCCCGGCTCGTTCTACGGCGGTAGCGACTTCTGGGCGGTGCCCGACGACCCCACGAAGGCGAACGCGGCGGTCGACCAACCGCCGTACTACCTCACCTTGCAGATGCCGGACCAGGATCGCGCGACGTTCTCGCTGACGTCGACGTTCATCCCGAGCGGTGGCGGCACGCGCAACGTGCTGACCGCGTTCGCGGCAGTCGACGCCAACGCCGGTTCGGTGGCGGGCGTGAAGCGCGAGGGGTACGGCAAGATCCGCGTGCTGCAGCTGCCGAAGGACACCGTGGTCTCCGGGCCCGGTCAGGTGCAGAACAACTTCAACTCGAACACCACGGTGTCGAACACGCTGAACCTGTTGCGGCAGGGCGGTTCGACCAAGGTCGAGAGCGGCAACCTGCTGACCCTGCCGGTCGGTGGCGGCCTGCTCTACGTCCAGCCCGTCTACGTGCGGGGCACCGGCGTCACGTCGTACCCCCTGCTGCAGAAGGTGCTGGTCAGCTTCGGCGACAAGATCGGCTTCGCCGACACGCTCGACCAGGCGCTCGACCAGGTGTTCGGCGGCAACTCGGGCGCATCGGCCGGCGACGCCGGCACGAGCACCGGGGGCAACGGTGGCACGGGTGGTACCGACGGCGGGACGACGACCCCGCAGGCGGAGCTGAAGGCGGCGCTGGCCGACGCGCAGAAGGCGATCGCGGACGGTCAGGCAGCGCTGGCGAAGGGTGACTTCGCGGCGTACGGCGTGGCCCAGCAGCGGCTGCAGGCCGCCCTGCAGCGCGCCATCGAGGCCGACTCGTCGATCACCCCGACGGCGCCGGGGGCCACGGCTACCCCGACGCCCAGCCCGTCGCCGTCCGCGACGCCCTGAGGTCGTGGCCACCCCTGTCGCTCGCGCGGCGGGGGTGGCCGGCCCGGGGGAGTCGATTTGCTCTTGCTGACGGCGGTGACGTAACCTGAGGACAGTTCGGTCGCAAGGCCGACGGCGCGGGGTGGAGCAGCTCGGTAGCTCGCTGGGCTCATAACCCAGAGGTGCTCGGTAGCTCGCTGGGCTCATAACCCAGAGGTCGCAGGTTCAAATCCTGCCCCCGCTACTCGGGGATGACCACAGAAGTCACGTGGCTCATCCACAGAAGGCCCGGTCCAGTACCCCTGGACCGGGCCTTCTTGCGTTGCGGGACAACGGATCCGTGTGCGGACCGGGCCGTCGACGCGTTGGTAGGGCGAAACGGACGTGGCGGCCGCGGCTGACCGCGGTGGAAGCACGAAAGGCCCTCACGCGGGCATGCGTGAGGGCCGTTCGTGGCGCGGGTCGTGCTCAGGGACGGTCTTGAATCGTGTTGTCGGACGGGGGATCACCGCCGGGACGGTCGGCACGCTGGTGCCGGTCCGGGAGCGTCCTTCCCGATTGTCCAACAAGCTGCTGGACGATTGCGGTCGCGCTCCCGGCCGGGCGGGCGTCAGGGTGCCCGGGCGGCCCGGGGGCCGGCGCCTACGCGGGCCTTGGCGGGCAGGAGCTGGTCGATGGCGTGGGTACGCCGGCGGGTGCGGGTGGCCTTGGCGCCGGTGATCTCGGCGTTGAGGGCGCGGACCCGGGCGACCTGGGCGCGCCAGCGGTCGACGGCGCGCAGGTTGGTGATCGCCGCGGCGAACGCGGCGAACAGGCCGTTCACCGAGCTCACCCCTGAGGCGGCAAATGAGCTGGGCGGTCTGGTGCGTAGCCTCGCCAGCGCCCTGGAGGCGGTCACTGGGTGCGTGAAGACCTACCTGATGCAGTTCTCCGAGAAGGAGGGCTTCTCCCACCTTCACGTTCACCTGGTCCCCAGACAACCTGACCAGCCCGTGGAGGCGCGAGGCCCGGGCGTGTTCGCCTACATGACCGACAACGAGGAGCAGTGGCTGCCGGCTGACACCCAAGACGCCATCGCCACCTCCATCCGCGAACAGCTCGCGAGCACTGCGGCAGGCTGAGGGGCAGAGGCTCGCCGAGCGCGTCCGGCAGGCACGCCCGGTGCCCACGAATTCCGGAAAGCCAGAGCGGGAGCTCGCCGGCGCCTTCCTGGCTCAGGTCCTGAAACCCCTGAGGTGGTGGCAACGCGGCGGACCGGGGTCAGACGTGAACCAGCTCGCCTACGCCGAGTCGGCAGCGGGCCAACCGGTGCGGCGCCATCTGGCGAAGGTCGCCACCTGCCAAATGGCGGAAGTGGACGAGGTCCACCAGGTCGCATCGCATGATGCCGATCTCAGCGGCCCTGTGGGTGCTGACCCACTGCAGTAGCCCGCTGGGGTCCAGGACGTCACCAGTGAAGTGGACCAGGCTGGCGTACCAGATGTCTCGCGTGAAGTTGGCCTCGTGCCATCCGTCCTCACCGAGCTCGTCGGCCAAGGCGGCGGCCAGCACCCCGGCGGAGTCGTCCACGGGTTCGGCGCAGGCCATCACCGTGAGCGGGGTCAGCGTCAGGCCGGCGAGCCGCAGCGTGACTGGGTCGCAGCGAGCGGCCACCCGCTGCAACGCCGCCCGATACCGGACGACGGCCGCGTCGTCGTGCCGCACGTTCCCGCGGTAACGCTCCAAGCTGCGCACGGTCAAGTGAGCCGAGCCGCGACACCCGGTGGCGAAGTGCCCGGGGCCGGCCAGCCGCAAGGCAGCACGGGCGAGCGCATCAAGTCGCGCTGCGACGTCGTCGTTCGGGACCAGTACCACGCTGATCGGCCAGCGACCGCCCTCCGCGGGCACCTCGTCGCGCTGGTGTTCCTGCGTCGCGATCAGCGGCGCGGCCTCCGCGAACAGCTCATCGAATCGACTCACGGCCCGCACTATGCCATCGGCTGGGCAGATCTCAGCCGCGTGCGTCTTCGGCGGCTCGGCGCGGACGGCTTACGGCTGCAGCAGCGGCAGCCCCGGCAACCTCCCGCAGCGCCAGGCGGACGGCCGGCGCGAACTGCTGCCAGTCAACAGGTTCCAGCCAGACCAGCTCCACGATCTCCTGACCGTCCGGGACTGGGTCACCCTCCCCGGGCCCGCTGAAGCACACAAGCTCGACCATCACCCCGGGCCGTCCGTACGCCTCCGCTTCGACGCGCACCACCTCGGTGAGGTCAGAGTCGGCAACCAGGACGCCCACTTCCTCCCGAACCTCTCGCGCAGTCGCCTGCGCCAGGGTCTCCCCCTGTTCGGGCACACCCCCAGGCAAGAAGAACACCCCGCTGCCCCGAGGGCGGACGGCCAGGACTGCGTCACCCCGCCAGCACAACCAGGTCGCCGCGATGACGCGTTCTGCGGCCATCAGAGCGGCGCACTCGACAGGCATCCGGCCATCACAGCGAGATCGTATGGTGTCCGGCACTGACCGTGACGACCTCAGGCCGCCGGGACGGCGCTTCCAGCCGGGTCACCTGTCGACAGCAACCCGGAGGTCCCGTGCGCGAACTCTCGGTACATGACTGGTTCGCCGGCGACCACCGTGGCCGTGAGGTGGCGCTCGTCAGCGGCATGCTGGTGCTGGTCTGATCCGCGTTAGGCCGTGCGCTACGACGCCTTGGACCTGGTCTGTGGGCTGCGGCGGAGGTTGTCGGTCCGGTCGGCGGCGGTTGAGCCAGCGGGTTGCCGTTGTCGGCAGGGTGAGGGACCGCACAGTCAAGAGCATTGGCGGACCTGCCGATACTGCCGTGTTGAGCTGACGTGCGGTTGCGAGGCATCCGCGACATGAAGGGCGCCCGTGAGTCGGAGTTCAGCCGTGCCACCGCCCCTTCCCGGCGTCGCGCAGCTGGGGCCGCTGCAGGCGGGCCCGGACGGCGTGTGGCTGCGCGGCAGGGAGGATCGGCCAGCCGTCTGGCTGACCGTGGACGGCTTGCTGGTTGTCCGGTCTGGGCGGCCAGACCAGTTGACGCCGTGGTCGGACATCGAGGGCTTGGGTGTGCTGCTGCCGCGCCTGCCGCTGGGGGTGTGGTGGGCGACGCTGCCGGTCCAGGCGCTGTCCGGACCGACCACATCCGAGTCTCGCCAGGTCGTGCTGATGATCGCGGGCAAGGACGGCAGCAACCGCGGGCTTGCCTTGGGCCGCCCCGCCGAGGCGCCGTACGCGCGGGCGACCGAGACCGCCCTCGATGCTGTCCTGCAGGTGGTCGGTGAAGGCCATGCCTGGGCACGGCTGGCTGACAGTGCCCTGACCGGCCAGCTGATCCGAGCCGTCCAGGGCCAGGCGTGGCTGAGTAGGTCGGGGGCGTCGCTCCGTGCTGAGCTGGCTGTCCGGTCAGCGCTGGGAATCAACGTTCCGCGGCGGTTCGCCACCGCAGCCCAGGAGTGGGCCAGGACGGTACAGCTGCAGGGCGGCTTGACGTACGACGCGGTCGGAGCGACCCGGGTTCAGGACCGGGACTGGTCCGGGGGACCGGACGGTTCCGTCGCTTCGAGCGGACGGTGCAGATCGGCCACGGGGAGCAGACCTGGCGGGCGGCGTGCGAGGCCGTCATGAGCTGGGCCGTGAAGACCCGAAGCGGATCCAGGGTCGATGTCCCAGCGGGTCAGGACCTGCGAGTGGCCGACGGGCAGGATCGTGCGCTCGTCGCCCGGCTGGCGCTCCTGTCGCTGCGCGAGCCGGTGCGTGTGGTCTCGGTCGTCGAAGAAGACGATTGGTGTGGGTTCGCCTACGGCACCCTGCCCGGGCACCCGGTCTTGGGCGAGGAGGCCTTCCTGGTGCATCGGGCGAGCGACGGCACGGTGTCCCTGACGCTGCGCTCGTTCACCCGCCCCGGCCGGGGAGCGTGGCGGTTGGCGTTCCCGGCAGTGCTGGCTGCCCAGCGTTTCTACCGGTGGCGCTACCTGCGGGCGATTCGATGAACGGCGGGCCTGGGAGCCGATTGCCCGCGCCCGACGTCGTAGCACCCGTGAGCGTCATGAACGCGCCGGTGAGGCGTCGCGCAGTCCGCCCAGCACGGCCCGGCCGGATGAGCCGGCTGGCCGACATCGCGTTGAGCTGGGTCGGTGGGCTGACCCTCGTGCTCCTCGTTTTGTCCGCGATGGGCTTCTGGTTCTTCCCGCAGGACCTGCACGACCGCGCGCTGGCCCGCGATGTCCAGGCGAACGGGGTCCAGGTGGACGCCCGCGGGGTCGAGGTGCACCTGGTTCACCACACCAGTCGGTACGGAGACACGTTCGAGGTCGACCAGGTCCGCGTCGTGCTGCCCGGGAATGGGGCCCCGGTGCATCTGCAGGCGCTGGTCGGGCCTGAGTTCGACGACCTTCTCGATGGAGTGCACGCCGGTTGGCAGCAGCCGACCAGCAGGACCACCTACGACCAGGACCCGCTGCCGATCCGCGTCCTGGAGCGCGACGGCAAGACCCTCGTGATGGCACAGAGCGACCTCGACTACTGGACCATCGACAACCACGACCCCGAGATCGGCCTGATCCTCGGCCTTGGCGGCCTGATGCTGGCAGGAATCACCGTGACGACAGCACTCTGGTTCGACGGCCGACGCCGACGCCCGGTGAAGGGCTGAACCCGTGACCAGGAGCAAAGGCCCGGCCCACCCGGTGACGGCGGTACCCGGTCGCCACGGCCAAGGCGGGAGCGCGCCACGCCCGCGACCGTGCTGCGCCGTGTCATCGGTGCGGTGTACGGGACGTCGCCGCACATCCGCCGCTACCGAGCCGCGGGCAGGACGGCCGACGAGTTCGTGGCGGCCGCCGACGCCCAGGCGATGACCTACTGGAACCGGCACCTGACACGCGTCCCCTCGGGCACTGCTGCCGCTCTCGGCTTCCGCGGACGAAGATGTCCCGCAACGACGTGGCCACGCTGTACCTCGACGCCGACGAGACCGGGGTGAGCGTGCGCGTCGAGCACCGCATGTCGGCCACCGGGCGGGTCACCAACAACCTGTTCATCACCATCGCCCTCGCGATCGCCGTCGCCGGTCTCGTCTCGGCTGCGCTGGGCGACCCCGGCTCCCTCGGTGCGGCTGTCCTCTATCTCGTCGGCCGTGGCATCAACGGCTTCCAGCGTTGGCTGGGCGAGATCCCCGCCGACGACCTGATGCGCGCGCTTGGGTTGACGAAGCAGCCAAGCGGGTCGGACGTGCACTCCATCAGCTCAGCGGCACGAAGCGGATGCCCAGGCTTGAGAATGGGCGCAGCGGACCGGGCCGTCAACCAGGTAGCGAAGCCGGTCGGGCTGTGACGCGCCGACGGCCGCGCCGCGGCATGAAGGTGGGCGATACCAGGTCACGCGCTGAGGCGGAGGCCGAGCGTCAGCGGCGGTTACGGCCGGGACCGGCCGGCCCGGCTGGTGGAGCCGGCTGGTGAACTCCCAGCGCACGGCCGGTGTCCTGGGGCTCGCGGTCGCGGTCGGGTTCGCCGGGTCCGCGCTCAGCACCGCCCTGCACAACACCGCTCTGTCTCGCCGCGGCGTCGTGACCACCGCCCAGGTCGTCGACGTGCACCGGAGCTGGGGCCGTTCGACTCCTCCTACGTCATGGTCGACTTCGAGGCCGACCACGTCGCCGAGCGCGGCGTGCAGGTCGATGACTGGGACTGGGCGCACGCCCCACACATCGGCGACGAGGCCCAGGTGCTCTACGACCCGCAGGACGACACGGTGGTCCGCGACGCTCGCCTGGGCTCCGACACCTTCGGAGTCGTCTGGTGGGGCCTGTTCGCTGCCCTGTTCGCACTGGTCGGCGTCGCAGGGCTGCGCGGCCGGCTACCCGCCTGGGTGTTGCGCCGGTAGTCGCGACCGGCCTCGTGCCAGCCGAAGTGGCGGCTACGCGGGCGTCAGACCCAGCGCGGACTTCACCTGATCGAGCGTGGGCCGGTAGTGCCTTCGCGCCATCATGCGTAGGTCTCGCAAGGCGGTCAGCTGCAGCAGCGGCGTCCGGTCGCCGTCGCCGATGCGAGTGCTCTCGTACGCGTACAGCCTCTCGAGGAGGACCAACCCCCCGGATCACGGTAGCCGACGCTCCCAGCATGGCGCGGGAGTTCATGCGTGGGATTGTGCCCGGTCCTGCGATGGAGACAGCCATGACATGGTGCCCGGTGTCCCTCGATCGACGGCGGTGTGCTGGCCCTCCGCACATCGCCGGCGAGCGCGGCCGGACTGTCGGTGGCCGCCCGTAGCCTGAAGGCATGCTTGAGGATGCCCGCGACCATGACGATCACGAGAAGGCGCCCGTCGTCGCTGCCAGCGGGTTGTGCCTGGATCTCACCCGCGTCGACCTCGGCCACCCCGACCGTCCCGAGCTCTGGGCCGAGCTTCACGGCGGCTGCACGGTGGGCACCTTGATCTGTGGCGCATGCGCTCCGGACTCCATGCGGCGGTACCTCTACCTGCGGGAGCGCCGCGGTCACCGCGAGGTCGTCGAGTACTCACGAGAGGAAGTCGACGCCGCCTGCCTGGGGGAGAGTGTCGAGCACCGGACGCTCAAGGACAAGATCAGCCAACTCGCGGAACGGCAGGGACTCGTCGCCGAGCAGGAGTCAGGCAACTCGCGCCGCACCCGTCGCACGGATGTGGTCGTCAGCGGAGGCACTGTTCGCGTGGGGTGGGAAGTGCAGCTGTCGGGGTTGAAGCCTGACAAGCTGCGACGCCGGATCACCACAGCGGCAAGTGACGGGCTCGCACCGTCGTGGTTGACCATGGCCGGAACCCCCGGGTTCGGGGCGGTCATCGACCGGGCGCCCGCGTGCACGACGAAGGCGTTGCAGCCGTTGGAGATCGCCACGGCCGACGACCTGCTCATCATGCAGGGCGTCAAGCGCCTGGAGATCGTGCCCTGCAGGCGTCAGCGCACAGAGGGCTGGCACCGAGGGTTGCAGTGCACGGGCCACCACGCGCAGCCTGCTGGCCTCGACCCAACGAAGCACCCGAGCCTGGCCGACATGATCAAGCTCAGCGCTGCCGGCGACGTCGTCACGCTGCAGTGGCCACGCAGGCTCAGGCTCGGCTACAACCGCCCCTGGATGTGGGTGTCGAAGGCGGACGCGAGGGCGTTCTACGAGGCTGAGCGTCCGCTTCTGGTTAGGAACGGCCTTCCGACCGCCGCGCCGTCAACCGACGACTCCATACCGTGGGCCCCTGGCTACCACACCGGACCCACTCCCGGACCCAACCCCATGGGCTGGCGCGACGGACCCACTGGCTGGGCCGTAAATCCGCGGAGACCAGTGCCTGCAGTGTGGCTACACCCGCAACAAGCACCACGCCAAGTGCGCTCGCCGATCGGCCTTGGCCCCCACCGGCAGTTAGCGTGCGGGTTGGGCTCGCTGAACGAACCACGATGGAGTGAACCGGAATCGAGCGCACGGAGACTGTCGGTCCGGCCACATACTCTCAGCGCATGTCATCGACCTTGCCGTCCGGCGTCGCCGAGATTGTGCAGTACCTCGCCGGCGCGGCCGCGGGCTACGACAACCACCTCAAGTGGAACGAGGTCGCCATGCTCAAGGCGGACCTGATGAACGTGCCCGAACGGTGGGTTGCGGTCGTGCCCGCCGACATCTGGACTCGGAGTCTGGAGCTCCGGGATGAGGTCCGAGGACGCCCAGCAGATGGTGGAGCTGATCACCAAGGCGCAGGCTGGCCGCCGCCTGGTCCCTCATGCCTCGTACCGCGACTTCCGCTTCCGACAGCCGATCGACACACCGTCAGATGCTCGGGCGACCGAAGCCAGGTTTCGCCCCTCACGTGACTGGTGAGCTCAGTGTGAAGGCCCCGGCCCGAGGCCCGCTGCCGCCGCAGCCGCCTTGCGTTGACGTGCCCTCTCCGCTTCAGCCGGGGAGCCGGCACAACCACCGGCTTCCCACGTGGGCAGTGAGTCGCCAAAGCCGCGAAGGCGGTCGTAGGCCTTGCGGGCCGCGGGCGTGGTCAGGACGCCGTGCGCGACGGCCGCGCAGATGGCGTCCTCGACTGTGAAGATGGGCAGCTGCAGCCCCTTGGCAAGGGTCTGGCCGTCCAGGTCGTCAATCGACACCACGACCTGCAGACCGCGCCGACGTGCCAGCGCCGCATGCGCCACTACGACACATTCACCAAGGTGCTCGGACTGCGAGACCGAGCCATTCAAGGCAGAGCTTGGGAGCACCACGGACGGGCTCGTGCGGCCCGCCAGCTTCGGATGGCGCCGCGTCACCTGGGTCAACGCCAGCGCTTCGTCAGGCTCAGCCGCGCTGATCTCGGGAATGACCACGATGGGCTTGACGCGCTGCCCGTTTTCGCCCAGCGGCGTGACGCCGGGCAGGTGTAGCGCGCCGTCCAACTTGCGGATGTTCCAGCCGTTCGCCCGGGCACGGCGCTTGGCCTCCTTGAGAACCTCTTCGGGCAGATAGATGCGATACCCCGCGAGGACCAACGTCTGGACGAGCACGTCGAGCTGGCCTGACGCGGAGAAGAACAGCACGCACACCGCGTCCAGGATGTTCATTGTCGGCTGGGTGGAGGTTCCAGCAGTCGACGACGACCGCGCTACGGCCACCGATGCGGCGTCGCCGGTGGCCGGCGCCGCCTGCGGCGGCTCACTCACAAGCGCGGCGACAAGCCGCTGGCGCGCCGCTCGTGCCCGGCTCCGGGGCCAGTCTCGCCCAGCTCGACGAGCTCGGTGAGGGATTCGCCGTCCTGGCCGAGCAGGCTCGCCGTGGTCGCGGCCGGCAGCAAGCCCTGCCGGAACGCGTCCAGGATGCGGCGCTCCATGCGACGCGGGACCCGCTCGACCCGGCGGGACTGCTCGCGTACCCGGTGGCGGACAGACTGGCCGGCGGCCGCGGCTGCGGCGGCTGCGCTGGGCGCGGCCTGTACTGGCGCCATCTTGAGGTCGGCGAGGGCGATCCATGCCGTCGCGGGGGAGACCCCGTAGTCGTCAGACAACGTGCACGCGTCGTCGAAGGACAGCCGCTGACCCGGGCCATACCCCCGCGCGGCGCTCCAGCGCATGACCTCGGAACCGGGCAACAGGAAGGTCTGGGCGAACTTGTCGGCTCGCATCTCGACCTGCGACCGCGACGGCCCGTGCTCGTACGCGTGCCCCTCGCCGTACAGCAGGTGCGCGAGCTCGTGCGCAAAGCTGAACCGCTGCCGGGCGTAGCTCTCCCTCACGTTCACCGTCAGGACCGCGCAGCAACGGACCTCGTCCACCGCGACCACCGCGGACAGACCCTCGCCGAGGGCGAGTACCGCGACGTCGACGCCGAGCCCCTGCTCGAGCAGTGCTGGCAGGTCCTCGATCGGGCCGACCGGCAGACCCAGGGCGCGGCGCATCCGCTCAGCAAGCTCCACGCCCTGGCGCCGAGACGCGTGCGCCGGCGCCGGCTCCTGAAGGTCCATCCAACGCTGCGCCTGGAGAAGCCGGCGCCGCGGCAGCGTGAGCCAGCACCGACTCGTCCAGATCCGACTCGTCCAGCGCCGTGAGGACCGCCAGGTCATCCAGCTCGGCGTCGACCTCGAGCAGGTCCAGCACACGCTCGGCTCGGTCGCGTACTTCCGCCTCGTCGGTGCGGCGTGCCGCCAGCCTCACCCGGTCACGGACTGGCGAGCCGAGCAGGAACCAGGACATCGTCCGGCCCAGGAGCTGCTGCAGCTGGTCCAGCAGCGTCGACGTGATCCGGGCCGTCTCGACCTGGCCGTTCTCCATCCGCGAGTACGTCGGCTGCGACATCCCCAGGGCGCGCGCCATCTGCGTCTGGTTGAGCCCGCTGCGCTGCGTGCGTGCCAGCCGCAGCCGCTCCCCGAACGCCTTCGCGTCAAACGACGTCTCAGCCTCAGTCGCCCGCGCCTCGACCGGAGCTGCGCCCTCGACCTCCGTGTCCCAGAACATGATGCCTCCTTCGTTGAATAGGAGTCTACTACACCTATTCATGTGGTGTGACGGTGCGCGAGCGCGTCGACTGTGCAGCCGCGCCACTCCGGTCTGGGGTCAGGCTGTCTGAGGGTGACGCGCTCTCTGCGACGGTGCCGGCGCGAGCGCCGCCGCGGCGCTGGCTGGCCGACACCAGCGAGTGGTGGGCGGGGTGGCAGTTCCTGAGGTCCATGCCGGTCCTCCCTGTGGGCCGGGCGGCCGGGCGTCCGTCGAGCTGGGCTCATGGGCTCCGGCGTTCTGGCCCGGCGGCGACGCGTCGCGCCTACTCGAGCGCGCTGTCAGAGAGGAGCCGTTCGAGCGCCTCGGTGAAGGCGACGGTGCCGAGGTCCAAGACGTGGACCCGGTCGGCGAACGGCTCGAAACCCAGGCTGCCCCAGTAGCGAGAGAGCCGGGCGTGCGATGCGGCCCGGGCCTGCTCGTCGACGGTGCCGGGCTCCATCGGGTCCAGCACGGCCAGCGCGCAGCCGCGGGACAGCTCGCGCAGGGCCAGGCCGGTACCCACCAGCCCCAGGCGAGCTCCGCGCCACAGTGGGTTGATGTGCGCCGAGTTGACGATGATGGCGTACGACTCGAAGCTGCTCAGCTCGTCGGCCAGCTCAGGCAACAGTCCGCCCCGACGCAGGTCCAAGATGGTGCTCGCGACG
>CAVXBF010000008.1:0-207206 GCA_963759935.1 uncultured Actinomycetota bacterium
TTGAGCGTCTGGTCGCACTGGTCCCACTTCTGCAGCTGCTGGCCGAAGCGCATCGAGGCCTTCATCACCGGCACGTTGTGCCACATCACTCCGAGCGACTCCGGCACCCGTCCGAACATCTTCTTGCTGAACGTCTTGATGACTGCTCCGTACAGGCCAGTGATCTCTTTGGCCGGGATCCGGGTGGTCATGACTCCTCCTAGGCGTCGAACTGCTGTCGACATCGAGACACCGGCCGGGTCCACCCTGTGACAACCAGTCGAGAAGCACCCAACGGTGAAGTTCAGGAGCGGGCGCCCTGCATCGCGACCACCAGCGCCGTGGCTAGGAGTTCGTGGGCGAACGGAGGCAACTCCTCGGGCCCGAACCAACGGATCTCGTCATGCTCGTCCGGAGCGACGTTCGTCGGCGTTCCCTGCCAATCATCGACAAGCCAGGCGCTGAGGCGTACGGATTCCCCTCCGCGTCCTGCCTCGAGCCGACACAGATGGATCGCCGAGCCTGCTGCTATCTGCACGCCCAGCTCCTCGTGCATCTCCCTTGTGAGCGCAGCCAGCTCTGTCTCGCCGGTCTCGATGTGTCCACCGGGCAGATCCCACACACCCGGGTACGCACGGCGGTTCGGGCTCCGGTGGACCAGTAGGACTCGATCTCCGCGAACCAACGCCGCTACAACAACCTCGTGCATGGGGGGACCGTCAGCCCCAGAACCCTTGGGCCACCAGGGCGATCAGGGGTAGGACACTCGATCCCACCGTCCCACGGATGCTCCCGCCACGCGGATGCCACTTGCCGAGAAGATCAGCGAGTCCCATGGCCAAGCTCGAGAGCAACAGGTAGCACGCGGCGACAACCATCACCACCAGCCCCGACCCGGCATGGGAATTGTGGAGCATCCACACACCCACGAAGACTGCAGCGGCGCCCAGCACGTTTCGAGCTCCGATACAGAACGCCCACAGCTCGACGTCGGCTCGCCTGCTGAACTCAACCCCGAGGACGTTCTTGGCCCAGGGCCGATCGAGAAAGAACATCTCGACGGGCGCCACGCCGATCAGAATCACCGCGTCGAGGATGAGGACGACTTCGGCCACGCTGTTCATGCGTCACCTTCCTTCCCAACGCCAGCACCGAGCGCTGCCCTACAGCTCCGGCGACTCAGCGAATGGCCGGACCTTGGTTCTGGCCGAGTTGATATCCGGTTGAGCGGATGGCCCGCGTCACCAACCATGATCCTCGTGGAGCACGCCAGAGACGAGGTCATCCCCGATGCGGGTTTGGTTGTGCGGCTGCTGCGCGAGCAGTTCCCGGACCTGGCGGGTCAATCCGTGCGGCCCAGCAGGGCCACGGGCAGCAGCAACTGGGTCTTTCGCGTCGGCCACGAGTACGCCGTCCGCCTCCCCCGCTCGGACCAGTACACCGCTGACCTGCTGACGGAGGCACAGTTCCTGCCCCGCCTCGCACCCCACCTGGCTGTCCCTGTGCCACAGGTTCGGTTCCTGGCAGAGCCATCCGCCCGGTTCCCCCGGCCCTGGACGGTCGTGACATGGGTTCCAGGCCAGACGCCGGCGGAATTGGCTGAGCCAGAGCAGGCGCGCATGGCGGTGACCTTGGCCCGGTTCATGCGCCGGCTGCACCAGGTGGATACCTTCGGCCTGGACGTCGGATCGGAACGGTGGGGATACCGGGCCGGCGAACCGGTCACCGACGTGATCGATGGTTGGGCCGACAGCGCAGCCCACCAGCTGGAGGACCTCTTTGACCCGGGTCAGGTGCGCGAAGCTTGGCGGCGGATCCGCGACGTGCCGCCTGCGTCCAGGCCGCCCTGCTGGGTTCACACCGACCTCTCGGTCGAGAACCTCCTCACCTCCCCTGACGGCGACCTCGTCGGCGTCGTCGACTTCGGTGGCATGGGCATCGGCGACCGTTCCGTCGACCTCCTCTACGCCTGGAGCATGTTCGACGCGTCGGCACGTGAGGTTCTCTACTCGGAGTCCGATGCTGACGAGGCGACGTGGTTGCGCGCTCGAGCATGGGCATTCGTCGGGCCTGGCCTGCTGACCGTTGCGAACTATCGCGATTCCATGCCTGATCGCACGGCCAGGCTCACCAGGATGGTCGAAGTCATTGCCTCAGAGGTCGGGATCTCCCTTCGGTAGCCGCTGCAGGCCAGGCACTTCCGTCCTCACAGGCACGGACCTCCTGACCCCTTCCGGGCTAGGCTGCGGTGTGCCCGAATTCACCTGGCGACCGGCCAACCAGGCAACGACCGAGGACGTCGAGGTGGTGTTCGACACCGGTGGCGCCCGCAAGTGCCGCTGCCAAGCGCTGAAGACCCCAGGCTGGATCTGGCGCGACACCACCCAAGAGCAGCGGGACGCCGCCCTGCTGGAGCAGACCGCTTGCGGCACCGACGGACCCACGTCCGGCCTGATCGGTTACCTGGACGGCGAGCCGGCCGGCTGGGTTGCGGTCGAGCCGCGGGACAACTACCCGAGAGTGTGGAGCCGGAAGAAGTCGTGGATGCGGATCGACCCTGAGCTCGAGGGCGTCTGGTCGGTCACCTGCTTCGTCGTCCGCAAGGGCTTGCGCCGGCAGGGGCTGATGTACGAGCTGGCCGCCGCCACCGTCGAGTACGGACGGCAGGCCGGCGCCCGTGTCCTGGAGGGCTATCCCACCGAGCCGCCGCCCGGCAAGACCGTGATCTGGGACGAGGCGTCGGTCGGGCTGCTGCAGGTCTTCCTCGACGCCGGTTACGAGGTGGTGGCCTCGCCGACCCTGCGACGGCGGGTGGTACGCCACCGGCTCAGCGGCCCGTCATGAGCGGGAGTTCGTGCCCTTGACCAACTCCCAGAAAGGGGTCAAGGAGCCGTGTAGTGGGCGATGACGTCGACGCAGCGCTGGAACTGCGCCGGCGTAGCGGGGTGTCGTCCAGCCGAGCTGCTCGAGGCCCGCGCCCACGCAATGACGTCCTGGACGAGAGTCGTTCCGTATCCTTGGCCTCGATGCTCAGGCAGCGTGATGACGTTCGCCAATCGCGCAGTCCGTCCCCTCAAGCAGTGTGGGTTGGGAACGCCGATCTCAAGGGTGCCTATGGCCGTGGCGACGATCTCGCCGGCGACCAGGACTGGAAACCAAGCCCGCCGCCGTTGTCCACAGATCGGCGAACCATCTCGTGCGTACCCAGGCGCCTCGGGGTGTGCAGCAGGTCTCGAACAGATCCCAAGGGGCGCCTGCGCGAACAGTACTCACTCGGGCCACCGCGCGAGGTCGAACGCCGCTGGTGCAGGGGCCAGCTGGCATGAATGCGCCGGACCAGGCAGTTCCCTTCGGCGGCACGGTCAGCCGCGATCCGCAGGGCACCCAAAGAGGTTCTTGCGCAGGCAATACGTTGCCCGATCAAGGATCCGCCGGTGGCAGGCTCCGCGTGCCGATCCTTGCGGTGTAGTCGGCACGGAGTGACCGGCTCGGTGACGACTTGCGGCCGAGCGGTCCGGCATGCCGTACGTGTCCGCCCTCGTGGATGACGTGCGCAGGAGGTCAGCTGACCGGGGTGCTGACGGCCTTGGCCGCAGCCGCGGTGCCTCGCCGACGATGCGCACCACCCTGGCCACGGCGGTGTCCTCGGGCAGCCGTAGCTGATGTCGGACACCGCGGTCGGCGACGGCGCTGTGGATCCTTGCCAGCAGCTCGCCACCGTCGACAACGAGCCGCTCCAGGTCCGAGTACGGCAACTCGCCCACGAGCTGGTCGAGCGATCGCCCCGGCAGATACTGCTGGATCGAGAAGGACAGCAGCTCCGCGTCGTACTCCAGATGCACGACGCCGAGCACCTCCGGCGTCGGCACGCCGAGGTCGCGCGCCTGCGCCATGAGGTCTGCCTCATCGACGAACCATGGCTCCGGCTGGAGTGCGATCCGTGCAATCACGGCCACGCCGTCCAGAAGTTCGGCGCGGTACGTCTCGTTCATGCCGCCGCCGGTCAGTGGAACGAGCCGCTCGACGGCCCGGCCGCACACCGACCGCAGCACGGAGTCGATGACCGACCGAGGCGTTGTCATCATCGGCCCATGGTCGCTCACACGCTGCTGGGACCGCCGTCCCAACCCTGGCTCGCTCAGTCGCCCTTGGCCGGGGCGGTCGTGCGGCGCTGCTTGAGCGTCTCGACGAACTCAGTCGCCATGGCCAGCTGGGCCGCAAGGTCGTCACGGCGGTCTTCGGCGAGCGCCACGAACCGGTCCAGGTCGCGGCCGGACGCCGGTCCGGGGGCGGTGGCGGCGTGGTCGATGACGTCGAGCAGCTCGTGCATCTGCTCGAGGGTGAAGCCGAGCGGCTTCATCCGCCGGATCAGCAGGAGCCGGTCGAGGTCGGCGGCGGTGTAGAGCCGGAAGCCTCCGGCGCTGCGCGAGGTCGGCCGCAGCAGGCCGACCTCGTCGTAGTGCCGGATCGTGCGGAGCGACAGCCCGCTGGCCTCGGCCAGATCGCCGATGCGCAGCGTGCGGCCCTCGGTCGCCGTTGCGCCGTTCTGGCTCACTCGTGGTCCCCTTCGTGGCTGTCGCGGGTTTCAACTCTACCCTCACGTAAGGGTAGGGTTGGTCACCTCAGGCGCTTGACGCCCCTCGTGGTGCACCGTCGCGCCGCCCTCCCTCGCACCACCGATCGGAGCCATCCGTGCCCACGACTGCGCCCGCGCACCCGTCGTCCGACCTGCCGGCCCACCCCAGCGAGCACCGCCACGACGACGTCACCTCGGTGCGCAACGCCCTGCGCTCCCCCACCCGGCTGCGGATCGAGGTGCTCGGCGGGCTGGTCGTCGCGCTGGCGCTGATCCCGGAGGCGATCTCGTTCTCGATCATCGCGGGCGTGGACCCGCGGGTCGGCCTGTTCGCGGCGTTCACGATGGCGGTGTCGATCTCGTTCCTCGGCGGCCGGCCGGCCATGATCTCGGCCGCCACCGGCGCCATCGCGCTGGTCATCGCCCCGGTGATGCGCGACTACGGGTTCGACTACCTGATCGCGACCGTGCTGCTCGGCGGGGTGATCCAGGTGGCGCTCGGGCTGTTCGGCGTCGCGCGGCTGATGCGGTTCATCCCGCGCAGCGTGATGGTCGGGTTCGTCAACGCGCTGGCCATCCTGATCTTCCTGGCGCAGCTGCCCCACCTGATCGACGTGCCGCTGTTGGTCTACCCGCTGGTGGCGGCCGGGCTCGTCATCATGGTGCTGCTGCCCCGCGCGTTCACCGTCGTGCCGGCGCCGCTGGTGGCGATCGTCGCGCTCACCCTGCTCACGGTGTTCAGCGCCATCGCGGTGCCCACGGTCGGCGACGAAGGGACGCTGCCCGACAGCCTGCCCACGCTGTTCGTCCCCGACGTGCCGCTGACGCTGAACACCCTGTCGATCATCGGTCCGTACGCGCTCGGCATGGCGCTGGTCGGGCTGATGGAGTCGCTGATGACCGCCAAGCTGGTGGACGACGTCACCGACACCCGCTCCCAGAAGACCCGCGAGTCGTGGGGGCAGGGCGTCGCCAACATCATCACCGGCTTCTTCGGCGGCATGGGCGGCTGCGCGATGATCGGCCAGACGATGATCAACGTGAAGTCCGCCGGGTCACGCACCCGGATCTCGACGTTCATGGCAGGGGTGTTCCTGCTGGTGCTGGTCGTCGGGCTGGGCGACGTCGTCGCGCTGATCCCGATGGCCGCTCTCGTGGCGGTCATGATCATGGTGTCGGTCGGCACGTTCGACTGGCACAGCGTCCGGCCGGCCACGCTGCGCCGGATGCCGCGCAGCGAGACCAGCGTCATGGTCGTCACGGTCATCGTGGTCGTGGCGACGGAGAACCTCGCGATCGGCGTCGGGGTCGGCGTGCTGGTCGCGATGGTGCTCTTCGCCCGTCGGGTGGCGCACCTGACCGAGGTCACCGACATCGCCGGGGACGACGACACGCACATCTACCGGGTCACCGGCGCACTGTTCTTCGCCACCAGCAACGACCTCGTCACCCAGTTCGACTACGTGCACGCCCCGCGCAACATCGTGATCGACCTCTCGCAGGCGCACGTCTGGGACGCCTCGACGGTGGCCGCGCTCGACGCCATCACCACCAAGTACGAGAAGCGCGGCCACACGGTCGAGATCGTCGGCCTCAACGCCTCGAGCGCCGCGATGCACACGCGGCTCAGCGGTCAGCTCGGCGCCGGCCACTGAGGGGCGGCAGAAGGCTCGGCGGCGCGCGCCCGAGCCGGCCCACGTACGATTCGCAGGTGGCGTTTCGTCCCGGTCGAGTAGGCCTGTCGCGCGTGCTGCTGCTCGCGGTGCTCAGTGGCCTGTTTGGCATGCACGGGCTCACGACGCACACCGCGATGCAGCTGGACGCGATGGCGCCCGCCGCGATGAGCATGGCTGTCAACGCGCCTGTCGCCAGCGCCATGCGCACCCCAGCCGGCTCGGCGGGCGCGCCGCACGCACTCGGGGACGTGGGCTCGCACCATGGTGCTGACACGGCGTGCGTCGTCGTCCTGACTGGCTCGATCCTGCTGCTCCTGGCCCTCACCCGTGGACGACGTCCCGGCTGGGTCGCGCCGCTGGCAGCGCTGCCGGCCTGGAGCCGGACCCGGATCCCCCGCGCCCCTCCTCCTGCTGCTCCACTGTCCCGCCTGTGCATTCTGCGGACCTAGGCCGAACGTCATCCCACCGCACGACGCGCAACGCCGTCATGCGGACCCCGCGGCGCAGCCGCCCCCTGACGTTCCCCCGGCACGCAAGGAATCCACGATGATGATGCGACGTACCCGCTTGTCCCTTCCTGTCCTCCTGCTGACTGGCACGCTCGCCCTGACGGCGTGCGGGGCCGGCGCCGACGGCCCAGGCACCACTTCGGCCGGCAGCTCCGCCACGACGTCCGCCTCTTCGGCCGACAGCTCTTCACCGCACAACACCGCTGACGTCACGTTCGCGGCCGGGATGGTCCCGCACCACGCGCAGGCCATCGAGATGGCCGACCTCGCGCTGACGAAGGCCTCGAGCGCGCAGGTGAAGTCGCTGGCCGAGCGGATCAAGGCTGCGCAGGATCCGGAGATCACCGTGATGAGCTCGTGGCTCAAGGGCTGGGGCCAGCCGGTTCCGACCACCGGAAGCGACGGGATGGACGGGATGGCCGGCATGGACCACGGTGAAGCGGACGGCATGATGACCGACCAGGAGATGGCCGACCTCGGGGACGCCAGCGGCACGGCGTTCGACCGCTTGTGGTTGCAGCAGATGACGAAGCACCACGAGGGTGCGGTCGCGATGGCGAAGGTCGAGCTGTCGGACGGGGCCTACCCGGCCGCCAAGGCACTGGCCCAGTCCGTCATCGACGGCCAGTCGAAGGAGATCTCGGAGATGGCCAGAATGTTGAAGACGCTCGGCTGAGCCGGATGCGCCCCGGCGCCTCGGACCGTCGCGGTTCGAGGCGCTGGGCGGCGGTCGACTGGACGAGAGGCCCGGTTGCGGCTCGTCCGCGCGATCGATGGCAGGATGGACGTGCCGGCTCGGCGCCTCTCGGGGTGCACGCGCGGTCCCCGCCCCCGTAGCTCAGGGGATAGAGCAAGGGTTTCCTAAACCCTGTGTCGCAGGTTCGATTCCTGTCGGGGGCACTCGGTTTCGCTGGCCGCCCACCCGGAGCGCTCTGTTGGGGTTCCCGCCTGGCACGCGCACCTGCGAGCATGACCGCGTGGAGCAACCACGCCCGCGCTCGGTCCTGGTGACCGGGGCTTCGACCGGCATCGGAGCCGCGACCGTCGACCAGCTCTGCCGCGACGGCTGGTTCGTGTGGGCCGGGGTACGCAGCGCGGCCGACGAGCGACGCCTGGCAGCCGAGTACGGCGAGCAGGTGCGGGTGCTGCGGTTCGACATCACCCACAACGACGAGGTCGCCGCGGCGGCGGAGCAGGTGGTCGCCGACGGACCGCTGGGTGGGTTGGTGTGCAACGCCGGCACTGCGCTGCCCGGGCCGTTGGAGTTCCTGCCGGTGGACGCGCTGCGCGAGCAGCTGGACGTCAACCTGCTGGGTCAGCTGCGGGTGATCCAGGCATTGCTCCCGGCGCTGCGCGAAGGGTCTGGCCGCATCGTCGTCGTCGGCTCGATCGCCGGCCGGATCGCAGGCCCGATGCTGGGCGCGTACCACGCGTCGAAGTTCGGTCTGGTCGGTCTTACGGACAGTCTGCGCGCTGAGCTGTCCCCGTGGAACCTCCCGGTGGTGCTCGTCGAGCCGGGAGCCATCGCCACCCCGATCTGGGCCCGGGGTCTTGCGAACGGCGACCGCCTCCAAGCGCTGATGCCCGACCGGGCCAAGCAGCTCTACGGAGCACAGATCGATCGCTCTCGCCAGCAGGCGCAACGTTCGGAACAGCGTGGCATCGGCGCGGACGTGGCGGCCGCCGTGATCGTCCGGGCGCTGACCACCCCCAGACCGCGATCCCGCTATCTCGTGGGTCGGGACGCCCTGGTCGCCAGCCTGATCGCCCGGCTCCCGTTCCAGCTGCGCTACCGCCTGACCGCCGCGCGTCCCTGACGTCCGAGCGGCAGCAGCCCACCCGGCGGTGATCATGCACGTCCGCCCCGCCTGCTGGTCTACGGTCGCCTGCCCGACCAAAGACCGCGCTGACGAGAAGGGGCTCCCCTATGGCTAGCGACGTCGGGGCACGCACAGCCTGCCGGTGATGGTCTCGGTGAACGCCCCCGTCTGGAGGTTCTCCACCCCGACGAGTCGCAGCGTGCCGGACACCCAGCGGTAGACGCCGGTGCCGGTGATGGACGTCGACCGGGAGTCGAACATCCCGGTCGTCGTGTCGAGCGTGCCGGCGAGCTGGACGGTCAGCGTCCCACCCCGGCCGGTGAAGACCAGCGGGCCGACGAACGATGCCACCGGGCCGTCGAACCCCGTGATGGTGAAGCTCGCCGCCGTCGTCCCGAGCACGACGCCGTGCCGGTAGATCGTTGCGATCGTGTTGCCCCCGCCGAGGTCCTGGCCAACGCCGGTAGCCCGTACGTGGACGCACAGCTTGCCCGACCTGGCGGTGTCGGTCGAGGCCGTCGCAGGCGCTGGAACGAGCAGGACGGCGAGCAGGGCGAGCACCGTGACGACGGCGGACCTGGCGACGGTGAGCATGAGACGCACCTCCGATGGCGTCCGCGGACCTGCCGAGCCCGGATAGCCCGGCACCCCCCGCAGAACGCGCCCCGCACGCTACGCGCGCCCCCGGCACCCGACCAGACCCTGGACGACGGCACCGGACGCACGAAGGGCCCCGCCATGAGGCAGGGCCCTTCGCGATGCCGGCTAGCGCCGGCGGTGGATCAGATGGGGGTGACGTTCTCCGCCTGGGGGCCCTTCGGGCCCTGGGTGACGTCGAACTCCACACGCTGGTTCTCGTCCAGCGAGCGGTACCCGTCGGCGGTGATGGCCGAGTAGTGGACGAAGACGTCAGCGCCGCCGCCGTCCTGGGCGATGAAGCCGAAGCCCTTCTCGGCGTTGAACCACTTAACTGAGCCCTGGGTCATGGTCGTACCTCCTGGTCGTGCGTGACGGATCCCGCTTGTGCGGATCCGGGCTGCCGCGGTGATCGACGTCCACGATGAAGGCATGCCCACAACGAGAAGACGCCCGCGAAGAGATCCTGCGGGCGTCTGAGTCAAACGAGCGAGGAACTGCAACTGCAGCCGTGACCAACCGTACACGGCGATCGGCCTCGGGTCTAACTCCGCACGTCAGATCGGCGTTTCCGCCCGCCGCGCAGGTACTCGGGTCTCTGATGACCATGAGCCAGCCTGTCGGTGGCCGATGCTAGAACGGACGACGACCCGCCACCCCCGCCGGAGGTTCCCGTGCCGCCCGAGCCACCGCCCACCGTCGCCACCCGCATCGCCGAGCAGCTGACCGCCACCCTCGCCCGCGAGCTGCTCGCCGTCCGGCCCGGCGAGTGCGTGCTGTGCTACGCACACCGGATGCTCGAGGAGTACGGCTGCGCAGGCTCGCTGCGCTTCGCCCGGCACTGGCGCGACGTCCAGGCTCCGCTCGCGTCCGACCTGGAGCAGCGGCTCCACGCCCGGGGCGGCTGCTGCGACTGCGCGGTCTTCATCAGCGGGTGGACGCTGCGCGACGAGCTGTTCGAGTGGTGCGCGACGACTCGAGGCGCCGGCCTGGCCGACCGAGCAACCAGCCTGCGCGGCGACCCGACCAACCCAGGCGCAACCGTGCGCCAACTGGGTGCCGCTCGGCCCCGGTTGACCCGCCTCGACCGACGCCGGCCAGGTCACCCCGCGACGCTCGCGGGCTCGGCCAGCAGCCGCTCCTGCTCTTCCACGTGCGCCAGCACCGCCGACCGCGCCGGCAGCAGCAGGCTCGACACCGCCGCCACGACGTACCCCGCCACCGCGACCCAGCTGGCCGCGACCACGGCGTCCCGCAACGAGGCGGCGGTGAAGCTCGTGCCGGCCGCGCCGAAGAAGACCACGCCGGCCACCGCCACGCCGAGCGTGGCCCCGACCTGCTGGAACGTGCTGAACACCCCGGACGCCGCGCCGGCGTCCCCGGTCGGCACCGTGGCGAGCGCGACGTCGATCAACGGGACCACCAGCAGCCCGAGCCCGACCCCCATCAGCGCCAGCGAGGGCGCGAGGTCCCACGGGCTCAGCGCATCGGCCTGCTGCCGCACCACTGCCATCGCCCAGAGCACGCCCACGGCCTGCAGGCAGCCGCCGGCCACCATGATCGTCTTGCCGATCCGGGTGCCGAGCGGCACGGCCACGCCGGTACCGACGAACGCGCCCAGACTGAACGGCAGCAGCGTCAAGCCCGCCCGCAGCGCCGAGAAGCCGAGCCCGGTCTGCAGGTAGATCGCCAGCACGAGCACCAGCCCAGCCATCGCCGCCTGGAACGTGGCCTGCGTGATCAACCCCGCGGCGAACCCTCGGTTGCCGAACAGCCGCATCGGCAGCAGCGCCGAGCCGTCACTGCGCTCACGGGCGCACTGCTGGACGACGAAGCAGGCCAGCACCAGCGCGGCGGCCGCGAGCATCCCCCACACCCAGACCGGCCAGCCCAGCTGACGGCCCTCGACGAGCGGGTAGACGAGCAGCAACAGCCCGGCACTCGCCAGCGCGACGCCCACCAGGTCGAGGCGCAGCGGGTGCGTCGACCGGGTGTCAGGCACCAGCCACAACGCGAGCACGACCAGCAGCAGTCCGACCGGCAGGTTGATGAGGAAGACGCTGCGCCAGCCGATGCCGAAGGCGTCGCTGCTGACCAGCCAGCCGCCGAGCAACGGCCCGGCCACCGCAGCGAGTCCGGAGATCGCGCCGAACACCCCGTAGATCGCCACCCGCTCCCGCGGGGCGTACAACGCCTGCACCGTCGACAGCGCCTGAGGCACCATGAGCGCCGCGAACGCGCCCTGCACGACCCGGGCCCCGACGAGCGTGCCGCCGGACTGCGCCACGCAGGCCAGCGCTGAGCCGATGGTGAAGCCCACGACACCCACCACGAAGACCCGCCGCCGCCCGACGACATCACCGAGCCGACCACCGGTGATCAGCAGGACGGCGAAGGCCAGCAGGTATCCGCCGACGATCCACTCCAGGTGCGCCGGGCTGGCGTGCAGGCCGACGCGGATCGAGGGCAGCGCCACGTTCACGATCGTCGCGTCCATCAGGTCCATGAAGGACGCCAGGACCAGCACTGCGACGGCCAACCCTCGGACTCGACCCATCGTCGTCCTCCTCCGGTGCGTTACGCTCAAGCGATCGGGAAAATCCCACAGTGGATAATTCCCAGTCCGGGATTTCTCCATTTCGGAGAGACTAGACGAGAGGCCGGCGGATGTCCACCACTGCCCCGAGTCAGCGGACCGCCCTCACCGAACGCATCTCCCTCGCGATGCAGGACGTCATCGCATCGAGCGTGCTCAACAACGAGCGGATCGCGCGGATGATGGGCCTGAACGTCGTCGACCTGCAGACCTATGGTGTGATCGCCCGTGCCGGTCGGGCCATGACCCCCGGCGAGGTCAGCGCCGCGACGTTCCTCCCGTCCAGCACCACGACCAGGGTGCTCGACCGCCTCGCGGCCAAGGATCTTGTGGTGCGCACGCCCGACCCGACCGACCGGCGCAAGGTGCTGGTCGAGCCGAGGCCGGTGAAAGTCGCCGAGGTGGGGTCGGCGTATTCAGGGGTGATGGAGCAGATGGCGGCGCTGCACGAGCAGTTCACGCCGGAGGAGCTGGACGTCGTCGCGCGCTACCTTGAAGCCGTGCATACGATCCGCTGAAACACTACTGCCGCAACGCATACAGGTCACGCAGCAGCGCGATCTCGGCGCCGTGGTGGATCAGCTCGTCGAGCTGGTGCAGCGCGAACGAGCGGCGGCTGGCGTCGTCGTACGGCGCGGCGACCGGCCCGATCGGCTCGGCGAACCGCTCCTCGTCCAGCCCGCCGAGCTGCTCGCGGAAGAACGCGTACCCGGCGTCGAGCCGGGCCAGCGCGGCGTCGGCCGACGTGCTGATCTGCCCGTCGACCTGTTCGTCGACCTGTTCGTCGACCTGCTCCTCGGCGTCCCGAGCCGAGCCGCCGAGCCAGGTCGCGTTGCGCTCGGCCTCGAACAGCTCGACGACGTGCTGCACCCGCCAGCGCAACGACAGGCGGTCGTCGGACGTCGGCTGCCAGGCCAGCTCCTCGTCGGTGAGCCCGACGAGCCGCTCGCGCAGCCTCCCCCAGACATAGTCGGACAGCTGCGTGACGTCGTCCAGCGAGGTGATCACCGGCCGAGGCTACGTCGCGATCAGCAGCCCTGCACGTCGCAGCTGTCGGCGTTGACGTCGGCGTCCGACGCGGCCGGCACGGTGAGCAGGGCCGGTCGCCGCTCGTCCCACGCCTGTCGCAGCGCCTGCTCGAACAGCTCGCTCGGCTGCGCGCCGCTCACGCCGTACCGGCGGTCGATCACGAAGAAGGGCACGCCCGTGGCGCCCAGCGCGCTCGCCTCGGCCTGGTCGGCCCGGACGTCGTCCGCGAACTCCTGCGAGTCGAGCACCGCGCGCACCCGCAGCGGGTCGAGCCCGGCCTCAGCGGCGAGCGCGGCCAGCACGTCCGCGTCGCCCACGGCGAGGCCCTCGACGAAGTAGGCCGACAGCAGCCGCTCCTTGAGCGCGTCCTGCAGACCGAGCTCGGCGGCGAGGTGCAGCAGCCGGTGCGCGTCCACGGTGTTGGCGCGCTGCGCCTGGTCGAGGTGGAAGTCCAGCCCCTCACCGGCGGCGACCTGGCTCACCCGGGCGTTCATCGCCAGGCCGGCCTCGCGCCCGCCGCCGTACTTGCGGCCCAGGTAGGTGGCGACGTCCTCGACGGTCTGGCTCGGGGCGGCCGGGTCCAGCTGGAAGGAGCGCCAGGTGACCTCCACCGGCACCCCGGACGACGCCACCGCGGCCTCGAAACGCCGCTTGCCGATGTAGCACCAGGGACAGACGACGTCGGACCAGATCTCGACCTGCAGGGATTCGCTCACGGTGGGGCCAACACGCGGGTGCTGCGGGGTAGTCCCGTCCGGTCTGCGAGCCTGCCGCCGGTCAGGCCGCCTGGCTGAGGAACTCCTCCCAGCGCGGGTCGACGCTCTCGGCCCCGCGCAGCACCCAGGTCGGACCGGCGGGGGCGAACGGGCGCACGCGCAGTCGCCACCCCATCTCGTCCGGCGTCCGGTCGCCCTTGACCCCGTTGCACCGCAGGCAGCACGCGACGAGGTTCTCCCACGAGTCCGCGCCGCCGCGCGAACGCGGCACGACGTGGTCGACTGTGGCCGCCGCGCTCTGGCAGTAGGCGCACCGGTGACCGTCCCGGCGGAGCACGCCGCGGCGGCTGACCGCGATCGCCCGACGACGCGGCGCCCGCACATAGCGCACCAGCAGGATCACCGAGGGTGTGGCGAGCGCCATGCCGGCCCGGTGCAGCGAACCGGCGCTGCGCAGCGGCCGGCCGGTGTCGGCGAGCACCGTCGCCTTGCCGGCGAGGACGAGCACAACGGCCCGCTTGAACGACACCACCGACAGCGGCTCGTAGCCGGCGTTGAGTACGAGCGTGCGCATCGCGCGCCCCTCTCTCGCCGGCGGGCCCTGCTGGCGTGCGGGACACGGCGGCGTCCTGGGGTCCGCCCGGATTGACGGCCCTGGCGAAAGGGTAAGCGTCGACCCACGCTCAGGTCACGCACCTTTGCCGAGCCGACCTCCCGCCGTCCCGCCCCGCTCTCGCCCACCCCCGCCCACTTGTGACGCGTTTTTGTTGCCTCCCGTGACCGGGAGACAACGAAAACGCGTCACAAGTCAGCGGAGACAAAGCGGGCCGGGGTGGGAAGACACGACGGGCCCGACACCAGGAAGGTGTCGGGCCCGTTCGCGGCTGCGGCGTGGGTCAGCCGACCCGGCCGTACGTGGCGCTGCTGGAGTAGACCGCGCGCTTGCTCACTGACTTCCCGCTGCGCGGCGAGTCCCACATCATCCCGTTGCCGGCGTAGATGCCCACGTGACCGGGCATGAAGACCAGGTCGCCGGGGACGGCCTCGGCGCGCGAGATCCGGGTGGTCGCGGCGCGCTGGGCGCTCGACGTGCGGGGCAGCTCGATGCCGACCTGGCGGAACACGTAGGACGTGTATCCGGAGCAGTCGAACCCGGACGGCGTGGTGCCGCCGTACACGTACGGGGTGCCTTCGTAGCGAGCGGCGATCGACATGACCGCGGCACCGAACTCGGCCGAGCCGGGGGCGCCGGCCTTGATGCTGACCGGCGCGGGGATCTCGGTGCGCTGGGTCGAGCGGCTGACCTTCTGCACCGCGCGCTGCACCTGGACGACGGGAGCCGGCTTGGGCTTGGGCTTCGGCTTGGCCTTGGCCGTGAAACCGATGTCGCCGAACGTCGGGGCGGCGGCGACGCCGCTGACCAGGGCGGCGGGCACGGCCGACGCCTGCTGGACGCCGGAACCGGCCTCAGCGGTGTTGGCGGTCGCATCGACGGTGGCCGGGGTCGCGGCATGCGCCTGCAGACCCAGCGAGGCCACCAGGCCACCGGACACGGCCAGCACGGCACCGGTCTTGGCCACGGCGCCACCGGCACCGGAGGAGTGAGCGAAAGTGAGCGGGGACGTCGAGCGCGCGGGCGCCCGATGGCGCCCGGAAGAGCGGGTCGTCACGTGGTAGAGCCTCTCCGACGCCTTCGAGGTGAGCTGTCGGGTTCGGGTGGAGAGTGATCACCCGGCCACGTCCTGACGCCGCCCGAAGGCGTGCCGCTGGTGGCTTCACCCCAAGGACGCTCGCGGATGGCTCCCGCGCTCGCCCGAAAGTGGGTCCCCCGCCTCTGCCAGACGGTGTTGAACGGTCCCTCGTTGTGCGGTGGCAGAGTTCGGCGTCCGCACTGAGGACCTCCCGACAGGGGACGAGAGGCACGGGCCAAGTTACACAGGTCTACCCGGCCATGTCACGTTGGCGGCGCGTCGCCTCCACCGGACCTTCACAACCGCGGCGCGCCATCACTCCGTGGTGACGAAGACGTGCTCGGCGATGGCCCCCTCGACCTCGATCTCGGGCCCGTCGGTAGGCGTGACGAGCAGCCGCCCGTCGGCCACCCGGACCCCCACCGTGCGCCCCGGCTGGAGACCGGCCGAGTGGAGCATCGTGAGCACGGCAGGGTCGGCCTGGGCGGGCTCGCCGATCCGGTGCACGACGACCTGGCGCCCGCCAGCACCGGCCGTGCCGGCCAGCTCGGTCAGCTGGGCGAGGCCCTCGCCGAGGAAGCGCTCGGCGTCGCCCACCTCACCGAGCTCCTCGAGCCCGGGGATCGGGTTGCCGTACGGCGAGAGCGTCGGGTGGTCGAGGATCGCCATCAGCTTGCGCTCGACCCGCTCGCTCATCACGTGCTCCCAGCGGCAGGCCTCGTCGTGGACGAACTCCCACTCCAGGCCGATCACGTCGACCAGCAGCCGCTCGGCGAGCCGGTGCTTGCGCATCACCCGGGTCGCCTTGGCCCGGCCGTCGTCGCTCAGCTCGAGGTGCCGGTCACCGCTCACCTGCAGCAGCCCGGCCCGCTCCATCCGCGCCACCGTCTGCGACACCGTGGGCCCGCTGTGCCCGAGCCGCTCGGCGATCCGGGCCCGCAGGGGCACGATGCCCTCTTCCTCGAGCTCGAAGATCGTGCGCAGGTACATCTCGGTGGTGTCGATCAGGTCGCTCACGCCGTGGTGCCTCTCTGGTGGTCTCTCGACCTGTGAGCGTACGCGGTCGCACCCATCCCTCCTGGCGCGATGCTCGCCGGGCCGGGGCGGCCCCCGGCACCTAGCGTGGGTGGGTGCCCGACACCCTCCTCTGGCTGCGACGCGACCTGCGGCTGGACGACCACCCCGCGCTGCACGCGGCCGCGCAGGCCGCGGACGGCGGCCGGGTGCTGGCGCTGTTCGTGGTCGACCCCCGGCTGTGGGAGCCCGCCGGCGCACCCCGCCGGGCCTGGCTGGTGCGCTCGCTGGAGCAGCTGTCGGCGGCGACCGAGGGAGCGCTCGTCGTCCGCACCGGCGACCCGCGTGAGGTGGTGCCGTACGTCGCGGGCGAGCTGGGGGCGGCCTCCGTGCACGTCACCGCGGACGCCGGCCCCTACGGCCGCCGCCGCGACGAGGGAGTCGCCGACGCCCTGGACGTCCCGTTCGTGCGCACCGGCACTCCGTACGCGGTCGGCCCGGGCACCGTCACCAAGGCCGACGGCACGCCGTACCAGGTGTTCACGCCCTTCTCCCGCGCCTGGGGCGACCACGGCTGGCCGCGCCCGGCCGGGCCCCCGCCGTCCGGGCTGCGCTGGGCCCGCTCGGTCGCGTCCGAGCCGCTGCCCGCCGAGCCCGACCTCGGCGACCTGCGACTGCCGGACGTCGGCGAGCAGGCCGCGCTCGCGCGCTGGCACGCCTTCGTCGAGGACGACCTGGCCGAGTACGCCGAGCTGCGCGACCGGCCCGACCTGGACGGCACCTCGGGCCTGTCCGCGCACCTGAAGTACGGCGAGATCCACCCGCGCACGCTGCTGGCCGACCTCGGCGAGCGACGCGGCCCAGGTGTGGAGGCGTTCCGCACCGAGCTCGCCTGGCGCGAGTTCTACGCCGACGTCCTGTGGCACCGGCCCGAGACGGCCCGCACCTACCTGCGCCCGGCATACGCCGCGATGACCTACGAGCCGGCCACCAGCGCGGCCTTCCGCGCCTGGCAGGAGGGCCGCACCGGCTTCCCGTTCGTCGACGCCGGGATGCGGCAGCTGCTCGCCACCGGCTGGATGCACAACCGGGTGCGGATGGTCGCCGCGAGCTTCCTGGTCAAGGACCTGCACGTGGAGTGGCAGCACGGCGCTCGGCACTTCCTGCGATGGCTGCGCGACGGCGACCTGGCGAGCAACAACCACGGCTGGCAGTGGGTCGCCGGCAGCGGCACGGACGCCGCGCCGTACTTCCGGGTCTTCAACCCGGTCACCCAGGGGCTGCGGTTCGACCCGGACGGCACCTACGTTCGGCGCTGGGTGCCCGAGCTGGCCCACCTGCACGCCGCGGCGGCGCACCAGCCGTGGGAGGCCGCCGACGGGTACGCCCACGGCTACCCCACGCGGGTCGTCGACCACGCCGCCGAACGGGACGAGGCGTTGCGCCGCTACCAGGAGATCCGGCGCGGCTAGGTTGGCGCGGGTGACCACCCTCGTCGTCCCGTCCCGGTTCAACGGCCCACCGCAGTCCGGCAACGGCGGCTGGACCTGTGGCGCGCTGGCCGACGCGCTGACCGCGCCCCCCGGTCAGTGCGTGCAGGTGCGGCTGAGCGCACCGCCGCCGCTGGACGTCGAACTGGCCCTCACCGCCCAGGACGGCGACGTGGTGGCGAGCGCCGGCGAGGTCGTGGTGGCCCGCGCCAGGGTGGTGCCGTCGCCGTTCACCGGGCCGGCCCCGGAGCCGGTCTCCTGGGCGGCGGCGCTCGCGGCCGAGCCCGGCTACCGCGGCCGCGGCGACCACCCGTTCCCCACCTGCTTCACCTGCGGACCCGAGCGGACGTCGTCCGACGGACTACGCCTGTCACCCGGACCGCTGCCCGACCGGCCGGAGCTGACGGCCTGCACCTGGACGCCGGACCCGTCCGTGGCGCAGGAGGGGCTGGTGCCGCCGGCCGTCACCTGGGCGGCGCTGGACTGCCCCGGCGGCTGGTCGATCGACCTGGTCGGGCGCCCGATGGTGCTCGGCACGATGACGGCGCGGGTGGACGAGCGACCGACGGTGGGTGCCCGGCACGTCGTGATGGGCCGGCTGGTCGGCCAGGAAGGGCGCAAGGCGTGGACCGAGACCGCGCTGTACGCCCTCGACCCGGTGCCGCGGCTGCTCGCCCGGGCCGCTGCGCTCTGGATCGCGGTCGACCCGGCCGGCGTGCGCCCCCGCTGACCGAGAGGTCGGGAATGCCGGAAGATAGTTCATCGTTCAACAATCCATGACGTTCACCGCTCCCGACCTCGACACCACGCTGCGCGACGCGCTCGAGCTGTCCACCGACGCCCAGGACCTGCTCTTCCGCCAGGCCCGCACGCCCAACACCTTCACCGACGAGGCCGTCACCGACGAGCAGGTCGCTGCGATCTACGACCTGGTCCGCTGGGCCCCCACCTCGATGAACACCCAGCCGCTGCGGGTGCTGCTGGTTCGCAGCGACGCGGCCCTCGCCCGCCTGCTCGACCACCTGATGCCCGGCAACCGGGCCAAGACCGGCGCGGCTCCCCTGGTGGCCGTGCTCACGGCCGACACCGACTTCCACGAGCTGCTGCCCCGCACGTTCCCGCACTTCCCCGGCGCCAAGGACGTCTTCAGCGACGACGCGGCCCGCGAGCAGGCAGGGCGGTTCAACGCCGCCCTCCAGGTGGGCTACTTCATCCTCGGCGTGCGCGCCGCCGGGTTGGCCGCCGGCCCGATGACCGGCTTCGACACGGCGGGGCTCGAGCGCGAGTTCTTCGGCGGCACCGCCCAGCGGGTGCTCGCCGTGGTGAACATCGGCCGGCCGGGCCTGGACGCCTGGCAGGCGCGCAGCCCCCGCCTCGACTTCGCGGACGTCGTCACCTCCGCCTGAGGGCCTGGCGTCCCTGACAGGGATCGTGGACACCCGTCGCCCACGCTGCCCAGGGCGGGCAGAATCAGGGATGTGCCGGTCGTGACCAATCCGGTCCGGCCTCGACACCGAAGACGGGGTGACAGGTGAAGGCACGCTTGAAGGGAGTCCTGATGGGCTCGACCGAGCGACGGCTGAGATCCGTGGGCAACGACGAGGACGTCATCGTCCTCGATGCGTCCGCGAGCCTCGAGGACGTCGTCGCCCGGGTGGCCCGGGGGGATGAGGACGCCTTCGAGGTGCTGTTCCGGCGCACGGCGGGCTCGGTGCTCGGGATGGTGCGCCGCGTGCTGCGCGACCCGGCGCAGTCCGAGGAGGTCGCCCAGGAGGTCATGGTGGAGGTCTGGCGCACCGCGACGCGCTTCGACGCCGGCCGCGGCAGCGCGACGTCCTGGATCCTGACGATGGCCCACGCCCGGGCCGTCGACCGGGTGCGGTCCGCCCAGGCCTCCCGCGACCGGGAGCGCCGGATCGGCGTGCGCGACAGCATGCGTGAGTACGACGAAGTGGCCGAGGAGGTCGAGGTGCGGATGGAGCAGCAAGCCGTGCGCCAATGCCTCGTCGGCCTGACCGAGCTGCAGCGCGAGTCGGTGCAGCTCGCCTACTACGGCGGCTACACCTACCGCGAGGTGGCCGAGCTGCTCGACGTACCGCTCGGAACCGTGAAGACCCGCCTGCGCGACGGACTGATCCGGCTGCGCGACTGCCTGGGGGTGACCGCATGACGCACGACCTGCACATGCTCACCGGCGCCTACGCGCTGGACGCCCTCGACGACGCCGAACGGCGCGAGTTCGAGCACCACCTGCTCAGCTGCGAGGCCTGCGCCGCCGAGGTTGAGGGCCTGCGCGCCACGGGAGCGATGCTCGGGGTCGCGGCCACCACCGGCGTCCCCGCATCGCTGCACAGCGCCGTGATGACGCAGGTGCGCACGACGCGCCAGCTGGCGCCGGTGCCGGGCGACGAGGACGTCAACCCCGCAGTGCCCCTGCTGCGCCGGGCCCGGACGACGTCCCGCACCCTCCTCGCTGTGGCCGCTGCGCTGATCGTCGTCGCGGGCACGCTCGGTGGCGTCGTCTTCCACGAGCACCAGCAGGTGACCCAGGCCCGCCAGCTCGCCGCCCAGATGTCCGCGGTGATCGGTGCTGCGGACGCGCGGCAGATCGAGGCCGGCGGCGTCGCGCGGGTGATCGTCTCGCCCGCCCAGGGCCGGGCCGTGTTCGTCGGCCAGCGACTCCCGGCCGTCGAGGCAGGCCACGTGCTGCAGCTGTGGGTGCTCGACGGCGGGGCCCGGTCGGTCGGGGTCATCGAGGGCTCGGCCGCGCTGCTCGCGACCGGGATCCGGCCGGGCAGCAAGCTCGGCGTCACGGTCGAGCCGGCGGGCGGGTCGCCGCAGCCCACCACCGAGCCGGTCATGACGATGGACCTCACCTGAGCCGAACCGACCGCTGCGATCGATCTCGACCACTCGGGCAAACCGCGTTGCAGCCCACCACCCGGCGTCGTACCGTTCTCGCACACGGGAAGGGAGGTGGTCCGCAAGGTGATTGCTCTACGGACGCGTGAGGTGGCTGCCAGCTAGCCGCCGTCGAACCGGACGGACTCCTTCGATCCCTCCCCCGCGACACCGGCCCCTCGGGGCCGAGCGGCCGGCGAGATCCAGGTGGTCACCGATGGCCCGCAGGAGCCGCGCCCCGTCCAGCGCGGCAGGACCTCGATCCGAGGCCCAGCCTGCGGGCCTTCACCTGCCCGAAACGCGCACCCCCACCCTTTCCCCGGCGGTGATCATGCACGTTCGCCCTGGACCGCTCCCGCCTTCCCCGGCGGTGATCATGCACGTTCGCCCTGGACGCTCGCTCCCCGGCGTTCGACGTTCCCCCGGCGGTGATCATGCACGTTCGCCCTGGGCGGCTGGGCGAACGTGCATGATCACCGCCGGAGGGGTGGGGCGAACGTGCATGATCACGGCGGGAGGGTGGGGAGGGGGCGGGGGTCAGGCGCTGAGGGCCGAGGCTTCCCGCGCGAGCTGCTCGACGACGTCCCACTCCCCCGCCTGCACCGCGGCCCGAGGCGTCAGCCACGACCCACCGACGCAGGCCACCGAGGGCAGCGCCAGGTACGACGCGGCGGTGCCCGCGGTGATCCCGCCGGTCGGGCAGAACCTCAGCTGCGGCAACGGCCCGGCCACCGCGGCCAGGTAGTCGCGACCACCGCTCGCCTCGGCCGGGAAGAACTTCATCGCGGTCAGCCCGTGCTCGACCAGCCGCATCATCTCGGTGATGGTGCTGGCGCCCGCGAGCAGCGGCAGGCGCGAGCCGAGCGCCGCGGCGAGCAATGCGTCTGGCGCGCCGGGCGTCACGATGAACGAAGCGCCCGCCGCCACGACCGCGTCGACCTGCTGCGGCGTCACGACGGTGCCGGCGCCGACGACCATGCCCGGCACCTCCGCGGCGACCCGCTCGATGGCGGCCAGCCCGGCCGGCGTCCGCAGGGTGATCTCGATGATGCCCACGCCCCCGCGCAACAACGCCGACGCCAGCGGCACCGCGTGCCCGACGTCCTCGACCACCACGACCGGGACCACCGGCGACACCCCCAGCACGGCGTCGACGCTCCGGATCTTGGCTGCATCCACGACGCTCACCGCGCACTCTCCTGGTAGTCGACGCCTTGCGGCACAACGGTTCCGAACACATGCGCCCCCTCGTCCGCGCGGCCCACGGCCCGCCGCATCGCGCCGAACAGCTCGCGGCCAGTGCCTCGCTGATCCTGGTGCGACGGCGCGGCCGCCTGCCGTCCGGCGAACTCGGCCGGGTCGACGAGGACGTCGAGCGTCCCGGCGTCGCAGTCGAGCCGGACGACGTCGCCGTCGCGCAGCCGGGCGATCGGCCCGGCGTGCACCGACTCCGGCGTCACGTGGATCGCGGCGGGCACCGCACCCGACGCACCCGACATCCGGCCGTCGGTGACGAGTGCCACCTGGTGGCCGTGCCGCTGCAGCACCGACAGCGAGGGGGTGAGCTGGTGCAGCTCGGGCATGCCGTTCGCCGACGGCCCCTGGTCGCGCACCACGACGACGACGTCGCGGTCGAGCTCGCGGCGAGAGAAGGCTTCCAGCACAGCGGTCTGGTCGGTGAACACCCTCGCCGGCGCGACGACGACCCGGTGTTCGGCCGCCACCGACGAGACCTTGACGACGGCGTGCCCCAGCGAACCGCGCACGACGCGCAACCCGCCGTCCGGCGAGAACGGGTCGGACGCCGGTCGCAGCACGTCCGCGTCGCCGGTGGCCATCGAGCCTGTCTCCCAACGCAACTGGCCGTCGTCGTCCAGCCGCGGCATGGCGCGGTATCGCTCGAGGCCGGGGCCGGCGAGCGTCAGGACGTCGGCGTGCAACAGTCCGGAGTCGATCAGCGTGCCGACGAGGAAGGGCGTGCCCCCGGCCGCGTGGAAGTGGTTCACGTCCGCGGTGCCGCTCGGGTACAGCCGGGTGCAGAGCGGGACGACGCGCGACAGGTCGTCGAGGTCCTCCCAGGTGAGCTGCACGCCGGCGGCAGCAGCCATCGCGACCAGGTGCATCGTGTGGTTGGTCGACCCGCCTGTGGCCAGCAGCGCGACGGCGCCGTTGACGATGACCCGCTCGTCGACCACATGGCCGATCCCGTACGGCTGCTCGCTCGTGGCGATCTCGGCCACCCGATGTGCGGCGGCGTCGGTCAGCGCGGCCCGCAGCGGGTCGTCGGGGTTGACGAAGGCCGCGCCCGGCAGGTGCAGCCCCATCACGTCCATCAGCAGCTGGTTGGAGTTGGCGGTGCCGTAGAAGGTGCAGGTACCCGCCGAGTGGTACGACGCGACCTCGGCCGCGAGCAGCTCCGGGCGACCGACCTGGCCCTCGGCCGCCTGCCGCCGAACCCGCGCCTTCTCGGCGTTGGGCAGGCCGCTGGCCATCGGTCCCGCCGGCACGAACGCGGTCGGCAGGTGTCCGAAGGCCAGCGCGCCGGCGACCAGCCCCGGCACGATCTTGTCGCAGACGCCGAGCATGAGCGCCGCGTCGAACACGTCGTGCGACAGCGCGATCGCGGCGGACATGGCGATCACGTCGCGGCTGAACAGGCTGAGCTCCATGCCCTCGCGGCCCTGCGTGATGCCGTCGCACATCGCCGGCACGCCGCCGGCGACGCGAGCGACCGCGCCGACCGCCGTCGCCGCCGCCTTGATCTGCTGCGGGTAGGTCTCGTACGGCGCGTGGGCCGAGAGCATGTCGTTGTAGGAGGTGACGATCGCGATGCTGGCTGCGTCGTCACCGGTGAGGGCGGCACGTTCGCTGCTGCCGCAGGCGGCGACGGCGTGCGCGATGTTGCTGCAGCCCAGGCCCGAGCGCGGGCCGCGGGTAGCCCGAGCGCGTTCGAGCTGGTCGAGGTACTCGGCTCTGGTGGTGGCACTGCGGGCGGCGATGCGTTCGGTGACGTCGTGGACGACGCGGTGCACGCTCATGGACTTCCCTGTCGCCGGCGACCCGGCCGCTGGCGACGATGCCTACGGGGTGGGTCGACGGACGGCGACGGTGGCGTCCGCGGTGGATGTGACCGTCGTCACGGTAGCCGATGCCCAGCCTGGCGCGGCAAACCTACTGTCGCGTAGTCCCGCCATCCGGACGCCGCCCCGCCGCCGCCCCCTCTCCTGCGGTGATCATGCACGTTCGCCCCGGTGCGGCGGGCGAACGTGCATGATCACGGCGGGGTGGGGGCGAACGTGCATGATCACGGCGGGGTGGGGGCGGAGCCGAGCAGCGCGGCCAGGGCGTCGATGTGTCGGACGTCGGTGCCGCAGCAGCCGCCCAGCACCGTCAGCGTCGGCTGCTGCGAGCGCAGCGCCACCAGCTCGTCGGCGAGCGCGTGCGGGTCACCGTCGTCCAGGTCGGTGGCCGCGTCGAGCTCGGCGTGGCTGCGGGTCGATGCGTTGGCCCGCAAGCCGACCAGCCGCTTCGACCACGCGGCACCCGGATCGAGCGCGGACATCACGTGCTGGGGGTGCGCGCAGTTCACCATGAAGTAGGCAGCGGCCGCGCCGGTGGCCTCATCGACCGCCGTCACCGCGTCGCCGAGCGTGGTGCCGTCCGGCAGCCGGCCGTCGACCTCCACGGTGAACGACACCACTGACGGCAGCCCGGCCTCGGCGGCAGCGCGCACGAACCCGATGGCTTCCTCCGGGTAGCCCAGGGTCAGGGCGCTCACCAGGTCGACCTCGGTGTCGGCGAACGTCGAGACCTGGTCGCGGTGGTAGGCGTGCGCCTCGGCGGCGCTCATCCGCTCACTGACCACATAGCCGTCGCCACGCGGGCCGACCGAGCCGCTGACCAGGCACGGACCGGCCTGGTCGCGGACGTCGTCCCGCACCCCCACGACCAGCTCGACCGCCTCGCGGTTGGCGAGCGCGACGTCCTGGGTCGACCAGCCGACCGCCGGGGCCCAGCCGGGGCTAGCCCGCCAGGTCGGCGTCTCCAGCACGCAGCCGAGCCCGTGAGCCGCTGCCGTCTCGAGATGCTCGCGGAAGTACCGCTCGAGCAGCGCCCGGCCGGCGTCGTCGCGCAGCAGCACGAACGCCGCGAACGCCGGCAGGTCGGCGCCGTGGTGGTAGATCAGGTCGGTCTCGAGGCCCGAGTCGGTGACGAGCACGGTGCCATCGAGCTGGGGGAACGGGTCACGGGCCGGCACGGCAACCTCCTTCGACCCTGACACGGTGCCACCGCGCTCGCCGGCGGGCAATGCTCAGTGGCACGCGGCCGGGATCGCTACCGCCCTCCTTCGGTGATCATGCACGTTCGCCCAGGGGCGCCGGGCGAACGTGCATGATCACGGCGGGAGGGGGTGGGGCGAACGTGCATGATCACGGCGGGAGGGGGTGGGGCGAACGTGCATGATCACGGCGGGAGGGTGGGTCAGCGCGGGGGGATGTTCTGGTTGATGTGGAAGAAGTTGCCCGGGTCGTAGGTCGTCTTCACCTGGCGCAGCCGCTCGAAGTTGGCCCCGTACGCGTCGCGCACGCGGTCCGACCCCTCGTCGTCCTGCAGGAAGTTCACGTAGGCGCCACCGACGGACGTCGGGTGCAGCGCCTCCCAGTAGTCGCGGGCCCACTGCGTGATGAGCTCGTTGTTCGCCGGGTCCGGGTCGACCCCGACGATCGTCCCGGTCCAGCCACCGGAGCGGTACGGGAAGGCCGTGGCGTCCGGGGCGACGCGCGCCGCGGCACCGTCGATCGGGTACAGGTGCATCGTGGAGTGCCCGGTGGGCAGCTCGGCGCCGAACTTCAGGTGCGCCTCGATCGCGGTGTCGCTGATCGTCTCGTAGGTGTCCGCGCGCCAGTACCACTGCAGACCGGCCGGGTAGAGCGCGTCGAACGCGCCCTGCAGCATGGGGAACGGCAGGCTGTGCAGCCCGTCAAGCAACGGCGAGCCGAACTCGCGCACCGGTGCCAGCACCTCGTCGGCCCGCGCCGGGTCACCCGTGTAGCACCACAGGATCACCGCGGCCTTGCGCCCGTGCAGCTCCTCCGGGAACGGCGGCGCCGGCGGGATCGTGATCAGGCCGAACCAGCCGTTGAGCTCCTCGGGCAGCGAGGGCAGCAGGTCGCGGTACCAACGCATCACCTCGCCGGCGTCCTCCATCGCGTAGAGCACCGGACCGCCGATGACCGTGCCGTGGTCGCCGATCGGGTGGCAGCGGAAAGTGAACTGGGTGACCACGCCGAAGTTGCCGCCGCCGCCACGCAACGCCCAGAACAGGTCCGGGTGCGACGTCTCGTCCGCGACGACGACGCTGCCGTCGGCCAGCACCACCTGGGCGGACACCATGTTGTCGACCGTCATCCCGAACCGCCGGGTGAGGTAGCCGACGCCGCCGCCGAGCGCCAGTCCGCCGACGCCGGTGCTGGCGATGAAACCGCACGGCGTCGCCATCCCGTGCTCGAACGTCGCGGCATCGACCTCGCGCCACAGGCAGCCGCCGCCCACCTGGACCGTGCCGGCGGCGGGGTCGACCGTGATGTCGTTCAGTCCGCGCAGGTCGACCACGAGCGCGCCGTCCCACACGCCCAGGCCGCCAGCGTTGTGTGCCCCGCCGCGTACGGCGAGGTCGGTGCCCGTCGCCCGTGCGTGCTTGACGCAGGCGACGACGTCCGCGACCGACGTGCAGAGCGCCACCGCGCCCGGCAGGCGGTCGATCATCGCGTTGTAAACCGCCCGTGCCTGGTCGTAACCCTCGTGCGCCGGGGTGATGAGGTCGCCGGTGAGCGCATCTGCGAGGCCGGCGAAACCCCCGACGACACCGAGTGACTCCGTGCCTCTGGTGCTGGTCATGATCAAACCTCCTGCACAGCCGGTCCGGGCGTTCCGGGCGGTGCACAGCACGCTAGGGATGCGGCGTTCGCTCAGCGTTCGCGGCGCTCGCCGGCGGGCTCGGCACCACTCAGGTGCTCGCCGCGGGCCGCCAGATCCGCCCGGCAGCGGTCCACGAGGCTGCCGCTGCCGTGCTCCTCGGCCAGGCGCAGCGCACGATGCAACACGGTCAGGGCGCGGTCGTCCGCCACCAGCTGTGCGCGGCGTCGCAGCACCTCCGGCAGCCACCACACGTCGTCGCGACTGACTGCGGCGACCTCCGCGGCGTCCAGCGTGGCGCGGGCTTGCGACGCCAGCCCGAGCTCGCTCTGCCGCTCGGCCAGCAGCGCGAGCCAGAAGGGCATCCGGGCGAAGGCGCCGTGGGCCTGCAGCCGCCGGATCGCGACCGACATCTCGTCCACGCCGGCCAGGTCGGCCCGCTGCCAGCCGGCGAGCACGCCGCCCCACTCCGGGTAGTACGCCACCTCGTGCCGCCGGCACAGGCTGAGGTGTTCGTCCAGACACCGGGCGAGCGCCTCGCGGTCGCCGAGGAGGTAGTCGGTGACGAGCTCGTACGACAGGGCGACCACCAGGTCGTAGGGTCGCCCGCCGAGGCGCGCCGCCCGCACCGACTCGTCGCGGAACGCCCGACTGGCGTCGACGTCGCCGAGCAGCCACGCCGGGTGCGCCGCCCAGGCCCGGCCATGCACCCGCGGCCGGGTGCCCATGATGAGGGAGACCGTGTCGGGGTCGTTCGACCACAGCTGCTCGAAGTGCTCCACGCCTTCCCGGGAGCGGCCGACCACCGACACCGAACCGCCCATGGCGAGCCGGGCCTGCCCCTCCAGCCCCGGCTCGATCGCGGACAGGTCGAGCGCCCGATGGGCCAGCGCGAGCGCCTCGTCGTGCCGCCCCTGCACGAACCGGGACGCCCACAGCGCGACGACGGACGCCAGCAGGTCGCGCCGCCGCCCCAGCCGCTCGGCGAGCTCGACCAGGCGCTCGACGTTCTCGACGAGCGGCGGCGAGGTGTAGCCGTGGACGGCGTTCAGTGGCGCGGACATGGCCGAGCGGAGGTCGAGCTCGCGCGCGTCCCGCGCCGGGCCGGGCTCCGTGGTCTCCAGGAGCCGCTGGCAGCTGCGGTAGTGCCGCACGGACTCGAGGACGGCGAACAGCTCCGCCGCGCGCTCGGCCGCCATGCGGTGGTAGTCGATCGCCCGGTCGATCCGCCCGCCCCGCTCGTAGAGGTCGGCGAGCTGCAACGCGACGTCCTCGAGCCGCCCGGCGTGCCCGAGCTCCAGGCTCTGGGCGAGGCGCCGGTGCATCAGCCAGCGCCGTGGCGGCGAGACCAGCGCGAACGCCTCGTCGCGCAGCAGGTCGTGCGCGAAGTCGTAGCCGGTGGCGTGCTCCTGCAGGATGCGGCGCCGCCACAGCTCGTCGACGGCGTCCACGACGACGTCCGGCTCGAGGTCGCTCGCCTCGGTGAGCAGGTCGAGATCGAAGTCGCGCCCGACGCACGCGGCCAGTCCCGCCACCTCGCGGGCGACCGGTGAGGCCTCGGCGAGCCGGCGGCGCAGCACCGCGCCGGCCGGGGCCAGCGCGTCCTGGTTAGCCGGCGGTCCGTCCGGCTCGCTGACCGCTCCGGCCGCGGAGGAGCGAGTGGCCTCGACGACGTACAGCGGGAAGCCACCCGTCGTGGCGTGCAGCTCGACCGCCTCGGCCGTCGTCAGCCGGCGGCCCAGCAGGTGCCCGCCCAGCTCGGCCGCCTCGGCGACGTCCAGCGGTAGGAGGTCGACGACGTCCGCCACGCCGTCCGAGCGGAGCGCGGCGAGCCAGGCCGCGTGCTCGCTCTGGCGACCCAGCTCGGCGGGCCGGGCCGTCGCGAGCACCAGCAGCTCTGCCGTGGCGTCGGCTCGGGCGCGCTCGAGGAGGAACGACAGCCAGGCGAGCGTCTCCACGTCGCACCACTGCAGGTCGTCGAGCACCAGCAGCGTAGGGCGCCGCAGCGACAGCACGGCGCTGGCCAGCCCCTCGTAGAAGTGCCGTCGTCGCCAGCCGTCCCCGCGGCCCAGCTCACCGATGTCGAGCACCGGGGGCGGTCCGCTCGCGGCCGCCGTCGCGGTGAGCGGGACGAGTCGCTCGACCTCCCGCTGCGCCGCCGCCGGCCACGCGGCGGCGAGCCGGCGAAGGTCCGGTTCGCTGAGCCAGTCGGCCACCGGCGCCAGGGCCGGACGACCGGACCGGGCGAAGCACCGAGCGAGCGCCACCACGGCGCCGTCGCGACGCATCCGGGTCGCGACCTCCGCGGCCAGCCGGCTCTTGCCCACGCCCGGCTCGCCGCAGATCACCGAGACCGCGGGTGCCGGTCGAGGCCGGCCCGGGCCGCGCTGGGCCAGGTGGCGGACCAGCCCGGATCGACCCACCAACGGCGCGCCGGCGGCGCCGGACCGCACCAGCGCGCCCTCCCGCCCGGGTTGCGTCGCCGGGCCGGGGGCGGTGCGGTGCAGCCGCTCCACGACGGCCAGCACGCGCGGCGAGGGCTCGAGACCGAGCTCGGTCTCGAGCACCGAGACGCAGCGGTGGAAGGTGGCGAGCGCCGCCGACCGGTCGCCCACGTCGGCCTGCAGCTGCAGCAGCCGCAGGTAGCCCTCCTCCTCGAGCGGCGAGAGCTGCACCCGGCGCCGGGCCATCTCGATCCCCCGCTGGAGCTGGCCGATCTGGCGCCAGGCGTCGACCACCACGTCGCACAGCTCGACGCACTGCTGCTGCAGGACACTGCGGCCGTCGAGGGCCCAGCTCCTCCATCGAGCCGGGCAGCAGCGGTCCCCCGTAGCGCGAGATGGCCTGCCCGGCGTGCGCGATCACCGCCTCGGGGTCGCCGGCGCGCGCCGCCTGGAGGGCCGCAGACCGTTCCAGCGAGAACTGCCGGACGTCGACCCGACAGGTGGGCCGGTCGCGCCAGCACAACGTGGCCTGGGTGACCTGCAGCGAGTCGTCGCCGTCGAGCGCCGCCCGCAGGTGGTGCAGCTCGCGGCGCAGGTTGGTACGCCCCTGCGCCTCGGCCGAGTCCGGCCAGAACAGCTGGGCCAGGTGCGGCCGCGGCTGCGGGACGCCCGCGCGCAGGGCGAGGTAGGTGAGCAGCAGCAGCGCCCGCGAGGACACCGGCTCGGTGGCGTCGCCGTCATCGTCGACGGGGACCTTGCCCAGCCGCTGGCCGCCCAGCACGACGACGTCCAGCACGAGCACCTCCTGACCGTGCCTAGGGTTGCAGACGGCCCACCCGCCACGAGCGCGGATCGTCCAACCCGCCGTCGCCGGTGCGCTCGAAGAGCACCCGGTCATGCAGCCGCGAGCGCTGGCCGACCCACAGCTCGACGACGTCCGGTCGGACGACGTACCCGCCCCAGGTGGAGGGCGCCGGAACGTCGTCCGGCGCACCGGTGTCGGGCCAGCGGGCGTCCTCGGCGGCGACCCGAGCCTCGAGCTCGCTGCGCGAACCGATGGGCTGCGACTGCCGGGAGGCGCGGGTGGCGACCTGGGAGCCCCGCGGGCGCGCGGCGAAGTAGGCGGCGGCCTCCTCGGCCAAGGTCGGCCGCACCGGCCCGCGCACCCGGATCTGCCGGTACATCGGGTGCCACAGCAGCACCAGTGCGGCGTAGGGCACCGCGGAGAGCTCGTGACCCTTGGCCGAACGTGTGTTGGTGTAGAAGGTCAGTCCTTCGGCGGACAGCCCTTTGAGCAGCACGGTGCGCGCGTTGGGCAGCCCGGCGGCGTCGACCGTGGCGACCACCATGGCGCCGGGCTCATGGATCCGTTCGTCGGCCTGCGCCTCGGCGTACCAACGCTCGATCCAGCCGAGCGGTGCGGCGGTGCCGCCCGCCTCGAGCTCGTCACCGATCAGCTCGCCGGCGTAGTCCAGCCGGGCCTTCGGGTCGACTACCGGTTGCTCGCTCACGCGCCGAGCCTATGCGGACGGGACGGACCGGGGGCGGCGTCGCCGCCGCGGGAGGGCACAATGACGTCGGGCCGCGCGCACCACCTCAGCGCCGTCGCCCGCCCCGACGACCGAGGATCCGACGCCGCCGCCCGGCCGCAGGGACACTCGACGACGAGTGAGAGGAGCGTCATGACCGACGCTGACACCACGTTCCGGCCAGGCCTCGAGGGCGTCATCGCCTTCGAGACGCAGATCGCCGAGCCGGACAAGGCCGGCGGCTCGCTGCGCTACCGCGGCATCGACATCAACGACCTCGTCGGCAAGGTCTCGTTCGGCAACGTCTGGGGCTTGCTCGTCGATGACGAGTTCAATCCCGGACTGCCACCGGCCGAGCCGTTCCCGCTGCCGGTGCACACCGGTGACGTGCGCGTCGACGTCCAGAGCGCGCTCGCCCAGCTCGCCCCGATCTGGGGCTACCGGCCGCTGCTCGACATCGATGCCGACCAGACCCGCGAGGACCTCGCGCGCGCCTCCGTCATGGCGCTGTCGTTCATCGCCCAGTCGGCCCGCGGCCAGGAGCAGCCGATGGTGCCGCAGCGCGAGGTCGACAAGGCCAGCACCATCGTCGAGCGGTTCATGATCCGTTGGCGCGGCGAGCCCGATCCCCGGCACGTCGAGGCCGTCGACGCCTACTGGGTGTCGGCCGCCGAGCACGGCATGAACGCCTCGACCTTCACCGCCCGCGTCATCGCCTCGACCGGTGCGGACGTCGCGGCCTGCCTCTCGGGGGCCGTTGGCGCGATGAGCGGACCGCTGCACGGCGGGGCGCCTTCGCGGGTGCTGCACATGATCGAGGGCGTCGAGCGCACCGGCGACGCCGGCGCCTACGTCCGCGACGTGCTCGACCGCGGCGAGCGGCTGATGGGCTTCGGCCACCGCGTCTACCGCGCCGAGGACCCCCGCGCCCGCGTCCTGCGCGACACCGCGAAGCGGCTCGCCGCCCCGCGCTACGAGGTGGCGGCCGCGCTCGAGCAGGCCGCCCTCGACGAGCTGCACTCCCGGCGTCCGGACCGCGTGCTGGCCACGAACGTCGAGTTCTGGGCCGCCGTGATCCTGGACTTCGCCGAGGTGCCCGCGAGCATGTTCACCCCGATGTTCACCTGCGCCCGTACGGCCGGGTGGTCGGCGCACGTGCTGGAGCAGAAGCGCACCGGTCGGCTGATCCGCCCCTCGGCGCGCTACGTCGGTCACAGCCCGCGGATGCCGCAGGAGGTCACCGGATGGGACGAGGCCGTCAGCCCCGGGCACGCCGGCTGACATGCCGCTGACCATCCCCGGGCACCTGCTGCCGTCGGACGGGCGGTTCGGCTCAGGCCCGAGCAAGGTGCGGCCTGAGCAGGTGCAGGCGGTCGCCGACGCGGGGCGTTCGTTGCTGGGCACCTCGCACCGGCAGCAGCCGGTACGGCGGTTGGTCGGCCGGCTGCGCGCGGGGCTGGCTGAGCTGTTCGACCAGCCGGACGGGTACGAGCTCGTCCTGGGCAACGGGGGCTCCACGCTGTTCTGGGACGTCGCGACCTGCTGCCTGGTGCGCGAGCGGGCGCAGCACCTGGTGCTGGGCGAGTTCTCGTCCAAGTTCGCCGCCGCGACATCGGCCGCGCCCTTCCTGGCCGAGCCGTCGGTGATCGAGTCGGCGGCGGGATCGCGGCCGGAACCGCTCGCCGAGGACGGGATCGACGTCCACGCGTGGCCGCACAACGAGACGTCGACCGGCGTCGTGATGCCGGTGCAGCGGGTGGCCGGCACGGCCTCGGCGCAGCAAGGCGGACCGCTCGTGCTGGTCGACGGCACGTCGGCGGCGACGGGCATCGCGGTCGACCTCAGCGAGTGCGACGCCTACTACTTCGCGCCGCAGAAGGGCCTCGCCTCGGACGGCGGCCTGTGGCTGGCATTCCTGTCGCCCGCGGCGATCGCGCGTGCTGAGGCGATCGCGGCCACCGACCGCTGGATCCCGACCGGCCTGGACCTGATGACGGCGGTCACCAACAGCCGGCTCGACCAGACCTACAACACGCCGGCGCTGGCGACGCTGGTGATGATGGCCGAGCAGGTCGACTGGCTGCTCGCTCAGGGCGGCCTGGCCTGGTCGACCGCGCGCACTGCCGACTCGGCGTCCCGGCTCTACCGCTGGGCCGAGCGCACCTCGTACACGACGCCGTTCGTCGCCGACCCCAGCCACCGGTCCCCGGTTGTCGGCACCATCGATTTCGCCGCTGACGTCGATGCTGCTGTCGTGGCACAGACGTTGCGGCACAACGGGATCGTCGACGTCGAGCCGTACCGCAAGCTGGGTCGCAACCAGCTGCGCATCGGCATGTTCCCCGCGGTCGAGCCGGACGACGTCGAGGCGCTGACAGCCTGCATCGACCACGTGGTCGAGCGGCTCTAGGGCTCAGCGCCCGCGCCGCCGCCGCAGTCCGCGGGCGACGGCCGCGGTCACCACGGCCAGGCCACCGGCCGCCAGGGCGGCGAACGCGACGGCGGCGATCTCGGGCCACGGCGGACCGGACGACCCGTCGGCCGGCGTCGCGGAGGTGGTGGCCGGAGCCGTCGCCGGCGGCTGCGATGGCGTCTCGGTCGGCGCGGTGGGTGCGGCCGGGATGCCGACCCGCCACAGCGGTTGGCGTACGCCCTCCGAGCCGACCAGCACCGATCTGCCGCCGCGCTCGACGGCCAGCGTCTCGCCCTGCGGCTGGTCGGGCAGGACGATTGACTCGACGGCAGGCAGGCCGTCGGCCAGGCGACCGTAGAGCGTCCCGGAGCCGTAGCCGCGGATCACCACGCGGCCATCCGGTAGCGCCGCACCGTCGGTGGCCAGTGTCTCTGGCACGGACGCAACCTGCTGCGCCACAGCGGGTGTGGCCACGTCACGCCCTGCCAACGCGCGCCGCACCGCCTCGGCGGGTACTTCGTAGACCCGCGCGGCAAGCAGCGACTTGGTGACCACGAGCAGGCGCCCGTCCGGCAGCCAGAGCAGCGTCTCGGCGTCCACCGGCCCGTCGGGGTAGCGCACTCGCAGCGACACCGTGCGCACCCTGCTGGTGGTCACCACGCCCGGCTCGCGCAGCAGGCGGAGCACGACGCTGTCGCGCACCGCCCGGTTGTCGCCGATGTCACCCACCCAGAGGTACGCGCGGCCGCTACGGTCGCGGCCGGCCGCCATCGCCTCCATGTCGCGCGCGTCGAGCGTCTCGCCGTCCGGGCCAGCCATGGTGAGCACCGCGCGGGTGCGGCCGTCGCGGGTCGAGACGCCGTACACGACGGCGGCCGACCCGGAGTCGTTCACCGTCCACACCAGGCCGGGATGGCTCGGGCTCACGACCAGTCCGCTGGACTCCTCGATCCGCGGGTCGCGGACGGTCGTCACCTTCGTCGGAGGCGATGCACCCTGTGCCGCAACGCTTGTCGCGGGGCTCTGCCCCAACGCGAGGGCGGCCGCGAGCACGGCGGCGCCCAGCACCGCTCGAGACCGTCGTGTCACGAGAGGGCTCGGACGACCTCGGCGTCGAGCATCCGGGCCAGCGCCGGGTGCACGCTCCAGTCCGCCGTGAGCGCGCGGTACTCGGCCAGCATGACGTCCTTGGCGGGCGAGCCGGTGCGCACCGCGCGGATCATCGCATTGCGCGGCGTGTGCCGGGAGTCGACGAACTCGACGACGTCCACCTTGTACCCGACCATCCGCAGGATCAGCGCACGCAGGGTGTCGGTGAGGACGTCGGCGAAGCGCTCGCGCAGGATCGGGTGCCGGGCGAGAGCGGTGTACGGCGTCGGCGCGCCCGGCCCCATCCCGATCTGTCGCTGGACGTCGTGGTGGCAGCACGGCGCGGCCAGCACCACCCCGGCGTCCCACCGCACCGCTCGGGCCAGCGCCTCGTCGGTGGCGGTGTCGCAGGCGTGCAGCGCGAGCACCAGGTCGGGCGGCTCGTCGTCCGGCAGCGGCTGTGCCTGCTCGATCGTGCCCGCCTCGAAGGTGAGCCCGTCCAGGCCCAGCCGGGTGGCGAGGTCGGCGTTTCGGGCCACCATCTCCGGCCGGACGTCGACCCCGACCGTGCGCACCGCGCCGAGCCGGTCGGTCAGGAACCGGTGGGCCGCGAAGGTCAGGTAGGCGTTGCCGCAGCCCAGGTCGACGACGCGCAGTGGTCGATCGGCGGGCAGCCGGGCGAGGGTCGGCTCGAGCACCCGCAGGAAGGCGTCGACCTGGCGGCGCTTGTCACCGTCGGCCCCGAGCGCCGCGAACATCGGGTCGTCGGGGTCGATCAGCCGGTTGCGCACCCGGTCGTGCGAGCGCACCTCGACGTCGCGCCGGCTCGCCGCCACCCGGTGCACCTGGGCCGCGCCCTTCTTGGTGACCCGCAGCTGCACCGTGGCGTCGACCGTCTCGACGTGCCAGTTGCCGAACGGCTCGGCCAGCAGGGAGTCGACCGTGGCCGCGGCGGCGCCGTACGGCGTGTTGCGGGTCGTGGCCTGGCGGCCGTCGTGCGTCACCACCTGGAGCACGCGGCCCGCCTTGAGGTCGACCGGCCGCAGCTCGACCCGGGTCACCGACGGCGTGCCGGTGCGGCGTCGGCCGGCGCCGACGGCCCGCACCAGGTGCTGGGGGTCGAGCAGCAGCGGGCGCAGCTCGGCGAGGGCGTCGTCCAGCAGCTCGGGCACCCGACCAGTGTCCCACCGCCAGACAGGTGACCGGGCCCCCGACCCGCGGCGATGGCCTGCGCGCGGGCAGGCACGAACGGCCCCCGGTGCGCTGAGGAACGCCGACCCCCCGATCGTGCCTGCCCGCAGGGCGCCGTCCCTTGCCAAACTTTCTTTGCAAAGACCTCTTGGCAAAGAAGTCTTGGCGAACTATCGTCCTGTCCATGCCACTCACGCCTGACCCCGCCGACCCCGCCGACCTGCGCCTGGATGCGCGCACCCTGCGCGGCCTGGCCCACCCCCTGCGGGTGCGCATCCTCGGCCTGCTGCGCAGCGAGGGGCCCGCCACCTCGACCACCCTGGCCGACCGCCTCGGGCTGTCCAGCGCCGCTACGAGCTACCACCTGCGCCAGCTCGCCGAGTACGGCTTCATCACCGAAGACCCCGAGCTCGGCCAGCCGCGCGAGCGCTGGTGGCGGGCTGCGAGCCGCTCCACCTACCTCGACGTCGGGGCCGCGCTCGACGACCCGGAGGCCGCCGACACCACCGAGGCATACCTGCGCAGCGTCACCCGGATCAGCTACGACCAGGTGCAGGCGCACCTCGACGAGAAGCTCGCGCTGCCCGGCCGCTGGCGCTCGGCAGGGACGTTCAGCGACAACCGGCTGCGGCTCACCGCCGCCCAGGCGGACGAGCTCGCCGAGCGGATGTGGGCGATCGTCGACGAGTACCCGCGCGCCGACGGGCCGGCCACCGACCCGGACGACGACGCCGACCCGGGCGAGGCCGCACGACCGGTGGAGGTGCAGCTCAACGTCTTCCCCTGCCCCGGAGACCGGCGATGAACGCCACCGCGGCGCCCGCACGGGTGTCGCGGCGCCCGGTCGCGGTGCTGCTGAGCGCGTTCGGGGTCTCGCTGATCGGGACGCGGCTGTCGATGATCGCCCTGCCGCTGTTCGTCCTGCAGACCACCGGCTCGGCGACGCGTACCGGCCTGGTCGCGATGGCCGAGATGGGCCCGTACGTGATCGCCCAGGCGCTCGGCGGCCCGGTGACCGACCGGGTCGGCGCACGCCGGGTCAGCATCGTCTCGGACGTCGCGAGCATCGTCCTCGTCGGCGCGATCCCTGCGCTGCATGCGCTCGACCAGCTGCACTTCGGCACCCTGCTGGTGCTGGTGGCGCTCGCCGGGCTGGTGCGCGGGCCGGGCGACAACGCCAAGTACGTCCTCGCGCCACCGGTCGCCGCGGCTTCCGGCCAGCCGATCGAGCGCATCCTGGGGCTCGAGGACGGCATCAGCCGCAGCGCGTCGGTCATCGGCCCGCTGGCTGCCGCAGCGCTCGTCACCTGGGTCGGCCCGGCGACCGCGATCTCGGTGGACGCCGCGTCGTTCGCCGTCGCCGCGCTGCTGATGGGCTTCGGGCTGCGTGCCCGCGAGACGCGCGGCTCGGTCCAGCACGAGGAGGCTCCCGGCTCGTACCTGACCAGGCTGCGGCAGGGCGCGCATTTCGTCTGGCGTGACGGCCTGCTGCGCTCGATCGTCGGCATGGTCGGCGTCACCAACCTGCTCGACGCCGCCTACTCCGGCGTGCTGATCGCCGTCTGGGCCCAGCACCGGGGCGGAGGCGCGGCGCTGATGGGAGCGGCGGCGGCCGCCATGTCAGCGGGTGCGGTGATCGGCGCCCTCACGGCTGCTGTCATCGGGCATCGGCTGCCCCGGCGCGCCGCGTTCTTCGTCGGCTTCTTCGGCATCGGCGCCCCGCGCTTCGCCGTGCTCGCTCTGGACGCGCCGCTGTGGCTGGTCTTCGGCGTGCTGTTCGTCGGGGGCACCGGCTCGGGAGTGATCAACCCGATCCTGGGGGCGGTCGAGCTCGAACGCATCCCCGAGCACATGCGAGCGCGGGTGATGTCGCTGCTCAACAGTGCCGCGTGGTCGCTCATCCCGTTCGGCGGCCTCGTCGGCGGCGTGCTCGCCGAGCAGATCGGCATCAGCAACGCCCTGCTCGTCTGCGGCGCGGTGTACTTCGTGGCCACCACGCTGCCCGCCCTGCGTCCGGAGTGGAAGCAGCTCGACCGGGCTCGAGTCGGCCGGCGCTCAGGGCTCGATCAGCCCGGTCAGCTCGATGACGTCGGTGGTGGCGCGCGCGTCACCGAGGCCTCCGTGTCGGGCGGCTAGCGGCTCCTTCCCGCGTGCCCGAGATGCGCGGAACACGCAGTTGGTCGATCATCGTGCGTGACCTTCGACGCCCTGGCTCGTTGAGCAGGTCGAGCCCGGGGGTGGGTGCGCCGAGACGACGAGGAAGGTGCCGACCGTGAGCGGTGCACACCGCAAGACCGTGACGATCCGCTGGCGCAGCGTCGCTGCCCTGGTGCCCGCCGCGGTGCTGGTCGCCAGCGGCATCGCCCTGGCCCACACGGGAACCCCCTCGGTCCGCACCGACAGCCGCTACGTGCCCGACGTTCCGGCGCAGGCCCTGACGCAGCCGCCGCTGACGACGTCCGACATCGGCCCGGCCTCCACCGGCACCTCGCCTGCCGACCCGAACCTCGCTCCCGGTCTCGAGCTGCCCTCCGGCACCGCTCCGGGCAGCCCCCAGCCGGTGCGGCTCGACGCCCTGGGGATCCCGGCTCCCGCGCTGTCCGCCTACCGGCTGGCGGCCTCGCTGGTCGGCCGGGCCGATACCCAGTGCGGCATCGACTGGGCGCTCGTGGGAGCCATCGGCCGGGTCGAGAGCAACCACGCGCGGTTCGGCGGCAACGCCCTCGATGCCCGTGGTGTCGCCCGCCCCGGCATCATCGGGATCGCTCTCGACGGCAGCCGGGGCACGGCCCGCATCCTCGACACCGACCGCGGCGTCTGGGACCGCGACACCGTCTACGACCGGGCCGTCGGCCCGATGCAGTTCATCCCCGGTACCTGGCGCATCGTCGGCTCGGACGCCGACGGCGACGGACGGCGCGACCCGCAGGACATGAACGACGCGGCGACGGCCACGGCCGTCTACCTGTGCAGCGGCCCCGGCGACCTGCGCCAGCCCGGCGACCTGTACTCCGCGATCCGGCGCTACAACAACTCCGACAGCTATGTGCGCACCGTCATCGCGATCGCCGACGCCTACCGCCGCGGGGTGAGCGAGCTGCCGGCGGCGAGCCTGCCCGCCGCGCACAGCGGCTCCGGCACCGGCTCGAACGTCGAGGCGGCGGGCGCCACCCCGGCAGGAGGCTCCTCCGCGGGCTCCAGGCCGACGCAGCAGCCGACCGGCAGTGACCCCAGCCCGACCTCGCGCACCACCCGCCCGACGTCCGGCCCGACGTCGGCGTCCGTCCCGCCGGGCGGTGGCGCGGGTGGCACCGCGGCGTCCGCCGCCTCGCCCGTGGTGAGCGTCGTGACGTCGGTGGTCACGTCGGTCGTCACGCACGTGACGCAGATGCCCACCGTGCTGCCGTGCGTCGACGCCCTCGGGGTGCCGCTGCCGCTCAACCTGTGCCCGACCAAGACCGTGCCGGTCACCCGCACCTCGACCACGTCGACCACCAAGACGTCGACGGTCACCCGCAAGCCCTGAACGTCTACCGCCGCACCTCTCGCTAGCCCTCCCGCGCGGCCAGCATCTGCGTGGTGTTGACGTAGCCCAGCAGGCGGTACGCCTCGAAGTCGTACTCGCCGTAGAACTGGTTGCTGGTCGAGGTCACCGGGAAGGTGCGGTTCTCCGCTGCATAGCCGTCGATCTCGATGTTGGGCTGGCTGGTGCGGACGTTCTTGACGAACCACACGTCGCTGACCACGGTCAGCGGGTCCTCGACCGTGCCGACCTCGAAGTGCAGCCACGCGGCCACCGGCAGGGCCGGCCGCTGCACGACCTGGTCGGTGCCTCGGGTGAGCATCGTCACCGGCGCAGCCGGGTCGCGGCGCACCTGCGAGACGGGGCTGTCGGCCGCTGGACGCAGCACCAGACCGAGGTCCATCCGGGCCGTGACGATGGCGTCGCTGAGCGCGTCGAGGCTGTCCTCCAGATCCGCCGACGCGTCCAGCACGAACAGCGTCCGCGGCCGGTCGCGCAACGCCTCGACGATCGCCGTGTTGTCGTAGTGGCCGCCGTCCGTGACATAGATCCGGGTGTCGTCGATCGACAGGCTGCCGAACGCCTCCTTGAAGATGCGCAACGGCCCTGGCCGGCCCGCGCGCCGCAGCGCCCACCACAGCCGCTGCTCCCAGCCCTGCGCGCTGGCCGCGACCCGGGCGGTCGGGTCGACCAGGTAGGGGTTGGGCAGCCAGACCCCGAGCCGGGCGTTGGCCAGAGCCAGCAGCATGCGGTACGGCCGCACCCGGCCGTCCATCCGGCCGACCCGCGGCGAGAAGGCTGCCCCGCTGGCCGCCATCGCGGCCGCCAGCGTCGTGTCGAGGCCCTGCGGGTCGGACGTCGCCGAGTAGGCCTGAGCCGGCTGCATCCGCCCGGCGGGCAGCCGGGCGTCACTGATCCCGATCCGCCCCGGCACCGCCGCATCGCCGGAGCCCACGGTGTCGGTGCGGAACTGGAACGGCGCGCACCCGCGCGCCGCCGGGATGTAGTCGCGGTCCTGGATGTTGGCCGCGCAGCACACCACGAGGTCGGGGCCGCTCAAAGCACCGCACTGGTGGACGTGCGTCGGCAGCCGGTAGGGCAGCGGCTCGGCCTGGTCGTCCAGGCGGCGCAGCAGGAACGAGTCCGACAGCCGCTCGCGGTAGAACGGGTGCAACGAGCTGAGCATGGCGTCGGTGAGCAGCCGCAGGCCGAGGACGACGAGCGCCGCGATCACCCCCGCGTGCACGGCGTGCAGCCGCGCAGGGTTGAGCAGGTTGTCGCGCAACAGCACCAGCAGCACCATGAGCACGGCGAGGCTCACCACGGCCGCGGCGGCCCACGGCAGCAGCACCCGGCGCAGCAGGTCCGCCACCATGCCGCGCCGTGATCCGGGCGCGGAGGAGGTGAAGCGCGCGCTGCCGGCGACCCCGCGCACGGCGGCCGCCAACGCCACCACGCCCGCGAACCACGAGGCGAAGGTGTCGGACAGGCTGACCTTCCCGCCGGTGGGGCGGTCGTCGCAGAACCGCGGCCGCGGCAGGCCGGTCGCCGGGTCGCACCAGCGCCCGCCGGGGCGCGGCGTCACGACGCCACCCGGCGCGAAGACCAGGGCGTCGTCGGTCCAGGTTCCACCGCACCCGCGGTAGGTGAACGGCAGCGGATCGGCGCGGGCCGGGGCCGGGGCGCGTTCCCAGGTGAGGGTCGCCTGCTCGGTGAGGTCGTTCTCGATGGCGCGCAGGCAGCCGTCCGGCGTCGCCAGCCGGGCGTTGGCCATCACCTTGGCCAGGGTGGCGGACGGCGCGTTCGTGAGCGTCGCGTTGTTGAGGGCGACCAGCAGCCACGGCAGCACGACCAGCAGGGCGCCGACGGCCACCCCGCTGGTGACGAGCACCCGGGTCGCCCGGGCGAGCACGAGCCGGCCGCGGCCGGAGTACTTGGTGAGCGTCTTGCCCACCACGAACAGCAGGAGGCCCGCGATCAGCACGCTCCAGCCGAGCAGGAACGGGCTTCCAGCCCGCGTGGTGAAGACCGCCGTCCCGCCGTCCGCCAGGCAGGTCGCCGCACCCCCCGCCGGCCGGCCCGGGCACACGACGTCCAGCCGGTTGTGCACCCAGCCGACGTACAGCGCCGCGGCGTAGACCGTGACGCCGACGAGCGCCAGGTTGACGGCGATGCCGTACATCAGCGACAGGAAGCCGGTGACCAGCGTCGAGCCGGTGGGGATCAGGAACTTGGACTTGCGCCGCAGCCAGTCCTCCTCGGGCGAGCCGGGCGTGAACAGTGACGCCTGGACGTCGGCGTCGGCCGGGCTGTTGCGGCGGGCCAGATGCAGCGCCGTAGCGATGTAGCTGCCGCCGCTGACCGCGTACACGCGGTCGGCCCGGTCATAGAGGGACGCCGCGCCGGCCTCCCGCTGCCGCAACCGCTGCAGTCCACCGAGACAGAAGGCCGCGGCGCGGATCCCGCCGCCCGAGCAGGCGATCGACGTGCCGACGAACGGCGCCGCACCCGCCATCGCCGTGCCGTAGCCGGACGGCTGCGGCGGGGGCGCCTGGTCGTCGTCGCGTCGTGGCTTGAGCCGGGCCACGAGCACCCCAGCCGCGATGACGGCCGCGATCTCCAGGACGATGGCCGTCGTCGCGGCGCCAGGCGCGTCCACCGCCACCGCGAGCAGGACGGCGAGCAGCGCGAGGCCCGAGACCGCTACCGGCAGCCCCATGGCCTCAGCGACGCGCGGCGCCGCGGCAGCGGTCAGGTCGCGCGCGCGGCGCAGCCGGACGTAGGAGTCGAGCAGCGAGCCGGTGACCGCGAGGCACAGCGCCAGGACGATCGGCTTGTCGACGCTCAGCAGCGGGTCACGGCCGAAGGCCGGCACGAGCATCACCGCTGGGACGGCCGCCCGGGTCACCGGCCGACGCATCGCGACGTACCGGATCCGCTGCACCAGCTCGCTGTCGCTCGCGCCCATCTCGACCTCCGGAGGTCGTCAGATGCCTGCCCAGCAGTTATCCCACTCCGGCGATCATGGTGTCCACGACCTCACGCCTTCGATCGGCGGTGCTCTCGGGTGTGCTCAGCGCAGCAGGGCGCCGGCCACGGCGACCAGCAGGAGGGCCACCAGCGCCACGGTGACGACGGCTCGTCGGAAGCGTGGGGTCACGTCGTCACCCTAGACGCCGGGCCGCCACGACCGCGGCCGCTCAGGCGGCGGAGCGGGAGTCGGTGGCCTGGTGGCCGGCCAGCTGGGCTCGGGCGAGCTCCCGCTCGTGAGCCACGCTGCGTACCTGCAGGTGCGGCGTCTGCCGCCACTGGTAGCGCAGCGTCAGCTCGCGCTTGCGCACGACGTAGGCGGTGGCGACGAGCGCGGTGGCCACCGAGATCAGGCCGCCGAGCAGGATGGTCCAGCGCGGACCCCAGGCCTCGCCGACCCAGCCGATGACCGGGGCGCCGATCGGCGTCCCCCCCATGAAGATGGCCATGTAGAGCGCCATCACCCGACCGCGCATCTGCGGGTCGACGGACAGCTGCACGGTGGCGTTCGCGCTCGTCATGAGGGTGAGCGAGGACAGCCCCACGGGGATGAGGGCGACGGCGAACAGCCCGTACGTCGGCATCAACGACGCGATCGAGGCGAACACCCCGAAGGTGAAGGTGGCGCCGATCACCAGCCGTAGCCGGGGCTGCTCGCGGCGTGCCGCCAGCAGCGCGCCGCCCAGTGAGCCGATCGCCATGATCGAGCCGAGCAGGCCGTACTCGCCCGAGCCCTTCCCGAACGCGCTGGTGGCCATGATGGCCGTGGTCATCTGGAAGTTCAGCCCGAACGTGCCGACCAGTCCGACCACCGCCATGATCAGCATCAGGTCGGGCCGGCCCCGCACGTAGCGCAGGCCTTCGCGCAGCTGGCCCCGACCCTGCGGGGCGCGGTCTGCCGGCGTCAGCTCGCTGACCCGCATGCGCAGCAGCGAGCCGATGACGGCCAGGAACGTGGCCGCGTTGATCAGGAACACCGGCCCGGTGCCGAACAGCGCGATGAGGAGGCCGGCGGCGCCCGGGCCGACGATCCGGGCCGCGTGGAAGGACGCGCTGTTCAGGCCTACGGCGTTCGAGAGGTCTTCGCGCGGCACCATCTCGCTGACGAACGCCTGGCGGGCGGGCGCGTCGATCGCTGCCGCGACACCGAGCGCGGCAGCCAGGACGTAGGCGTGCCACAGCTGCACCGTGTCGGTGACGACCAGCAGCCCCATCACGAGGGCGACCAGCCCCATCGCGGTCTGGGTGCCGATCAGCAGGGTGCGCTTGGGCACGCGGTCGGCGAGCAGGCCCGCCACGGGGGCGAGCAGCAGCATCGGGGCGAACTGCAGGCCGGTGGTGATGCCGACCGCCACGGCGGAGTGGTCGGTGAGGACGGTCAGCACGAGCCAGTCCTGGGCGACCCGCTGCATCCAGGTGCCGACGTTCGACACGATGGCGCCGGTCGACCAGACGCGGTAGTTGAAGGTGCGGAGGGCGCGGAACGTGGGGCTCACGAGTCGGCCAGGCGGGTGAGGATCTCGGCGGCCCGGTGCAGCGTCTCGCGCTCGTCCGCGTCGAGCTCGGTGAGTCGGCGGGCCAGCCAGGCGTCGCGGCGGCGGCGGGTCTCGCGGACGACCGACGAGCCCTCGACGGTCAGCGCGACCAGGACCTGGCGGCCGTCGGTGGGGTGGTCGGTGCGCGAGACCAGACCGGCCTCCTCGAGCGCCGTCACGGTGCGCGTCATCGACGGCGGCTGCACCTTCTCGTGCGTCGCGATCTCGCGCGGGGTCATCGGGCCGTGCACGTCGAGGACGGCCAGCACCGAGTACTGGCCGGGCGTGACGTCGTCCACGCTGCGCTCCTGGCGCAGCCGGCGGGACGTGCGCATGATCGCCATGCGCAGCTCGACCGCCAACGGGCCGATGGCGCGGCGGGCGGCCGTCGTCGCGGTGCCGGGCGTGTCGCTCATCAATCGTTACCCTATCTCATTACCCATGCTAATGATGTTCCGCCGGCTGCAACGCTCCGGACCCTCGAGGTGTTCCCGTGCGGCTACTGGGCGGCGATCGCGATCCGGGCGCGCAGCCGGGTGATCACCTCGGGTGACCCCTCGGCCTGCACCGGCAGCAGCTCTGGGCCTGGCGGCAATGCCGAGCGACCCCACAGGTCGAGGTCGAGGGCCAGCGCCGCCCCCGCGAGCCGGGCGTCGGCGGGGTCGCCGGACGTGCATCGCGTCACGACGTGGTCGCCGTCGGGCAGGTCGACCCGCCAGCAGTGCTCGCCGGCCGGGCTCGTGGCCACGACCAGCACCGAGCCCGCCGCACCGTCGTCGGACCCGGGCTCGCCGAGGACGTCGCCGGCGAACCAGCTGAGCACCTCGTGGACGCCGTCGGCCGCCAGGCCCGGCGCCGCGGCGAGCACCCGCGCGCCCGCTGCGGCCTCGGCGTCGACGCGGTGCACCAGCGCCTCGTGCGCCATCCGGCGGAACCAGAAGCCTGCGGAGTCCTCGCCCTCCCGCCAGGTCCAGCACGGGGCGTCCGCGCCGAGCTCGGCCAGCACCTCGACCAGCTCGCGGCGGACCGCATCGTGCCGGTCGACCGCCTCCCCTGCCGACAGCTGCTCGCCGAGCTGCCACTCGCCCGGCTCGGGTCGGCGTCCGAGCCGCAGGACGGAGATCTTGTGCGCGTAGACGTCGCCGCAGTGGCGGACGAGGTCGAGCATCGACCAGCCCGGGCAGGTCGGCACCGGGGTGTGGAGGCCGCTGGCCCGCGCGAGCGCGGCCAGGCGGTCGCCGTCCGCAGCGAAGGCCGCCAGGTAGTCGTCAGGGGTGAGCCAGCTCGAGCGGTCGTCGGTCATGCCGGCACGCTAGAGCCCAACACCGACAGCCGCACCAGCCCCGCACCCCAGCCGGCACCGCCCCCGCGCGCCCAGCGATGTTGATCACGTCAAGCAGGGTTGCTGTCCCTTGCCGAGGCTTGGAACCCTCGGCAAGCGGACCAACGCCTGCTTGACGTGATCAACATCCGAGCGGGCGGGCGGTGGCCTATTGGACGCCGAGCAGCTGCTTGATCGGGTCGATCGCGAAGTAGACCACGAAGAGCACCGACGTCAGCCACAGCAACGGGTGCACCGCGGACGACTTGCCGCGCACGACCTTGAGGACGACGTACGTCACGAACCCGGCGCCGATACCTGCCGTGATCGAGTAGGTGAACGGCATCAGCACGATCGTGAGGAAGGCCGGGATCGCGACCTCGAGGTCGTCCCAGGCGATGCCCTTGACCTGCTGCATCATCAGGAACCCGACGACGACGAGGGCCGGAGTTGCGGCCTCGTACGGCACGATCTCGACGAGCGGCGCCAGGAACGTCGCGGCCAGGAACAGCAGGCCGGTGACCACCGAGGCCAGACCGGTCCGTGCGCCCTCGCCGACGCCCGCCGCCGACTCGATGTACGAGGTGTTGCTCGACACGCTGGCCGCACCGCCGGCAGCCGCCGCGATCGAGTCGACCACGAGGATCCGCCCGACGTTCGGCGGGTTGCCCTCGGCGTCCAGCAGGTCACCCTCCTTGCCGATCGCGACCACGGTGCCCATGGTGTCGAAGAAGTCGGCGAGCATCAGCGTGAAGATCAGCAGGATGGCGCTGATCGCCCCGATGGCCGAGAACGACCCGAGCAGGTCGAACTTGCCGAGCAGGCTGAAGTCCGGCTGGGCGATCCAGGTGTCGGGGAGCGCCGGGACGTTGAGGCCCCAGCCGGTGGGCTTGACGAGCTTGCCGGTGGCGTCGGTCTGGCTGCCGATGTCGAACAACGCCTGGACGATGATCGCCAGCACCGTGCCGCCGATGATGCCGTACAGGATCGCGCCCTTGACACCCTTGACCAGCATGACGGCGATCGCCAGCAGCCCCACGACGAAGACCAGCACCGGCCAACCGGCGAGGAAGCCGCCGATGCCCAGCTCGACCGGGACCGGGCCGGCCGGCTTGCGCACGATGCCCGCGTCGACCAGGCCGATGATGGTGATGAACAGGCCGATGCCCACGCTGATCGCGGTCTTCAGCTCGGGCGGAACGGCCCGGAACACGGCCTGCCGGAAGCCCGTGAGCACCAGCACCAGGATGATGACGCCCTCGATGACGATCAGGCCCATCGCGTCTGCCCAGGTCATGCCCGGCAGCTTGGCGATGCCGAAGGTCACGAACGCGTTCAGTCCCAGACCCGTCGCCAGGGCCAGCGGATAGTTCGCGACGACGCCCATCAGCATCGTCATCAGGCCCGCCACCAGCGCGGTGGCGGCCGCCACGAGCCGCAGGTCGGGAGCGCTGCCGCCTCCGAGGAACGCGCCGGTGCTGTCGGCCTGGGTGCCGATGATCAGCGGGTTGAGCACCACGATGTAGGCCATCGTGAAGAACGTCGCGAAGCCACCACGCACCTCGCGGCCCACGGTCGAGCCGCGCTGGGCGATCTGGAAGTACCGCTCGATCACGTTGCCGGTGGCCGGCGGCTGGGGGACGACGGCGCGCTTGCTCTTCGTCGGGACGGGGGCCGCGCCCTGAGCCGGGCGCTTGCGGTTCTTCGACGGCGACATTCGGGGCCTCTCGGGGCGGTGCACGGCGGGTGCAGGACGACGGGGACCTGGTCGGCGAGGCACATGCTGCCAGACCGGCGGCCCGGGTGAGGCCAGCATCGGGCCATAGGCTGCACGACGTGACCCAGCCCGAGCGCGAGCCCACCGCCGCAGAGCCCGACGGCCCGACGTCCGAGCCCGCCGCGCCGCTGGCGCCGGCCCGCGTCGACACCTTCCCGATCATCGTCGCCGGAACCCTGTGCTGGCTCGTGGCGCTCGTCGTGACGCTGCTCGTGCCGTCGTGGCACACCGGCGACCGCGACTGGTGGCCGTGGGCCTGCGTCACCGGCCTGGTGCTCGGGGGGATCGGGTTGGTCTACGTCAGGCGCGGGCGCGGCAACGCGTCCGGCGCCCGCCGAGGCGAGTAGCGCCGGCTCAGCGGCCGGGAACGTCCCAGGCCGCGTCGACGGCCTGGAGGGCTGCCGCCGCGGGGTCGGCGAGCACCGCTGCGACGGCGTGCCGGCCTGGCCAGCGGCCCGCTGCCCAGGCAAGGGCGCGCGCCAGGCCGTCGTACGTCGCTGCGTGCACCGTGCCGGCGTCCTCGACCCACCAGTCGACCTCGTGGCCGTCGACGGTGAGGAGATCGTGCTCCACCCACGAGGTGGGCGCGCCCGGCAGCACGTCGAGGACCGCAGCAGGCACCGCGGACGACGAACCCGCACTGGTCACCCGGCCGGCCGCCCGCTCGCTGGCCAGGTCGATGTCGAACAGGTCGGCGAGGGCAGCCGCCCGACCGGCGGGGGCCACCACCAGGCCACCCAGGTCGGCACGCTGCAACCATCTCGGGTCGTCGACGACGACGGCCCCGGCGGCGTCGACCACGGTCGAGCCGGCGTCGCCCAGGACTCGAATCCGTTGCGGCGGAGAGATATCGGGCTCATCAGCCAGGGCAAGCCACGACCATGCGCGCAAGCACTGGGCAGGGCTGAGCCCGCGACGCTCATCGGCGAGCCCACTCAACAACCGCTCGACCAGCTCGGGCGCGAGCGGCGCGGCGTCGCCGTCCCCTACCACCCCCAGCGCGGCACGCACCGGCGGATCGAGGTCGACGACCCAGGCCGGCGCGCGGTGGAGCAGGCCGCCGAAGTCATCAGCACCCGGGCCTACTGCGCCCGTGAGCCGCAGCTCGTGGCCGAGCCACCATGACGTGTACGACGGTAGGTCGCGCGCCCCTCGCGCGCCAACGACGCGCACCGGCGACAGCAGCGCGCGCCGCAGTGCCGGATCTGCGGCCATGTGCCGCAACGCTTCTGGCCACCGCTCATCGAGTACGGCATCGAGGTCGCGCACGACCGAAACGGCTCCGTGCACGACGCCGACACCCGCCACCTCGGCGGCCCACTCCTCGAAGCCGGCGACGTCGGCGAGCGCGTCCGGCGGGTCGTGCAGGTCGACGTCCTGAACCGTCACCGCGGCCAGGCCGTCGAGCACTCCGATGATGCGCAGCACCTGCGGCGACCAGGCTTCAACCACGTCGTCGCCGAGTACGCCCACGTCGTCGAGGTCGAGCAGCCGCGACGCGACCGACCCCGGCAGCACCAGCGCCGACGCCGGCGCCAGCTCGCCCTCGTCGTCCACCAGCGGCAGGTCGCCCAGCCATGGCAGGTCACCCGGCTCGAGCCCGTCGTCTGCCATGGCCGCCGAGACCAGCGACAGCACCGCCGTCGTGATCGCGTCGCCCTCGTCGGACTCCGGCGCCTCCCCCACGGCGGCGCGCACCGCGGGGTCGTCGAGCACCGAGCGCGCCGTCGCAGGCACCGCCCCCAGACGCTCCAGCAGCGCGTGGGCGGCCTGCGGGTGAACCACCCGAAGTCCGAACGGCACCAACGGTTCGAGCGCCTCGAGCGGCAGCCGGTCACTGGTGGGCAGCAGCAGCCCGCGCGCCCCACGCACCACGCGTCCGTCCGCGAGCGGCACCGGCATCGCGGCCAGGGCCTCGCGCGCATTGGCCTCGGCGGCAAGGGGCGCGAGCCCGTTGTAGAGCGTGCGCCAGGACGCCGCATCCCCTTGTGCCGGAAGGGCTTCGATCACATCCGAGAGCGCCACCACCGTCACGCCCAGGGCGCGCAGGGCCGCCCTGGACGACGGCCCCGCGGCCACCAGTCCCGCCAGCCGCGGCGCGAGGACGTCGAGGGTCTCGGGGGTGGCGTCGACGTCCAGCACCACCGCCTCGCGCGGCCGCAGCAGCCGGCCGTCCTCGCAGCCGCGCAGGATCTCGGCCCCCGGCAGCCGGGCCAGCACCCGCTCGCGCAGCGCGCCGTCGAGCGCCCCGGCCGGCAGCCCGGTCGGCACCAGCGACAGCACGTCGAGGCCACCCTCGGCCAGCTGGCGCAGCAGGCCGCAGTAGCCCTCGGCGCACTCCTCCACCAGCCGGTCGGCGAGCCGGCCCGCGGCGACGTGCCGCCGGGTCGGATCGAGCGGCAGCGAGGCGAGCAGCAGCGCGGGCAGCGACAGCGGCTCATCCGTGGGGGTCGGGGCATGCACCGTGGCGGGCAGCGGGACGTCGACCGCCCGAGGTACCGCCCAGAGCACCTGCCAGCCGGCTTGGCGGCGTTCCTCGGTGGGCCGGTCGGCGAGCAGCTCGGCCCGCTCGGCCGTCGTCCAGTCGCCCGAGCGCCGGTGCACATGCCAGCGCTCGGCGGCCCCGGCCATCGTCCGCCGCCGGCCGTCGACGTCGATCACGACCTCGCTGAGGGCGGGCAGCGCCAGCAACAGGGCGTCGTCGACCGCCGCGAGCTGCTCGCGCACGGCGTCCGCAGCGACCTCGTCGCGCAGCGGCAGCACCACGGCGGTGTCGAAGTCCTCGGGCGGCGTGCCCTCGGCGGCGAACGGCAGGCGCAGCGCAGGGACGTGCCCGTCCCGGCGCCGAACCTCGGCGCCTAGGTCGGGGGCACCGGCTGCCTGCGCGGCGACCAGCGCGGCCGTGTCGTCACGCGAGAACCGGACGCCGCCGCTGCGCGACAGCACCATCGGCTCGTCCGTGACCGCGAGGACTGCGGCGAACCCGACGCCGAAGCGCCCGACGCTGCCGGCGTCGTCCGACTTGGCCGAGGCGCGCAACGTCGCGAGGGACTGCACGCCCTCGGCCGTCAACGGCGCCCCGGTGTTGGCGGCCACCAGCACGGGCGCCTCGCCGTCCCGTTCGCGCAGGGTGAGCTCAAGGCGGCCGGCGACCCCAGAGCGCGCAGCGGCATCCGCGGCGTTCTGGGCCAGCTCGACGACGAGCCGGTCGCGGTAACCGCCCAGCGCGAGGTCTTCCTCCGCGTTCGCGTCCTCGCGCAGCCGCACGGGTGCGGCGGTCCACGCCGCGAGCACCCGCTGCCGGATCGCCGCGGTCGCGAACGGGTCGGTCACTCCGTGGCGTCCACGGGCTCTGCTGCTGGGGCGACCTCCGCCGCGGCGGGCGGGGTGCGGTCGATCTCGATCGGCAGGTAGCCGAGCTCGTCCAGGACGGGGGCGTCGATGCGCTCGGCGCGCTGCTCGACGTCGACCTCGCTGTGGGCGCCGCAGCCGTGGTCGAGGCTGACGACCTGGCCGTCGGACGGCGACCACTCGTTGGCGCACACGCCGAACACCTGGCGCAGCGCGCCAGCCATCGGCAGGAAGAAGCCACACGTGGCACAGGCCGCCGACGCCTGCTCGGCGTGCGGGTCGCGCGGGCCGTGCTCGCCGTCGTACCAGCGCTGCGCGGCCTCGTCGCGGCCCTCGCGCGAGAGCACCCGCTTGCGGCCCAGGCCCAGCTCCCACAGCGCGACCGTGTCGACGTCCTCGCCGCCGGTGGCCTCGAAACCCTGCTCGAGCAACGGGTCGTCGGCCCGCATCGGCAACACGTCGCCGGGCGAGACGTCGCCCGGGGCGAGCCGCTCCGACCAGGGCAGCCACTCGGGCGCTAGCACCGCGTCGGCGCCCGGCATCAGGTGCACCTCGCTCACCGTGAGCGTCCGCGAGCGCGGTGCGCGGGCGAGGGTGACGGTCCACTGCCAACCCCGGTAGCCCTTGGACGTGCACGCGAACGTGTGCGTCACGACGCGCTCGCCCTCGCCGGCGGCGCCCAGGTGCTCGCCCACGGCGCCGGCCTCGGCGACGTCCTCAGCGGCGGACCGCGCCAGGTCGACCGCCGCCACCAGGGCGGCGTCGGCGGCGGCGCGGGCGCGGCGGGCGACGGTCAGGGACTGCTCGGTGTCGGTGGGCACCCGGTGATTGTCCCGTACGGCGGCCCCGGACGCGAACACGCCGCCCGGTCGGCCGCGCAGATCGCTGTCGACGGGCAGGATGGTGCGCGTGGACCCCGACCCCGACCCCGACCTCGGCCGCGGGCGCGGACCCGACCACGCCGCGGACGACGCGGACGACGTGGCCGGCCCGACCGGTGCGCGCCGGCGCGCCGCCCAGCAGCGTCGCCGAGCCCGGGTGCAGCAGGTCACCGGCACCACCCGGGCCGTCGTCGGCGCCAGCCGCCGGGCCGCGGGCGCCACCGGACGACGGGTGCGCACCGCCACGCATGCTCAGGGCGCGGGCGAGTCCGGCCTGGCGAAGGTGATCGAGCTGCACGGCGTGTCCGCAGCCGGTGACGCCCTGGTGCTGCTGGCTCTGGCCAACACCGTGTTCTTCTCGGTACCCGTCGGCGAGGCGCGCAGCCGGGTGGCCCTCTACCTGCTGGTGACCATGCTGCCGTTCTCGGTCATCGCCCCCGTGCTCGGCCCGGTGCTCGACCGGTTCCGGCACGGCCGGCGTTACGCCCTGGCGCTGACCCTGGTGAGCCGGGCGTTCCTCGCCTGGGTGATGGCCGGTGCCGTCGTCGGCGGGCAGGAGGCCTTCGCGCTCTACCCCGCCGCGTTCGGGCACCTGGTGGCGAGCAAGGCGTACGGCGTGACGCGGGCCGCGGCGATCCCGCGGGTGCAGCCGCGGGCCATCAGCCTGGTGACGGCCAACTCGCGCGTGCTGCTCGGCGGGATCGTCGCGGTCACCGTGGCCACGCCCGTCGGCCTGCTGCTGATGCGCGCCGGGCCGCAGTGGTCGCTGCGGCTGGCGTTCGTCGTCTTCGCCGTCGGCACCGGGCTGGCGCTCGCCCTGCCCCGCCGGGTCGACTCGGCTGAGGGCGAGCGGTCGGCCCGCCTGTCGTCCGACGAGCCGGCCGACCGGCGCAGCCGGTGGAGCATCGGGCCGCGGGTCGTGCTGGGGCTGCGCGCGGTGTCGGCGCTACGGGCTTTCACCGGGTTCCTGACGTTCTTCCTGGCCTTCTCGCTGCGCACCGACCCGATCACGACGTCCATGCCGTTGCTGGGCGTGATCGCCGTGGTGGCCGTCACTGCGGGCATCGGCAACACGCTGGGCACGTCCCTGGGGGCCGTGCTGCGCCGGCTGACGCCCGAGGTGGTGGTGGCCGCCATGCTCGGGCTCGCGGTGCTCGGCGCCACGGTGGGAGCGCTCGGCTACGGGTTCGTGCCGGTGCTCGTCACCGCACTGTGCGCCGGACTCGCAGCCGCGCTGGGCAAGCTCTCGCTGGATGCCCTCGTGCAGCGCGAGGTGCCCGAGGAGGTGCGCACGTCGGCGTTCGCGCGCTCCGAGACCGTGCTGCAGCTGGCGTGGGTCCTCGGCGGCGGGCTCGGCATCAGCCTGCCGCTGGGCGGAGCCTGGGGCCTCGCCGTCGCCGCCGGCGCACTGACGGCGGTGCTCGCCGTCACCCTGCGCTCACTGCTCGTCGCCCGCACCCGCGCGGCCACCCCCACCCCCGCAACCCCCCGCTAGGGCACGACCCATGGGGCACTTCCGCGGCTTGCGCCCTGCCGACGTCCCAGAAAGGGCGGGAGGGGGCGCGTGGCGGACGGGTCGGGGGTCAGACGTCGAGGTCGTCGGCGACGGCGCGCAGGAGGGAGGCCACCTTGGCGCCGGCCGCCTTGTCGGGGTAGCGACCGCGGCGCAGGCCGTTGCCGATGCCGTCGAGCACCTTGATCAGATCCTCGACGATGATGCCGAGGTCGTCGGCCGGACGACGGCTGCGGGCGGCGACCGACGGCGGCGCGTCGAGCAGCGTCACCGACAGCGCCTGCGCGCCGCGACGACCCTCGACCACGCTGAACTCCACCCGGGTCCCACCCTTGGGGGCGGCCGCGCCGGACGGCAGGGCCGAGCTGGGCAGGAAGACGTCCCCACCCTCCTCGGAGCTGATGAAGCCGAAGCCCTTCTCAGCGTCGAACCACTTGACCTTGCCAGTCGGCACCGTGAACCCCTTGCATCGTGCAACGTCATACAGGAGGGGCGTGGGTCGAGTGACCGCACGCCCGATATCGCCATAAGGGTAACCACCCTGTCCAGCAGGTTCGCGCGTTCGCGCGCGGCCGGCCGCACGAGGCCGGGGGTGATCAGCGGTAGACGTCCGGCGTGGCCAGCAGCTCGTTCATCGCGCCCGACCGGAAGCCGCGGTCGTCGATCCGCGCCGCTGCGAACCCGGCGTCCCGCACCACGGCGGTCAGGCTGTCTGCCAGCTCACCCTCGGTGCCCACCGTGGCCAACGTCGCGCCGTCGAGCTCGATCCGGGCCGTGTCGTCGCCCAGATCGCGCACCCGCAGGTCGCGGACGTCGATCCCGGCCACAGTGCACCACGCGCGCACCGCGGCCTCGGCGCGGTCGACCCGGGCCAGCCTGGACGGCGTGATCTGCACCCCGTAGGCGATCCGGCTGGACAGGCACGCTGCGGCCGGCTTGTCCCACGTCGGCAGGCCCCATCGCGCCGAGGCCGCACGCACCTGAGCCTTGGTGAAACCGCTGTCGCGCAACGGAGTCAGCGCGCCGCGCTCAGCAGCCGCCCGGATCCCGGGCCGGAAGCCCGCCAGCACGTCGTCCGCGTTGGTCCCGGTGGCCACGGCGTCGATCCCGAGCGAGGCGGCCAGCGGGCCGACGACGTCGAGCAGCTCGGCCTTGCAGAAGAAGCACCTGTCGCCGGCGTTGGCCCGGTAGCCGTCGCGCGCCATCTCGTCGGTCGACGGGGTGACGTGCCGTACACCGAGGTCGCGCGCGAAGGCTGCCGCGCCGTCCAGCTCACCGCTGGCCAGCGAGCTGCTGACGGCGGTGGCGGCCACGACCCGGTCGGCGCCGAGGGCGCGCACCGCGGCGGCGAGCAGGAAGGCTGAGTCAGCGCCGCCGGAGAACGCCACCACCAGCGACTCCAGCGCACCGAGCCGGGCATGGAGGTCGGCGAGCCGCGCGTCCAGCACGTGGCCCTCGAGCCAGGCGGGCAACCCGGTCAGCGCCGCCAGGACGACGTCGGCACCCGCCGCCGCGAGCGCCGCTGCGTCGTGCGGCCCGGTGGCGACACCCACGGCCACGGCGCCGCCGGCCGCGGCGCCGAGGATGTCGCCCGGGTGGTCGCCGCAGTAGACACTCACGCCGTGCTCGCGCAGCGCGGCGCCCTTGTCGGCCGCGAAGAGCCCGCCGACGACGACGTCCGGCTCGAGCCCTACCTGCGCCAGCACCAGCCGCACGGCCGGCTCGGGCTTGGCGCTCACCACCACCACGCGGCCGTGCAGCGCCCGCACGGCGGCGAAGGACTCCGCCGCACCGGCCAGCGCGACGGCGCGCGGCACGCCCAGGGTGGGGTAGAGCTCGCGGTAGCGCGCTGCGGCGGCCGGAACGAGGTCGCCCGGCAGGAACGGGGCCAGCACGTCCTCGAGCGGGATGCCGATGGCCGATCGGAGCCGCGCCTCGTCGGGGATGACCCCGAGCTCGCCCAGCGCGGCGGTCGCGGTGGCCACGATGCCGTCGGCGGAGTCGACGAGGGTCATGTCCAGGTCGAATCCCACGGCGAGGTCCACGAGCCCAGGGTAGGTGGGTCCTCGCCGGGATAACGGTTTGGGTCCTGTCGGTGCCGGTTGAGAGCATGGCGTCGTGTCCACCCCCACCACCCGGCCCACCCTGGCCTCGCTCTGGCACGACCTGCCGCGCGAGGGCCGGTTGCTGCTGTCGACCGTCATCGTCGATGCGCTCGGCATCGGCTTCGTCCTGCCGTTCGGCGTCATCTACCTGCACGAGGTGCGGGGCATCCCGCTGGCCACGGTCGGGGTCCTGCTCGCCGTCCCGTCCGCGATCGCGCTGGCGCTGCTCGGCCCGATCGGGGTGGTGATCGACCGCTACGGCCCGCGCCGCCTGCAGGTGGTGGCGCTGTCGTTCAACGTGGTGGGCAGCGCCGTGCTCGCCTTCGCCTCGACGCCGGCCCAGGCGGCTGCCGCCTTCGCGCTGTTCGGCATCGGGCAGGCCGTGTTCTGGCCGGCCTCGCAGTCGCTGGTCGCGGCGATCGTGCCGTCGGCGATCCGGCAGCGCTACTACGGCACGAGCTTCACCGTGCTCAACCTGGGCATCGGCGTGGGTGGCCTGTCGTCGGGCCTGTTCGTCTCCGTGTCCCAGCCGTGGACGTTCCAGGCGGTCTACCTCGCCAACGCCCTCTCGTTCCTCGCGCCGCTGCTCGTGCTGGCCGGGCCGCTGCGGCACGTCGGCAACAGCGTCCTGCACCCCGCGGACGACGACGGGCCGCCGCCCGCGGGCAGCTACCGCGTGGTGCTGCGCGACCGCAGCTACCGGCGCTTCCTCGTGGTCGTGTTCTTCTCGGCGTTCGTCGGCTACGCGCAGTTCGAAGCGGGCTGGACGGCGTACGCGCGCACGGTGGCCGAGGCTTCCACCCGGCTGATCGGCATCGCGTTCGCGGTCAACACCGCCACCATCGTGCTGCTGCAGCTCGTGGTGATCCAGCGGATCGAGGGGCACCGCCGCACGAGGGTGATGATGCTGATGTCGGCGGCCTGGGCCCTGTCGTGGTCACTGATGGGCCTGGCCGGCCTGGTGCCTGGCACCCTGGTGGCATCGCTGCTGCTGGCCTCGAGCATGAGCGTGTTCGCGCTCGGCGAGACGTTCCAGTCCCCCGTCGTCCCGGCGATCACGAACGAGCTGGCGCCGGCGCACCTGCGCGGCCGCTACAACGCGATCGGGTCGATGGTCTTCCAAGTCGCGGCCGTGGTCGGGCCGGTCACCGCCGGCTTCCTGCTGGGCCACCGGCTGACCGTCGAGTTCGTGGCGGTGCTGCTGGCCGGCTGTGTGCTCATGGTCCTCATGCTCAGCCGGCTCGAGCGGATCCTGCCCGCTGCCGCCAACGGCGTCGCGCCGTCACCTCCCGCATCGGCCTCGCCCCGGCCCGTCATCGCGGGGTGATCCCCCACGTCGCGACGTGGACGTCGCCGGGTTCGAGCCGGACCACGCCGGCCGCCTCGCGGTCATCGGCGTTGAACGCGTTCGGCGGGCAGGTCGTCGGCTCGACCGCCACCCCTCGGCGGCGCTGGTCCGCAGCCAGCGTGTCACCGGTGAACACCTGCACCCACCCGTAGGCTGCATCGCCCCACAGGCTCAGCCCCGCGCCGTCCGGGGCCGTGAGGTCGACGTGCCAGCGGCCGTCGGCGTCGCGCTCGAGGTCGCCGTAGGCCGTATCGAGTACCCGGTCGCCGATCACCGATGCGGTGCGGAAGTCGTACGGCGTGCTGGTCACCGGGTGCGTTCCCACCGGAATGCCGCGGTCGTCGGTCTCGTACCAGGTCGAGGCAGGCACCCGCAGCGTCGCGGCATCGACGAGCGACGTGCCGGCCGTGAGGTAGGGGTGCGCGCCGGTGCCGTACAGGCAGGCCTTCGCGCCGACGTTGCGCGCCCGAGTCGTCACCGTCAGGCCGTCGTCCGCGAGCCGGTAGGTCACCCGGCACTCCAGCGACGTCGGCCACCCTGGTTGCGGCACCACCATGGCCTTCCAGGTCACCTCCGCGTCCGCAACCTGCTCGGGCTCCCACTCGACCCAGCGCAGCAGGCCGTGGATCGCGTTGCGCTGCAACGGTTCGGTGAGTGCGAGCTGCTGGTTTCCGTCGAGCTCGTAGCGTCCGTCCGCGATGCGGTTCGGCCACGGAGCCAATGTCTGGCCGCGTCCACCAGTGGGCTTGGCGTCCTCGTCGAAGCCGTCGACCAACGCCCGGCCCGCCACGGTGTACGAGCGCAGGCCCGCCGCGACCGCGACAGTGACCGCCTCGTGGTCGCCGTGCCGCAGCAGCACCTGCCGCCCGGTCGGCGGGCGGTTCGACTCAGGGTCAATGGCAGCGCTCACCTGCGCATTCTGGCGCATCTGGCACACAACTCCTACGAGTACCTGCATCCGCGCACAGGTAGGCGCTCAAACCCCCTTGTGGTGCTGTCGCGGCAGGAGTTCCATGGATCCGCGACTGATGGGAGGCCCGCGATGAAGGACAACGAGGCTGGCGTGAGCGACCGGGTCGACGCCGAGCCAATCACTGGAGACGAGGCGATGTTCGTCGTCGGTCCGCCCATGCCGATCACGGACTCGCGGCTGCTGCCGGCGGTGACGGCGGCAGAGGAGGCGGCGTTCGTCAGCGGACGCGACCTCGGCGACAAGCACCCCGACAACGTCGAGCTGACCGTCGACCCGGACGAGCCAGATGACGTGGTGGACGACCCGGCGCCCGGCCCCGGCGACGAGCAGCCCAGCGACGACGAGGTGGATGCCCTCGTGTCGGACGTCGACGTCGACGACGTCGACTCGGAAGGGTTCGACGGGGCGGACCTGCTGGGGATCGACCTCGACGCCGTTCTCGGCCAGGTCCGGTCGGGAGGTGGTGGGTGATGGCGCCCCAGCTGAGCCGCGGTCAGGCGACCGTGATGCTGCGCAAGATCGGGTTCGACAACGCCACAGACCACTTCACCACGGCGGTGCAAGGCTTCCAGCTGGGGTGGAACCTCGGCTCGGCGCTTCGCCACGACGGCTTGCTCGACCAGGCCACGAGCGACGCGCTGCGCATGTCGTACGCGCGCGCCCGGGTGGGGAAGCCGACGATGAGTGCGCACTTCTCGTACATCGAGTTCCGCTGCAAGCACGAAGGTCACTTCCCGCGCTGCAAGCGGATCTGGGTGCTGCGGACCCACGTACGCCGGTTGGAGGCCTACCGCCGCGCCGTCGGCGACAAGCAGATCAGGATCGTCTCGGGCTGCCGGTGCAAGGAGTACAACGCGACGATCCCGAAGGCCTCGACGGCCAGCCAGCACATGTTCGGTACCGCCTCGGACATCGACGGGCTGTTGTCGCTGAAGGACAAGGAGCAGCTGAAGCTGTTTGCCGGCCTGGGGTTCAAGCAGAGCACCGGCAAGGTGATCCACGTCGACTCGCGCGACCGCGGCGGTCACAACCTCACGTCCAGCTCACAGAAGGACCCCGCCACGTGGAAGTACGCGACGTGACCCAACACAAACTGGAAACGGGCCGGACGCCGCCGCCTAGGCGTGAGGCACGGCAGCCGCGTCGCGCAGGTCGAGGATCTCGACCGCCTGCTCGCGCATCTCGACCTTGCGGATCTTGCCCGTGACGGTCATCGGGAAGCCGTCGACGACGTGCACGTAGCGCGGCACCTTGTAGTGCGCGATCCGGTCGGCGCAGAACGCGCGGACCGCTTCCACCGTCAGCGGTTCGGCGCCGGGCTTCATGACCAACCAGGCCATCAGCTCCTCGCCGTACTTGGCGTCCGGCACGCCCACGACGGACACGTCGGCGACGTCGGGGTGGGTGTACAGGAACTCCTCGACCTCGCGCGGGTAGACGTTCTCGCCGCCACGGATCACCAGGTCCTTGATCCGGCCGACGATGTTGACGTAGCCGTCGGCGTCCATAGTGGCCAGGTCGCCGGTGTGCATCCAGCGGGCCGCGTCGATGGCCTCGGCGGTCTTGTCCGGCTCGTTCCAGTAGCCGAGCATCACGGTGTGCCCGCGGGTGCAGAGCTCGCCGGCCTCGCCCCGCGGCACGGTCAGGCCGGTGACGGGGTCGACGACCTTGGACTCCAGGTGCGGCATGGTGCGGCCGACGGTCTCCGTGCGGCGAGCGAGGTCGTCGTCCGAGCGGGTCATGGTCGACACCGGTGAGGTCTCGGTCATGCCGTAGCAGATGGCCACCTCGGCCATGTGCATCTCGTCGACCACCCGCTTCATCACCTCGACCGGACACGGCGATCCGGCCATGATCCCGGTGCGCAGCGTCGACAGGTCGTAGTCGGCGAAGTCGGGCAGGCCGAGCTCGGCGATGAACATCGTCGGCACGCCGTACAGCGAGGTGCAGCGCTCGTCCTGCACCGTCTGCAGCGTCGCGACCGGGTCGAAGGACGGCGCGGGGATCACCATGCAGGCACCGTGCGAGGTGGCCGCGAGGTTGCCCATCACCATCCCGAAGCAGTGATAGAAGGGCACCGGGATGCAGATCCGGTCGAGCTCGCTGTAGTGCACCAGCTCGCCCACGAAGAAGCCGTTGTTGAGGATGTTGTGATGGCTGAGCGTCGCGCCCTTGGGGAAGCCGGTGGTGCCCGACGTGTACTGGATGTTGATCGCGTCGTCCGGCCCGAGCTGGGCCTCGCGCTCGTGCAGCCGGTGGTGGTCGACGCTGCTGCCGCGGCGGATCAGCTCGGCCCACGAGTCCTCACCGATGTAGACGACGTCGGTCAGGCCGGGGCAGTCGTCGCGCACCTGCTCGACCATCGAGCGGTAGTCGGACGTCTTGTGCTGCACCGCACTCACCAGCAGCGACAGCCCGGACTGGTTGACGACGTAGGCCAGCTCGTGGCTGCGGTAGGCGGGGTTGACGTTGACCAGGATCGCGCCGACCTTCGCGGTCGCGTACTGCAGCAGCACCCACTCGGCGCAGTTCGGGCTCCAGATGCCGACCCGGTCGCCCTTGTCGACCCCGAGCTCCAGCAGCCCGAGGGCCAGCTCATCGACCTCGACGTCGAGCTCGCTGTACGTCCACCGGCGGTGCGTCGGGACGTCGACGAGCGCCTCGCGGTCGCCCCAGCGGGCCACGGCCCGCTCCAGGTTCGCGCCGATCGTGTCGCCCAGCAGCGGGATGTCGGAGGTTGCGGACAGGTACGACGGCAGCGGCGCGCTCATGCTGCCCATCCTGGCCCGTAGCCCGCACCCGGGGAACCCCCGCACCCGCCGGACACCGCCTGCGACTCAGCCCGGCGCGATCTGCTCCAGCACCGCGATGTCCCCGGCGTAGCGGCCGCTCTCGCGCGGCCAGTGGGTCACGACATCGGTGAACCCGAGCTCGCCGGCCCGGCCCACGGCGTCCGCGAAGGCCTCCACCGACGAGAGCGAGAACACCGCGCCCGAGTCGAGGTTGAGGTACCGGCGGACGTCGTGCCGGGTGCGACCGACGGCGTCGAGCGCGTCGTCGAAGCGGGCGGAGAGCTCGGCGACGCCGCGCCACCAGGCCGGCTGGCCGTCGTCCGGTGCGGTGGCGCCGGTGGTGGCCCAGCCGTCGCCGCGCGCGGCGGCCACCCGCATGGCTTTCTGGCCGTTGGCCGCGACCACGAACGGCGGTCGCGGGCGCTGCACGCTGCCGGGGTGCATCCGGGCGTCGACGGCGGCGTACCAGCGGCCGCGCCAGGTGGTCACCGGGTGCGTCAGCAGCTCGTCGAGCAGGGTCACGAACTCCTCGAGCCGTTCGACCCGCTGCCCCGGGGTCGGCGGCTGCTCGCCCAGCACCGCCGCGTCCCACCCGCTGCCGCCGGCTCCCACGCCCAGCACGAAGCGTCCCCCGCTCACGTCGTCCAGGCTCATCAGCTCCTTCGCGAACGGCACCGGATGGCGGTAGTTCGGCGACGCGACCCAGGTGCCGAGCCGGATCCGCTCGGTCACCAGCGCGGCGGCGGTCAACGTCGGCACGGTCGCGAACCACGGCTCGTCGGCGAGGTCCTGCCAGGCCAGGTGGTCGTAGGTCCAGGCGTGCGCGAAGCCCATCTGCTCCACCGCACGCCACCGCGCCGCCGCGTCGGCCCACCGCTGCTGGGGCAGGATCACCACGCCTACGTCGACCGACATGCGCGCCAGCCTAGGTCGCGGGTGTGGCACCGTCTCGTCCGTGACCTCCGACCCCGCGCCGGCGCCGCCCTCCACCGTGCGGTGGCTTGCCGGTGCCGCCGTCCTGGCACCGCTCGCCTTCACCCTGGCCTGGCTGGTGCTCGGTGCGACCCGTCCCGGGTACTCGCCCACCGGCGACACGATCAGCGAGCTGGCCGCGGTGTCGACGCCGCTGGCCGGCGTCATGGTCGCGGCCTTCGTCGTCCAGGGCCTGGGGCAGCTCGCCTGCGCGGCGCTGGCCTGGCGCCGCTACCGGGCCGCGTGGCTGGCCGGCTGGCTCGTGGTGGCCGGGCTGGGCACGCTCGCGGCCGGCGTGCTGCGGCTGCCCGACCCCGTGGTGGGCGGACCGGCGTCCGGGCACTCGCTGGGTGCCACCGCCGCCTTCGTCGGCCTGCACCTCGCGGTGGCCGCGGGCGGGCTGTCGCGTCGGCTGCCGCGTGCGCTGCGGCTGGCTGCCGTACCCGCGCTCGCGGTCGCGCTGCCCAACCTCGCGTGGTTCCTGACCCACCTGTCCGGCGGCGGCGCGTGGTACGGCGGCAGCGAGAAGGCCTTCGTCACGGTGCTGCTCGCCTGGTGCGTGGGGCTCGCCGTCACCGCCGCCCGGTTCCCCGGCACCTTTGCGCCACTCAGGCCGGTTTCGTCGTCCGCAAACCGGCCTGAGTGACGGAAAGCGGTTTGAGTGGCGGAAAGGGGGGTGGGGGCGGGGCGTAGCGTGGGCCGGATGGGTACCCGGCCAGCGGCTGCACCGCGCAGCCTCGCCGACGAGCTGCGCACCTGGGACGACGCGCGGCTCGTCACGCTGCTGCGCGCCCGGCCCGACCTGCTCGCCCCCGTGCCCACCGACCTGTCGTCGCTGGCGGCGCGTTCCACCACCCGCGCCAGCGTGCAGCGCGCCCTCGACGCCCTCGACACGTTCACCCTCCAGGTGCTCGACGTCCTCGCCGTGCTGCCCGACCCCGCGAGCCGCACCGACGTTGCCCGCCTGCTCGGCGTCCGCGCGGCCCTGCTCGCCCCAGCCCTCGACCGGCTGCGTGACCTCGCACTGGTCTGGGGGCGTGACGGCGCGCTGCGCCTCGTGCTGACCGTGCGCGACACGCTCGGCCCGTGGCCGGCCGGACTCGGGCCGGCCGCCCCGTCCCTAGCCGACCCCGCCGAGGTCGCCCGACTGCTCGACACCGCGCCGGACGGCGTCCGGGCAGTCCTCGACCGGCTCACCTGGGGCCCACCCGTCGGTGCCGTCCCGCATGCCGACCGCACGGTCACCGTCGAGTCCGCGCGCTCGCCGGTGGAGTGGCTGCTGGCGCACCGGCTGCTCGTCGTCACCGACTCCGAGCACGTCATGCTGCCCCGCGAGGTGGCGCTGGTGCTGCGCGGCGGGCGCGTGCACCGTGAGGTCACCCCGCAGCCGCCCGCAGCCGAGGTCACCGAGCGCGGCGCGGCCGCCGTCGACTCCGCGGCCGGCTCGTCGGCGTCCGAGCTGCTGCGCTGGGTGGGTGAGCTCGGCGAGCTGTGGAGCCTCACGCCGCCTCCGGTGCTGCGGTCGGGTGGGCTGGGGGTGCGTGAGCTGCGCCGCACGGCTGCCTCCCTCGACGTCCCCGAGGCGACGGCGGCCGTGGTGGTCGAGCTCGCCTACGCGGCCGGGCTGGTGGCCGACGACGGTCAGGTCGGTGCCGCCTGGGCCCCTACCCCGCACTACGACTCCTGGACGGCGGACTCCCCCGCCTCCCGTTGGCGCCAGCTGGCCCAGGCCTGGCTGACCACCTCGCGCGTGCCCGGCCTGGTCGGGTCACGGGACGAGCGCGGCACGCCCCGCAGCGCGCTGTCGCCGGAGGTCGACCGCACCAGCGCCGCGGTGGTGCGGGCCGACGTCCTGCGCGAGCTCACCGACCTGCCGGTCGCCGCCGCCCCCGCGCTGGACGCGCTGCTGGAGCGGATGCGCTGGCGCCGATCCGCGGCGTACGGGCGGCCTGCACGAGCAGCTCGTCCGCTGGACGCTCGCCGAGGCGGAGCTGCTCGGCGTCACCGGACGCGGGGCGCTCTCGGCCGCCGGCCGGGCCCTGTGCGAGCACCCCGGCGGCGCCGACGTCGAGGGCGTCATCACGGCCCTGCTGCCCGCACCGGTCGACCACGTGCTGCTGCAGGCCGACCTGACAGCGGTCGCCCCCGGCCCGCTCACCACCGACCTCGGTCGGCTGATGCACTTGGCCGCGGACGTGGAGTCGCGCGGCGGCGCGACGGTCTACCGGTTCTCCGCCGCCAGCGTGCGACGGGCGCTGGACGCCGGGTGGGCCGCCGGCCAGCTGGTCGCCGAGCTCGCCGCCGCGAGTCGCACGCCGGTGCCGCAACCGCTCGACTACCTCGTGCACGACGTCGCCCGGCGGCACGGCCGGGTGCGGGTCGGGACCGCGTCGGCCTATATCCGCAGCGACGACGAGAGCGTGCTGCGCGAGCTGGTCGCCGACCGGCGCGCCGGCATCCTGCAGCTGCGGGCCCTGGCTCCCTCGGTGCTGGCGGCGCAAGCCGATCCGGCGACCGTGCTCGAGGTGCTGCGCGGCATGGGCCTGGCGCCCGCGGCGGAGTCGCTCACCGGTGACGTGGTCATCCGGCGTCCCGACGCGCGGCGCACCCCGCCCCGCCAGGCGCCGACCGCCAGCCGGGGTGAGGTGGTGGCGCCCCCCGACCCGGTGCTGGAGGCCGTCGCCCGCGCGCTGCGCGTTGCGGCCGAGCACCAGCGCTCGCCGGCCGAGCCCGTCGGCCCCCGGCTCGCCCCTACCGAACCCGCGATGACGCTCGCCACCCTGCGCGACGCCGTCGCCGGCCGGGAGCGGGTGTGGATCGGCTACGCCGACGGCAACGGCCGGGTGGAGCGCCGGGTCGTCGAGCCGCTGTCGGTGGAGGGTGGCCGGATCACCGCGTTCGACCACGCGAGCGACGAGGTGCGGACCTTCTCGGTGCACCGGGTCACCGGGGTGGCGCGGATCAGCGCGTCCAGCGAGCCGGCCTGACCGGGTCCGGCGAGGTGACGCGGCCCGTGCGCCGGACCGCGGGGGCCGGTAGTCGCTAGGGTTTGGCCAGCCCGCCCGCACAGCCCGCGCGGCGGCCACCGCGACGAGGGGAACGGCGTGCCGGACGACGACGCTGCACAGGACCAGAACCCGTACGCCGCGCCCGGACCCGGGCAGCCGCAGGACGCGCCGCCACCGCCCCCACCGGCATACGGTCAGCCCCCGCAGTACGGCCAGCAGCCGCCCTACGGCCAGCCTCCGCAGTACAGCCAGCCTCCGCAGTACAGCCAGCCTCCGCAGTACAGCCAGCAGCCGCCCTACGGCCAGCCTCCGCAGTACGGCCAGCAGCCGCCCTACGGCCCCGCCGCCGGCTACGGACCGAGGACGTCCGGCCGCGCGACGGCGGTCCTGATCACCGGGATCGCCTCGATCGTGCTGCTGTTCTCGTGCATCGGCTTCATCCCCGCCATCGTCGCGCTCGTGCTGGCCCGCGGCGCGGACCGCGAGATCAACGAGTCCGGGGGGCAGCTGACCGGGCTCGGCCAGGTCAGGGCCGGCCGGATCTGCGCGTGGATCACCATCGTGGTGACCGTCCTCGGGATCGCCGTGATCGCCGTGCTGATCGCTGTCGGCGTGACCCGGGACGGATTCTCGTCGACCACGACGTACTGACCGCCAGGCCACCCGGCGAGCTCAGGTCAGGCAGAGCTCGTTGCCCTCGACGTCCGTCATGACCATGAAGTGCTTGCCCTCCTCGAACCGCCAGTCCTGACGCGTGGCGCCGGCGGCCTCGAGCCGTTCGACCTCGGCGAGCACCGCGGCGTCGCGGACCTCTGGCGACGTCGAGGGATCACTCACGCGGACGTCGAGGTGCACCCGGTTCTTCACGGTCTTGGGCTCAGGCACCTTCTGGAAGAACAGCCGGGGGCCGGCGCCCTCGGGGTCGACCACGGCGTAGGCCGAGTCCCACAGGTCCTCGGGGACCCCCCACGCGGCGAGCGCGGCCGGCCAGTCGGCGAAACCGTCGGGCGGCGGCTCGACGACGTACCCGAGGGCGGTGGCCCAGAACGTGCCGACGGCAGCGGGGTCGGCGCAGTCGAACGTGACCTGGAACGTGCGTGCCATGGCGGCTCCTCTGCTCGGGCGACCGGACCGTCCCGGCTGCGCGACCACCGTGCCAGCCGGCACCGACAGCGCGCACCCCGGCGCAGCCCTGAGACAATCAGCCGGTGAATGCCCCCGACGGTCCCCTCATCGTGCAGAGCGACAAGACGCTGCTGCTCGAGGTCGACCACCCCTCAGCCGATGCCTGCCGCAAGGCGATCGCCCCGTTCGCCGAGCTCGAGCGGGCTCCCGAGCACGTGCACACCTACCGGCTGACCCCGCTGGGGCTGTGGAACGCCCGCGCCGCCGGGCACGACGCCGAGCAGGTGGTCGACACCCTGCTGACGTTCTCGCGCTACCCGGTGCCGCACGCTCTGCTCGTCGACGTCGCCGACACCATGGACCGGTTCGGTCGCCTGCGGCTGGAGAAGCACCCCACCCACGGGCTGGTGCTGCACGCCAGCGACGTGCCCGTGCTGGAGGAGGTGCTGCGCAGCAAGAAGGTGCAGCCCCTGGTGGGCACCCGGCTCGACACCGAGAACGTCGTCGTCCACCCCAGCGAGCGCGGCCACCTCAAGCAGGTGCTGCTCAAGCTCGGCTGGCCGGCCGAGGACCTCGCCGGGTACGTCGACGGCGAGGCCCATCACATCGCGCTCGACGAGTCCGACTGGCACCTGCGCCCGTACCAGCGCGAGGCCGTCGACGGCTTCTGGCACGGCGGGTCCGGCGTGGTGGTGCTGCCGTGCGGGGCGGGCAAGACGCTCGTCGGCGCCGCCGCCATGGCCCGGGCCAGCGCCACAACGCTGATCCTGGTGACCAACACGGTCTCGGCCCGGCAGTGGCGCGAGGAGCTGCTGAAGCGCACCTCGCTCACCGAGGACGAGATCGGCGAGTACTCCGGAGCGCGCAAGGAGGTCCGCCCGGTCACCATCGCCACCTACCAGGTGCTCACCGTGCGCCGGAAGGGCATCTATCCGCATCTCGACCTGCTCGACGCGCGCGACTGGGGCCTGATCCTGTACGACGAGGTGCACCTGCTGCCCGCGCCGATCTTCCGGATGACGGCCGACCTCCAGGCGCGCCGCCGGCTCGGGCTGACCGCCACCCTGGTGCGCGAGGACGGCCGCGAGGGCGACGTGTTCAGCCTCATCGGGCCCAAGCGGTACGACGCCCCGTGGAAGGACATCGAGGCCCAGGGCTACATCGCGCCGGCCGACTGCGTCGAGGTGCGGGTCACCCTGCCCGAGAGCCAGCGGCTGGCGTACGCCGTCGCCGAGCCCGACGTCCGCTACCGGCTGGCGGCTTCCAGCGATGTCAAGACCAAGGTGGTCGAACGCCTGGTCGCCCAGCACCGCGGCGAGCCGACGCTCGTCATCGGCCAGTACATCGACCAGCTCGACGAGCTCGGCGAGCACCTCGACGCGCCGGTCATCAAGGGCGAGACGACGGTCAACGAACGGCAGCGGCTGTTCCAGGCGTTCCGCACCGGCGAGATCCAGCTGCTCGTCGTCAGCAAGGTGGCGAACTTCTCGATCGACCTGCCCGAGGCGAGCGTGGCCATCCAGGTCAGCGGCAGCTTCGGGTCGCGCCAGGAGGAGGCGCAGCGGCTCGGCCGGGTGCTGCGACCGAAGGGCGACGGCCGCCCGGCCCGGTTCTACACGATCGTGGCCCGCGACACCGTCGACGCCGACTTCGCCGCGCACCGCCAGCGGTTCCTCGCCGAGCAGGGCTACGCCTACCGGATCGTCGACGCCGGCGACGTCCTCACCGGCCCTGTGGACGGAGCCGCCTGACCGGTCCGGCTCGCCTCGGGCGCGCCGTGCCAACCCAGCACATCGTGCCAGCAGAGCACATTGTGCCGGGATGGCACGGAACTCCCGAGAGTTGGTCCGGCCTCCAGCGGAGTGCTCCCCGGGACGGCAGGATGAGGGCCAGCGCCCATCCGTCGTCCAGGCAACTCCCAGGAAGGACCGTCACACTCGGGTGCAGAGAGGTGGTGGGACATGTCTGCACCGAGTGCGCCCGAGGCACGGCTTCTGGTCGTCGAGGACGAGCCGAACATCCGTGAGCTGCTGTCGACGTCGTTGCGGTTCGCGGGGTTCGAGGTCCACACCGCCGGGGACGGCGCCACCGCGCTGCGGATGGCCGAGACCGCCCGCCCCGACCTGCTGGTGCTCGACGTGATGCTGCCCGACATGGACGGCTTCGCCGTCACCCGCCGGCTGCGCGACCAGGGGCGCCGGATGCCGGTCGTCTTCCTCACCGCCCGCGACGACACCCACGACAAGGTCACCGGCCTCACCGTCGGGGGCGACGACTACGTGACCAAGCCGTTCAGCCTCGAGGAGGTCGTCGCGCGGATCCGCGCGGTGCTGCGACGCACCAACGGGACGGCCGGCGACGACGGCGCCCAGCTGGCGTTCGCCGACCTCGAGATGGACGAGGACTCGCACGAGGTGCGCCGCGCCGGCCGGGTCATCGAGCTGTCGCCGACCGAGTTCAAGCTGCTGCGCTACCTGATGCTCAACCCCAACCGGGTGCTGTCCAAGTCGCAGATCCTCGACCACGTCTGGGACTACGACTTCCGGGGCGAGTCCGGCATCGTCGAGTCCTACATCTCCTACCTGCGCCGCAAGATCGACGCCGACACCGAGGAGCCGCTGATCCACACCAAGCGCGGGGTCGGGTACGTGCTGCGGCTGCCTCCCCAGCGTGGCTGAGCAGCCGGCCGCGCAGCCGGCCGCGCAGTCGACGGCGCCCGAGCCCGCGCGTCGGCGGCTCGCGGCTGCCCTCCGCGAGCGCGCCCACCACGTGTCGTTGCGCGACCGCCTCGTGGCGGTGCTCGTCGTGCTCGCGCTCATCGCGCTCACCGTGACCGCCGCGCTCGCCGTCACCCTGCTGCGCCGCGAGCTGGTCAGCAAGGTCGACGACCAGATCGTCGCGACCCAGCGCGCGTTCGTGCGCACGCCGCAGCAGCGCGAGCCCGACTCCCAGCCCGGACAACGCGGCCTCCCCACGTCGACGTACGGCATCGTCGTCTTCGACTCCGGGGTGAGCCGGCTGCTCGGCCCCCAGGTCGGCAGCACCCAGCCGGATCTCGAGGCCATCACCACTGCGGCGATCGAGAGCCACAAGGGGCGTCCGTTCACGGTCCACGCCGAGACCGGCGACGGCCAGTGGCGCGTCGTCGCGATCCGGATCACCGACCCGGGCGGCTTGGGCGACGGGACGCTGATCATCGGCCAGAGCCTGAGCGACGTCCAGGACACCGTCGGCCAGATGACCGCGATCCTCGTGGTCGTGGGGCTCGCCGTCCTGGTGCTGGTCGGGCTGCTCGGCTGGCTCGTGGTGCGCCGCTCGCTGCGGCCGCTGCGCGAGGTCGAGGACGTGGCCGGGGCCATCGCGGCGGGTGACCTGTCACAGCGGGTGCCCGAGCACCCGGCGTCCACCGAGGTGGGCCGGCTGTCGATGTCGCTGAACGCGATGCTGGCCCAGATCGAGCGGGCGTTCGCGATCAGCACCGCGTCCGAGGCACGGATGCGCCGGTTCGTATCCGATGCGAGCCACGAGCTGCGCACCCCCCTCGCCGCGGTGCGCGGCTATGCCGAGCTCTACCGCCAGGGCGCCGTCAGCGATCCGGAGGCGGTCAGCGGCGCCATGCGGCGGATCGAGGACGAGGCAGCACGCATGGGCGGGCTGGTCGACGACCTGCTGACCTTGGCCCGCCTCGACGAGCAGCGGCCGGAGAAGCGCTCCGCCGTCGACCTCACCGTCGTGGCGGCGGATGCCGTGCAGGATGCCCGCGCCCTCGACCCCGCTCGCACGGTCAGCCTGTCCGGTCGCAACGGACCGCTGCGCCCGACCGTCGTGCTCGGCGACGAGGCACGGATGCGCCAGGTCGTCACGAACCTGCTGGCCAACGCGCTCCGGCACACCCCGCCAGGCACCCCGGTCGAGCTCGCCGTCGGCGCTGAGGACGACTACGGCGTCCTCGAGGTCCGCGACCACGGCCCGGGCATCGCGCCCGAGCAGGCCCGCCAGGTGTTCGAGCGGTTCTTCCGGGCCGACGCCTCGCGCCAGCGCTCCTCCGGCGGCTCGGGCCTCGGGCTGGCCATCGTCGCCGCCATCGTCGGCGCACATGACGGCCAGGTCGGCATCACCCAGACCCCGGGTGGCGGCGCGACGTTCGCCGTCCGCTTGCCTCTACGGCCCGCCGACCAGGGCGGGTCCGCGCTCGACCAGCAGGCCGTTCTGGACGACGACCTCGACGGCCCCGCATTCACAGACCACTCCCAGGAAGGCTCCAGCGTCCGACCAACTCGATGAGGTGTGCTGGACCCCAACGCCAGCAACCCAGCAAAGGTGAGACGGACCATGTCGCAGATGACCCAGTACCCGCAGACCCCGCAGCCCGAGCCGCACGGCCCCCAGCCGGGGCAGGCGCCCACCATGACGGCAGCCGGCGAGCCGACCATCCAGTGGTACGGCCCGCAGGCCGAGCACACCCAGCCGCTGGGCGCTGTGCCATACCCGGGCGGGGACGGGCACGGCGGGCCGCCCCCGGGCGAGCCGGTGCCGGGCGCCTTCGCGCCCCAGCGCCGCGGCCGGCGGCGCTGGGTCGACGTCACGGTGGCCGCGGTCGTCGCTGCCGTCGTGTCGGCCGGCACGACCGGCGTGGTCATCGCCAACCAGAACGACAGCCCGGCGGCGACGACGTCCAGCTCGGCAGGCTCCGGCAGTGGCGACCCGGCCGCCGGCACCGGCTCCGGCCCGGTCAGCCAGGCCGCCGGCCAGGCCCTCGACTGGAGCAAGGTGGCCAAGGCCGTCGAGCCCAGCGTCGTCGCCATCTCGACCCAGTCGCAGTTCCAGAGCGCCGAGGGCTCGGGCGTGGTGCTCGACACCCAGGGCCGCGTGCTCACCAACAACCACGTGGTCGCCGGCGTGACCCAGGGCGGCTCGCTCACGGTCACCCTGTCCGACGGGCGCAGCTACCAGGCCACGATCGTCGGCACCGACCCCTCGACCGACCTCGCCGTGATCCAGATGAAGGGCGCGACGGACCTCACCCCGGCCACGCTGGGCGACTCGGACGCCGTCGCCGTCGGCGCGCCGGTGATGGCCGTCGGCAACCCGCTGGGCCTGGCCGGCACCGTCACGACGGGCATCGTCAGCGCCCTCGACCGGCCCGTGACGACGAGCAACGTCGAGCAGGGCGGCCCGGCGGCGGCGTCGTCCGACAGCACGGTGGTGACGAACGCGATCCAGACGGACGCCGCCGTCAACCCCGGCAACTCCGGTGGTGCGCTCGTCGACAGCAGCGGCCGGGTCATCGGGATCCCCTCGTCCATCGCCTCCCTCGGGCAGTCGGCCAGCAGCGCGCAGTCCGGCAGCATCGGCCTGGGCTTCTCGATCCCGATCAACGAGGCCAAGTCCATCGCCGACCAGCTCATCGCTGACGGCAGCGCTCAGCACCCGTTCCTCGGGGTGAGCCTCAAGGACGGCTCGGTCAAGCAGGGTGCGGCCGAGCGCGCCGCGGCGCTGATCGCGAGCGTTTCCAGCGGCAGCCCCGCCGCGACGGCCGGGCTGAAGTCTGGCGACGCGGTGCTCGCGGTCGACGGCGAGTCGGTCAACAGCTCGGAGTCGCTGGTGGCGCAGATCCGCGAGCGGAGCGTGGGCAGCAAGGTGACGCTCACCATCGTGCGCGGCGGTCAGCAGCAGCAGGTGACGGCGACGCTCACGAAGCGGTCGTCGAGCTGAGCCCGGCCGGCGCGAGGCGGGCGAACCGTCCTCGCGCCAGCACCGCCAGCAGCAGCGCGGCGGCACCGGCGACCACCGGGACGGCGAGAGCCCACCGGTGGCCGCCGGCGTCCGCGAGCAGTCCGGCGCCGCTGCTGCCCGCGGCGTAGCCGACGATGACGGCACTCGACAGCAGGGTCATCACCGTGGCGGCCCGCTCGATCGGCGTGGCCCGCTCGGCCAGCCCGTACAGCACGATGAGGTACGGCGCGACGGCGCAGCCCAGCAGGGTGACCGCGCCGGACAGTCCCGCGATCCCGCCGACCAGTAGCAGCGGCACGGACAGCACGGCCAGCCCGCCGGCGAAGGTCACCAGCCGGTCGGCGAGCCCGAACCGCGGCGGCAGCCCGGCGCTGGCCAGCCCGGCCAGGGCGCTGCCCACCCCGAGCAGGGCGTAGACCAGCCCGGCCGCGCCGGGATGGCCGAGCGCCGCGGTCAGGCTGGTGACGCCCACCTGGGTACCGCCGAACACCAGCCCGAGCAGGGCGCCCGCGCCGAGCAGCAGGGCGGTCGTCGCGCCGCCGGGCAGGCCACCGGCCCGGCCCCGGACGGCGTGCGGTGCCGTGCGCCGCGGGTGGACGACGCGCGCGGAGGGGTGCAGGCCGAACGCCACGACAGCGGTGACCGCGAGTGCCGCGGTGACCAGCGGCGCGAGCTGCGGCCCGGCGAGCGCTGCGAGCACCCCGACCAGCGCCGGACCAGCCACGAAGCTCGCCTCGTCGGTGGCGCCCTCCAGCGCGAACGCCTCGGTGATCCGCTGCCGCTCGGTCTCGGCCGGCACGTTCTCGCGCACCAGCGCCACCCACCGCACCCGGGCGAGCGGGCCCACCTGGGGCGCGAACAGCCCGGCGAGCACAGCGGCCACGAGCACCACGGACGTCGGGGCCGCCGTCCGGGTCAGCGCGACCAGGAGCACCAGGCCCACCGCATAGGCGACGGCCCCGACCACCAGCACGATGCGCTGGCCGAGCCGGTCGGCCGCCGCTCCGCCGAGCGGGGCGCCGACGGCCGAGCCGATGCCGATCGCGGCTGCGGCCAGGCCGCCAGCGGCGAAGCTGCCGGTGCGGTCGGCCACCAGCAGCAGCACGCCGAGCTGGCCCATGGCCAGCGGCAGCTTGGCCAGCAGGCCGAGAGGGATGAAGGTGCGTCCGGCGAGCGCGACGAGCGCTCGAGCCGCGGTGGGGGTCACAAGGTCTCCGACGGTGCATCGGACGCCGTCCCACCCCCGGCGCCACAAACCCTGTGCAGGCCCCCAACTCTACCCCCGCGCCTGGCCCCACCCCACCCCCCTCCTGCGGTGATCATGCACGTTCGCCCCGCCCCACCCCACCCCCTCCGGCAGTGATCATGCACGTTCGCCCGGGTCGCTCCCGGTGGGGAGGGCGAACGTGCATGATCACCGCAGGGGTGGAGGGCGAACGTGCATGATCACCGCAGGGGTGGAGTACGGTCGTCCCTCGTGCCTGCCGCCTCCGACGCCGACCCGCTCGAGGCGGAGCGGCGCTACCTGACCCGGGCGCGGGCCGAGCTGACCCGGATGCGCGAGCGCACGCTGTCGCTGCGCGCCCAGGGCGGCGACCCCGTCTCGACCGAGTTCCTCGCGGCGACGCTCTACCACCGCGCGGCCTCGCTGGTCGACGACCCGACGTCCACGCTGTTCTTCGGCCGGATCGACACCGACGGGTCGGGACCGGGCGGCGCCGGCACGCCAGAGCGCTGGTACGTCGGACGACGGCACGTGGCCGACGCGGACGGCGACCCGGTCGTCGTCGACTGGCGGGCCGACGTGTCACGCGCCTTCTACCGGGCCAGCCGGGCCGAGCCGATGGGCGTGCGGCTGCGGCGGCGGTTCGGCGTCGACCACGGGAAGCTGACGGCGTTCGAGGACGAGCATCTCACCGACCCGGCCGAGCCGGAGCGGCGCAGCGCGATTCTCGCCGGTGAGATCGAGCGGCCGCGCGTGGGGCCGATGCGCGACATCGTCGCGACCATCCAGCCCGAGCAGGACGCGATCGTGCGGGCCGACGTGACGACGACGGTCTGCGTGCAAGGCGCTCCGGGCACCGGCAAAACCGCGGTGGGGCTGCACCGCGCGGCCTGGCTGCTCTACGCCTTCCGCGACCGGCTGGCCCGCAGCGGCGTGCTCGTCGTCGGCCCCAACCGTGCCTTCCTCGAGCACGTGGGGTCGGTGCTGCCGGCGCTCGGCGAGATCGAGGTGGCGCACACGACCGTCGAGCAGCTGACCGCGTCGGTGCCGGTGCGTGCGGTCGAGGACGCATCGCTGGCCACCCTCAAGGGGGATGCCCGGATGGCGCGGGTGCTGTCGCGGGCCGTCTGGGCGCACGTGCGCGCGCCGTCCGAGGCGCTCGTCGTGCCGCGTGGCTCGCGCCGCTGGCGGGTGCCCGCGCACGAGGTGCGCGAGATCGTCGACGAGCTGCGCACCCGCGGGGTGCGCTACGGCGCCGCGCGCGCCATGCTGCCGCACCGGCTCGCGCACGCGGTGCTCCTGCAGATGGAGGCCTCCGGCGACTCACCGGACGACCGGGTGCAGGAGACCGTCGCGCGCTCGCGGCCGGTGCGCGCGTACGCCGACGCGCTGTGGCCACAGCTGGATGCCGTCCGGGTCGTCATGGGGTTGCTCTCGGACGCCGACCTGTTGAGCGCCAGCGCGTCCGACCTGCTCACCCCCGCCGAGCAGGCGGCGCTGCGGTGGACGACGCCGGCGCGCGGCCCGCGCAGCGCGCCGTGGACGGCGGCGGACGCCGTGCTGGTCGACGAGGTGCAGGACCTGCTCAACCGAACGCCGTCCCTCGGGCACGTGGTGCTCGATGAGGCGCAGGACCTGTCGCCGATGCAGCTGCGCGCCGTCGGCCGCCGCTGCTCCACCGGCTCGATGACCGTGCTCGGCGACATCGCGCAGGGCACGACCCCGTGGGCGACCAGCTCATGGGCCAGCTCGCTGCACTACCTCGGCCAGGAGGGAGCGCACGTCGAGGAGCTGACCCGTGGCTTCCGCGTGCCGGCCGCCGTGATCGAGTTCGCGGCGACGCTGCTGCCGCACATGGCTCCTGGGCTGGCGGCGCCCGAGTCGGTCCGCGAGGACCCCGGCACCCTCGACCTGCGCCGGGTCGAAGCCGGCGAGCTGGCGGCGGCGGTCGTGACCGCAACCCACGCAGCGCTGACCCAGGAGGGGTCGGTCGGGGTGATCGTCGCGGACGAGTCGGTTGCCGAGGTGGCCGAGGCGTTCGTGGCGGCGGGCCTGGACCACCTGCGGCTGGGCCGCGACGACGAGCTCGACCGCGGTACGGCCGACCACGAGGACGGCACGCACCGGCTGCACCTGGTGCCCGCCACCGTGGCCAAGGGGCTGGAGTTCGACCGCGTCGTCGTGGTCGAGCCCGCGGCGATCGCGGCCGCCGAGCCGGACGAGCGCACCGGCCTGCGCCGGCTGTACGTCGTCCTCACCCGCGCCGTGACCGGCCTGACCGTGGTGCACGCGGCCCCCCTGCCAACCCCCCTGGCCGCGCCGGCCCCTCGCAGTTGATCACGTCAAGCAGGTGACGGCCTGCTTGCCGAGGGCTGCAACCCTCGGCAAGCAGCAGGAACCCTCGTCGAGTGAGCGGGGGCCGCGCGTCCGGACGGCGAACGCGGCCGCCCCGGGTCGAGGTCAGCGGCGCGCGATCAGCCAGATGACCACCGCGACCACGGCCGCGGCGGCTGCCCACGGCGCGTAGCGCTTGAGCAGCACCGGTCCGACGACATGGCCGAGGTGGAGCTCGACCGGTTCCACGGGCCGGGCCGGGGCACCGGCACGAGGAGCGGACGACGGCGCCGCGGCCGGACGTGGCGCCGCCGGCGCAGCCACGGGCTCAGCCGGCTCCGGCGCAGCCACGGGCTCAGCCGGCTCCGGTGTCGCCACCGGCTCCGCGGCCACCGGCTCGCCCGAAGCCGCCGGTTCCGGCTCGACCGCCTCGCCCTCGGCCAGCCGCACCGCCAGGCAGGCGGCGAACTGGTCGAGGATCTTCGACCCGACGTCCTGGATCACCCCGCGGCCGAACTGCGCCGGTCGGCCGGTGATCTTCAGCTCGGTGTCGACCACGACGAGCGTGCCGTCAGGCGCCGGTTCCAGGTGCGCCGTGATGACCGCACCCGCCGTCCCGTTGCCACGCTTGTCCTTGCCCTGCGCGTCGATCACCGCGTGGTACGTCGCGTCGTCCTTCGACACCCAGGTGCCTTTACCGCTGTACTGCAACGAGATCGGGCCCAGCTTGACCTTGGCCGTCCCCCGGAAGTCATCACCGTCCACCGAGGTGATCACGGCGCCGGGCAGGCACGGCGCGATCCGCTCGATGTCGGTGAACGCCGCCCACGCCGTCTCGATGTCGATCGGCACCGTGAAGGTGTGTTGCAGTTCCATGCCGCTCCTCAGCCGCCGGCGGCGGCGAGCACCGCGCGGCCGGTCAGGACGCCGGCCAGGTGCTTGCGGTACTCGGCGTCCGCGTTGGCGTCGGTGGGTGGCGAGGTCCCGTCGCCCGCCGCGGCGCAGACCGCCCGCACCGCAGCTGCCGTGGCCTGCTGACCGACCAGGCCCTGCTCGACGCCGTGCGCCCGCACCGGCACCGACCCCATGTTGGTCAGGGCCACCCGCGCCTCGGCGATCGCGCCGCCCTCGACCCGCAGTGCCACCGCAGCGGCGACCATCGCCCAGGCGTGCGAGATCCGGTTGAACTTCTCGTAGCAGGCACCCCAACCGGTGTGCTTCGGTACCCGCACCTGCAGCAGCAGCTCGCCCTCGCCGACGGCGGTCGTGAACAGGTCCTGGAAGAAGTCGGCGGCGGCCACCGTACGGCGGGCACCGCCCGGCCCGGCGATCACGAACTCGGCACCCAGTGCCAGCGCCGGCGCGGGCAGGTCGCCCGCGGGGTCGGCGTGCACGAGCGCGCCGCCGAACGTCCCGCGGTGCCGGACCTGCGGATCGGCCACCGTCTCGGTGGCTAACGCCAGCAGCAACGCGTGCTCGCGCACCAGGTCGCTGTGCAGCACCGCGTCATGGGTAGCCATGGCGCCGATGACGACCGCGTCGCCGTCGTCCCGGATGTCAGCCAGATCGGCCACCTTCCCCAGGTCGACGATCACCTCAGGTGCGGCGAGCCGCAGCCGCAGCACCGGGATCAGGCTCTGGCCACCGCCCATCACCTTGACCTCCAGGCCGTCCGAGGCCGCCTGCCCCAGCAGCTGCAATGCCTCCTCGACCGACGTGGGGGCGTGGTAGTCGAACGCCGCCGGGATCATGCCGGGCTCCCTTCGCCGGTGCCGGCGTCCTCGGCTCGGGTGTCGCTCGCCGGCACACCACCGGACTGCGCGGGCTCGTCCCAGTGCGGTGACGCCGCGGCCGCCTCGCCGCCGGCGCCCGCCGCCCCGTCACGCAGCGCTCGCCAGACGCGCTGCGGCGAGAGCGGCATCTCGATGTCCTTGACGCCCAGGTGTCGCACGGCGTCCAGGACGGCGTTGACGACCGCCGGGGTCGACGCGATCGCCCCCGCCTCACCAACTCCCTTGACGCCCAACGGGTTCGACGTCGCCGCGGTCGTGGTGCGGTCAGTGGTCAGGTGCGGCAGGTCGACCGCTGTCGGCAGCAGGTAGTCGACGAAGGTCGCCGTGGTCAGGGTGCCCTGCTCGTCGTGCACGGCCTCCTCGAACAGCGCCTGCGAGATGCCCTGCGCGACCCCGCCGTGCACCTGCCCCTCGACGATGGCCGGGTTGACGACCTCGCCGACGTCGTCGACGCAGACGTACGAGCGGAGCTTCACGGCACCGGTCTCGGTGTCGACCTCGGCGGCGCACAGGTGCGTGCCGTGCGGGTACGAGAACGCCTCGGGGTCGAAGCTCGCCTCGGAGTCCAGGTTGGGCTCGATGCCGTCCGGCAGGTTGTGGCCCTGGAAGACGGCGAACGCCAGCTCGCCGAGAGCCTTCCCCTGGTCGGTGCCCTTGACCGTGAACCTCCCGCCCGCGAACTCCAGGTCGCCGGCGTCGACCTCGAGCAGGTGCGCCGCGATGGGGCGGGCCTTCTCGATCACCTTGTCGGCCGCGTTGACGATCGCGATGCCGCCGACCACGAGCGAGCGCGAGCCGTAGGTGTCCAGACCCTTGTGCGCGATCTGGGTGTCGCCGTGCAGCACCTCGACGTCCTCGAAGGCGACCCCGAGACGCTCGGCGACGATCTGGCTGAACGCCGTCTCGTGGCCCTGCCCGTGTGGGCTCACGCCCGTGACGACCTCGACCTTGCCGGTAGGCAGCATCCGGATCGACGCGGACTCCCAGCCACCGCCGACGTACTTGAGGGCACCGAGGATGCGGGACGGCGCGAGCCCGCACATCTCGGTGAACGTCGAGACGCCGATCCCCAGCTGCACCGGGTCACCGCTCGCCCGGCGCTGTGCCTGCTCGCGGCGCAGCCCGTCGTAGTCGAACAGCTCCGTCGCCTTGGCGGTCGCCGCCTCGTAGTTGCCCGAGTCGTACTCCAGGCCGGCCACGGTCGGGTACGGGAACTCCTCGTGCCGGATCCAGTTCTGCTCGCGCAGCTCGAGCGGGTCGCGGCCGAGCTCGGCCGCCAGCTCGTCCATCATCCGCTCGATCGCGAACGTGGCCTCCGGCCGGCCGGCCCCGCGGTAGGCGTCCGTCCAGGTCTTGTTCGTGAAGACGTTCGTGCAGGTGAACCGGTAGGCGTCGAACTTGTAGATGCCGTTGTACATGAACGCGCCCAGGATCGGGATGCCCGAGGTGATCAGGCCGAGATAGGCGCCCATGTCGGCCAGCAGGTCGACCTTGAAGCCGGTGACCCGGCCCTCCTTCGTCGCCGCCAGGGTGAGGCGCTGCACCTGGTCGCGCCCGTGGTGGCCGGTGAGGATGGACTCGGTGCGCGTCTCGGTGCTCTTGCACGGCTTGCCCAGCCGGCGGGCGACGACGAACGTCGTGAGCTCCTCGGGCGTGAACTGCAGCTTGCCGCCGAAGCCGCCGCCGACGTCCGGCGCGATGACCCGGATCTTCGACTCCGGCACGCCGGTGACCAGGGCCAGGAAGATCCGCACGAAGTGCGGCACCTGGGTCGAGGACCACATGACGATCTGCTCGCCGGTGGGGTCGACCACGACGGAGCGCGGCTCCATGAACGCGGGGACGAGGCGCTGCTGCCGCAGCCGCCGCTCGATCACGATGCCGTCCTGCCGCGCTGCCGCGATCACCTCGTCGACGTCGCTGCCCGACCCGGCCTGGGCCGAGTCGTAGACCCAGGTGGCGCTCTTGTTGGTGCCGAGGTCGGGGTGCGCGAGCGCCGCTCCGTCGTCCAGCGCCGACTCCATGTCGAGCACGGCCGGCAGCTCGTCGTAGTCGACGTCGACCAGCTCGGCGGCGTCGCGGGCCTCGCGGGGGGTGCGGGCCGCCACCACGGCCACCGCCTCGCCGGCGAAGGCGACGCGGTCGACCGCCACGGCCGGGTGGGGCGGGGTCACCATGTCGTCGGTGATCGGCCAGGCGTTGGGCAGGCTGCCCTGCTCGTCGGCGAGGTCGGCGCCGGTCAGCACGGCGACCACGCCGGGCGCGGCCTTGGCATCCGCGGTGTCGATGCCGGTGATCCGGGCGTGGGCGTAGGGACTGCGCACGTAGGCCAGGTGCAGCATGCCGGGCAGGGTGATGTTGTCGGTCCAGCGGGTGCGACCGGTGAGCAGCCGCGCGTCCTCCTTGCGCAGCCGGGCCTGGCCCAGCTCACCGGTGGCCGGCCGCTCCTCGACGGCAGTCACCGCGCACCTGCCGCGGCCTGCACGGCCTTGACGATGTTCTGGTAGCCCGTGCAGCGGCAGAGGTTGCCCTCGATGCCATGCCGGATCTCGTCCTCGCTGGGGTGCGGGTTCTCGGCGAGCAGGGCGCAGGCCGACATGATCATCCCCGGGGTGCAGTAGCCGCACTGCAGGCCGTGGTGCTCGTGGAAGGCCTGCTGCACGGGATGCAGCTCACCGTCCTCGGCCAGGCCCTCGATGGTCGTGACCTCCCGGCCGTCCGCCTGCACGGCGAGCACCGAGCACGACTTCACGCTCACGCCGTCCAGGTGCACGGTGCACGCGCCACAGCTGCTGGTGTCGCAGCCGACGACCGTGCCGGTCTTGCCGAGCGACTCGCGCAGGTACTGCACCAGCAGCATCCTCGGCTCGACCTCGTCGGTGTACTCGGTTCCGTCGACGCTGACGGTGACACGGGTCATGCGGCCTCCAAGGGCGCGAACCGACGAGACTGCCGATACTGGCATCCCACCCCGGTTGGCCGATCGGCGCAAGGGCCATGGTCCTCTCGACGCGATTGGCGGCACGAGATGTCGGATGCGCGGGTGCGCCGCCGCGCGGTACCGCTACGGCCCGGCGTGCTCCACGTGGTGGATCGGTCCGGTGAGCTCGCCGAGCCGCCGCCCGGCGCCGCCCCAGCGCAGCTGGATGATCTCGGCTGCCACCGAGACCGCGGTCTCCTCCGGCGTCCGGGCCCCGAGGTCGAGCCCGATCGGCGAGCTCAGCCGGGCCAGCTCGTCGTCCGTGAGCCCCGCGTCGCGCAGCCGGGCCAGCCGGTCGTCGTGCGTGCGCCTGGACCCCATCGCGCCGACGTAGGCCACCGGCAGGCGCAGCGCGATCTCGAGCACCGGCACGTCGAACTTCGGGTCGTGGGTCAGCACCGCGAGCACGGCTCGCTCGTCGATCCGACCGGCGTCGGCCTCGGCCTGCAGGTACTGGTGCGGCCACTGGACGACGACCTCGTCGGCATCCGGGAACCGCGACCGCGTGGCGAACACGGGCCGCGCGTCGCAGACGGTGACGTGGTAGCCGAGGAACGACCCGACCCGCGCCACGGCGGCCGCGAAGTCGATGGCGCCGAAGACGAGCATCCGCGGCTTGGGCGCGTACGACGACACGAACACCCGCATGCCCTCGCCGCGCCGCTCGCCGTCCGGGCCGTATGTGAGCGTCTCGGTGCGCCCGGCGGCGAGCAGGCCGCGCGCGTCGTCCGCCACCGCGTCGGTGGCCCGCGGGGACCCGAGCGAGCCGAGCACGGGCTCGGGGTCGCTCTCGGCCCGGACGACGACCCGGCGGCCGAGCAGGGCGGGGTCGGGGTGCTCGATCACGGTGCAGACGGCCACCGGCCGGCCGCTCTCGATGTCGGCGGCCACCTGCTCGAGCTCGGGGAAGCTCGCGCGGTCGACCCGCTCGACGAACACGTCCAGGATGCCGCCACAGGTGAGCCCCACCGCGAAGGCGTCGTCGTCACTGACGCCGTACCGCTGCAGCACCGGCGTGCCGTCGGCCACCACCTGCTCAGCGAGCTCGTACACCGCGCCCTCGACGCACCCGCCGCTGACGCTGCCGACCGCCTCGCCCTCAGGGCCGACCAGCATCGAGGCACCGGCCGGCCGCGGCGCGGAGCGCCAGGTGGCCACGACGGTGCCGACGCCGGTGCTCCTGCCAGCGCGCCACCAGGCCAGCAGCGGATCGATCACCTCACGCACCGGCGATCACCTCCATCAGCTGCGCGTACGACGCGACCGAGTGGCCCGCCACGAGATCGTCAACGTACGGGAGCGCCGCGACGATCCCGCTCTGCACGGGCTCGTACCCGGCCTTGCCGCGGTGCGGGTTGAGCCAGACCACCCGGTGGGCCAGCCGGTGCAGCCGCTCGACCTGCGCGGCCAGCAGGGCCGGGTCGCCGCGCTCCCAGCCGTCCGAGCAGATGACGACGACCGCGCCGCGCGCCACGCCCCGCTGCCCCCAGCGGTCCACGAAGGCGCGCAGGGTCTCCCCCAGCCGGGTCCCGCCCGACCAGTCGGGCACCTGCTCGCCGGCCGCCCGCAGCGCCTGCTCGACGTCGCGGTGCGCGAAGGCCGGGGTGATCCGGGTGAGCCGGGTGCCGATGGTGAAGACCTCGACCCGCGCTGCGCGCCCGCGGGCCCGGCCCCGTTGCGGCGCGCGGGAGAACGCATGGGCCACCCGCAGCAGGACGTCGGCGTACGGAGCCATCGACCCCGACACGTCCACCAGCCAGACCACCCGGCGGGCGCGGTGCGCCGGACGGCGGTAGCGCAGCGGGCCGGGCTCGCCTCCTCGACGCAGCTCCTCGCGCAGGGTGCGCCGCACGTCGAGCTCACCGCGGTGGGAGCGACGGCGCCGGGACGAGCGCCGCACCGGCCGCCGCACCTCCAGCCCGGCCAGCAGCCGATGCACCTGCTCGCGCGCCCGCCGGTCGAGCTCGGCCACGTCGCGATGGCGCAGCACCTCGGTGGCGCTCGCGGCGGCGCGCAGCGGCTCGACGTCCGGGCCGTCGCCGGGCTGCCCGGTGCCCTCGTCGAGTTCGGCCATCGCCCCCACCTGCACCGGCGGCGGTCCAGGGCGCCGCGGGCGGTGCACCTGCGAGCCGCCGAACCAGTCGGCGAAGGCCAGGTCGTACACCCGCAGGTGGTCCGGGTCGCCGCACAGCGTCGCGCGGCCGGCCCAGTACACGCCCGACCGGTCGTCCGCGCCCACCTCCGCGGCGGCGGTCAGGAACGCCGTGGTGCGGTCGTGGGTCACCGGCACGCCTGCTGCCCGCACCGCCCGGGCGAACCCCGCCAGCACCGTGACGACGTCCGCCGCGGCCTCGACCTCGGCCAGGCTGGCGCCCTCAACGGCAGGCACAGCTCAGCCCGCGAGCAGGCGGTCGAGCCCCTCGCGGACGCGGTCGGCGTCCTCGCGGTACTTCAGCACCGCCCCGAGCGTGGCGGCCGCCACCTCCGGGTCGAGCTCGCGGGCGCCGAGCTCGAGCAGGCAGCGGGTCCAGTCGAGGGACTCGGCCACCCCGGGCGGCTTGAGCAGGCCGAGGGTGCGCAACCGCTGGCTCGCCGCGGCCACCTGCTCGGCCAGCCGCAGCGGCACCTCGGGCACGCGCACCCGGACGATCTCGATCTCGCGGGCGAGCGAGGGATGCTCGACCCAGTGATACAGGCAGCGCCGCTTGAGCGCGTCGTGCACCTCGCGGGTGCGGTTGCTGGTGAGCACCACGATGGGCGGCGTCTCGGCGGCCACGGTGCCGAGCTCGGGGATCGTCACGGCGTACGTCGAGAGCACCTCGAGCAGGAACGCCTCGAACTCGTCGTCGGCGCGGTCGATCTCGTCGACCAGGAGCACGCTGGGGCTGGTGCGCAGGGCCTGCAACACCGGCCGGGCCAGCAGGAACCGCTCGTCGAACAGCGACCGCTCGGCGGACTCGACGTCCAGCGCACGGTCGCCGCGGGTGGCCTCGAGCGCGCGCAGGTGCAGCACCTGCCGGGTGACGTCCCAGTCGTAGAGCGCCTGGCTGGCGTCGATGCCCTCGTAGCACTGCAGCCGGATCAGCGGCGCGCCACTGGCCGCGGCGAGCGCCTCCGCGAGCGCCGTCTTGCCGGTGCCCGGCTCGCCCTCCAGCAGCAGGGGCCGGTGCAGCCGGGTGGCCAGCCAGGCGACCGTGGCCAGGCCGTCGTCCGGCAGGTACCCGGTGGCGCGCAGGGCGTCACCGAGCGCCGTGGGGCTTGCCGGCGCCGCGTCTGCGCTCATCGCCACAGCATCGCACGCCGCTTCCCCACCGCCGCTCGGCTCACGGCAGGATGGAGCCATGGAGCTGCTCGGCGGATGGGTCCGCCACACCCGCCGGCTGGCGCCCGCGATCGACCGCACCGACCTCGAGGCGGCTGGCCTCGAGCTGCTGGCGCGCTACGCCGAGCCGCACCGCGCCTACCACGACCAGCGGCACCTGAGCGAGGTGGTGGCGGCGGTGGCGCTGCTCGCCGAGCACGCGCGTGACCTGTCGGCCGTGATGCTCGCCGCCTGGTGGCACGACGCCGTCTACGAGATCGGGGCGGACGACAACGAGGAGGCGAGCGCCCGGCTGGCCACCGCGACCCTGGGCGGCTGGGACGTCGATCCCGACCGCGTCCTGCGGGTGGCCGACCTGGTGCGCGGCACCGCGAAGCACGACCCTGCCGCCGACGACGCCGACGGCCAGGTGCTGTCCGACGCCGACCTCGCCGTCCTGGCCAGCCCGCCGACCCGCTACGCGACGTACGTGGACGACGTCCGGCGTGAGTACGCGGCCGTGCCGGACGACGCGTTCCGGGCTGGGCGCGCAGCGGTGCTGCAGGCCCTGCTGGCGCCGCCGCGGCTGTACCGCACCCCGTCCGCGCACGACCGCTGGGAGGCCGCAGCCCGCGCCAACCTCGAGGCCGAGCTGCGCGGGCTCACCGGCTGAGTCCGTGGCCCCTGCTCGCTCGGCCCCGCCAGAGCGAAGGATCGTTCCCGCCTGGTGGGAAGGATCCTTCAGTCAGCGGCGCGGGCGAGCTCGCGGTCGATCAACGGCCACCAGTAGGCGGCCACCCGCGACCCGCGCAGCTGCTCGGCGGCACGCCAGCGGGCCGCCGGGGTGAGCACGTGGTCGGCCTCGACCCGGCGCAGCGCGAGGTGCCACCGCCGGCTGTCGAGTCTACTGCGGGCCCGCAGGAAGCCGAGCGGGCTGCCGGCGTCCGGCGCCACGAGCGGCAGGTCGTCCTCGACGACCGCAAGCAGCCCGGCGCGCAGCGACAGGCCCCAGGTGGACGACGTGCTCGCCGTCGGCGGCCCGTGTGGTGAGAGCACCACGTCGACCTGGTGCGGGCCGACGTCCGGCAGCAGGTGGCCCTCGGGCCAGCTGTGCAGCACGCGCTCGCCGCGCAGCTTGGGCAGCCGGAGGCCGGCGAGCTGCAGCGCGCGGAGCAGGTCGCGCGAGGCCACCGGTCGCGCGCCGGCCGCCACCAGCTGGGCGTAGCGCTCCTGCGGCACGTCGTAGTGGTCGCCCTCGAAGGCCCGCAGCGGCACGCCCGCAGCCAGCGCGAACGCATGCAGCTCCTCGTACGAGACGTCGCTCGCGAGGTGCGACCACAGCCGCCCGTGCGCCGGCCAGGCCGGCGGGTCGATGAGCACCACCACGGCAGTGAGCCTACGGGCGCCGCTGTGCTGCCCGTGGACTGCTGGGTGCGGGCCTGTGGATGACGCCCGCGGGAGCAGGCCGAACTCTCCTACCGTCGAGGGCACCTGACGACGAGAGGACCAGCATGAGCAGCCAGTTCCAGGTCGACACCGACCGCATCACGGCCGCGGCCGCTGACGTGCAGCGGATCAGCGCCGAGATCGACAGCCAGGTGGCCGCGATGATGGCGCGCCTCACCGGTCTGCAGGACGCCTGGCGGGGCGAGGCGTCCGGCCGCTTCCACGCCGTGGTCACGGAGTGGCGCGGCACCCAGGCGCGGGTGCGCGAGTCGCTCGACCACATCTCCCGGCTGCTCGGGCAGGCGGGTCAGCAGTACGCAGCGGCCGAGCAGCAGAACGCCGCGCTGTTCCGCTGACCCGGCCCAGGCGGGTCACGTGGTGTTCATCACGGCGTCGTGCTGGCGACGGCGTGGCGACGCGCCACCGCGCGTGCGGTCGGGTAGAAAGATCCCAGCACAGCAAAAGCACGAGGCCCCTCCAAGTATGAGTTGGAGGGGCCTCGCTGTTTCGCGTCGCTGCGACTGCACCGCCGGCAAGCCGGCTGCACCGCCACTCGGGATGACGCCCGTCCGACCCGGCCGATCCGATCGCCGAAGCCACCGGGACGCCGAGCGGATCACTCCGCACCGACCAGGTCCGTGGATCCCCGCCGCCTCGTCATCTGCGGCGTCCGTGCGGCAAGCCGCCCGGAATGGAACCTCGGTCTCCTGACCGTCCACCTCAGCCTCCGTCGGTGCCGTCCGCCCGGGTTGCCCCGGTCTTTCGACTCCGCCAACTGCTGCGGTGTGAGGCAATTTCTATCCCGCGAACGGCTTGTGGCGCAAGGGTTTTCGCGGAATTGCTTCCGATCGGCATGTGACCCGGAGCTCCGGAACTGTGGACGACGATGTGGACCACGTGTGGACGGCCTGTGTACGGCGTGGGGCGCGTGCGGCGGGCGGGGCGGCGACCGTGCTGGCCGCCCGGCGGCTGGCTTGTGGACGGGGGGCGGGCGCCGGCTGTGGATGAGCGTGTCCACATGTTGGACATCCCCCAGGCCCAGGGCAGCGTCCGGACGGCTGTCACAGTGGGCGGGTGTCACCTCGTCCCCGGGCCTTCCGGCCGGCCGCCACGCCGGCGTCCGACCCGCCGTCCAGCCGCCGGTCGTCCCCTCTCGACGGGCTGCGCCGTCGCGCCTCCCGCGCCGTCCGCTCCTCGTCCCCGCCGCTGCGCCCGATCACGGTGGGGGCCGGCGACGACGGCGTCGACCCCGCCACGGCCCGGGCGGTGCTCGACCTGGCTCTTCGGGTCGGTGAGGCGCTGCTGTCGACCGGCGCGCCCGCGCTCGACGTCACGGCGTCCGTCCTGCGCCTGGTGGACGCCTACGGCCTCACCTCGTGCCACGTCGACGTCACCTACACGTCGGTGGCGGTCTCGTACCACCGTGGCGAGGCCGACGAGCCGATGACCGTGATGCGGATCGTGCGGGTGCGGGCCGCGGACTACACCCGGCTGGAGGATCTGCAGACTCTGATCCGGGACGCCGTCGGCGGTCAGCTGGCGGTGCAGCAGGCGCGCGCCCGGCTGGACGAGATCGTCCGGGCGCCGCACCCCTACCAGCGATGGCTGGTCACGGTCGCCCTGGCCGGACTGGGCGCCGCCGTGGCCGCGCTGCTCGGCGGCGACCTGCTGCTGATGGCGATCGCCGCGGCCACCACGGCACTCATCGACCGCACCCAGCGAGTGCTCGAGCGGCAGGGGCTCCCGGCGTTCTTCACCCAGGCGGTGGGCGGTGCGATCCCGACCCTGGTGGCAGTCGCGCTGTTCGTGCTCATCTCGGGGACGGCGCTGAGCAGTGAGCAGGTCTCGCCGTCCCTGGTGGTCGCGACCGGCATCGTGGTGCTGCTGGCCGGGTTGTCGGTGCTTGGCGCGGCGCAGGACGCGATCGACGGCTTCTACGTCACTGCCGGTGCCCGCGGCCTGGAGGTGCTGGCGCTGACCCTGGGCATCGTGGTCGGGATCGGTGGCGTGCTCTCGGTGGCCCGCCACCTCGGCGTCCCGATGCAGGTGGTGGCGAGCGAGGCGCTGTCCGGCGACCCCGTCGTCCAGGTGCTCGCTGCGGTGGCGGTGTCGGCGCTGTTCGCGGTGTCGGGGTACACCCGCGGCCGAGGCGTGCTGGTCGCGGCTGGCGCGGGCGGGCTGGGCTGGTTCGCCTACCTCACCGCCAGCGCGGTCGGGATCGGGCCGGCGGTGTCGGCTGCCTTCGCCGCGGCGCTGGTCGGGCTGGTCTCGCAGGTGGTGGCGCACCGCTGGCGGGTGCCGGCGCTGGTGATCACGACGGCCGGCATCGTGCCGCTGCTGCCCGGGCTGGCGGTGTACCGCGGGCTCTTCCAGCTGGTGCAGCTCGGCGCCGGTGAAGACCTCACCCCGGCGCTGCGCACCCTGTTCGGCGCGGCGGGCGTCGGCATCGGGCTGGCCGCCGGGATCAGCCTGGGCAACTTCGTCGGGCGTCAGCTGCGCTCCGAGCTCGACCAGTGGCAGCGCCGGGTTCTACGGCGCAGCGCCGGCGCCCTGCGCGACTGACCCCAGGAGCTGCCCGCGTCCGCCACCGTCGCCCACCCCCGCCGTCCGGCCCCGGCGATGTTGATCACGTTAAGCAGGTGGCGGCCCGCTTGACGAGGGCTCTAACCCTCGGCAAGAGGCCGCAGCCCTGCTTAACGTGATCAACATCGGACGGCGGACGGCGGACGGCGGACGGCGGACGGCGGACGGCGGACGGCGGGCGGGCGGCGCGGAAACGGGGCGGGACGCGGCGACGGGGCGGGCCTCCTGGTGGAGGACCGCCCCGTCGTCGGGACTGCTAGCTGGTGGCGTGGATCAGAAGTCCATGCCGCCCATGCCGCCGTCGCCACCCGGCATGGCCGGAGCGGACTTCTCCGGCTTGTCGGCGATGACGGCCTCGGTGGTGAGGAACAGCGCGGCGATCGACGCGGCGTTCTGCAGCGCGGACCGGGTCACCTTGACCGGGTCGTTGATGCCGGCCTTGAGCATGTCGACGTACTCGCCGGTCGCGGCGTTCAGGCCGTGACCCGGCTCGAGGCCGCGGACCTTCTCGGCCACGACCCCACCCTCGAGCCCGGCGTTGATCGCGATCTGCTTGAGCGGGGCCTCGACCGCGACGCGGACGATGTTGGCGCCCGTCGCCTCGTCGCCGACCAGGTCGAGCTTGTCGAACGCGGTCTTGCCGGCCTGGATGAGGGCCACGCCGCCACCGGCGACGATGCCCTCTTCGACGGCAGCCTTGGCGTTGCGCACCGCGTCCTCGATGCGGTGCTTGCGCTCCTTGAGCTCGACCTCGGTGGCCGCGCCGGCCTTGATGACGGCCACGCCGCCGGCCAGCTTGGCGAGGCGCTCCTGGAGCTTCTCGCGGTCGTAGTCGGAGTCCGACTTCTCGATCTCGGCGCGGATCTGGTTGACCCGGCCGGCGATCGCCTCGGCGTCGCCGGAACCCTCGACGATGGTGGTCTCGTCCTTGGTGATGACGACCTTGCGCGCACGGCCGAGCAGGTCGAGCCCGGTGTTCTCGAGCTTGAGGCCGACCTCCTCGCTGATGACCTGGCCACCGGTGAGGATGGCGATGTCGTTCAGCATGGCCTTGCGGCGGTCACCGAAGCCGGGAGCCTTGACGGCGACCGACTTGAAGGTGCCCCGGATCTTGTTGACGATCAGGGTCGAGAGCGCCTCGCCGTCGACGTCCTCGGCGATGATGACCAGCGGCTTGCCGGACTGCATGACCTTCTCGAGGAGGGGCAGCAGGTCCTTGACCGTGGAGATCTTGGAGTTGGCGATGAGGATGTAGGCATCCTCGAGCTCGGTCTCCATGCGCTCGGTGTCGGTGACGAAGTACGCCGAGATGTAGCCCTTGTCGAAGCGCATACCCTCGGTGAGCTCAAGCTCGAGCCCGAAGGTGTTGGACTCCTCGACGGTGATGACGCCTTCCTTGCCGACCTTGTCCATCGCTTCGGCGATGAGCTCGCCGATCGAGGGGTCACCGGCGGAGATGCCGGCGGTCTGGGCGATCTGCTCCTTCGTCTCGACCTCACGGGCCGAGGCGAGCAGCTGCTCCGAGACGGCCTCGACGGCCTGCTCGATGCCACGCTTGAGGGCCATCGGGTTGGCGCCGGCCGCAACGTTGCGCAGACCCTCGCGCACCATCGCCTGGGCCAGCACGGTGGCGGTCGTCGTGCCGTCACCGGCGACGTCGTCCGTCTTCTTGGCGACCTCCTTGACCAGCTCTGCGCCGATCTTCTCGTAGGGGTCGTCGAGCTCGATCTCCTTGGCGATGCTGACACCGTCGTTGGTGATCGTGGGGGCTCCCCACTTCTTCTCCAGGACGACGTTGCGGCCCTTCGGACCGAGCGTGACCCGGACGGCGTCGGCGAGGGCGTTCATGCCCCGCTCGAGACCGCGGCGGGCCTCCTCGTCGAAGGCGATGATCTTGGCCATGCTTGCGGGTTCCTCCCGTGATCGGGTGGTGGTGACCGGCCGGTGCCCGCGACGGACGGACGACGGCGCCGCGCTCTGGTCACGCGACGGCCGCCGACCTCACCGGTCGATCGACGTCTGGTAGCACTCACCTGCTGTGAGTGCCAGGTCAATGATTAGCACTCGACCCCACCGAGTGCAAATGCGATCATCGCCGGATGAGGCTGCGCACCCGCGACTGGATCCGGCGCGTCATCAACATCGTCTTCCTCGCCACGCCCGCCGGACTGCTCCTGGCCTCGCTCGGGCACGCCCGGCTGCGGCCCGGCCCGCACGGCACCTGGGTGGCCGTCGGCTACCGCGCGCGGTTCCCGGCGCCGCGGGCCCCCGCCATCACCATCGGCGACGTCATCCTGCTCCGGCTGGACGACGCGCAGCTGGCCGCCCGGCCCCGCCTGCTGCTGCACGAGGCCCGGCACAGCGGACAGTGGTCGTGCTGGGTGGGGCTGGTCGGCTTCCCGGTGGCGTACGGCGTGGCCAGCCTGTGGTCGCTGCTCACCGTGGGCAACGCGGCGCTCGGCAACGTCTTCGAGCGGCGCGCCGGCTTCGTCGACGGCGGCTACCTGCGTCCCGGCGAGCAGCCGCCTAGCCCGGGTAGTCGGCGCCCAGCACCACGGTGACCCGGCTCGCGCCGAACACGCTGGACTCCTGCAGCGCGGCCGGCGCGCCGAGGTCGGCCACCACCGCCTTGGCCGTCGCCAGCAGGTCGGGGCTCGCGTAGAAGACCGTCGTCGGCACGGTGGCGCCGCGGTAGTTGCCCGTGCTGCCGATCGACCAGCCGGCGGAGGACAAGGCCGAGGCCGCTGCCTTGGCCAGCCCCGAGCGCTTGGTCCCGTTGAGCACCTCGAGGCGCTGCGTCCGGTCGGCGGAGGCAGCCGGGCTGCTCGTGCCGGTGGCGGCGCCGGAGCCGGTCGCGGTGCTGGTGGGGCTGGACGACGCCGTGCGGGTGGCGGACGGTTTCGCGCCGGACGACGACGGCCCTGCGGTCACGGTGTTCGACCCGGGGGACGCCGACGTCCCGCCCCACCAGCCCGAGGCGTAGACGACGATGGCGACGATGGCGACCGCGGCGACCAGCCACGGGATGGTGCCGGCCGGCCCCAGCCCGGCGGGACGGTGCGCACCACGGCGCTCGCGGGTCACGTGGCTCATGCCCGTGCTGCCTTCGACCTGCGCCCGGGCACCGGCCCGGGCCGCTCGGTCAGACCTTCAGGCCCAGCCGGCGGGCCGAGCGGGCGCGCTGGCGCGACGCGCGCATCCGGCGCAGCCGCTTGACCAGCATCGGGTCGAACTCGAGGGCGTCCTGCCGGTCGATCAGGGCGTTGAGCACCTGGTAGTACCGCGTCGCCGACATGTCGAACAGCTCGCGGATCGCCTGCTCCTTGGCACCGGCGTACTTCCACCACTGCCGCTCGAAGGACAGGATCTCGCGGTCGCGCTCGGACAGGCCGGACGCCGTGGTGTGCGGGGCGGTGCGATCGGTCGTGACGGCGTCCATGGGCCTCAGAGTAGACGCAGAACCACACCGGTGTCATTCGCTCTCACGCCATCGTGTCGAGGATGTTGGAGATGTCACCCTCCGTGGTGTTCGGGTTGACGATCGCGAACCGCGTCACGGTCTCCCCCTCGTGCGAGGTCGGGACGACGAAGGCGAAGTTCGCGAGCAGCAGCCGGTCGGACCAGCGCTGGTACTGCTGCGGCGTCCAGCCCACCCGACGGAAGACCACCACAGAGGTGTCCGGCTCGCGCAGCAGCTCGAGGTAGTCGCGCCGCTCGATCTCCGCCGCGGCGTAGCGGGTGACCTCGAGGGTGCGCTCGATGGCGGCGGTGTACGCGTCCGTGCCGTGCGTCGCCAGGCTGAACCAGAACGGCAGCCCGCGCGCCCGCCGGGTGAGGCCGACCGAGTAGTCCGAGGGGTTGAACTCCGCCGCGTCGGTGAGGACGTCGAGGTAGCCGGCCCGCTGGGTGTGCGCCGCCCGGCCCTGCTGGGGGTCGCGGTAGAGCAGCGCGCAGCAGTCGAACGGCGCGAACAGCCACTTGTGCGGGTCGACGATGAACGAGTCGCAGTGCTCGATCCCGGTGTAGCGCGCGCGGATGCTCGGCGCCGCGAGCCCGGCGCCGCCGTACGCACCGTCGACGTGGAACCACACGCCGAGCTCGGCACAGACCTCGGCCACAGAGGCCAGGTCGTCGACGATGCCGAAGTTCGTCGTGCCGGCCGTGGCCACGACGGCGAACAGCCCCTCGGCCCCTACGGCCTCGATGGTGCGCCGCAGGTTCTCCCCCGTCAGGCGGCCGGCGTCGTCCACCGGCACGCCGACGAAGTCGCAGTCCATGACGTCGCAGGCGCTCTTGATCGACGAGTGCGCCTGCGTCGTCCCGGCCACCTTCCAGCGCACCGGCGGCTCGCTCGTGCGGTTCATCCGAGCTGCGTGCCGCGCGGCGACGAGGGCCGACAGGTTGCCGATCGTGCCGCCGGGGACGAAGACCCCGCCGGCCCCTTCGGGGAGCCCGACCAGGTCGCTGATCCAGCGCAGGGCGGCGTTCTCGGCGTGCACCGCGCCGGCACCCTCCAGCCAGGAGCCGCCGTAGATCGAGGACGCACCCACGACGAGGTCGAACAGGGTGCTCGCCTCAGTGGGCGCGCAGGGGATGAACGACAGGTAGCGCGGGTGGTCGATCGAGATGCAGGCCGGGGCGAGCTCCCGCGCGAACAGCTCGAGCGCCGCCTCACCGCCCAGGCCCTTGGCCGTGATGGTGGAGCCGGCCACCTCGTCGAGCTCGGCCTGGGTCCGCGGCCCGTCGAGCGGGACCGGGTCCAGCCGCGAGCGCCGCCGGGTGTAGTCGAGGACCGCCTGGCTCAGCGCCTCGACGTCCGCGTCGTATCGGTGCACGAGCGTGGAGTCTAGGACCCGGACGACGCAGGCCCCGGCACGTGGGTGCCGGGGCCTGCGCGTGGTGCTGTCGGCTGTCAGCGGGGAAGCAGCAGCCGCTGGCCCACGTGGATGCGGTTCGGGTTCGACCCGATGGCCCGCTTGTTCTTCACGTAGAGCGCCTTCCATCCGCCGCGCACGTGCTGGCGGCTGGCGATGCGGCTCAGCGAGTCACCGGAGCGCACCGTGTACGCCGCGCGGTGGGTGCGCGCCTTCAGCGCCCGCCGCGCGACGGAGCGCGAGCTGCGGGTGCTGACGTGCACGGACCGCTTGGCCGCCTTCTTCTTGGCCGCCTTCTTGGCCGTGCGGTGCGTGGCGGTGCTCGTACCGGGGCTGCCCGCGGCGTCCGCGCGGGTCAGCCCGAGCCGGCGCGAGCAGGACGGCCAGGCGCCCCACCCCTGCCGGTCGAGCACCTTCTCGGCGATCCGGATCTGCTCGGAGCGCGTCGCGCGGTCGGCCCGCGACGCGTACGTGCCGCCGCCGAACGCCTTCCAGGTGCGGCCGGAGAACTGCAGGCCGCCGTAGTAGCCGTTGCCGGTGTTGATGTGCCAGTTGCCGCTGCTCTCGCAGTGCGCCAGGCGGTTCCAGGTGCTGCCGCTGGCCGCCTGGGCCGGGCCGGCGAGCACGAGCGGCGCGGCGACGACGGCACCGGCCGTGGTCAGCCCGGCGACGACTCTCGCCGGACGCAGGGCGGAAGAGGGCGTGCGGTGACGCCCGGAGTAGGTGGACATGGTGGGCCTCTCACGCAGAGCGCCTTCGAGGTGAGCTGTCGGGTTCGGGTTCGTGAGTACCCGGCCGGCCGTCCGTTCGCTGCTCGAGCGAGGACGGGTCGGCTTCACCCCAAGACCGCTGTGGCGGCCACGTACCTGGGTCCCCCGTCTCCACCCTCATCAAGGCTCAAGGGTCCGTCTCCCGCCGGGTGGAGTTCGGCGCTGCGGGCACGGTCGTCATGACGTGACCCCTCGACGGTAAGCGGCCTACCCCGAAGATCACAACCGATTCGGTAACTTTTCGTTATCTTCACACCACACAACGTGATCATCTGGCGCCGGCTGGGCAGCGACGCCCGGGCGGCTAGGGTGCCGCCGTGACGGCACGGACCCTGGAGGAGATCGTCGAGCCGGGCTGGGCGCGGGCCCTGGAGCCGGTGGCCGGGCAGGTGGCGCAGATGGGCGCGTTCCTGCGCGCCGAGGTGGCCGCGGGGCGGCCCTACCTGCCCGCAGGCGACGACGTCCTGCGCGCGTTCCGTCAGCCGTTCGACGGCGTCCGGGTGCTCGTCGTCGGCCAGGACCCCTACCCCACCCCCGGGCACGCCGTCGGCCTGTCGTTCTCGGTCGCGCCCGGCGTGCGCCCGCTGCCGCGCAGCCTGCAGAACATCTTCCGCGAGCTGGTGCAGGACGTCGGCGCGGCCGCCCCGGTCGACGGGGACCTCTCGCCCTGGAGCGAGCAGGGGGTGCTGCTGCTGAACCGGGTGCTGACGGTCTCGCCCGGCGCTTCCGGAAGCCATCGGGGCAAGGGGTGGGAGCGCGTCACCGACCAGGCCATCCGCGCCCTGGTGGAGCGCGGCGGGCCGCTCGTGGCGGTGCTCTGGGGCCGGGACGCGCAGACCCTGCGACCGCTGCTCGGCGCCGTGCCCCGCGTCGAGAGCCCGCACCCCAGCCCGCTGTCGGCGGATCGCGGCTTCTTCGGGTCGCGGCCGTTCAGCCGGGTGAACCGGCTGCTCGCCGAGCAGGGGTCGCCGGGGGTCGACTGGTCACTCGGTGACCGGCGGCCAGCGCGGCCCGCGCGGCCCGCGGACTAGGGGCGAGTGTCGTGCCGCGCACCGCGCGCCTCCTCGTGCTCTCACCCGACGGGTCGCCCGAGGGCGTGCTCGGGCCGTACGCGGTGGAGTCGCCGTGGTGGCCGGACGTCGAGCCGGTCGTCACCGCCGCCCGCGAGCAGTGCGGCGCCGACGTCCTGGTGCTGCGGCTGCTGCCCGGCCTGAGCGCCCCTCCGGCTGCGGAGCCGGGGGCGGCGCCCCAGGCCTCCGGCGGCGCGGTCACCTACCTCGCGCAGGCCACTGCGCCCCTCGATGCCACCTCGCGCCGCGCGCTCGCACCTGTCGCCGGGCTGTTGGGCCGCGATGCGCTCACCGCCGCACTGGCCGACGACCCCCTGCGCGCAGCGTGGGCGCGCCCCGGCGGGGTGGCCGGCATCGCATCCTGGGCGCAGCGCACCCTTGCCGCCGCCGGCCGCCCCGCGACCGGCCCGGTCGAGCAGGTCAAGACCTGGAACCTGTCGAGCATCCTGCGGCTGCCGACGGCGCACGGGCCGGTCTGGTGCAAGAGCGTTCCGGGGTTCATGGCACACGAGACGGCCGTGCTGCAGTGGGTTGCCCGGCGCCGGCCGCGCCTCGTCCCAGAGGTGCTCGGCGCCGACCCCTCGACCGGCACGGTGCTGTTGGCCGACCTGCCGGGTGAGGACCAGTGGGCGGCCCCGTCGTCCCGGCTGGTCGAGATGATCGAGGCGACGGTGGACCTGCAGGCAACAGCCGCCGGCCACGTGGCGGCGTTGCTGGCGCTCGGGCTGCCGGACTGGCGGGGTGGGCAGCTCGCCGCAGCACTGGCCGCGCTGACCGGCCGCGCCGACGTGCGCCGCACGCTCACGCCGGACGAGCTCGACCAGCTGGACACGCTGGTGGCGACCCTGCCGCGGCTGGTGGCCGAGGTGTCCGCCAGCGGGCTCCCGGACACCCTCGTGCACGGGGATCTGCACCCGGGCAACTGGCGGTTCGGGCCACGCGGGCTGCGGTTGCTCGACTGGGGTGACAGCGGGGTGGGCCACCCGCTGCTGGACCTGCCGGCCTTCGTCGGCCGGGTGCCCCCCGAGCACCGACCCTCGGTCGAGTCGTCGTTCGGCCGGGCCTGGCGGCGGCACGTCCCGGCCGCGGACCCCCAGCACGCCACGGCGGTGGTGCGCCCACTCGCGGCATTGAGACAGGCGCTGGTGTACCAGGGTTTCCTCGACCGGATCGAGCAGGACGAGCACGTCTATCACCGCGGCGACGTACCCTGGTGGTTGCGAGCGGCGCTCCGCGGACGCCGTCCGGTTGGGCCGTGATGGCAACATTTGGCCCTATACACGGGTCCTGCTAACCTAGGGCCATGAGCCCCCCACCCGACAGGCCGGCGGCCGGCCGCGGCCGGGAACGTCCCATCCAGCCCAGTCCCGAAGCGGTGCACGCGACACTGCTGGCCTCGCGGGCGCTGATGGGCGTCATGGCCCGCTCGATGGCGGCCGTCCTGGAGGGGATCTCGCTGCCGCAGTTCCGGATCCTGGTGCTGCTCGCCGCGTCGGGACCGCTGCGGACGGGCGCGCTGGCCGAGCGCACCGGCGTGCACGCCTCAACCCTGACCCGCACCGCCGACCGGCTCGTCCGCGCCGGCTGGGTGCGGCGGATCGACAACCCGCTCAGCCGGCGCGAGGTGCTGATCGAGCTCACCCCGAAGGGCCGCCGGCTGGTCGAGGAGGTCACCCGGCGACGGGCCGCTGAGATCACCGAGATCCTGGCCCGGCTGCCGCGCAGCGAGCAGGACGTCGTCCAGGCCGGGCTCGCCGCGTTCGCCGAGGCGGCCGGGGAGCCGAGCGCCCAGGACCTGCTCGTCCTCGGCACCTGACCCTCGGGTCAGACCGGCCCGACCGCTACCCGACGCGCACGTGCCCACCGGCGGTCCGCCGGTGCCGCAAGGAAGTCGCCCAGCGCGACACCGGCGCCGATCGCCAAGGCTGTCGTCATCGCGATGAACAGCGGTCCGACCCCGGTCTGGGCCTGCTCGGCCAGCAGGCTCATCGCGCGGAAGATCGCGAGTCCCGGCAGCAGCGAGGACAGCGCCGGCACCGACAGGACCAGGGCGGGGGCGTGCATCCGGCCGGCGACCAGCCGGGCCGCAAGGCCGATCACCACCGCGGCCGCCGCGGTGGACGCCGTAGGTCCGGCCAGCGCCGCCACCCGCAGCGTGCCGAACACCGCGTAGCCGAGGACGCCGATCCCCACCGCAGGCAGCAGGAACCGCTTGCGGCTGCGGTAGGCGACCGCGGTCGCGAGTGAGGCCACGGCAGCCGCCGCCAGGCCACGCGTCACGTCACCGACCGACGTCGCGCCGACGTCGACGTCCAGCACGAGGTTGAGCCGCCGCGCCAGGCCGAGTCCGATGGCGACCCCGCTGATGATGGCGCCGCCGGTGAGCAGCACCTCGAGCACCCGCCCGGACGCCGTCACCGAGAAGCCGCTGATCGCATCCTCGACCGCCGACACGAGCAGCCGTCCCGGCAGCAGCACGACGATGCCCCCCGAGATCACCGCCCCCGCGCCTCCTGGGCCGAGCAACGAGACCTGCACAGCCAGCACCGCGACCACGCTGGCGGTGGCGGCGCCGACGAAGGTCACGAAGAACGGGCGCAGCCCGCGCCTGGCCAGCACGCGGCCGAGCCGGTCGATTCCTACGCTGACCACGAACGCCAGGGCGATCGCGCGCAGGCCACCACCCACCAAGGCGCACACGGCGGCGGCCAGCACCCCGTAGGCCAGCGACACCACCCACCGCGACCAGGGCTTGCGCGAGGTCTCCACCTCGCGCAGCCGACGCTCGGCGTCCTGGCGAGGGCAACGGCCGGCGACGAGGTCCTCGACCAGCCGGTGCGCGGCGGCCAGCCGGGCGTGGTCGCGGCTCTGCGAGCGAGCGACGCGGACCAGGGTGAGGGGCGCGCGGTCCGGCGGCGCGTACTGCAGCAGCATCGACTGCACGGTGATGTCGACCTCGACGTAGCGCAGCCCCAGTGCCGCCGTGACGGCGATGAGGCTGGCCTCGACGTCCCGGGTGCCGGCGCCGCTGCGGAAGAGCAGCTCGCCCAGCCGAAGTCCGAACTCGATGGCCTCGCGGGCTTGCCGGTCCTCGGGGGCGTCCATGCGTCGCGGGTCGCTGAACGGCGTGCCGCGCAGCCGCTCCACGATCGGCATGGGGCCGGTCGGCTCCTCCGCCCGCAGCCAGCGCTGCCACGCCTGCCGCGAGCCCCGCCCGGTCGGCTCGGTCATGCCACCCATGCTCCCACCCCCGGCTGAGCGCAGGCCGGGCGAGCGGGCAGCATGGGCCTATGGACGCGTTGCGGGACGACGGGCAGGACGGCGCCGCGGGGCACCGCTGGAGCCGCTATGTGGCGCTGGGCGACTCGTTCACCGAGGGGCTCGAGGACGTCCGCCCGGACGGCACGTACAACGGCTGGGCCGACCGGCTGGCCCAGCACCTGGCCGCCGCGCGTCCCGACGACGGCGTTGCGTTCGGCTACGCCAACCTGGCGGTGCGCGGACGGCTGCTCGGCGAGATCGTCGCGCAGCAGGTGCCGGCCGCGATCGGCCTCTCGGCCGACCTGGTGAGCCTGGTCGGCGGCGGCAACGACGTGCTGCGCCCCGGCAGCGACCCGGACTCCCTGGCCCAGCGGCTCGAGGCGGCTGTGGTGGCGCTGCGGGCTTCCGGCGCCGACGTCCTGCTGGCGACCCCGGTCGATCCTGTGCAGTCCCCGCTGATCAACCTCACTCGCGGCAAGGCTGCGGTGTTCGCCACGAACCTCTGGTCGATCGGTCGCCGCCACGGTGCCTTCGTGCTCGACCTGTGGGGGATGAAAGCGTTGCAGGACAGGCGGATGTGGGCCCCCGACCGGATCCACCTGACCGCCGAGGGACATCAGCGCGTGGCCGTGTACGCCGCCGAGGTGCTGGGCCTGGCCTCGGACGGCGGCTGGTCGCACCCGCTGCCGCCCGCGCCGGCCCGGGTGCGCCGCGAGGCGTTGCGCGAGGACGCGCTGTGGCTGCGCCAGTACGTCGGGCCGTGGGTGGGGCGCCGACTGCGGCGCCAGTCATCCGGCGATGCGGTCCTGCCCAAGCGGCCGCACCCCGAGCCGGTGCCGCTCGAGCCCCCACCGGACAGCTAGAGCAGCGCGCGGACGGCGTTCGACGGGCTCTCGCGGCCCATCACACCGGCCAGCCAGCCACTCGTGGCCACCAGCTGCTCGAGGTCGACTCCGGTGGCGATGCCCAGGCCGTGCAGCTGCCACACGAGGTCCTCGGTGGCGAGGTTGCCGGTGGCCGACATGGCGAACGGGCAGCCGCCAAGGCCACCGGCGGAGGCATCGACCGTCGTGATCCCCTCCTGCAACGCGACGAGCGTGTTCGACAGGGCCTGGCCGTAGGTGTCATGGAAGTGCACCGCGAGCCGCTCGCGCGCGACGCCGGCCTCATCGAGGGCGGTCAGCAGGTCGACGACCTGGCCCGGCGTGGCCACGCCGATCGTGTCGCCGAGCGACACCTCGCCGCAGCCCTGCTCGAGCAGCGCCAGGACGACGTCGACGACCGCCGCAGCCTCGACGTCCCCCTCCCAGGGGTCGCCGAAGCACATGGACACGTAGCCCCGGACAGTCCGGCCGGCCGCGAGCGCCCCGGCCACGACCTCGCCGGACATCGCCAGCGCCTCGGCGCGGGAGGCGTTGAGGTTCTTGCGCGCGAACGACTCGGTGGCGCTCACGAACACCGCGAGCTCGGGCACGTCCAGGGCCAGCGCCCGCTCGAGTCCGCGCCGGTTGGGCACCAGGACGGGCGCGCGCACCCCGGCGAGCGGGCCGGTCGACAGCGGGCCGAGCAGCCCGAGCAGCTCCTCGGCGTCCGCGAGCTGCGGCACCCACGTCGGGTGCACGAAGCTGGTCAGCTCGACGGCGGGCAGGCCGGAGGCGACGAGCCGCCGGATCAGCTCGGCCTTGACCTCGACCGGGACCACGGTCGACTCGTTCTGCAGGCCGTCGCGGGCGCCGACCTCGTAGACCGTGACGCGGTCGGGCAGTCCGGACAGCCGGGTGACCTGCGGCGAGCGCACGGGTGAGGTTCCCTTCCACGGCGGCTGGTTTCGGGCCCGACCCTACGCGGCCCGCGGCCTGGTCAGCGGTCGGGTCCGCGGTCGGGTCAGCGGTCGGGTCAGCCGCCCGCCATGGCACCGATGATCATGAACGGCTCCTGTCCCTGCACGATCAGCGGCGGCAGTGCGGCATCCGGTTCATCGTGCGAGAGATCCGCACCGCACGCGAAGAAGCGGACGAACGCCCGGCGCTTGGCCGTCGCCCGGTCACGGATGGTGCCGCGCAGCATCGGGTACTCCGCCTCGATCGCGTCGAGCACCGACCGCTGGGTGACCTCGCCCTGCACGACGACGAGGACCTCGTCGTCGACCTTGGCCAGCGCGCGCAGGTGGGCGGGCAGGATCACCCGCACCGGCACGCTCGTCGCAGCCTGCGTCACAGGGTCTGCACCTCGACGGACAGCACGGCCGGCAGGTCGCGGACGATCGCCGTCCACGAGTCGCCCGAGTCGCTCGACGCGTAGACCTGGCCACCCGTCGTCCCGAAGTAGACGCCGCACGACTCGTGCTGGTCGACGGCCATCGCGTCGCGCAGCACGTTGACGTAGCAGTCCTGCTGCGGCAGGCCGTCGGTCAGCGCCTCCCACTGGTCGCCACCCGTGCGGCTGCGGTAGACGCGCAGCCTGCCGTCCGGCGGGAAGTGGTGCGAGTCGCTGGTGATCGGCACCACGTAGACGGTCTCGGGCTCGTGGGCGTGCACCGCGATCGGGAAGCCGAAGTCGCTCGGCAGGTTGCCGCTGACCTCCTGCCAGGAGTCGCCGCCGTCCTTGCTGCGCATGACGTCCCAGTGCTTCTGCATGTAGAGGACGTCCGGGTTCTGCGGGTGCAGGTCGAGCCGGTGCACGCAATGGCCGACCTCGGAGTCCTGGTCGGGGATCTCACCGGAGCGCAGTCCCTTGTTGATCGGCGTCCACGTCTGCCCACCGTCGGAGGTGCGGAAGGCGCCGGCCGCCGAGATCGCCACATAGAGCCGCTCGGCGTCGCTCGGGTGCTGCAGGATCGTGTGCAGGCACATGCCGCCGGCGCCGGGCTGCCACTGCGGGCCGGTGTCGTGCTGGCGCAGGCCGGACAGCTCGCTCCAGCTGGCGCCGGCGTCGGTGGACTTGAACAGCGCCGCGTCCTCGACGCCGGCGTAGACCGTGTCGGCGTCGTGCAGCGACGGCTCGAGGTGCCAGACCCGGGTGAACGACCACGGCCGCAGCGACCCGTCGTACCACTGGTGCTCACCGGGGACGCCGTCGTAGCTGAAGTCGTTGCCCACCGCCTCCCACGTCGCACCGCCGTCGTCGGAGCGCTGGATGACCTGGCCGAACCAGCCGCCGCTCGGCGCGGCGTAGAGCCGGTCGGGGTTCAGCGGCGAGCCCTTCAGGTGGTAGACCTCCCAGCCCGGGAAGTGTGGGCCCTCGACCGTCCAGTCGGCGCGGGCGTCGTCCGAGGTGAGCACGAAGGCGCCCTTGCGGGTGCCGACGAGAACGCGTGTGCCAGGCATGAGCCCATCCCCTTCGTTGAACCGTCGGCCGCGACGCTACTCGTCAGGCCCGACAGTGGGGACCCTCCCGAGGCGTCAAACTCATCGGTGCGGTGCCTTGGCCGCTGCCTGCGGTGCCGGGGCCGGCTCACCACCGGTCGAGGCGCTGCTGCAGTCGGCGCAACGACAGCTCAGCGGCCCGGTGCACCGCGGGGTCGGCGTCGTCGAGCGCGTCGCGCACCGCCTCGAGCGCCTCGCCCTCGCCGACCAGCCCCAGCGCCCGCACCGCCGCCGCCCGCACCCGGGGCACCTCGTCGTCGACGAGCGGCAGCAGCGCCTCGGCGGCCTCGCCCACCTCGCGGGTCGTGACGACCTTGGCGGCCATCTCGCGTACCCGCCACGCCGGGTGCGCGAGCGCCCCCACCACGGCGCGGGCCACCGACGGCTGCTCGTCCCAGGCGTAGAGCAGTGCGCGCGCAGCCCACACCTGCGGCCAGTAGGAACGACCGCTCGGGTCGGCGTCGGGGTCCGCGACGAAGCGGGCGGCCCCCGGGCCACCGATCCAGGTCAGGTGAGGGCGGTGCGGGTCGTCGAGCCCGACCGCATCGCAGAGCAGCTCCACGCACCAGGCGACGAGCGCGCGCTCCCCCAGCTCGCGGACGGCCAGGGCGGTGCGCTCGCGCGGCGGCAGGCCGCGGCCGTCGTCCGGTGGGCGGTGCACTCGCCGGAGGCTAGACCGCGGCCCCGACACCGGGTGTGCAGAACCCGGCAGGATTCCCGCCGAGGCTGGGGTATTTGCCCCGAAACACCCTTTAGTGATGGTCGAATCGTGACGGGAAGTGTCCGGCGGAGGGGGTCGGGAACCGCGTAGATTGACCGCACGTCCTTGGGGCGAGGGACGTCGTCCACCGTGGACGGCGGGCACGAGGGAGGACGACGACGTGAGCGACGTATCGCCGAGCGCTGCGGCAACCGAGGCCCCCGGGTCTCTCGCACCGCCGGACACCTCCGGGCTCACCCTCGTCGCGCCCGAGCCGGTGGCACCGGTGGCGGCCACCGCTGCGCCGAAGATGGCCCCGGCGGTCGACCCGGCCGCGCTGCCCGGTCTGGACGCCAAGGTCGACGGGTTCCTCAGCTCCCTGCTGAACGTCGAGCCCCACTCGCCTGCGTTCGCAGCCAAGGCGGCCGACGTCCGCACCATGGGCGACATCGACATCCGGCAGGCAGCCGAGAGCTCCAACCGGCTGCTCAAGTCACCGGTGCGCGCGCTGAACGAGGGCGGCCTGGCGTCCGGCTCCCGCGTGGGCACCACGCTGGTCGAGCTGCGCCGCACGGTGGAGGACCTCGACCCGGCCGGTGCCCAGGGCGCGCGCAAGCTGCTCGGCGTGCTGCCGTTCGGCGACAAGCTGGCGGACTACTTCCGCAAGTACCAGAGCTCGCAGAGCCACCTCGACGCGATCCTGCACGCCCTGCGCGACGGCCAGGACGAGCTGCGCAAGGACAACGCCGCCCTCAACCTCGAGAAGACCGAGCTGTGGGCGGCCATGGGCCGGCTCAACCAGTACGTCTACGTCGCCGAGCGGCTCGACGCCCAGCTGGCCGCCAAGATCGCCGACCTCGAGGCGACCGACCCCGACCGCGCCCGGTCGCTGCGTGACGACGTGCTGTTCTACGTGCGCCAGAAGCACCAGGACCTGCTGACCCAGCTCGCGGTGTCGATCCAGAACTACCTCGCGATCGACGTCGTGATCAAGAACAACATCGAGCTGGTGAAGGGCGTCGACCGCGCCTCGACGACGACGGTGTCCGCGTTGCGCACCGCCGTGATCGTGGCGCAGGCGCTGAGCAACCAGAAGCTGGTGCTCGACCAGATCACGGCGCTCAACACCACGACGTCCGCGATGATCGAGCGCACCTCCGAGATGCTCAAGGACAACTCCGTGCGGATCCAGGAGCAGGCCGCCTCGGCGACCATCGGGCTGCCGCAGCTGCAGGCGGCGTTCGCGAACATCTACGCCACGATGGACGCGATCGACGCGTTCAAGGTGACGGCGCTCGACAACATGGCCGCGACCATCGGCACGCTCGAGACCGAGGTGGGCAAGTCCCGCGACTACCTCGAGCGCGTCCAGCAGCAGGACGAGCGGCTGGCGAGCGGATCGCTCGACCTGGGCGGCAGCGCCAGCGCAGGCTGATGGCCTCGTTGGCTCAGCTGCTCGCCCGGGTTACCGGGCGCAAGTCGCCGGCGTCGCAGCCGGCCCGGCTCGAGCTGCCGCGCGTCCCGACGGCCGACGACCTGCTCGCCGCCGTCGACCGGGTCGAGGCCCTGGTCGCCGGCGGCGCCGTGCCGGCTGCCGTGGCCTCGCGGGTGGCGCGGGTGACCCGGACGGTGCGCGACACCATCCCGCGGCTCGACCGGCTCGGCGCCGGGAGCCCGCAGGCCTACTCGGTGATGGCGACCGCCACCGACTACCTTCCCGAGGCGGTCGGCGGCTACCTGCGGCTGCCGCGCGACTGGGCCAACAGCCGCCCGGTCGACGCCGGCCGCAGCTCGCTGATGGTGCTCATCGACCAGCTCGACCTGCTCGCCCGCACCATGGATCAGGTGCTCGACGCCGTCAACCGCGAGGACGCCGCAGCGCTGGTCGCGCACGGCCGGTTCCTCGCGGAGAAGTTCGGGTCGGCGTCCGGCGGCGGCGCCCTCGACCTGGGCGTGCCCGAGCCCGGCACCATCCGCCCGGATGCCGGCCGGCTGCTCCCGCCGGAGCAGGCGCCGTGAGCGCGCCCGCCGGCACCATCACCTTGGCGGCTGCGCTGGATGCGATCGGTGAGGTGGCCGCCCGCGCCGGCACGGACGTCGAGGCCGCGCGCGGTGAGGCTGCCGCGCTGGCCGCCGCGGTGGCCGAGTCCGCGCCCCGGGCCGCGGGCGACTGGGTCGCCCAGGTGACGGCGGGATCGTCGTCCGGTGGTCCGGGGGCGAGCACGGCCTTCTTCGACGCCGCCTCGCGCGGGCGCCGCTGGCGGGCCGCGCCCACCCGGCTGCTGGGGGAGCTCGTGGCGGCCGGCTCGCCGCATGCAGCGGCGTACGCGGCGGCGCTGGCCCAGGCGACGTCCGCCGCCTGCTCGCTGGGTGAGCCGACCTTGCGCGTCATCGGCAACGCCTCCGTGGCGGCCGCCGCCCAGCTGCACGCCGTCCCGCACCCCGTGGCGCACCCCACCCCACCCACACTTCTCGGCAAACCTGCGCCGGAATCGGCCTCCGAAGCGCACCTCTCGGCGAAGGTGCGGGACGGGGAGGGGGAGCGGGACGTCGAGGGGGACGTCGTGCGGGACGTCGAGGGGGACGTCGAGGGGGACGTCGAGCAGGTCGACGGGGGGCGGTCGGTGGAGGAGCTGCTGGCCGAGCTGGACGACCTCGTCGGGCTGGCCGGCGTCAAGCGCGAGGTGCACCGTCAGGCCGCCGTCCTACGGGTCGAGAAGCTGCGCGCCGAGCAGGGCCTCAAGGGCAGCCCGATCACCCGGCACCTGGTGTTCACCGGCAACCCGGGCACCGGCAAGACGACGGTCGCGCGCCTCGTCTGCGGCATCTACGCCGCGCTGGGCCTGCTGGCCAAGGGCCACCTGGTCGAGGTCGACCGCTCCGAGCTGGTCGCCGGCTACCTGGGCCAGACGGCAGCCAAGACCTCCGAGGTCGTGGCCTCCGCGCTCGGCGGCGTGCTGTTCATCGACGAGGCCTACAGCCTGACCGGCGACCAGTACGGCACCGAGGCGGTCGACACCCTGGTGAAGGAGATGGAGGACCATCGCGACGAGCTCGTCGTCGTGGTCGCCGGCTACCCGGCCCCGATGACCAGGTTCATCGACGCCAACCCGGGGCTGGCCAGCCGGTTCCGCACCACCATCGAGTTCGCCGACTACGCCGACGACGAGCTCGTCGCGATCTTCCACCGGCTGGCCGTTGGCGCCGACTTCGAGCCGACCCCCGAGTGCCTCGTCCGGTTCAGCGAGATCCTCGCCGCGACCGCCCGCGGCACCGGCTTCGGGAACGGGCGGTTCGCGCGCAACGTCCTAGAGGGTGCCATCGGACGGTTGGCCTGGCGGTTGCGGGACGTCGAGACGCCCACCCGCGACCAGCTGCGCCAGCTGCTCCCGAAGGACCTGGACGACGATCCGGCCGACTGGCCGCAACCCGGAGGTGGCACGTGAGCGTGACCGCACCAGCGGCCCCGGCGGCGACCCCCGCCGCACGGCTCTCGTCGCAGGTCCAGCGGCTGCGCGCCTCCGGCCAGGGCACCCCCGGCCGGATGCGCCTGGTGTCCGGAGCCCTCGTCCTGGCCTGCCTGCTGCTCGCGCTCGGCGGAGCGCAGTCGTTCCGGGCGGCCCAGGGCGCGCTCGAGCGCGCCGACGCCAACGCCGCCCAGCTGGTGCGGCTGCAGGACCTGCGCACCAGCCTGGTCCGCGCCGACGCGGATGCCACGAACGCCTTCCTCGTCGGCGGCATCGAGCCCGCCCAGCAGCGCCAGGACTACGACGACGCCGTGCAGCGCGCCGCCTCGACCCTCGCCCGGGCCGCCCGGGCCCAACCGGCCGACGTCACCGCGCTGGCCGCGCTCAACACAGCGATCCAGTCGTACACCAGCGAGGTCGAGCTGGCCCGGGCCAACAACCGGCAGGGCCTGCCCCTCGGCGCCCAGTACCTGCGCGAGGCGAGCGCCGGGCTGCGGGCCGAGGCGCTGCCGCTGCTCGAGTCCCTCACCGCCGCCAACCAGGACCGCGTGCAGACCGAGTTCAGCGCCGCCCGGCGGGCGATCGCCGCGCTGGCGGTGACCGGCCTGCTCGCGCTCGCCGCGATCGTGGCCGGGCTGGTCTGGCTGGCCCGTCGCACCCACCGCTATCTCAACCTGCCGGTGGTGGCCGCCGGAGCCGTCGTCCTGGTGACGCTGGTCGTCGGCACCATCGTGCTGACCGGCATCGCCAGCCGCGTGGGCGACGTGCGCGGCGGGTCGTACCGCGACGTGCGGTCGCTGTCGGAGGCCCGGGTCGCCGCCTTCGACGCGAAGTCCAACGAGAGCCTCACCCTCATCTCGCGCGGCTCCGGCGCGGCCTTCGAGCAGGCGTGGCAGGCGTCGTCGGCGACCACGACCGAGCAGGTCGGTACCGACTCCGAGCTCGGCCGCGAGTGGGCGGCCTACACGAGGGCGCACACGAAGATCCGCGAGCTGGACGACGGCGGCGGCTGGGAGCGGGCGGTCACCGCTGCCACCAGCCGCGCGCCCGGCAGCGCCAACGCGGTGTTCGCCACCTTCGACGAGAGCTCGGCGGCAGCGCTGACCCAGGCCAGCGACAGCACCACCGCAGCCCTGCAGGACGCCGGCACCGGCCTCCTCCTGGCCACCTGGCTGGCCGTGCTGGCCGGCCTGGGCGCGGCCGTCCTGGCCTGGTGGGGCCTGGCCCAGCGGATCGAGGAGTACCGATGAGCCCGGTGGCCGGCACTCGGCGCACGATCCTGCTAGCTCTGGCCGCTGCGGCCGTAGCAGCCGTGACGGCCTGCACCTCGTCGGCGTACCAGGCGACCCCGCTACCCACCCCGACCCCGAGCGCCAGCGCCACCTCGGCCGCACCCGCCCCGTCCGGCACGGCGACGCCCGCCGCCTGCGGCAACCCGCTGCGGTCGTACGCGCCGCCGGCCGCGGTGCCCGCCAGCAGCGATCTCAGGTCGTTCCCCAGCGTCCAGGCCATCCGCAGCCGCGGCCGGCTGGTGGTCGGGGTCTCGGCCGACACGCTCCTGCTCGCCGCGCGCAACCCCGTCAGCGGGCGGATCGAAGGCTTCGACATCGACATCGCCCGGCTGGTGTCGAACGCGATCTTCGGCGACGCCAACAAGATCGAGCTGCGGGTCATCACTGCCGCACAACGCATCCCGGTGCTCGAGGACGGCGACGTCGACCTCGTCGTCCGCAACATGACCATCAACTGCGCGCGCTGGGAGCAGATCGCCTTCTCCGCCGAGTACTACCGGTCAGGCCAGAAGCTGCTGGTGCCGCTCGACTCCTCGGCCACCTCGCTGGGCGACCTCGCCGGTCAGCGCGTGTGCGCCCCGGCCGGCTCGACCAGCCTCGACAAGCTCAAGGACTTCCCCGACGTGGTGGCCGTGCCGGCAGGCACCCACACCGGCTGCCTGGTGAAGTTCCAGCAGGGTCAGGCCGACGCGATCACCGGCGACGACACGGTGCTGGCCGGCCTCGCTGCCCAAGACCCCTACGCCAAGGTGGTCGGCACCGCCTTCACCAGCGAGCCGTACGGCATCGGCGTCGCGCAGAAGCAGCAGGACCTGGTGCGCTACGTCAACGCCGTTCTGGCCCGGGCGAAGGCGGACGGCGCCTGGAAGGCGGCCTACAACCGTTGGCTCGCAGCCGATCTCGGCCCGGCGCCCGCTCCCCCGACCGCCGTCTACGGCCGCTGATGGCCGTGACCTCCGTCTCCGCGCCGACCGCCCCAGGGCGACTCGGTGAGCCGGTCGACCCCGCCGCGATGCTGGCCTACCTGGCCGACCTCGCCCGGTGGCGCGACAGCCGCCGCGCCGAGCTCGACGAGCTAGACCGGGCCGCCCTGCAGGCACCCGACCAGGAGGCACTGACCGGCGACGTCACCTTGTCGATGGCGTTGTGGCAGGCCATCTGCGAGCGGTACGACGAGCTCGAGCGGGTGTGGGACAGCGGCCGGGTCGGGCAGGTCGAGCGGCTGCGGCTGTCGGCGCTGGTCTGGGGACGGCTGGACCCGAGCGCGGCTGCGGCCGGCGCCGGGGTCAGCGCACTGGCGGTCTCGGTGCCCGAGGCGTGCCGGCTGTCCGACGCCCTCGCCGGGCAGCTGCGCCAGCGCCTCTCGCTCGACCCGGTCGGTCTCGACCTCGCGGCCCACCTGCGCTCGCTGCGCGCCACCGTCGAGCGGGTCCGTGACCTCGTGCCCGAGGAGCCGGCCGGCGCAGCGCGCGACGCCGCCGGCCGCCGGCTCGACCAGCTCGACCGCCGGCTGGCCGACGTCTCGGCGCGCGCGCAGCGCGGCGCCGACGTGGGCGGACTGGTCGGCCCGCTCGAGGCCGAAGCGGCGCTGCTCGAGCGCGACCTGATCGTCGGTGCGGCCACCCGCCGCGACGACGCGCGCGACCTGCGCCTGGCCCACGAGCGGCGCAGCACGCTGGTCGAGCGCGCTGCCGAGGTGGCCTCGCTGGCCCAACGGTGCGTCGAGCAGGTCTCGCCCGCACCCCGGCTCGCGGTGCCCCGTGTCGAGATGCTCGGCGACGTGCCGACCGCGGCGGCCGACGTCGACGCCTACCTGGCCCGGCTGGCCGACGTCGAGCGCGCGCTCACCATGGCCGAGGCGGCGTACGCCGGTCCGCTGGCCGAGCGCGACGAGCTCGCCTCCCGGCTCGACGTCTACCGCGCCAAGGCGATCGGCACCGGACGGGCCGACGACGAGGAGGTCGCCGTGATGCACGAGCAGACCCGGCGACTGCTCGCCGCCCGACCGGCCGAGCTGCCCCGCGTGCGCGCGGCCGTCGCCGCCTACCAGACGCTGCTCGGTGCGCCGCCGAGCCCCGCATCCCCTGGGGGGACACCGTGAGCGACGTGACGAGCGGCCCGCCGTGCACCCAGCCGGGCTGCGCTGGCCACCTGCTGGACGGCTACTGCGACGTGTGCGGCTCACCGGCCGCCACAGCGCCGAGCGCGGGCGTCCCCGCGGGCGTGGCCGGCGCCGACTCCGCGCCCACCAGCGTCTCCCGAGCCTCCGACCGGCTCGCCTCGATCCAGATGGGCTCGGCCCGGGCGGCCAGCTCGGGCTCACGGGTCACCCGACGGCAGGGGACGTCGTCCACCCGGCTGCGCGCGGCCCGGCTCGGCGCGGGCCTGACCACGGTGCCACCGCAACCGGCGGTCGACGCCGCCAGCGCGATCATGGCGAACCCGGAGGTCGCCGAGGAGAAGCGGATCTGCCCCTCGTGCGGGGCGCCGGTCGGGCGCTCGCGTGACGGCCAGCCCGGCCGCACCGAGGGCTTCTGCTCGCAGTGCCGCAACCCGTTCTCGTTCGCACCCAAGCTGGTCGCGGGCGACCTGGTCGGCGGCCAGTACGAGGTCGCGGGCTGCCTGGCGCACGGCGGGCTCGGCTGGATCTACCTCGCGCAGGACCGCAACGTGTCCGACCGCTGGGTGGTGCTCAAGGGCCTGCTCAACTCGGGGGACGCCGACGCGCTGGCCGCCGCGATCGCCGAGCAGCAGTTCCTGGCCCAGGTCGAGCACCCGCTGATCGTCGAGATCTACAACTTCGTCACCCACGAAGGCGCCGGCTACATCGTCATGGAGTACGTCGGGGGCACGTCGCTCAAAGCGCTGCTCAAGGCGCGAATGCGCGCGGCCGGCCGCTACGACCCATTGCCGCTCGACCAGGCGATCGCCTACATCCTCGAGGTGCTGCCGGCCTTCCAGTACCTGCACGACCTCGGGCTGGTCTACTGCGACTTCAAGCCCGACAACATCATCCAGGTCGGCGACGACGTGAAGCTGATCGACCTGGGCGGTGTGCGGCGACTGGACGACGCCGACTCGGCGATCTACGGCACCGTCGGCTACCAGGCACCCGAGGTGCCAGAGGTAGGACCGAGCTTCGCCTCGGACATCTACACGATCGGTCGCACCCTGCTGGTGCTGGCAATGGAGTTCCGGGGCTACCAGTCGACGTACCTGTCGTCCCTGCCGTCGGTGGCCGACACCCCGCTGTTCCAGCGGTACGACTCGTTCTACCGGCTGGTGCTCAAGGCCTGCGCCGCCGACCCGGCCGACCGGTTCGCCTCGGCCGCCGAGCTACGGGTGCAGCTGCTCGGCGTCCTGCGCGAGGTGGTCGCCAGCGACCAGCAGGGCACCGCCGCCTCGCTGCACGCTGCGCCGTCCGTGCTGTTCGCCGCGCCCAACGTCTCGGCGGCCACCCTCGACTGGCGCGACCTGCCGGCCCTGGCGGTCGACACGACCGACCCGCAGGTCGGCTGGCTGGCGACCCTCAGCGTCGAGGAGCCGGGCGCGCGGCTGCGCCTGCTCCAGCAGGCGCCCGAGCAGTCCGCCGAGGTGCTGCTCGAGACGGGACGCACCGCCTTGCGGGCCGGGAAGCCGGACGTCGTCCAGGCGTCCGTCGACGCGATGCTGGCCGACGACCCCTGGGAGTGGCGCGCCGTCTGGCTGCAGGGCCTGAAGTCGCTGGCCGCCGACGACGGGCACAGCGCCCAGGCCTCGTTCAACGCCGTGTACGGCCAGGTACCCGGGGAGCTCGCACCCAAGCTGGCCCTGGCCCTGGCCTGCGAGCTGAGCGGCGAGGCCGACGTCGCCGAGGCGCTGTACGGCACCTGTGCCCGCAGCGACGCGGCGTACACCGCGCCCGCGGCGTTCGGCCTGGCTCGCCTCCGGGCGGCGCGCGACGACCTGGACGGCGCGGTGGCCGCGCTCGACCTCGTACCGCCGACCAGCCGCGCCTTCACCGAGGCCCGCCGGCAACGAGCCGGACTGCTGGCCGGCTCGGGCCGCGGCCTGCCCGCGCTCGCCGCTGCCATGACGAGCATCGACGGCGTGGGCATCGACCCGCTCGACCGCGCGCGGCTGACGGCCGGCGTCCTCGACCTCGCCCTGCAGCAGGTGCTCGAGCACGGGCCGCAGCCGGCCCTGCGGATCGGGTCGCACCCGGCGCAGGAGGGCGCGCTGCGGGACGGCCTGGAGTCCGCCTACCGTCACCTGGCCGGCCTCAGCGACGACCGCGACGAGCGGGTGCGGTTGGTCGACGAGGCGAACGCCGTGCGACGGTGGACGCTGCGATGAGCACTCCGGTGGGGACGGCGCTGACCTGCGCCTCGTGCGGCACGGCGGTCGACGACGGCGCGCGGTACTGCGAGGCGTGCGGCCACGAGGTGCGGCCCGCTGACGCCCCGGACGTTGCCGAGCCCGTCAAGACGCCTGCAGCACAACCGGTTTCACCGACCACCGGTGCGTGCCGCGAGTGCGGTGGCACAGTCGACAGCGACGGCTACTGCACGACCTGCGGTGCGAAGGCGCCGCGCGAGCGCGACCATGTCGTCGAGCAGCCGCAGCCCTGGGTGGCGGCCGTCAGCGACCGCGGCATCCGCCACCACCGCAACGAGGACGCGGCGGCCACGGCCGCTGCAACCGAGCCAGGCTCGCGCGCCGTACTGGTCGTGTGCGACGGCGTGTCGTCGTCGGAGAGCTCGGACGTCGCGAGCCTGGCCGCCGCGCGGACGGCCAGGGACGTGCTCGAGGCGGCCCGGTCGCAGGGTCTGGGCACTGCCTCCGGTCGCAGCGCGGCCCTCGGTGCCCACCTCGAGGCGGCGACCGACGCGGCCCTCGCCGCCGTGGCCGCCACGACGCCCGCCGACCACGGCGACAACCCGCCGTCCTGCACGTTCGTCGCCGCGGTGCTCGAGGCCGGCCAGGTCGTGGTGGGAGTCGTCGGCGACAGCCGCGCCTACTGGGTACCTGACGCGGGGGACGCGCGCCTGCTGACGGTCGACGACTCGTGGGCCGCGGAGCAGATCGCCGGCGGCGCCGAGCGCGCTGCGGCCGAGTCCGCGCCACAGGCCCATGCCATCACCCGCTGGCTCGGCGTCGACGCGCCCGACCACACCCCGCGGCTCACGACGGCGCAGGTCGACCGGCCGGGCTGGCTCCTGCTGTGCTCGGACGGGCTGTGGAACTACTGCTCGCCACCCGACGAGCTCGCCGCGCTGGTGCGCTCGACGTCGGAGACGACGGCCGACGAGCCGCTGGCGCTGGCCGAGGCGCTCGTCGCGTGGGCGAACGAGCAGGGTGGCCATGACAACATCACCGTGGCGCTCGCCCGGGTGAGCGGCTGACGGAGCGAAGGAGACCGAGCAGATGGCGCAGTTCACGGCGGAGGCCTACCAGAACGAGTTCCTGCCCGACGGCGGCACCGACGTGCACGCGATCGTCACGGTGACCTGCTCTGGGGCCGGCCACGCGGGCCAGTCCGGCGGCGGCGAGGCCGCCGAGGTCGTCATCGTCGACACCTCCGGGTCGATGGGCCCGGCGGGCGTGCGCGCCGCGCAGCAGGCGGCGCTCGCCGCGCTCGACCAGGTGCTCGACGGCACCTGGTTCGCGGTCATCGCGGGCAACCACCAGGCCCGGCTGGCGTACCCCACCGACGCGCGCGAGCTGGGCATGGCCCGGATGGACCCGGCCGCCCGGCAGGCGGCCAGCGCGGCCATCGGCACGTTCGTCGCGGACGGCGGCACCGCCATGGGCACCTGGCTGGAGCTGGCGACGCGCGTCTTCGACTCGGTGCCCGCGGCGACCCAGCGGCACGCGATCCTGCTCACTGACGGCAAGAACCAGCACGAGACCCCGGACGAGCTGAGCCGGCGCATCGCCGCGGCGAGCGGCCGGTTCCAGTGCGACTGCCGTGGCGTCGGGGCCGACTGGGAGGTCGGGGAGGTCCGCCGGATCGCCACGGCCATGATGGGCACCGTCGACCTCATCCCCACACCCGACCAGATGGCCGCCGAGTTCGAGCAGCTGATGCGGGCCGCGATGGGTCGCGGCGTCGCGGCCGCCGACCTGCGGGTCTGGGCACCGCAGGGGGCCCAGGTGCTCTTCGTGCGCCAGGTGGCGCCGTCCGTCGAGGACCTCACCGGGCGCCGGCGCGACGTCAACCCGCTCACCGGCGCCTACCCCACGGGATCGTGGGGCGATGAGTCGCGCGACTTCCACGTCGCCGTCCGGCTCGCCGCCAAGGCGGTCGGCCAGGAGCAGCTCGCCGCCCGGGTGCAGGTCGCACTCGGCGACGACGTGGTGGCGCAGAGCCTGGTCAAGGCGATGTGGTCGGACGACGACACGCTCACCGCACGGATCAACCCCGAGGTCGCCCACTACACCGGGCAGACCGAGCTCGCCGAGGCCATCCAGGACGGCCTGGCCGCCAAGGCGTCCGGCGACGACGTCACGGCCACCGCCAAGCTCGGCCGGGCCGTCCAGCTCGCCGCCGAGACCGGCAACGACGAGGCGACCGCCAAGCTGAAGAAGGTCGTCGACATCGAGGAGCCCGGCACCGGCAAGGTGCGGCTCAAGCGCAGCGTCGACAAGCTCGACGAGATGGCCCTCGACACCGCCTCCACGAAGACGACGCGGGTGCGCAAGTGAGCACCTGCCCGAACGGCCACCCGAGCACCGCCACGGACTACTGCGACACGTGCGGCGCGCCCATGGCAGCTGGCGAGGAGCACCCCGCGCCGGCCACGGGGGCCGACCCGGGCACCGAGGGCGCCCGGGCGCCGACCCGCCCACCGGGCCGACCTCTGCGGTCGGCACCAAGGCCTGCCCCAGCTGCCAGAACGACAGCCCACACGACGCGCTGTTCTGCGAGTCCTGCGGCTACGACTTCACGACCGGGGCGATGCCACGGCCGGTCAGTCCCTCGCCGGACCTCAACCTGGCCGAGCAGGGCGGACCGGCGGCCGCGCCGGTCGCCCCGGCCGTGCCGCTGGAGTGGGTGGCGGAGGTCTGGGTCGACCCGGACTGGTACGCCGAGCAGGACAGCACCGAGAGCTGCCCGTCGCCCGGGTTGCCGCTGGTCGTGCCCCTGCGGGTGCGCAGCGTGCTGGTCGGCCGCACCTCGCAGAGCCGTAGCATCCACCCGGACATCGACTGCAGCGCCGACGTCGGCGTCAGCCGGCGCCAGGCCCAGCTCACCACGGACGGCTCGCGGTGGTGGGTCGAAGACCTGCAGTCGTCCAACGGGACATACGTCGGCCCGGCCAGCGGTCCGCTCCCCACGACCCCGCTGCCCGCCGGGCAGCGGCACGAGCTGGACGAGGACGACCGGGTCTATGTGGGAGCCTGGACCCGCATCGTGCTGCGCCGAGCGACGGACGACGAGAGGACGCAGTAGGTTTGGCTCCCCCACCCGACACGGGACGAGGTTCAGTGGCTGTCACGTTCGCCGAGCTGGCCCGTGTTCTCACCGAACGTCCCGGGCTGGCCGAGGTGTGCCAGGCGGTCGTCGACACCGCGCCGAGACTCGTCCCCGGCTGCGACCACGCCAGCATCATGGTGCGCGACGGCGACGCCTTCCGAACCCTCGCATCCAGCGACGACGTGGGCGCCCTGGTCGACCGGATCGAACGCGAGACCGGCGCCGGGCCGTGCGTCGACGCCATCGAGAGCGACGCCTACCAGCTCGACTCCGACATCAGCACGGGCTCGCAGTGGCCCGACCTGGCTGCGCGGGTGCTCACCGAGACCCCGGTGCGTGGCATGGCCGGCTACCGGCTGCTGGTCGGCGGCCGCAAGGCCGGCGCCCTGAACATCTTCTCGGACACCCCCGGCGCGCTCACCGGAGCCAGCGCGGACGACGGCATCGTGCTCGCCGCCTTCGCCTCCGTCGCGCTGGGCGGCTCGACCCACCACGAGGAGGCCCGCACGCTCGCCGCGGGCATCGAGAGCAACCGCGAGATCGGCACCGCCATCGGCCTGCTCATGGCCGCGCACGGGCTCAGCGCCCAGGAGGCGTTCGACACACTGCGACGCGCGTCGTCGCACCTGAACCGCAAGCTCGCCTCCATCGCCCGCGAGATCGTCGAGCGCGGTCCCGACGTCCCGGCGTCCGACCGGCCCTGAACGACGGTCAGCCGCCTCGTCGCGCCAGCGCCGCCGCCAGGCTGGGCGCGAGCGGCAGCCGCGGCACGAGGGTCGCCTGCAGCGCGTGGTAGACGTCCGGCCGGCCCTGCCACACCGTCGCCGCCGGCTGGTTGGCGGGATCGAGCTCGTGCCGCCAGCTGCCGTCGGCGTCGATGAGGTGCTCGTAGGCGTAGTCCCACCACTCGTCGTAATGGCGCAGGTAGTGCTCCTCGCCGGTTGCCTGGTAGAGCGTGGCCGCAGCCCCGATGGCCTCGGCCACGACCCAGTGCATCCGTTGGCGCACCACGGGTACGCCGTCCCAGTCGACGGTGTAGACCAGCCCTGGCGCGCCGTCGACCGACCAGCCGTCGGTCACCGCCACGTCGAACAGCGCCTGGGCTGCCGGCACCAACCAGTCGCGGCCGTCTGCCTCGGGACGCTCTGCCACGGCCGCGAGCGATGCGTCGAGGTGCAGCAGCAGCCGGGCCCATTCGAACGAGTGGCCGATCGTCGCGCCGAACGGGCGGAACGGGTCGGCCGGGGCCTCACGGGCGTAGTCCGGCTGCGGCGTCCACTGCGCGTCATAGTGCTCGACCAGCCGCCAGCCGCGGCTGCGGGCCTCGCGGTCGATCAGCCGCTCGGCGATCCGGGCCGCCCGGGCGAGCCACCGCGCGTCGCCGGTGGCATCCGCGGCCGCGAGGAACGCCTCGACAGCGTGCATGTTGGCGTTGGCGCCGCGATAGCCGTCCAGCCGCGACCACGCGCCGTCCCACTGCTCGACGCAGACCCCGGCCGCGTCGTCCCAGAAGTGCTGCTCGACCACCGCGGCAGCGTCGGCGAGCAGCTCGCTCGCGCCCGGCCGGCCCGCCTGCACCGAGGTCGAGGCGGCGAGCAGCACGAAGGCGTGGTCGTACGCCTGTTTCTCGTCGAGGGTGGGGTGCCCGGCCGCGGTGACCGCCGACCACCAGCCGCCGTGCTCGGCATCTCTCAACAACCCGTCGAGGGCCTGCACCCCGCGGTCGGCGAGCGCTGCAGCACCCTCGACCCCCAGCAGGTGCGCGAGCCCGAAGACATGCGTCATCCGCGCGTTCAGCCACAGGTGCAGCGGCCGGGACGGATCGGGGATGCCCGCGTCGTCCATCCAGCCGAAGCCGCCGCGCGGGTCGACCGAGCCGGCGGCGACCTGGATGAGGCGGCGACACTCGACGTCCAGGTCGGTGCGCGAGGGGTGCGGATGGCTCATCGGGCCAGTGTGCCGCGGGCGCGCTCGCGGGGCGAGCACACCTGAGGGCGCAAAGCGCAGGTCACGCCACGGGCCAGTGGCTAGCATCCGACCAACCGATGGAGGGGGAACCCGATGGCCTACGGCGTCCGCGCGCGCTCGGCGCTCGCCGCGGTGCTCGTGGTGGCCATCGCCCTCGTTGCCGGCGCTGCGCTGCTGCTCGCAGTGCTCGAGCGCAACCTGGTGTCGTCGGTCGATGCGGACGCGCGCGCACGGTCGCTGGACGTCGCCCAGCAGCTGAGCACCCAGCCCCTCACCGCGCTGGCCGCCGACCTGCAGGCCCGCTCGCGGGAGGGCCACCTCGTCCAGGTGATCAACGGCCGCGGCCAGGTGGTCGCGAGCTCCAGCGCCCGCACCGGCCAGCGCCCGCTCACCGCGCTACGTCCCCCCGCCGGCGTCGAGCAGCAGGCGCACGTCGACCGGCTCGCGCTGCTCGACCCGGTCACCCCGGCCGACACGACCCGGCCGTACTTCATCCTGGCCCGCGGCGTGGCGCATGACGGGCAGACGTTCACCGTGGTGGTCGCTACGTCGACCGCCGCCGAACGCGAGTCGGTGCGCACCGTGCTGTCCCTGCTGCTGATCAGCTTCCCGGTGCTGCTGGCGCTCGCCGGATGGGCGACCTGGGTGCTGGTCAGCCGTTCACTGCGGCCGGTCGAGCGCATCCGCAGCCGGGTGGCGCGGATCGGCGGTGACCGGCTCGGCGAGCGCGTGCCCGTGCCACCGAGCGGCGACGAGATCGCCCGGCTTGCCACGACGATGAACGAGATGCTCGACCGGCTACAGGAGGCCCAGCTCGCCCAGCGGCAGTTCGTCTCCGACGCCAGCCACGAGCTGCGCAGCCCGCTCGCGACGCTGTCGGTCTCGTTGGACGTCGCCGCCGCCGACGCGACGGGAGCGGCCTGGGACGACCTGCGCGGAGTGATGCAGGCCGAGACAGAGCGGATGAGCCGGCTGGTCGAGGACCTGCTGCTGCTCGCCCGGTCGGACGACGCCGGGCTCGGGCTGCGGCTCGCCGACGTCGACCTGGACGACCTGGTGGCCGATGAGGCCCGGCGGCTGCGCTCGTCGCACCCGACGTCCGACCGGCTGCGCGTGACGCTGGACGTCGAGGCCGTCCGGGTGTGCGGGGACGGCCCGCGCCTGGCGCAGATCCTGCGCAACCTGACCGACAACGCGGCGCGGCACGCGCGGTCCGAGGTGCGCATCGTGCTGCGGCACGGGCCGCACGGCCAGGCTCTGCTGGCGGTGGAGGACGACGGCCCCGGCGTCCCGGAGGCCGACCGCCAACGGGTCTTCGACCGGTTCGTGCGGCTGGACGACAGCCGCGAGCGGGCCAGCGGGGGTAGCGGGCTGGGGCTCGCCATCGTGCGCGAGGTGGTGCGGGCCCACCGGGGTCAGGTCAGGGTGGACGAGTCGTCACTGGGCGGTTGCCGGGTCGAGGTGCTGCTGCCGAGCGGTCAGCCGCCGTTCATCGCCAGCCGGTAGCCCATCCCGCGCACCGTCTCGATCGCCCGCCGGCCGTAAGGGGCGTCGATCTTCAGCCGCAGGTAGCGCACGTAGACCTCCACCACGTTCGGGTCGCCCTCGAAGCCGCGGTCCCAGACGCCCTCCAGGATCTCGTTCTTCGTCACGACGTCCCCGCGGTGGTGCATGAGGTACTGCAGCAGCCCGAACTCGCGGGGGGTGAGCGCGATCTCGTCGCCGCTGCGCTCGACCCGGCGCCGGGAGGGGTCGAGACTGAGGTCGCCAGCGCGCATCACGACCGGGCGCTCGGGGGCACCGCGACGGATCAGTGCGCGCAACCGGGCGACGAGGACGACGAAGCTGAACGGCTTGGTGAGGTAGTCGTCCGCGCCGAGGTCGAAGGCGTGGGTCTGGTCGTGGTCGCCGTCCTTGGCGGTGAGCATGAGGATCGGCGTCCAGACCCCCTTCTCGCGCAGCGTCTCCAGCACCGTGTAGCCGTTGGCCTTGGGCAGCATGATGTCGAGCACGATGACATCGAACGTCGACTCGCTCGCGGCCCAGATCGCGTCCTCGCCGGTGTGCACGACCTCGACGACGAAGCCCTCTTCCTTCAGGCCCCGCCGCACGGTCTCGGCCAGCCGTTCCTCGTCCTCGACGATGAGTACGCGCACGCCACACCTCCGGGGGAATGTTCTCACCCACAGCATCCGGGTCCACGACTGAGAATCACCTGAGGCGCGCGGGACCGGGTGACGCGCGTCCCGACGGCGCTCGACGTCCGCAGTCGACTATGCGCACGTCGAGCCTCCGTCATACTGCTGGCTGTGCCGGCGACACTGCTCCTGCCAGAAGCACTCGTGGCTGCGGTCGACTCCGACGGCGACGAGCGGCAGCGCCGCTGGCTCGCCCGACTGCCGGACGTCGTCATTGAGGTCGCAGGTCGCTGGGGGCTCCGGCTCGGCGAGCCGTACCAGCCGGGCGGCCAGACCGCGTGGGTTGCGCCAGTGCGTGCCACAGACGGCCGGAGCCTGGTGCTCAAGGTGGGCTGGCGCCACCACGAGGCCGACCACGAGGCCGACGGGCTGCGCGCCTGGGGCGGCCACGGCGCCGTGCAGCTGGTCGACTCCTGGGCGGACGACGAGACCGCGGCGCTGCTGATCGAGCGCTGCGTCCCCGGTGACGCCTTGAGCCGGCGCCCCCCGCACGAGCAGGACGGGGTGGTCGCGGACGTGCTGCGTCGGCTGTGGGTGCCACCGCCCGCCGGTCACGCGTTCCGGCCGCTGGAGCAGATGTGCCAGGCGTGGACGGACGAGGCGGAGGCGGACTCGCGGCTCGACCCCGGGGTCGCCCGGGCGGGGGTCGAGCTGTTCCGCGAGCTGCCCGCGTCGGCGTCCCGCCGGGTCCTGCTGGCGACCGACCTGCACGCCGGGAACGTCCTCGCGGCCGAGCGGGAGCCGTGGCTCGCGATCGACCCCAAGCCGTGGGTCGGCGATCCCACCTACGACCCGTTGCAGCACATGCTCAACCACCCCGACCGGCTGGCCACCGATCCGGGCGGCTTCGCCGACCGGATGGCCGACCTGGGCGGCCTCGACCGCGACCGCCTGCGGCTGTGGCTGTTCGCCCGATGCGTCGTCGGGTCCGGCCAGTCAGGACTGTCCGGCGGAGACCGGCTGGCCGACGTCGCCGGCCGCCTGGCGCCCTGACGCACCCCGCCGCCCGTTGCTGAGCGCCCCCTGAGCGCCCGGCCGCCCCAACCTGCGGGGTGCACCACGTGCGCCTAGCGTGCCCTCCATGGCTCGATTCTTCGCTGTCGCGGCGGTCGGCGTCGCCGCACTGCTGGCCGTCCTCGCCGCCTCGCTCGGGTCCGCGGGCTGGTGGGTGCTCGCCGTCGTCCTCGTGCTGGTGCTGGGGGTCGGCGTCTACGACGTCGTGCAGCGACGGCACTCGGTGCTGCGCAACTATCCCGTCGTCGGCCACTTCCGCTACCTGCTGGAGAGCGTCCGCCCCGAGCTGCAGCAGTACTTCATCGAGCGCAACTTCGACGGCCGGCCCTACGACCGAGACGTCCGCTCGGTGATCTACGAGCGCGCCAAGGGCATCCACGGCGAGCAGGCCTTCGGCACCGAGCGCGACGTCGGCGCCGTGGGCTACGAGTTCCTGCTGCACTCGACCGCCCCGCGCGACCCGGTCGACGAGCCACCGCGGGTGCGGGTCGGCGGCCCGGACTGCACGCGGCCGTACGACATGGCGCTGCTCAACGTCTCGGCGATGAGCTTCGGCGCGCTGTCGGCCAACGCCCTGCTCGCGCTCAACCAGGGCGCCGCTGCCGGTGGGTTCGCCCACGACACCGGCGAGGGCGGGCTCACCGAGTACCACCTGCGCCACGGCGGTGACCTGGTGTGGGAGATCGGCAGCGGCTACTTCGGCGCGCGCACCGACGACGGCGACTTCGACCCCGGCATGTTCGCCGACAAGGCCGCCCACGACCAGGTCAAGATGGTCTCGCTCAAGCTCAGCCAGGGCGCCAAGCCCGGCATCGGCGGCGTGCTGCCGGCTGCCAAGGTCTCGGCCGAGATCGCGGCCGCGCGCAATGTCCCGGCAGGCGAGAAGTGCGTCTCGCCGCCATACCACCGGGTCTTCAGCACACCGCGCGAGCTGGTGCGGTTCATCGCCAGGATGCGCGAGCTCGCGGGCGGCAAGCCGGCCGGCTTCAAGCTCTGTGTCGGCCAGCGGCACGAGCTGCTGGCCATCTGCAAGGCCATGCTCGACGAGGGCACCACCCCTGACTTCATCGTCGTCGACGGCTCGGAGGGCGGCACCGGCGCCGCACCGATGGAGTACGAGGACCACGTCGGGACGCCCCTGACCGACGGGCTCATCATGGTGCACAACGCGCTCGTCGGAGCCGGGCTGCGCGACCGGATCCGGTTGGGCGCCAGCGGAAAGGTGGCCACGGGTACCGACATGGTGAAGCGGATCATCCAGGGCGCCGACTACACCAACGCGGCCCGCGCGATGATGATGGCGATCGGCTGCATCCAGGCGCAGCGCTGCCACACCAACACCTGCCCGGTCGGCGTCACCACCCAGGATCCGCGGCGAGCGCGCGCGCTCGTCGTCCCCGACAAGGCGGTGCGCGTTCAGCGCTACCAGGATGCGACGGTGCGTCAGGCGCTCCAGATCATCGGATCGCTGGGGCTGAGCTCGACTGCCGAGCTGCACCCTGGTCTGCTGCTGCGCCGGATCGACCACACGACGACCCGCAGCTACGCCGAGCTGTTCGAGTGGCTCGAACCCGGAGAGCTGCTGCACGCACCACGCCACGGGTGGGCCGCCGACTGGGCCGCGGCCGACCCCGACTCGTTCGCCCGTCGCACGACTCATCCGTCCGCCAACCGGCTGGGAGCCGCCCGATGACCACCGTTGCCGAGATGATCGTGGCTTCCCTTGCGCAGCAGGGGGTTCGCACCGTCTGGGGGGTGGTCGGCGACGCGTTGAACCCCGTCACCGACGCGATCCGCCGGCAGGACGGGATGGAGTGGGTCGGCGTCCGGCACGAGGAGGTTGGCGCCTTCGCGGCCGGCGCGCAAGCCCAGCTCACCGGGACGCTCGGCGTCTGCATGGGCACGGTCGGGCCGGGCTCGGTGCACCTGTTGAACGGGCTGTACGACGCCCGCAAGTCGCACGCACCCGTGCTGGCGATCTGCGGCCAGGTGCCATTGGCGGAGATGGGTTCGGACTACTTCCAGGAGGTCGACAACGACCTGCTGTTTCGTGACGTGGCCGTCTTCACCCGCACCATCACCTCGCCGGAGCAGGCTTCGCCGGTGCTCGAGCAGGCCGTGCAGGCAGCCCTCAGCCGCAGCGGCGTGGCCGTACTGACGCTGCCCGGCGACGTCGGCGGCATGGACCTGCCGAAGGACGCTGCGACGCCGCGGTTCAGTCAGGCGCACCCGCCGGCCAGGCCGGACGACGCCACCCTCGCCAGGGCTGCGGAGCTGATCAATGCTGCGGGCGCGGTGACCATGCTCGTCGGCATCGGGGCACGCTCGGCGCGCGAACAGGTGCTCGGCACGGCCGAGCGGCTGGTCGCGCCGATGGTGCTCACCCTCAAGGCCAAGGACGGGCTCGAGCACGACAACGCGTTCCAGGTGGGGCAGAGCGGCCTGATCGGCAACCCCGCGGCGCAGCAGGCCCTCGACGGGTGCGACCTGCTGCTGATGGTCGGCACCGACTTCCCCTACCGCGAGTGGTACCCACAGGGGAAGACGATCGTCCAGATCGACGCGCGAGGCGAGCACCTCGGCCGGCGTACGAGCATCGACCTCGGCGTGGTGGGTGACGCGACCGCCACGCTGCAGGCGCTGCTGCCGCTGCTGGAGCCGAAGGACGACCGCTCGCACCTGGAGGCCAGCCGCACGGCCTACACCGACTGGCAGCACCGGCAGCGGTCGCTGATCGACCCGGACCACGACCGCGGGCTCGTCGGTCGGATCCGCGAGCGGTTCGACAACACCGACGACCGGATCCGTCCCGAGGTCGTGGCGGCCGCGATCGACCGCCACGCCGACGCCGACGCCGTACTGACGTCCGACACCGGCATGTCGACGGTGTGGCTGTCACGCTTCGTCGAGCTCACCGCCGGACGACGCCTGCTCGGCTCGTTCAACCTCGGCTCGATGGCCAACGCGATGCCGCAGGCGCTCGGCGCGCAGGCGCTCGACCGGCGGCGTCAGGTGGTGGCGTTCTGCGGCGACGGCGGCCTGTCGATGCTGCTCGGCGACCTGATGACCGCGGTGGCCTACGACCTGCCGGTCAAGCTGGTCGTGTTCGACAACGGACGCCTCGGCATGGTCAAGCTGGAGCAGGAGCAGGGCGGGCTGCCGGAGTTCGGCACCGTCCTGGCCAACCCGGACTTCGCGGCAGTCGCTCGCGCGCTCGGGCTGCACGGCATCCGGGTGGAAGACCCGGCCGACGTCGACGCCGCCGTGCAAGAGCTGCTCAGCCACCCCGGCCCGGCGCTGCTCGACGCCGTCACCAACCCCGAGGAGATCGCGCTGCCGCCCAAGACGGCAGTCTCGGACGCCTGGGGCTTCGCGATCGCGAAGGTGAAGGAGACGCTGGTCAGCCCAGGAGACCGCTGACCTACTGGCGCAGCGGGTCTCAAGATGCGGTGTGCTCGGATCGACGGCATGGTTGGCCCATGTCCACCGATGCGATCGTCATCCTCAAGTCCGACCACCAGGAGATGCGCAAGCTCTTCCGCGACTACCGTAAGCAGGGTGAGAAGGCGTACGCCGCCAAGGGGAAGCTGGCCGACCGCATCCTCGAGGCCTTGACCGTGCACACCTACCTCGAGAACGAGGTCATGTACCCGCAGGTGCGCGCGCTGCTGCCCGAGGTCGAGGACGACGTCCTGGAGTCCTACGAGGAGCACCACGTCGCCGACGTGTTGTGCATGGAGCTCGCCGCGATGAAGCCGCAGGACGAGCGGTTCACCGCCAAGCTCACCGTGCTGATGGAGAACGTCGAGCACCACATGGACGAGGAGGAGCAGGACTGGTTCCCGAAGGTGCGCGAGGGCCTCAGCCGCACCCAGCTGCGCGAGATCGGCCAGCAGATGCTCGACCTGCGACCCAAGGCTCCCCGTCGCCCGACCTCGCCCAGCGCCCTGAAGAAGGCCGTTGACGCCGTCATCGCCTGACCGGTCTACCGTGCCGGCATGAGCACCGACGCCGAGGTCCTGTCCGCCGCCGCCCACTTGGTGCAGGCCTTTGGCTCGGCCGACGTCGAGGCGTACTTCGCCTGCTTCGCCCCCGACGCCACGTTCGTGTTCCACACCACCGACCGGGTGCTCGGGTCGCGGCAGGAGTACCGCGACGAGTGGGCGGAGTGGGAGCGGACGGACGACTTCCGGGTGCTCGCCTGCACGTCGTCCGACCAGCGGGTGCAGGACCTCGGCGACGTCGCGGTCTTCACCCACCGGGTGGCGACGACGGTGCGGGCGGCGGGCGAGACGGCCGAGCTGCACGAGCGGGAGACCATCGTCTTCCGGCGGATCGACGGCAGCTGGCTCGGGGTCCACGAGCACCTGTCGCCCGACCCGGGCGGTGCGCCCCAGGGCTGACCGGCTCAGGCCGTGCTGTCGAGCCGCCCCTGAGCAGCGGCGATGGCGCGCAGGTCGGCGGCCACCCCGAGGGGCGCGCGCGCCAGCAGGCGGCTGCTGGTGACGACCGGCTCGGCCACCGTGGCCACCACCACGGTGCCCGGTAGCCGAGCGACGGACCGTGCCAGTGCGAGGTCCTCATGCGCCGCGACGGGCGCGAAACCGCCTGCCGCGCAGTAGGAGCTGGCCCGGACGCCGAGGTTCGCGCCGTGCACGTGCGAGTGGGCGCCGGACGGACTGACGTGTCGCCGGTACTCGCGGCGCCAGGCGTCGACCACCGGGTCGTCGTCGTCGGTGGCGAGGTCGACCGTGCCCAGGACGAGGTCGACCCCGTCGTCGGCCAGGGCCAGGTGGTGCACCAGCCAGGACGCCGGGACGCGGCTGTCGGCGTCGGTGCTGGCCAGCCAGACGCGCTCCGGCGCCGCACCGGCACCCGCCAGCTCGAGCGCGGCGGTCGCGCCGAGCCGCCGCGCGCCCCCGACGGTCCCGGCATCGGCGCCCACGGCCACGACGCCCTGCCGGGCGCGCACGACGTCGGCCGTGCCGTCGGTGCAGTGGTCGAGCGCCACCACGACCGTGACAGGGACGGCGACGCGCTCCGCCGCGGCCGCAAGCGCGTCCAGGCAGCCGGGCAGCAGGTGCTGCTCGTCGCGGGCGGGCACGACGACGGCGACCCGCTGGATGGACGACGCGGCTGGCGGGCGGGTCACGGCAACAACCCGGTCGCGCGGGCGACGCTCGTCGCCGGGCTCGGCACGAGGACGTCGAGCAGGAAGTCCTCCTCCTCGTGCCGCACCAGCAGGGCAAGTCCGGGCTGGGCGCCCAGCCGCTCGTGCACCTCGTCGCCGGTCACCGGGTACTCGGGCACGGGGTGGCGCCAGTGGCAGGCCACCAGCACGCCGTCGTCGGTCAGCGAGGCGGCGGCCCGCTCGACGAGCAGCGCGAGCTCGTCGCGGCCGCAGTAGTAGCCCACCTCGCTCAGCACGACGAGGTCGAAGCGGCCCTCCGGCCAGTCCTGCGGCACACTCGCCCGGTCGACACGCACGCCAGGCAGGTCCTGCGTGCGCGCGGCGGCCCGCTCGACGGCCACGGCGCTGACATCGGTCGCGAGCAGGTCGTCGCACCGAGCGGCCAGCTCGGCGGTCAGCAGCCCGAGCGAGCAACCCGGCTCGAAGGCCCGCCGGAACCGTTGCCGCGGAAGGGCTGAGAGGGTGATCGCCCGCTTGCGCTGCTCGTACCACCGGCTCTCGAAGCCCCACGGGTCGTCGCCGCCGTCGGCGTAGAACCGCTCGAAGAAGTCGCCGTCGAGGCTTGGCCTCCGCGCCGGTGGCTCGCCGCAGGTACAGCTCGGCCGGACGCCGGAAGTGCGCCAACAGGCCGGCGGGCAGCAGCACCTCGTCGCCCGGCCGGTCGGACAACGGCTCGACCTGGCTGCGGTGGTCGGCCATCGCCGCCCCCTTGCGGCGCAACGCCTCCTCGCTCAGCGTCAGCGACGACGCGGTGGCCCACGGCACGCGGGCGTCCCCCGGCCGCCCCCAGTGCCAGCCCCAGATCGGGAACTCGAGCAGCTGAGCGCCGAGCGGCTCGCTCACAGCCGCGGCGACCTGCCCGGCCGCCTCGTGGTCGGGGTGGCCGTCACCACGCCACGGCACGGCCACCACGCAGCCCGAACCCGCGCCATCCAGCAGCGCGTCCAGGAAGGCCTGCAGCTCCGGGGCGTGCTGGCTGAGCCGGCCGTCCGGGAGCCCGAGCAGGTGCAGGCCGGCGCCCGGCGCGAGCCGCTGCACCGCCTCGGCGACCTCGCGGGCCCGCTGGGCGGCGAGCGCGGCCGGCGTGACGGTCGGCGAGGCCGGATGCGAGGCCTCGCCGGCCGTGGCGACCACGACGTCGATGCGCACGCCGCGCTCGTGGGCCATCACCAGCAGGCCGCCGGCGCCGAGCGTCTCGTCGTCCGGGTGCGCGGCGACGACGACCAGTCGGGCCGACGGGCCGGCGAGCAGCTCGTCGAGGTCGAGTCGTGGCAGCGGACGCTCGTCCAGCCAGGCGCTCCACTCGGCCTCGCTGGTGCCAGGTCCGCTGTGGTCGAAGGTCACCACTGCTGCTCGTCCTCGCTGAGCAGCTCGCGGCCGAGGCTCGCCAGGTCGCGCTCGGCGTGGTGCTGGCGCAGGTAGACCGTCAGGTCGGCGACCCGGCGCGCGTGCTCGTCGTCCAGCGTCAACGGTGCCGGCCCGAGGGCGTGGCCGGCATGGTGCAGCACCTGCTCCGCGGCCGCGGCGACGACCGACCTGGCGCGCAGGGCGAGCACGGTGCCGTCGTGGTCGCGGGCCTGGCCGGCGTCGACGTGCGCCGCGGCGTCGCGCAGCACCGTGCGCGCCGCGTGCAGCTGGAGGTCGACGGCACCGAGGTGCCAGAGGGCGAGCTGGTCGGGGTCGCGCCGGGCTGCTGCCGCCCGCAGCGCGCCGGCGACCGCCACGGCACCGCCGTACCAGCAGGCCGCGACGCCGATGCCGCCGTGCGCGAAGCCGGGCCGCCGCAGGTACCAGCCCGGACCGCCGACCGGCCAGGCCGGGACGTCGGCGAAGTCGACCGGCCCGGAGGGGACGTCGGTCAGCCCGCGGGCGTGCCACGTCCCCATGCGCACCTGCACCCCAGGGTGGCGCAGCGACACGGCGAAGAGCTGCCGCCCGTCGTCGACGTGGGCCGTGACGAGGGCGTGCGACACGACGTTCGCGAGCGAACACCAGGGCTTGGTGCCGTCGAGACGGAACGTGCCGTCGTCGCCTCGGCGGGCGGTCAGGAGGACGCCCGGCCCCTCGGCCGCGTACACGCCCCAGGTGGTGCGTCCGAGGTCGTTCTCCCCCACTGCCGCAACGAGATCGACGTCCTCGGTGGCACTGGCTTCAGCCAGGATGGCGACGGCGTCGAGGTGCGCCTCGGCCACCCGGGCGACCGTGAGGTCCGCCGCTGCCAGCGCGGCCAGCACGTCCCACCGCAGCAGCGTCGCGCCCGAGCCCGGTTGCGGCACCAGCGCGGTGAGGTCCGCTGCCGTCGCGAGCGCAGCGTCGACGTCCGGGCCATTGACGCCGTCGACCACCGACGCCAAGGACAGCGGAAGAGCGTCCCCCAGCAGCACCGCGCACCTCCATGTCGAAACCCGTCCCGGCCAGCGGGCTGAAACGTAGCAACGCCTGGGCCGACTCGCTCGGCGTGCGCATCACGTGCCCCGCGCGGTGTCACTCCCCTGCGCGCGGCCGGTCGCGTGACCCGCCCTCGGCGCTCTCGAACCGGAAGAACGAGATGCGGCCATCAGCCTCGAGCACCGCGAGCCGGACCTGGTCGACCCGCTCGATGCCCTGCTCGCGGGCCGCTTCGTACAGGTCGTCGGTCGACAGCCGCTCGGCGGCCATCGCCGCGTCGATCGGCCGGCCGTCGCTCACCACGACCACGGGGGCACCGTGCACGATGGTGCGGGCGCCCGGCCAGCGGAAGTTCACCCACGACAGCACGACCGTCAGCAGCGCGAACACCGATACGGCCAGCGCCGCGCCGGTGAGCGAGTAGTCCTGCCCGGTGACGCCCTGCTGCACCAGGTCGCCCATGGTCACGAAGAGCAGCAGCTGGAAGGTGCTCAGCTCGCCCAGCGTCGCCTTGCCGGTCACCCGGGTGATCATCCAGAGGAAGCCGAACACCACGACGGCGCGCACCACGATCTCCATACCGCGACCTCCAGGCCGGCTCGAGTGCCCTCAGGGCAGCAGATGCGTCGTCGCGTGCAGCGTGACGCGGGGGTGACCGTCCGTCAGGACGGTGACGGTCGCCTGCCCGCCCCGCTGGCTGGTGGGCTGGATGTAGGCGTCGTAGTCGATCGTCAGCGTGTCGCCGGGGGGCGGATCGAACGACAGGTAGATCAGTCGTCCGTCGCGCGTCTCGGTCGAGGGCTCAGGGAAGAACCGCTGCGACTCGTAGTCCGAGAAGTAGTCCGCATTGACGGCGACCGTGACGGCACCGCGGCCGAAGCCGCCCGGGTGGACGATGCGCAGGCGCCACGGCACGTCCCAACCGGCCCGGGCGATCGAGGCATACGTGAGGCTCGCGGTGTAGCCGCCACGGCTGGCCGTGGTGGTCGCTGCTGTGGACGCCGAGCAGTCCCGCCGCGCCGGCGGCCACGAACGCGGCGAGCGCGATCAGTGCCACCCGTCGTCCCAGCTGCCCGCGCCGGGCGGCCGCCAGGTCGCGCGCCGTCGGAAGGGTCTGGGGTGTGCCCGGCGTGGCCGTCGTGCCTGAGGTCCCCTGCATCGCCTGCACCTCCACCGTGCTGCTCCGGGCTGCTCCGGGCGGATCCCGGCGTGGTGCGCGCCCCTGGACCGCCGGCTCGATGGTGCCGCGCCACCGCGGGCCGCGCCACCGGTGGGCCGGACCCTTTCGCCGCCTGCCGTCGTCCGCCCGGGGTGCAATCGGCGGCCGGGAGGGGCAAGGTAGGTGCAGGACGGTCGACGGGGGCACGTCCGGGACGTGACGCGCGTCAAGCAGCCGGCGTGCGGAGTGGAGCAGGGGCCCCCGCCGAGGCACGGCCCTCGCCACCACGACGAGGCCTGCTGTGAAGGGGTGCGTGTCATGACGGAGCGGAAGGTGACGGTCAGTACTTCGGTCGCGGCGCCGCCGGACGAGGTCTACCACTACTGGAACGAGCGGACGACGTACCCGCGGTTCGTCCCGCGGCTCGAGTCGGTCACCCCGCTCGACGAGGTGTGGAGCCGGTGGACGTTGGCCGGGTCCGACGAGACCGTCGACGTCGAGGTCACCGACAACGTGCTCGGCCACTACGTGTCATGGCGCTGCCACCGCCCGACCCGCGACCGCACGAGCGTGCGGATCGAGGGCGAGCACCACGGGCCGACGACCGTGAGCCTGGAGCTCAGCTGGCAGGACGACGCCGACGGCCACACCGACTGGCACGAGCATGCGAGCGCCATGTTGGACGGGTTCTGCGCGTTTCTACAGGACGACCACGCCGGCTACATGGACGCCCTGGTCGCCGACCAGCAGCTCCCGCACACCGACTGAGCCCGACACGGGCCCACCGGTCTCAGTCGCGCTCCCAGGGCGCCGTGTCGTCCATCTTGGCGTAGTACTTGGCCAGGTGGCTCTTCACCCGCTCGATGTCGTCGTGCGGCAGGTCGACGCCGCCACGCGAGCCCTCCATGACCGCCGCCGCTGCCATCACGCCCCGCGGCACGGCGACCAGCCGGCCGTCGACGACGTCCGCGACGAGCAGCTTGTAGGCGGTGAAGTTCTGCTTCTTGTCCTTGTCGTACCAGACGTGCGCGTCGCGGTACTTCTCGTTCGGCTCGTCCTGCGCACCGGCCCACTCGCGGACCCGCTTCTCGGCCGCGCCGCCGTCCCATTCGCGGTCGCGGTCGGCCAGCGGCAGGTCCTGGAAGCTCGTCACGCTCATCTCGTCCCCCTTCACCGTTCGTTCTGGTCGTTGCCCTTCCTGAGTAGCGCGCCCACCGCCCGCCCGCCACTCGAACTGTTGATCACGTTAAGCAGGCCGACGTCTGCTTGCCGAGGGTCCTCACCCTCGGCAAGCAGGTCGTCGCCTGCTTAACGTGATCAACTGCGGGTCGCCGGGGGGCGGGGGCTGGGGGAGGATCGGGGCATGAACTTCGACCCCCGTCCGCTGACCGATCCGCTGGCCATCTACCTGAACGACCATCTGGCCGCCGCCACGGGGGCGGCCGAGCTGTTCGGCCGGGCCGCGGCCGGAGCGCCGGACGGGCGGGCCGAGCAGCTGCGCGCGCTCGCCGACGAGGTCGCCGCCGACCGCGACGCCCTGCTCGAGCTCATGGGCCAGGTCGAGGTCCCGGTGCGGCACTACAAGGTCGCCGCCGGGTGGGCGGGCGAGAAGGTCGGCCGGCTCAAGCTGAACGGTCAGATCGTCGGCCGGGCTCCGCTCAGCGCCCTGGTCGAGGTCGAGGCCATGCTGCTCTCGGTCCATGGCAAGGCGGCTGCCTGGCGGTCGGTGCGCGCCGCAGCCGACACCGACGCCCGGCTGGACGTCGGCAAGCTCGACGCGCTGCTGGACCGCGCGGAGCATCAGGCCGAGGTGCTCGAGCAGCTGCGCCAGGACGTCGCGCACGAGCTGTTCGCCGGGCAGCCGGCCCACTGATGCCCGGCTCGCGCAAGACGGTCCTCGTCACCGGAGCCTCCGGGTTCGTCGGCTCGCATCTGGCCACCGCCCTGACCGCGGCAGGTCACGACGTCCGCGCGATGACGCGTGACCCCAGCAGCTACGACGGCAGCGGGCAGGCGGTCGCCGGTGACGTCTCCGACCCGGCCAGCCTGGAGCGGGCGATGGACGGGGTCGACGTTGCCTACTACCTCGTGCACTCGTTGGAGGCGGCGGACTTCGAGGACAAGGACGCCGATGCGGCGCTCAACTTCGGTGGTGCCGCAGCTGCCGCCGGGGTCGAGCGGATCGTGTACCTCGGCGGCCTCGGCGTCGACGACGGCGAGCTGTCAGCGCACCTGCGCTCCCGGCGGCAGGTCGAGCAGCTGCTCCCGATCGCCGGGGTCCCGGTCACCGTGCTGCGGGCCGCGGTCGTCGTCGGGCACGGCGGCATCTCCTGGGAGATCACCCGGCAGCTGATCGACCATCTGCCGGCCATGATCACCCCGAGCTGGGTCACCACGCGCACCCAGCCGATCGCGCTGGTGGACGTCGTCCGCTACCTGGTCGGCGTCCTGGAGCCGGTCGAGGCACGGGGTCGCACTTTCGACGTCGGCGGACCCGAGGTGCTGCGCTACATCGACATGCTCACCCGCGCCGCCGCCGTGCAGGGCAAGAAGCTGCCCAACCTGCCCGTGCCGCTGCTCACGCCCCGCCTGTCGTCGGCCTGGCTCGCCCTCGTCACGGACGTCGACATCCCCACCGCACGCACCCTGATCGACTCGATGGCCAACGAGACGGTGGTCCGCGAGCGCAGCATCGAGGACGTCGTCCCCGGCCCCACGCTGGGCTATGACGACGCCGTCCGGCTGGCGCTCGCCGACCGGGAACGAGCCCAGACCGAAGCGGCAGGGGCCACGGCCACGACGGCGCGTCCACCAGCGGCACGATGACCGAGGCGGGCTCCCGGTGGCGCCGAGCGGTGCAGACCGCCCTGGTCGAGCAGGTTCCGCGCGACCACCACGAGCCCGACAGCGGGTTCCTGCGTCGGCGTCTGGTGGCCGGGGCGGTACTCCTGGCGGGCTCCGCGCTGCTCGCGGTCTCCCTCGCCGTCCAGCCCGGCGACGCGACGTTCTACCCCCTCACCATCGGGGTGGCTGCGATCTGGACGGTGGGCGGGCTGCTGTCCGGACCGCTGCACCTGGGGCAGATCGCGTTCCGGGGCGAGTTGCGCCGTCCGGTGGCCACGCCCCTGCTGGTCGGACTCGCCTGCGCCGCCGTCTATCTCGCGGGCGCGCTCGTCGTCCGGCAGGTCGCGCCCTTGCAGCACCGGGTCGACGACCTGCTCGACCACGCCCGCCTCGGGTCGCTCACGCTGATCACCGTGATCACCGTCCTGAACGCGATCGGCGAGGAGGTGTTCTTCCGCGGGGCGCTCTTCGCGGCGATCGGACGCCGCCACCCGGTGCTGATCTCGACCGGCATCTACTGCCTGGCCACACTCGTGACCGGCAACCTGATGCTCGTCTTCGCCGCGCTCACCCTGGGCTTCGTGCTGGCGCTGCAGCGCCGGGCATCCGGCGGCATCCTCGCCCCGATCATCACGCACATCACCTGGTCGTTGGTCATGCTGTACGTGCTTCCGCTGCTCAGCGGCGCCTGACCGCCGCGCCGCGGAACGGCTAGCGGGCGAGCTGGGCGACGGCGGCGGAGAACACCGGCGGCAGAGCGGCCGCCGCCGGGACGACGAGCCCGCCCAACCCGGGCCGGCGCCGCGCCCACAGCAACGACGCGGTGATCCAGCGCGAGCGGCGCGAGGCGCGCAACCAGGCGCGCTCGTAGTCCTGCGGCCGGCCGGCGACCACGCAGGCCACCAGCTCGCGCGCCCCGGCCATCCCCACCGCCAGCCCCTCGCCGGTGAGCGCGTCGACGTAGCCGGCGGCGTCGCCGACGAGCAGCACGCGACCGGCCGTGCGCGTCCGGACCCGTTGCCGCAGCGGGCCTGCGCCGCGTACATCGCTCACCAGCTCGGCCCCTGCGAGGCGGTCGAGCAGCAGCGGGAAACGGCGCAGCTGCTCGTCGACCGGCGCCCGGTCGGCTGTCAGCACCGCGACGCCGACGACGTCCGGTGCCACGGGGGTCACGTAGGCCTCCGAACGCTGCGCCCAGTGCACCTCGACGTGGTCGGTCCACGGCTCGACCGCCACGTGCCGCCGCAGCCCCCACCGCGGCGGCGCTCGGTCGGGCAGCTCGAGGCCCAGCTGCCGCCGCACCGGCGAGTGCAGCCCGTCCGCAGCCGCAAGGAAGCGCGCTCGGCGTCCCGCGGCGATCACCGAGCCGTCGTCCTGCGTGACGGTCGTGACGCGCCCCTGCTCGATCGGTATCCCGGCGGCCAGCACCGCGTCGTGCAGCGCCTGGTGCAGCACCGTGCGCCGGACGCCACGTCCGGCCCCGCCCGGGAAGGCCGCCTGGGCGCAGCGCCCGGCGCCGTCGAGGTAGCGGATACCGCGGATCGGCACGCCGGGCAGCTCGCCGACCAGCGCCGTCACCGCGTCGGCCGCACCGGGCATCAGTCCTTCACCGCAGGCCTTGTCGACCGGCGCCGTACGCGACTCCACGACCGCGACGTCCAGGCCGGCCCGTGCGGCGTACAGCGCGGTGGCCAGGCCGACCGGCCCACCACCGACCACGAGCAGGTCGATCACCCGAGGCCGGCCAGCGCGGCGTTCTCGACCCTCAGGCGCACGGTCAGCAGGACGGCGTTCAGCGCCGTGAACACGACCGCGGTCACCCACGCGGTGTGCACCAGCGGCAACGCCAGTCCTTCGACGACCACCGCGATGTAGTTCGGGTGCGGCAGCAGCGCATACGGCCCGCGGCGCACCAACGACAGTCCGGGCACGATGATCACCCGGGTGTTCCACTGCTGGCCGAGCGTCCGGATGCACCACCAGCGCAATGCCTGCGAGCCCAGCACCAGCGCGAGCATGGTCCAGCCCAGCCAGGCCACGAACGGCCGGTGCGCCACCACCACCTCGACGAGTGCCCCGACCAGCAGTCCGGTGTGCAGCACCACCATCACCGGGTAGTGGCTGGCACCGAACTCACGGCCGCCGCGACCCAGGCTCCACGCGGCGTTGCGGCGCGCCACCACCAGCTCGGCCACCCGCTCGACCCCGACCAGCAGCACCAGCGCCGCGAACCACCACACCGACGCGCTCACCACCGCAGCAGCACGACCTCGGAGCAGAACCCCGGCCCCATGGCCATCAGCACCCCGGGTGACCCCGGCTCGAACGACCGCTTGTCGATGGTGTCGGCCAGCACGTGCAGCACCGACGCGGACGACAGGTTGCCCACCTCGGCCAGCGACCGCCAGGTCAGCTCCAGCGCCTCCGGGCCCAGGCCCAGCACCTCCTGGATCGCCTCGATCACCTTGGGACCGCCGGGGTGCGACACCCAGCCGGCCACGTCCGCCACCGACAGTCCGTGGTCGGCGAGCAGGTCGCCCACGTCGCCGCCGAGGTGCTCACGCACCAGCTGCGGGACGTCGGCACTGAGCACCACCTTCAGTCCACCCGCCCCGACGTCCCAGCCCATCGTGCGCTCGGTGCCGGGATACAGGTGGCTGCGGGAGTCGACGACCTGCGGCCCGCTCCAGCCGGGGCCGGCCGGAGGCTCGCGGTCGGCACCGACCATCACGACCGCGGCGCCGCCGTCCCCGAACAGCCCGCTCGCCACGAGGTTGGCCGTCGACACGTCGTCCGGCTGCAGGGTCAGCGAGCACAGCTCCACCGACAGCAGTACCGCCACCCCCTGCGGATGGCCAACCAGATAGTCGTGCACCCGGGCGATCCCGGCGGCTCCGCCCAGGCAGCCGAGCCCGATCATCGGGACCCGCCGCACGTCAGGCCGCAGCCCCACCTCGGCCGCGACCCGCGCCTCCAGCGAGGGCACCGCGATCCCGGTCACGGTCGTCGAGACCACCAGGTCGACGTCGTCCGGCCGCAGCCCGGCGGCCTCGAGCGCGCCCGTGAGCGCCTGCGCGCCGAGCCGCACCGCGACCTCGATGAACGCGTCGTTCGCGCCGCCGAAACCACCCAGATCGCGGTAGCGCTCGAGCGGCAGGGCCAGGTGCCGGCTGGCTACTTGTGCGCTGCTGTGGAGCCGCCGCACCACCTCGTGCTTCTCGCGTTCGCCGAGGCAGACGTCGGCGAACACCTCGGTGATCTCGTGCTGCGGGTACCGGTGCTCGGCCAGGACCGGGTGGACGGCCGCGATGACGCTCATCCATCGATGGTAGGAGGGCCGCGGCCAGGCAGCCCATCCGCACCCGGTCGCACCGCTTCGCGCGGCTGCGCGTGGTGTCACTGCGGCCACGCTGGCGGCGGGATAGCGTGACGATGTGCTGGGACTCCCTGATGACGTGACCGCGGTGCTGTTCGACCTGGACGGCGTGCTCACCGACACCGCCTCCGTGCACACCCGTGCGTGGACGGCCATGTTCGACGACTACCTGCGCGAGCGCTCGCAGCGCACCGGCACCGACCTGGCCCCGTTCGACCCGGTTCGCGACTACCAGCAGTACGTCGACGGGCGACCGCGCGAGGACGGCGTCCGGGCCTTCCTCGCCAGCCGCGACATCGAGCTGCCTGAGGGGACGCCGGACGACGGGCCGGACGCCGAGACCGTGAGCGGCCTAGGCAACCGCAAGAACGGGAAGTTCCTCGCCACACTGCGCGAGGACGGCGTCGAGGTGTTCGAGGGCTCGCGCCGTTACCTGCAGGCGGTCACCGACGCCGGGCTCGCCGTCGCCGTCGTGTCGTCCAGCGCCAACACCCGCGAGGTGCTCGAGCTGACCGGCCTGGCCCACTTCGCGCAGGCCCGCGTCGACGGCGTGACGATCCGCGACGAGCACCTGGCCGGCAAGCCCGCCCCCGACACGTTCCTGCGCGGCGCGCAGCTGCTGGGCGCCCGACCCGAGCAGGCCGTCGTGATCGAGGACGCTGTCTCTGGCGTGCAGGCCGGCCGAGCCGGGCACTTCGCCCTCGTCATCGGAGTCGATCGGGTCGGCCAGGCGAAAGCGTTGCGGGAGAACGGAGCTGACGTGGTCGTCCAGGACCTGTCCGAGCTGCTCCCGGCCAAGCCGGCACCGGGTAGGCACCGGTGATCGCCGAGGCGACGTTCCCCGTCGAGCCGTGGCAGGTGCGCGAGACCTCGCTCGACCTCGACATCATCGCCCAGACCGAGTCGGTGTTCGCGCTCAGCAACGGGCACCTCGGCCTGCGCGGCAACCTCGACGAGGGCGAGCCGTTCGGCCTGCCAGGCACCTACCTCGGGTCGTTCTTCGAGGCCCGGCCGCTGCCCTACGCCGAGGCCGGCTACGGCTACCCCGAGGACGGGCAGACCGTCGTCGATGTCACCAACGGCAAGGTGATCCGGCTGCTGGTCGACGACGAGCCGTTCGACGTCCGCTACGGCGAGCTCCTCTCGCACGAGCGCATCCTCGACTTCCGCGCCGGCACGCTGATGCGCACGGCCCACTGGCGGTCGCCGGCCGGCAAGCAGGTACGCATCACCTCGACGCGACTGGTCTCGTTCCCGCAGCGCAGCGTCGCCGCGATCGAGTACATCGTCGAGGCGGTCGACGAGTTCACCCGGGTCACCGTGCAGTCCGAGCTGGTCGCGAACGAGGACCAGCCGGTGACGTCGGACGACCCGCGGGTGTCCGCGGCCCTGGCGCACCCGCTGGAGGCGGTGATGCACGAGAAGGCCGACCAGGGCGCCATTCTGCTGCACCGTACCCGGGCCAGCGGGCTGACCATGGCAGCCGCGATGGACCACGAGGTCGAGGTCGAGGGCCGGGTCGAGATCAGCACCGACGTCGCCGCCGACTACGCGCGCACCACGGTGATCTGCGGGCTGCGCGCCGGCCAGCGGCTGCGCGTCGTGAAGTACCTCGCGTACGGGTGGTCCAGCCTGCGCTCGCGGCCGGCCCTGCGCGACCAGGTGGCCGGCGCGCTGAAGAGCGCCCGGTACAGCGGGTGGCAGGAGCTCCTGGACACGCAGCGTGAGTATCTCGACGACTTCTGGGACGGCGCCGACGTCGAGATCGAGGGCGACGCGGACATCCAGCAGGCGGTGCGGTTCGGGCTGTTCCACGTCCTGCAGGCGAGCGCCCGCGCCGAGCGACGCGCCATCGCGGGCAAGGGCCTGACCGGGCCGGGCTACGACGGCCACGCGTTCTGGGACACCGAGGCCTTCGTCCTGCCGGTGCTGACCTACACCTACCCGCAGGCGGCCGCCGATGCGTTGCGCTGGCGGGCGTCGATCCTCGACCTGGCCAAGGCCCGAGCCGAGCAGCTGGGGCTGGCCGGGGCGACGTTCCCCTGGCGGACGATCCGCGGGCAGGAGTGCTCGGCGTACTGGCCGGCCGGCACGGGGGCCTGGCACGTCAACGCGGACATCGCCGCCGCGTTCGAGCGCTACCGGGTCGTCACCGGCGACGAGAGCCTCGAGCGCGATTGCGGTCTCGACGTCCTGGTCGAGACGGCGCGGCTGTGGATGTCGCTCGGCCACCACGACCGGCACGGCGTGTGGCACGTCGACGGCGTGACCGGGCCGGACGAGTACACCGCCGTGGTGCGCGACAACGTCTTCACCAACCTGATGGCGGCGCACAACCTGCGGTGCGCTGCGGACGCGTGCAACCGGCAGTCGCAGCGGGCCGCCGAGCTCGGCATCACGATGGAGGAGACCGCCACCTGGCGGGACGCCGCGAACGACGTCAACCTGCCGTTCGACCACGAGCTGGGGGTGCACGAGCAGTCCGATGGGTTCACCACGTTGGCGGAGTGGGACTTCAAGGCCAGTCTCGGGTCGTACCCGCTGCTGCTGCACGCGCCGTACGTGCGGCTGTACCCCTCCCAGGTCATCAAGCAGGCCGACCTGGTGCTGGCGATGCAGTTCCAGGGGCACGCGTTCACCGATGAGCAGAAGGCCCGCAACGTCGACTACTACGAGCGGCGCACGGTGCGCGACTCCTCACTGTCGGCCTGCACGCAGGCGGTGATGTGCGCCGAGGTCGGGCACCTCGAGCTCGCGCACGACTACGCCTTCGAGGCCGCCGCGATCGACCTGCGCGACCTGCACGACAACACCCGCGACGGCCTGCACATGGCCTCCCTGGCGGGTGCCTGGACGGCGCTCGTCGGCGGGTTCGGTGGCCTGCGCGACGACGAGGGCATGGTCAGCCTCAACCCGCAGCTGCCGGAGGGGATCGCCCGGCTGAAGTTCCGGCTGCGCTGGCGCGACGTGCGCCTGCTGGTGGACGTCGAGCACGACCAGGTGACGTACTCGGTGCGCGACGGTGCGCACGTGAGTCTGCAGCTGCGGCACGCGGGCGAGGACATCGAGGTAACCACGGACCGGCCGGTGACCCGGACGCTGCACCGGCGTCGTCCGCTGCTCCCGCCGCCGAGCCAGCCGCCTGGCCGGGCGCCCGTCCGCCGCCCCTGACCCCACCGCTCTCCCGCCCCGCTCCTGCACTTGTGACGCGTTGGCGTTGTCTTCGGTCGACCGGAGACAACAACAACGCGTCACTAGTGCAGGGCGGCGGTGACGTCGGGCACGTGGTTCTGCTGGCCCTGCGGCGGGCGCTGGTAGCCACGCGGGGCCGGACGGCGCGGCAGTGCGAGGTGGGGCGGCTCGACGTCCGCGAAGGGCAGCTTCGAGAGCAGGTGGCTGATCATGTTGATCCTGGCCCGGCGCTTGTCGTCGCCGTCGACCACGAACCACGGCGAGCGCGGGACGTCGGTGCGCGCGAACATCTCGTCCTTGGCTCGGGAGTAGTCCTCCCACCGCTCGATCGACTGCAGGTCGATCGGCGACAGCTTCCAGGTGCGCAGCGGGTCGCCCAGCCGCGCCCGGAACCGGCGCTGCTGCTCGGCGTCGCTCACCGAGAACCAGTACTTCAGCAGCCGGATGCCGTCCTGCTGCAGCAGCTGCTCGACGACGGGCACCTGCTGCAGGAAGATCTCGTACTCGACGTCGGAGCAGAAGCCCATCACCCGTTCGACGCCCGCGCGGTTGTACCAGCTGCGGTCGAGCAGCACGATCTGCCCGCCGGACGGCAGGTGCTGCAGGTAACGCTGGAAATACCACTGGGTGCGCTCGCGCTCGGTGGGTGCCGGCAGCGCCACCACGGAGACCACCCGCGGGTTGAGGTACTCGGTGATGCGCTTGATCGCGCTGCCCTTGCCGGCGGCGTCGCGTCCTTCGAAGATCACGACGACGCGCTCGCCCTCGACGCGGACCCACTCCTGCAGTGCCACGAGCCGGGTCTGCAGCCGCAGCAGCTCGCGCTCGTAGACGCCGCGTTTCAACCGGTCACCCACGCGCGCCTCCCAGCGTCGGCGGCGACGCGTGCCGCCGTCCGCCCAGGGTGCGGTCAGGGACGGCACGGCGGGCAGGGCCCTAGGTCCCGCACCTGTGACGCGTTGTTGTTGTCTCCGGTGGACGGGAGACAACAACAACGCGTCACAAGTGCGGGACGGCGGGGAGGAGCTCGGCCAGCAGCCGCTCCACCCGCGACCGGATCTCGTCCCGGATCGGCCGGACGGCGTCGATCCCCTGGCCAGCCGGGTCGTCGAGCTCCCAGTCGAGGTAGCGCACCCCCGGGAAGAACGGGCAGGCGTCACCGCAGCCCATGGTGATGACGACGTCGGATGTCTGCACCGCCTCCGCGGTCAGCACCTTGGGGCGGGCCGCGGCGATGTCGATGCCCACCTCGGCCATGGCGGCCACGGCAACCGGGTTGAGCTCAGTCGCGGGCACCGAGCCCGCCGAGCGCACCTCCACGGCGCCCCCGGACAGCGCGCTCAGGAAGCCTGCGGCCATCTGCGAGCGCCCCGCGTTGTGCACGCAGACGAACAGCACGCTGGGCCGGCCTGCGGTCTGCGGCTGGTCGGCGGCGCGCGGCTGGTCGGACGGATCAGGCACGGCAGAGGCCTCTCGGTCGGGTGACCGGTCGTGCGGGACGACGGCACCGGCGGCGGCCGCGGCGGTACCCGCCCGGCCGGGGTAGAGCGTGACGACGAGCAGCAGCCCCAGGGCGGCACCGGCCACCTGGGCCAGCACGAAGCCTGGCACCGAGGTCGGCGCGATGCCCGCGAAGGTGTCGCTGAACACGCGACCGGCGGTGACGGCCGGGTTGGCGAAGGAGGTCGAGCTGGTGAACCAGTAGGCGGCGCCGATGTACCCGCCGACCGCGGCGGCCGACAGGGCCGCACGGCCGGTGCGGGCCAGCACGAACACGACCGCGACCAGCCCGGCGGTGGCGACGACCTCACCCAGCAGGTGTCCCGGCGTCACGCGGTGGGTCGACGACACCTGCACCGGCGCGAGGTCGAACATCGCGTTCGCCGTCACCGCGCCGAGGACGCCGCCCACGACCTGCGCGACGGCGTACGCGGCCGCCTCGCGACCGGTCAGCCCGCTCCCCGCCCGTCGTCCGAGGAGCCAGTCGGCGGCGGACACGACGGGGTTGAAGTGGGCTCCCGACGCCGGCCCGAAGACGAGGATCAGCACGGCCAGTCCGAGCGCCGTCGCCGTCGAGTTCTCGAGCAGCTGCAGGCCGACGTCACCGGGCGAGAGCCGCCCGGCGGCGATGCCCGAGCCCACCACCACGGTCACCAGTGCTCCAGTGCCGACCAGCTCGGCCAGCAGCCGCCGCCACATCAGCAGGGCCGCTTCGGGGCGGTGCGGGCGGCGGCAGCCAGCGTGCCGAGCTGGCCACCGAGCAGCTCCAGCGCCTCGGGTCGCAGCCGGTAGTAGGTGAAGCGTCCGACACTCTGCTCACGCTCGACGACGCCCTCCTCGCGCAGCCGGCGCAGGTGGTTCGACACCGCGGACGGCAGCGCGCCGGTGGCCTCGGCCAGGTGGCAGGTGCACAGCTGCTCAGCGGCGAGCAGCGTGACGAGGCGGGCGCGCAACGGGTCGGCGAGCAGGCGCAGCAGCCGGTCGTCGAGCATCGGCGCAGGCGAGCGAGGGGGTGCGGCACCGTTCACGGCGGCGTGACTGTTCATGGCACCGTGAATCATGGCGCCTCGCCCTCCGGCGCGCAAGCCGCGAGCTACTCGCGGACGTCGGCCGCCTCGAACACCGCACGCAGCGCCGGCCACGCAGCGGCCCGGCAGTACACCGGAACCTCCTCGATCGGCACGTCACGCTCGACCAGCCGGCCACCCGGCACCGCGGCCGCCGTCCACACGTCGACCCACTCGCCGGCCGGCAGGTACGTCGTCCACGTCCGCGCGCCGGGCCGGGTGACGGGGCTCACCAGCAGGTCCGAGCCCAGCAGGTACTGGTGCGGGTACGCCCAGGCGGTCGCGTCGTCCGGGTGGTCGAAGAACAGCGCGCGCATCAACGGCCGGTCGGTGCGTACCGTCTCAGCGGCCTGCTCGGCGAGGTAGCCGACGAGGCGTTCGCGCAGCTGCGCGAACCGCCGGAAGGTCGGCACCACACGTTCATCCCCAGTCGTCTCCTGCACGTGCCAGGGGGTGCGGTCGCGCAGCGGGCGCTGGTGGTGGTTGAACTCGGAGTGGTACTGCATGATCGGCATGAAGGTGGCGGCGGCGCTGGCGCGCAGATACAGCTCGGCGTCCGGCACCGGGCCGGAGAACCCGGCGAGGTCCCAGCCCCAGTAGACGATCCCGCAGGACGCAGCCGTGATCCCGGCGGTCACCGAGTTCACGAACGCCTCCCAGGTGGAGTCCTCGTCACCGGCCCAGAAGATGCCATGCGCCTGCGAGCCGGTGAACCCAGCACGGGAGAACGTGACGGGAGCCTTTCCGTTGTGGCGCAACAGGTCCCCGAACGTGCGTGCGTAGTGCACCGGGTAGAGGTTGTTGCCCTCGTCGCCGCGCCGCCCGTCCGCGTAGCGCAGGTCGTGGCCCCAGGCGTGCTCGCCGCCGTCGGTCTTGAAGCCGTCGACGTCGAGGTCCTCGACGAGGTAGCGGCGCTTGGCCGTCCACCAGTCACGGGTGCGCTGCACCGACAGGTCGGGCATCAGCGCGCGCGGGAACCACCAACCGCGGTTGTGGTACGCCGTACCGTCCGCCTCCAGGACGGCGTACCCGCCCTGGACGAGGGCACTGGCGTCGGCGACGACCTGGCCGGTCAGCTCCGGGTCGGTCTTCTGCAGCGGGATCTGCCAGAGGATCACCTTGATCCCGCGGGCATGCAGCTCGTCGACCATCGCCTTCGGGTCGGGCCATGCGCCGTCCGGCGGGTAGCGGAAGTCGCTCGCCTCGTGCGCCGCGCCGTCCTCGTTCACGACGTACTGCGCGTCGCGGAAGATCGTGATGCCCTCCTCGTCGCTCCACGCCTCGATGACGACGGCACCCACCGGGATCTGCAGCTCGCGGTGCGCGTCCATCCGCGCCAGCACGATGTCCTGGGTGTTCCACTCGTTGCCGGATGCCCAGAGCCGGAACACCCACTCCGGCAGGACTTCTGCGCGGCCCACCTCGTCGAGGAACGCCCGCAGGACGGCGGTCGGCCCGCCCGCGTACAGCCCGACGTCCAGCCTGACGTCGGCGCCGCCGCCGAGCTCGGCCTCGACGACGAGCGCGCCCGCGTCGCTGGCCCCGACGTCGTACCAGGTACGTCGCGACGTCCGCACGTGCAGGCCCCAGCTGTCGCCGTCCTCGCCGACCACGTGCGCGAACGGCATGGGCAGGTAGGTGCGCCCGTGCGCCCCCTGCGACTTGTACTGCTCGAACACGACGGCGTCCAGGCGCCGCCCGCGCTGGTCGACGTGGTCGAACCGCTCACCGAAGCCGACGACGTGGTCGTCGGGGGCGAGCTCGAGGGCGAACCGCACCCGGTGGACGCCGTCCGCCGAGACGAGCCACTGCACCGAGCCGGGGCGCAGCCTGGGCGCGACGCCGGTCAGCTCGGCGCGCAGCGGGGCCGGGACGTCGGCCACCCACTCGGCGGGAGCGAGCCGGAACCACTCGGTGCTGGTGCGGCGGCCGGTCGCGTCGACGGCGTGGAAGCGATAGGCGTAGGTGGCGCCGGCCGCGAGCACCGGCGTCGTCACGGTCCACCCGCCGTCGCCGCCGAGGGACGCGGCCTGCGCCTGGGCCAGGTGGCCGTCGCCGCCGGCCAGCGCGGCAGCGTCGGCCGCCGAGCCCAGCGCCCTCGAGAGCGGCAGCTCGCTGGACGGCCCGTCGTCGGCGCGCCACTCGCAGGTGACCTGCTCGACGTCGGGGGCGGCCTGGACGCCGAGCGCGCAGGTCTCGCCGCCGAGCGGCAGCACGGGCAACCGCTGGTCGAGTGACGTGGCGTACGGATGCTCGATGCCGTGTGGCCGGTGGCGCACCATCTGGGCCTCCTCGATCAGGGTCATGCCGGCCGCTCGGTGAGCAGTCCCAGCTCGTCGGCCAGGATGAGGTACATGCCGTGCGACCAGAGCAGCGGCGTCGCGACCGTCCCCCACCGATCGATCCACTCGGCGCGGGTCTGCGGGTGCAGCAGGTGGTCGTCGACCTGCTCGGGCAGGTCGCCGTCCGGCGTCGCGTGGGCGGCGATCCACTCCAGGTGCCGGCGGGCGGCCGTCGTGTCGCCGGCCACCGCGAGGTTCCAGCCGAGCAGGGCCGAGAGCAGCAGCCACTGACCGCCGCCGTAGAAGACGTCCGCGCGGAACCGGTGCACTCCACCGTCGACGTCGAGCTGGCGGCGCAGCTGGGCGATCGTGGCTTCGGCCATGGGCTCGCCCGGCTCGACCAGCCCGAACGGCACCACGCAGGAGGCGAGCGACGCGTCCACGTCCGCGCTGCCGACCCACTTCGTCAGGTGACCGTCGACGGCGGCGTCGAGCGCCGTGGCCTTGGCGGCGGTTGCGGCGGCCCGCGCAGCTGCGCGACGGTCGGCACCGAGTCCGGGCCACGCCGCGACAGCGGCCAGGCCGCCGTAGATGGCACCGAGCGTCGAGACGTGCCGGTGCTCGACGTTCTCCTCCCACCAGTCGTAGCAGCGCCGGTCCCAGAACGCGACGAGGTAGTCGACGGCAACGTCGATGCCCTCGCTCCAGCGGTCCAGGTCGAGTCCGTGCCGGTCGGCGTGCGTCACCAGCGACCACAGCCAGATGCCGTAGCCGTCGGTCTGGAAGTCCCACCAGTGGTCCGAGCCGTCCAGGCCGTCGAACGTGAAGCGCGTGGGCAGCATCCGCTCCGGTGGTGCTTGCTCGCCACGCGCCGCGTCCGCCACCAGCGAGTCGACCTGCTCGCGGCGGGTGGCCAGCACTCCCGCGACCCAGTCGTGGAACCGGCCGGCCGAGCCGACGTCGCCGTAGCGCGAGATCCCCTCCGCGGTGAAGGCGCCGTCACGCAACCAGGCGTAGCCCTGGTACGCCGAGAACGTCGGCGCGGCGGGGTAGGCGCCGCCGGGGTGCTGGTGCGTGGTGATCACCTCGTAGCTGTGCCGGGCGAGGTCGACCAGCCGCTCGGTGTCGGTGTCGGAGTCGTCGAGGTAGGTCATGTCTCTCAGTCCAGGATGTGGCTGCCGGGCCCGGGACGCAGCCCAGGCCCGGCAGCGGGTCAACAGATCGGCCGGTACGTCACTTGAGGAGTGCGTCGACCGACTTCTTCGCGTCGGCCAGCGCCTTGCTGACGCTCTTGCGGCCGGCGGCGGCCGACGACAGCTCCTTGTTGACGGCGTCCTGCATCTCCTGCTGACGCTCGATCACGGGCGGCAGCACGGTGGCGTCGAGCGAGTCGAACACGGCCTGCCGGTTGGCCGGCTTGCCCTGCTCGAGGTACGACGCGAGCTTGCTCTCGTCGGCCACCGGCGGCAGCTCCCAGCTGGTCTTCAGCCGGGTCTGCGCCGTCTCGTCGGACGACGTCAGGAACGAGATCCACTTCTGCGCCGCCTCCTTGTTCTTGCTCGACGCCGAGACGACGGCACCGTTGGTGAACATCGCAGAGGCCTTGGTCGTGTTGCCTGGCTCGACCGCGACGTCCCAGGCGAAGGGCGCGTCGGCCATGCCGGAGAACATCCAGATTCCGGTGTGCCACATGGCGAGCTTGCCACCCTTGAAGAGCTTGGAGTCGAAGTCGGGGGTGCCGGCTCCGTCAGCCTCGGTCGGCATCGTCGTCCCGGACTTCCCGACCAGGAACTGCGCAGCCTGCACGCCCTGCGGGGAGTCGAACTCGGCGGTCTTGCCGTCCGCCGACAGGAACTGGCCGCCGGACTGCGCGAGGGCCTTGTAGAACTCGAAGAACGACACCGGCTGGTAGTCGCCCCACACGCCCTTGGCCTTGTTGGTCAGCTTCTTGGCCGCCGCCTGCTCGTCGGACCACGTCCAGTCAGCTGTGGGCGTCTGGACGCCGGCCGCCTTGAACAGGTCCTTGTTGTAGAACAGGACGACGTTGGAGAACGACTCCGGCAGGCCGTACTGCTTGCCGTCCGAGGCGAACGCGTCGACGAGGGACTTCTTGTACGCGGCCGAGTCCACACCCTGCAGCTCGGCGAGCGAACCGTTCTTGGCGTACGTCACGAAGTTCTCGTAGTTGAGCTCGAAGGCGTCGCCAGCCGTGCCCCCCGCGACAGCGGTCTGCAGCTTCGTGAAGTAGTCGGCGTACGGAGTGGTCTCGACCTGCACCGTGATGTTCGGGTTGGCAGCCTGGAACGCCTGCACGATCGCGTCGAGGTCCTTCTCGTGGCCGTCATTGGCCGAGAAGTTCATGTAGCGGATCGTGGCCTTGCCGTCCTCCGGCGCAGCGGTCGTCTTCGTCGCCGAGCCTTGGGCGCAGGCGCCGAGCGCCAGCACGAGACCTGCGATGACAGGCGCGACGCTGCGCCTGGCGATAATCCTCATGGTGTTCCTTTCGGTGCCGGTCAGGGCGGTGGTCGTGCGGGGTCGGGGCGAGGTCGGGATCGGGGTCGGGTCGGGGTCGGGTCCGGGTCGGGGTCGGGGTCGGGGTCGGCAGGGCTACTTGAGGCCGGTGTGGGCCACCCCGGCGATGATGTGGCGCTGGGCCAGCAGGTAGACGATCGCGATCGGGACGATGGAGAAGACCGAGCCGGCCATGACGACGTCCCACTCGGTGGTGAACTGCCCCTGCAGGGTCGACAGGCCGAGCGGCAAGGTCATGAACTCGGGCGAGCGGATCACGACCAGCGGCCACAGGAAGCTGTTCCAGCTACCCATGAAGGCGAACACCGCGACCGTGGCCAGGGCCGGCCGTACCAGCGGCACGATGATGGTGGCGAAGATCCGCAGGTGGCTCGCGCCGTCGATCGTCGCCGCCTCGTCGAGCTCCGCGGGCACCGACTCCACCGCCTGCTTGAGCAGGAACACCCCGAACGCCGAGGCGATGGACGGCGCGAGCAGCGCCATGTAGGTGTCCTGCAGGTTCAGCGTGCGCATCTCGATGAACAGCGGCACGACGAGCACCTGCAACGGCACCATCAGCGTCGCGAGGTAGACCGCGAACACGACCGAGCGACCGCGGAACCGCAGCCGGGCGAACCCGTAGGCGGCCATCGAGCCGGTCAGCAGCTGCAGCGCGGTCGAGACCACCGCAACCCCGAGCGAGTTGGCCACGATCCGCCACATCGGCACGGAGTCGAGCAGCTGCCGGTAGGCGTCGAGGGTCGGGTCGTGCACCAGCAGCGTGGGGCCGCCGCTCAAACTTCCTTCGGGGGTGATCGAGGTGATCACCGTCCAGAGGAACGGGAAGAGCATGACGACGGCGCCGATCGTGACGGCGACGTACTGCAGCACCCGTCCGGTGCGCCGACGGCCTACAGCCGACCGCGGCTCGGCCCGAGCCGGAGTGCGCGGTGGCGTGGTGGCACCGATCGCAGGCACCGTGGGGGTGAGAGTCTCAGGCATAGTGCACCCACCGGCGCTGGCCGCGGATCTGCACCGCGGTGATGAGCAGGATCAGCACGAACAGCAGCCATGACAGGGCGCTCGCCTCACCGGCCCGGCCGTAGCGGAAGGTCAGGTCGTAGATCTGCCCGACGACCACCTGGCTCGCGCCGGACGGACCGCCGCCGGTCATCACGAAGACCTGGTCGAACACCTGGAAGCCGTTGATCAGCGAGATGACGACGACGAAGAACGTGGACGGCGACAGCAACGGCAGCGTGATGCGCCAGAACCGTTGCCAGGCACCGGCACCGTCGACCCGCGCCGCCTCCAGGACGTCGGCCGGGATGGCCTGCAGGCCGGCCAGCAGGATCACCATCACGAACCCGAGGTCCTTCCAGGCGGACGACAGGATCACGGCCGGGAGTGCCCACGTCGGGTCGGTCCACCAGCCCGGCTGCGGCAGGCCGACTGCCCCCAGCAGGTGGTTGACCAGGCCGTTCGTCGGGTTGAGCAGCCACTTCCACACCAGGGCGACGACGACCCAGCTGGTGACGACCGGCAGGAAGTACGCGGCCCGGAAGAACGATCGCCCGGCCAGCCGCTGGTTGAGCGCCAGCGCCAGGCCGAGGCCGCCCGCGTACACCAGGGGCAGGTACCCGAGGACGTAGATCAGGGTGTGCGCGAAGACGCTGTGCGTCGTGGGGTCGGTCACCAGGCGGCGGTAGTTCTCGAGGCCGACCCACTGCATCGGGGAGATGAGGTTCCACTGGTGCAGGCTCACCCACAGCGACGACACCATGGGCACGACGGTGAACATCAGCAGCGGCAACGCGCTGGGGGCGAGGAAGAACACGACCCAGCCGCGGTGGCGCCACCGCCGACGCCGGTTGGCGGCGGCGGCGGTGGTGCGGCCGCTACCGGCCACCCGGCCGGTGCCGACGCCGACGGCGCTCACGAGAGCGCCACCACGGCGGTCTTCTGCAGCCGGGCGCGCACCAGCTCACCCTGGTCGCCGGCTGCGCCGGCGGAGTCGAACGGCGAGCCCAGCACCAGGCAGGCCGCGCCGCGCGCCCACTGGTCCTCAGACCATGGCTCGACGACGTAGCGGCTGCCGCGGCGGGCCGGCATCAGGTGCTTGCGGAACGAGGTCTCGAATCCGCACTCCCAGTAGGGCCACTCGTCGATGCCCTCACCCATCAGCACGATCGCCTCGGGGTCGAGCACCTGCACCACGCCGGCGAGCGTGCGGCCGAGCAGGCGTCCGGCGTCCTGGTACACGCCCACGGCGCGGTCGTCGCCGGCGCGCGCGGCCTTCACCAGTCCCTTGATGCTGCCCCGCGGGCCCAGCACGCCGCGCCGAACCGCCTCGCGGACCAGGCCAGGCTCGCCGATGAACGACTCCAGGCAGCCGCGGTTGCCGCAGCCGCACTCGGGGCCGTCGTCCTGCACGGGGATGTGGCCGATCTCGCCGGCGCCGCCGTGCGCGCCCCGGCTGATCCCGCCGTCCTGCACGATGCCCGAGCCGATGCCGCGACCGATCGTGACGACGAGGTACGACGACAGGTCACGGCCGATGCCGTAGATGCGCTCGGCGGCGGCCAGGGTGTTGACATCGTTGTCGACCAGCACCGGCAGCCCGAGTCGCTCGCGCAGGCGCGGGCCGACCTTGGCCGAGGACCAGCCGAGGGTGGGCGCGTCGACGATGCCGGACGCCTGGCTGTCGACCGCGCCGGGCACGCCCACCCCGATGCCGAGCAGCTGCCCGTCATGGGCGCGCACCGCCTCGCCGAGCAGGTCGCACAGGGCGTCCATCGCCGCCGGGTGGGACGGGTCGTACGCGACCACCTCGCTGGTGCGCACGGCGCCGTCCAGCTCGACCGCGACGACGGTCACGTGGTCAGCGGTGACCTTGGCACCAATGGCGCCGCCGGCGCTGCGCACCAGCCCGAGCAACCGGGCCGGTCGGCCGCCGTGGCTCGGCACGGACTCGAGCTCGGTGATGAGCTGACGGGCGAGCAGCTCCTTGGTCGTCTGGGTCACCGTCGCGGGGCTGACGTCCAGCGCCCGCGCGATGTCGGCGCGGGACGACGGGCCGCGGGTGCCGAGCAGCCCGAGCACGGCGGCGCGCACGAGGTCTCCTCGGCTGCTCGACCCACCAGGCTGGGACATCAGCGGAGCCCTTCTTAGTTCGGCACTAAATTAAGTATCAAACTAAGCCCACCGGCGCCCGCCGTCAAGGACTTCGACAGACCAACCTCCGAACGCGGCGCAGGGCCCCGGACCGCGATGCGGTCGGGGCCCTGCACGGGATGCGCCCAGCTCAGAACGAGCCGCTGCTGCCGGATGCTGGGCCGGACGCGGGGGTGGTGAAGGCCGAGTTCGCGCCCGGTTGCCATTGATCGACGGTCGAGGGGTAGTTCGCCTCCTGCCGCTTGATGCACTTCCACTCCACCGCGGTGCTCGGCGGCAGCCCGGTGACCGTGCCGGTCCAGGTCGGGTAGCTGGTCGGCGACAGCTTCACGGCACTCGCCGCCGACCACGCGCCCAGCTGCGGCGCACTTCCCACCACGTACACGGACTGGCCGGATGTCGTCGTCCCGTTGGTGCACGTGAAGGTCTGCGACACCGGGGTCTGACCGAGGGAGAACTGGAAGGTCTTGACCGTCGTCACGGCCAACGCGGCCGACTTCGCGACGACCAGGTTGCCGCCGGCGTTGTACCAGCCGCTCCCGGCAGCGTCGAACGCCGCCTTGCTGGCGTACTGCGTCAACGCGCTGCCGTTCAACGTCACGCCCGATGCCTGCGTGGCATCCGCGACCAGCTCGACGACGTTCTGCCGGCTGGCGGGTGCGCCGCTGTACGTCCCGCTCGACGCGGCCACGGTCACGGTGGCGGTGTTGCCGCTGCGCGACTGGCTGATACCAGTCGTGCGCTTGGCGCCGGTCTGGTAGCTGACGCTCGCACCGTCGTCCTCGGCGAGGGTGAAGGAGCTCGCCGTGGTGTCGGAGTAGACCCGCGCGATGAGCTCGTTGTGGCTGCTGGCGTCGGTGCGCTTCCCGAGCACGTTCATCGTCTTGTCATCGACGAACATCTTCGGGACGATCGCGCCGGCTCTCGCGTACGCCGGCAGCTGGAAGACGCCGTTCACCCACAGCGGCACGTCGTTGACCCACTGGCCGGTGCTGACGTACTTCTGGTTGGTGCGGTAGTCGTACCAGGTGCCGGCCGGCAGGTACATGTTGCGCTGCCGCTCGTTCGCACCGGCGACAACACCGACCAGCAGGTCCTTGCCGATGAGCTTCTCGTTGCCCATCTCCCGCACGTTGGGGTCGTTCTGGTAGTAGTACACCAGCGGCGGGACGAGCGGCTCACCCGAGGAGTACGCCCGGTGGGCCAGCGAGTAGTAGTACGGCGTGAGCTCGTACCGCTGCCGCAGGTTGGCCAGGTTGCTCGGCACATCACCGATCGCGTTGGGCGCGGTCTTCGCGCAGTTGCAGAGGTTCTCGGTGTGCGGGCGCACCGGAACGTCGAACCAGGACGAGTTGGCGAACCACTGCGTATACAGCTCGTTGAGGTCGCTGTTGAGCATCTCGCGGCGGAAGCCGCCGATGTCGGACCCGAAGTAGTCGATGCCCGACATCGACATGTGCATCTGGACGTTCTGCTGGGCCCCGAGCGCGGTGAGCTTGGAACCGATGTCGCCAGACCACATGGCGGCGCCGTCGCGCTGGATGCCGCCCGCGCCGGAGCGGGCGAGCAGGAACGGCCGTTGGGTGCTGCCGGCGTCGACGTACCCCTTGGCGATGCTGTTCGCCCACTCGAGGTTGTAGAGGTTGTGGTAGTCGGCGTGCGCGTGCTTGCCGGCCAGCACGCCCGACGTCCAGTCAGCGGAGTCGTACATCTCCGGCTCGCCCAGGTCGAGCCAATGACCAGTGACTCCGGCAGCCACCAGGGGCTGCCGCTTCGTCTGGTGCCAGTAGGCGCCGGCCGCAGGCTGGGTCCAGTCGATCATGCCGCCCCGGCCCCACCAGTCGTTCGCCGTGAGGTACGTCGGTGCGCACGTGGAGCAGCCGGCTCGCACGAGGTAGCCGCGGTTGGCCATGTCGGTGTGCTCGGCGAGGCCCTTGCCGATGTAGGACTCCTCGATCGGGATCACGCCGACCCCGTCGTTGGCCGCATAGCCGGCGATCTTGCTGGAGGCGTTGGCGAAGTTCGTGGCGTCCCAGCCCAACGTGCCCATCCGGGTGGTGTCCGAGCCCGCCGTGACCCCGCCGAACCAGTTGACGTCCAGCATGAAGCCATCGACCGGGAACTTCGCTGCACGCAGGCTGGCCAGGGTGCTGTCGACCTCGCCCCAGGAGTCGTACCCGTACTCGGAGTTCCACAGGCCGAAGACCTTCTTCGGCGGCACCGGTGGCCGACCGGTCAGCTCCATGTAGTCCTGCCGCAGGTCAGGCAGGTTGGGACCACTCATCACGTACCAGCGCAGCTGGTCGCCGTAGGTGTCGACGGTCCAGGGATCTCCCGTGAGGTCCCACTGCTGCTTGTAGACCTGGTCGAGGAACATGCCGTAGTTCGCGTTGTTGGCACCCACCGCGAACAGCACCGGGATCTGGGTGTTCCCGACCGGGCCGTTGTCGGTGTCGTAGACCATCGCGTTGCCGAAGCTGCCGCCGGCGCTGCGCTGGCGGCCCACCCAGTCGCCGTCCGCGCTGCCACCCATGAAGAACTGCTCGCCGAGCCCGTAGGCGTTCTGCATCGCCGACTTGGTGATCGTCAGGCCCTTCCAGGCCTGGGCGAGGTTGCGCGGGCAGGTGGTGTTGAGCAGCAGGACCGGGTTGCGCGTGGTGTCGTAGGCGGTGGCGCACAGGGTTGAGGTGTCGACGGTGACCTTCAGACCGGGCGTAGTGAGCGTCCCGCCGTTCTGCGTCAGGCTGGTCGGGCCCGGGTAGCTCTTCTTGGCCACCTGATCGGTGCTGACCAGGTCGGTGCCGGTGCCCGGGCCGGCGCCTGTGCCGAGCTCGAAGTGCACGAGGTCGTCGTCCAGGAACTCGACCACGAGGTAGTTGCCGGCCGCGGAGAACTGGACTCGTTGCGTCGCAGCATGCGCCGACACCGGCGCGACGATCGTCAGGGCGGCCAGGGCGGTCGCCAGGGCGGCGACGAGGCCCGTGCGCCGGGGCCAGCGGCCGCCGTGTCCGTGCGCCGCGCCGCTCAACATCGTCGTCGTCATGGCCGTGCCACCACCAGGTTGTCGAAGTTGATGCCGGTCGAGTTGCCGGACGCGTACGTCAAAGCCACGGCATGCTTGCCCGTGGTCAGGGAGGTGCTGAGGTTGGCGGTGCTCCACGTGTCCCAGTTGGCCGTCGGCGGCAGGCTGAGGGTCCCGACCACCACGCCGTCCACGGAGACGCTGCGCGTCGCGGTAGTGCCGGAGCCGTTGCTGTAGCGGAACTTCAGCACATGGGTCCCGGTCGTCGAGGCGTACACGTCAGTGGTCACCGCGTCGCCGACGGTCTCGAAGCCGTCGACGAAACCCGTCCCGGTGTAGCCGGAGTGATTGGTGTTCGTCGACGTCCCGGTGCCGGTGGCGAACTCGGCCTCGTAGCCGGCCTTGTCGACCCCGCTGAGCACCACCGACCGCGACGAGCCGCTGCTGGCGAGCTTGACGAACGTCAGCTGCTGCACCGGGTCCCAGTAGTAGCCGGTGGTCGCTGCCGCCAGCGCCGCCACGCTCGAGTAGGCCGTGAGCGCCGTCCCCGCCGCCGTCACGCCGGACGGCTGCGTGCTGGCCACCTGCAGCGTGCTCTTGGTGGTCAGCGCCGGCACGCTCACGGTCACCTGGTGCGTCGCGAAGCTCTCGGTGGAGGTCACCGTCCGCTTGAGTGCGGCCGCGTCGTCCCAGTAGTCGTAGCTGGTCGTACCGGACGGGTAGATGCGGAACGTCAGGTTGGTGTAGCTGTCGACGCTGTTGCCGATCGAGCCGCCGAGATCGTAGGTGGCGTTGAGGTTCAACGGGATGATGGCGCCCGCCTTGGCGAACACCGGGATGGTGTCGGTGCCCGCGAAGTACGTCTTGTAGCCGGCACCGACGGCATGGCCACCGTTCCAGAAGTCGTACCACTCACCAGCGGGCAGGTAGACGCTCTTGGAGGTCGCGCCCTGCGTGGTGATCGGGGCGACCAGCAGCTGGCGGCCGAAGCCGTACTGCTGGTCGAGGGCACCTGCCGTGGTGTCGTTCGGGAAGGCGATCCCCATGGCCTGCATCATCGGCAGGCCGGTGTCGGCGCTGTTCTTCGCCTCGGTGTACAGGTACGGGATGAGGTTCATCCGGGTGTTGGCGAACTTGCGGAACGACGGGATCACCGTCGAGTCCCCCGTGCGGGCCTGCACGTTCCAGGGCGTGCGCGCCTCCGAGGGCGACGGGCTCGACTTCTCCGAGTGGTACTGCATGACCGGCGAGAAGGTCGCCTGTGCCGCCGAGCGCAGGTAGAGCTCGCTGCTGGGGAACGAGCCGGTGAAGCCGGCCATGTCCCAGGCCCAGAACGGCACGCCGGACTGACCGGCGGACAGGCCCGCGCGCACGGCCTGCTGGAAGGCCGAGAAGGTCGAGGCCTGGTCGCCTGCCCAGAAGATCGAGTTGGCCTGCGCCCCAGACGTACCCGCCCGGCTGAACAGCGCGCCCTTGCCTGCCGTCTTGCTCGCCACGAACGCGCTGTAGGCGCGGGTGTACTCGTTCGGGTAGGCGTTGTGCATCTCGTCGCCCTTGCGGCCGTCGCTGACGGTGATGTTCCGCCCGAAGATCGCCTCACTGCCGTCCGTCTTGAGCCCGTCGATGCCGACGTCGTCGAACAGGTACGCGCGCTTGCTCATCCACCAGCTGGTGGCCGCAGCGTTCGTGAAGTCCGGCAGGGTGCTGTCGCCGAACCACTGCCCGGTCGGGATGCGGTACGCCGCACCGGATCCGTCACCGACGAGGTACCCCTGCGCGGCGGCGTACGTACGGTCGTTGATGTGCTGCTGCGGCGCAGTCGGTGGGTTGGTGTCGAAGTTCTCCTTCAGCACCGGGATCTGCCAGAGCACGACCTTGATGCCCTGGTTGTGCGCCGCGGTCACCATGGCCTTCGGATCGGTCCACTCGCCCCCGGAGGGGAACGTCAGGTCGGCGTACGTGAGCGCCTGGTTGCCGGGCTTGGGTGTGTACGTCGCTCCGTGCCACAGGTAGAACGTGGCCTCGTCGCTCCACTGCTCGAGCACCATGGCCGAGTGCGGGATGTTGTTGCTGGTGACGTTGGCCAGCTCGGCGGTCACCTCGGCCTGGGTGTTCCACTCGTTGGCCGACATCCAGAGCCCGAACGCCCACTTCGGCGGCAGCTGCGGGCGGGCGGTGGTCGCGGTGTACGCGTCCAGGATCTCCGCCGGGGTACCCGTGAAGAAGTAGTAGTCCAGCGTCGAGGTGGCCGCACCACCTGTGTCGACGGTGAAGCCGGCCATGTCGCTGAAGTGGGTGCCGAGGTTGAACACCGAGTACCGAGTACTCGGGACGTAGATGCCGTAGCCGGCCGAGTTGGTGAAGAACGGCACGGACAGGTAGGTGCGGTGGGTCGGCCCCTGGTCCTGGTACTGGTTGTAGACGTAGTTGTTGACGTCGAGGCCGCGCTGGTCGAGCTGGTCGTAGCGCTCCCCCAGGCCGTTGAACCGCTCGCCTGCGGGGCTGAGCCAGTGGTCCTCGATCTTGGTGACGGTCGACGAGCCGTCGCTGGCCCAGCCGAGGTTGCGGAAGGCAGCCGGGTCGTACTGCCGGGAGATCAGGGTTGTGCCATCCGCCTTGTAGACCGACACGCGGTACGGCGTCTTCTGGATCTTCACCTGCATCTTGCTGGTGGCCAGCGTGAGGGTGCTGGCCGTGTTCGTGAGCGTGTAGGCCGTCGTCCCCGTGATCCCGAGCCCGGTGCCCTTGGGCGCCACCTGGACGTGGAACCGGTCTGCCGCAGGGAAGGTGAACCGCACCTTGGGGGTGAAGCTGCCCGCGGTGTCGGACGTGGTGACGTCGACCGACGTCCCGTTGTTGGTGTACGAGGTGACGTTGCCGGTGCCGCTCCACGAGGTGACGGTGAACGAGAACGGCCCGACCTGCCGGGCCCCGCCCCCGTCGACGTCGGCGTTGACCCAGTAGGTGATCTGGTCGCCGCGCGCAAAGGTGCCGAGCGCGGTCTTCCAGTACGTGTTGCTCCCGCTGTTGTAGTCGAACGCCGCCCCGACCGGCGTCTGGTCGACACCGTTCTTCTTCCAGGTGACCCACACGGTCTGGCCCGGCGAGATCGGCCAGGTGGTGGCCTTGATCTGGACGGCGTCGCCGGCCATCGGGTCGCGCGGCGACCGCTCGGTCGGCTGGGCGGCGTACAGCTCGTCGTTGCCGTACGGCTGGTGGAAGACCCCGCTCAACGTTCCGGCCCAGGCAGGTTGCGGCACCAGCGGCGCGAGCAGACCGAGGGCGACGGCGAGGACCAGGACCCATCCTCGCCGGGACCGGTGCACAGGGGTGCGGTTCATCGTCGAGCTCCTTGTCGAGGCAGGCTGGTGGGGAAGGGTCATCGGGCGAGCGAGCGAGCGGTGAGCGACGGGCGGTCCGCGTCCGCATGGCGCAGCTTGGGCTGGAACAGCTCGCCGAGCATCAGGCTGGCGGCACCGCGCGCCCAGGCCTCGTCGTCCCAGGCGTCGACGACGAGCTGGAGATCCCGTTGCAGGCCGTCGAACACCGCAGCGTCGAGGGCTTCCTGGAAGCTCGGCATGATCAGGTCACCGGCGCGGGTGCCCTCGCCGGCCAGCACGATCAGCTCGGGGTTGAACAGGTTCACGAGGTTCGCGGTCGCCGTCCCGAGCACGCCGCCGGCGTGCGCGAAGACACCCTTGACCCGACGGTTGCCTGATCGCGCGGCGTCCACCGCCTGCTCGATCCCGACCGGCCGACCAAGGATCGTGGAGACCTCCGCGCAGATCGCGACGTCGCTCGCCAGCGCCTCCAGGCAGCCCCGCCCGCCGCAGGCGCAGGCCGGGCCGTCGGCGACCTTGAGGTGGCCGAACTCGCCCGCACCACCGCGGGCGCCGCGGTACAGCCGGCCGTCGAGCACCAGGCCCAGACCGATCCCGCGGCCGATGCTCACCACGGCGAAGTGTGCGACGCCGCGACCGGCGCCGAACCACTGCTCGCTGGCCACGAGCGCGTTGACGTCGTTGTCGACGATGACCGGCAGGCCGAGCGGAGCGCTGAGCATGGCCGACAGGTCGACGTCGACCCAGCTCGAGTAGGTCGCGTGCCGCACCACGCCGGCGTCCCGGTCGATCACCCCGGCCAAGCCGACGCCGACGCCGTGGATGGGCCGGGAACCCGCTGCCGGCCGCAGTGCCTCGACGGCGGCCACCATCGCGGTGGTCGCCGTCGCCACGTCGGTGGACGCGACGTCGACGACGTGCCGGGCGACGACGTTGGCGTCCAGGTCGGTCAGGACGGCGATGACCTGGTGCTCGGTCAGCTTGATGCCGACCGCGAACCCCGCGCCGGGCCGCAGCGCCAACAGCACGGGGCGGCGGCCGCCGGTGGACTCACCGGTCTCGCGCTCCTCGATCAGCTCCAGGCCGAGCAGCTGGGCAGTGATGCCGGAGACCGTGGGCAGGCTCAGCCCGGTGCGCTCGGCGATGTCGGTGCGGGAGCACAGCGGCCGGGTGCGGATCTCGGACAGCACGATGGACTCGTTGATCTCGCGGATCAGGTCCTTGCTGCCCAGCCGAAGGGACTGCACCGTCTGCACCTACTAAAGTCAGTGACCGAAGTAAGCCGACCTTAGGGTGACGCAGACCACACGTCAACGGGTCAAGCGGGCATGATTCGGGCGTCGACGCAGCGTGGCCGGCTCAACCGGCGAGCTGCTGGGCCAGCTCGGGCAGCGCCGTCACGGTGAGCACCGGGCTGCTGAAGTAGCTCGGGTACCGCCCTCCAGATCGGTTGATCCAGGCGGTCGACAGGCCGGCCCGCGTAGCGCCGTGGATGTCCCACGGGTGCACCGCCACCAGCACCAGCCGGGACGCCGGGACGCCGCACGCGCTCGCTGCGTACTCGTAGGCGCCCCGACCGGGCTTCCAGACCCCGGCGTCCTCGACCGACAGCAGCGCCTCGAACTCGCCACGCAGGCCGGCGGCCGTCAGCAACCGGTCCGCGACCTGCGTCGACCCGTTGCTCAAGGTCACCAGGCGCAGTCCGGCCGAGCGCAACGCGCGCACTCCGTCCGGGACGTCCGGGTGCGGCTGCAGCGCCGAGAAGCCGGACATCACGTGGTCGACCGCGTCCGCCAGGTCTCGGGTGAGGTCCTCAGGCTCGAGCACCACCCGCAGCGCCTCGGCACCCAGCCGGGCGAACGACTCCGTCCCGCCGGAAGCGGTCAGGGCGAAGCCGTCGCGCAGCAGCGAAGCGAACCACAGCTTTGCCAGCTGCGGTGGCGCACCGACGTCGGCGAACCGCTGCGCCATCGGCGCCATGTCGGACAACGACTCGTTGACGTCGAACACCACCACGCTCGGACCGCCGGCCATCTGTCTGCCTCTCGCTCGCGACACCAGTGGCGTCGCCTCTCGCCCGTCCCGTGGCAGTCGACCACGAACCCACGACCCGCGCACGACGGGCGGCACGCTCAGGCCACGCTGGTGTGGCGAGCGCTCGCCACCCGGGACGGCTGGCGCACGCCTGGCGACAACGACCCGGCCTGCGCGAGCCGTTGCGAGGTCTCGAGCAGCATCGCGTGCGCGAACGCCTGGGGAAGGTTGCCGCGCAGCTGCCGCTGCCGGACGTCGAACTCCTCGGCCAGCAGTCCAGGCGGTCCGCAGACGGCGCGGGTTCGCTCGAACCAACGCAGCGCGCTCGCCCAGTCGCCTTCGTACGCGGTGGCCAGCGCCATCGTGAAGCCGCACATGGTGAAGGCGCCTTCGGCCTCTCCCAACGGTTTGCCGTCAGCGTCGAACCGGTAGACGTAGCCGTCGTCGGTCAGCTCGCGCACCACCCGCTCGCGCGTGGCCCGAGTGCGGGGGTCGTCGGCCGGGAGAGCGCCACGCACCGGCGGGAGCAGCAGGGCGGCGTCCGTCCCGTCGTGCTGGGGGCTTCGCCGCCACGACCCGTCGGGCGCCAGGCAACGGCGCGACGTCTCGGCCAGGACGACGTCCGCGAGGTGGTCCCAGGCGGCCGAGCGCTCGCGTGGGACGTGCGGCAGGGCACTCACCGCTCGCAGTCCGGCGACGCAGGAGAGGCGCGAGTGCGCCCACCAGGCGTCGTCGAGCTCCCAGATCCCGGCATCGGGGTCGCGCCAGCGCCGGGCCACGATGTCCACGGCCAGCTCGATGGCGCGCGCCCCTTGCGCGTCGAGGTGGTCGTGCCGGGCGGCCGCCGCGAGCAGCTGCAGCACCTCGCCGTACGCGTCCAGCTGGAACTGTCCGCGGACCCAGTTGCCCCGGACGTCGGTGCCCCCGGGGTAGCCGCCCAGCCCCAGCACCGTCTCCTCGGGCACCGTGCCGCCGTCGACCCGGTACGCCGGAGCCAGCGCCGAGCCGTGCTCGAGCAGCAGGTCGGTGACGCGGTGCACGGCGGCATCCATCAACGGCAGCGGCTCGCCGACGGCGGCAGACAGGCCCACGTACGCCTGGTCCCTGAGCCACACGTAGCGGTAGTCGTAGCTGCGGCCGGCGTCGGCACGCTCGGGCAGGCCGAGCGTGGCAGCGGCCACCGTGCCGCCGCCCGGGGTGGTCAGCCCGATCAGCACCGCGTACGCGTGCCGGCTGTCTCGGGGTGCCGCCGTCCCCTCCAGCGCCGGCACCTGCGACTCCCACCACTGCTCAGTGGTCTGCCAGGCGGCGGCCGGCTCAAGCAGCTGAGGCAACGACCGGTCGCTGATCTCCAGCACCAGCTCGCGCGCCGAACCGGCCGGGACGACGACCCGCGCTGTCCAGCCGTCCGCGTCGAGCCTGGCCTCGGGGCACCCTGTCCAGCGCAGGTGCAGGTCACCGGCCCGTCCGGTCCATGAGCCGTCGTCCGCACGATGCAGGTCGCGGAGCTCATGGCGGCCGAAACCCGCTGCCGGCTGAAGGACGACGCGCACCACGGCGTCCTGAGCTCCGGCCTCGATCCGACGCAGCAGCACGAGGCGGTGCGGGTCTGCGGGCTGGGCCAGGGCCTCGCGACACTCGAAGACGGTGCGTTGGGTGACCCAACGGCTGCGCCAGACCAGCGAACCCGGCTCGTAGTAGCCACCCCAGACGTTCGGCTCGTCGGGGGTGACCGCATACACGCCAGGCCCACCCACCAGCGAGGCGAAGACGGCGTCGCTGTCCCACCGCGGCGCGCAGAGCCACGCCACGTCCCCGCGTGGCCCGACGACGGCGCCACGGCGACCGTCGGCAAGCAGCGCATAGTCCCGCAGCACGCGCGGCGGGAAGTCGCGCCAAGCCGTCGGGGCGGTCGCCGTGGCACTCATCGCCTGGCCACCGCCGTCGCCGCCCCCAGGACCGCCGCCACGGCCGCGCTCACCAGGGCGGGGCGCCGGTAGCGAGCCTGCGTGCGGCTGATGACCAGCATGCTCGCCGCGTGCGTCCCCTCGACCGCCGCCGCGACTGGTGCCAGCGGTGGGGCCGCAGCGAGGGCCAGCCCCTCGACCACATGCCTCGCGCCCAGCAGCCTGGTCGCAGTCAGAAGGTGACCGGTCGGCACGGCGGACGTCGGCGCGAGGACGCTCAGGACCCGGCGTGGGAGCGTCAGCAGCAGCACTCCCCAGATCCCTCCGACCAGAGCCGTTGCCCGACAGGCGGTCTCGCGGCTCATCGCTGCGCTCGACGTCCGAGCACGGCGCCGGTGAGCAGTGCTGCCGCGCCGGCGGCCACACCGACCAGTCCGTGGTGGCGTGACGCCCACTGCTGCGGCGCGTGGGTCTTGGCCCGGTCGTCGAAGACACCGTGCGCGCCGAAGTCATGGCCGTCGCGCCCGTCGGCCGGTTCCCAGAGGTTCGCCGGCTGGTCCGGCGAGCGCGGGTCCGCGGTCTGCTGGGAGTCGAAGCCGGTCCGGGCCAGGTACCGGTCAAGCAGCCCGGGCGCGATGGCGTTGGCCACCAACGTCCCCACGGTGCTGGCCCCCACCCAGTACTCGCGCCGCCGCGGGTGGTCGGCGGCGTAGACGACGGCCTTGGCTGCGATCTCGGGCTGGTAGATCGGCGGCACCGGCTGCGCGTGACGCGGCAGCCGCGACAGCACCCAGCCGAACTGCGGGGTGTTGACGGCCGGCATCTGCACCATCGTCACGTGGACGCCGCTCCCCTCGTGCAGGAGCTCGCAGCGCAGCGCCTCGTTGAACCCCTGGATCGCGTGCTTGGCCCCGCAGTACGCGGACTGCAGCGGGATGCCGCGGTAGGCCAGGGCCGACCCGACCTGGACGACGACCCCGCGGTCGCGCTGCCGCATCCGTTGCAGCGCAGCGTAGGTGCCGTACACGTAGCCGAGGTAGCTCACCTCCGTCACCCGGCGGAACTCCTGCGGCTTGATCTGGTCGAACGGCGCGAACACTGACGTGAACGCCACGTTGACCCACACGTCGATCGGCCCGAGCTCGTCCTCGACCTGGGCGGCTACGGCCTCGACCTGGTCGGCGTCGGCGACGTCCGCTGGCAGTACGAGTGGCTCGCCGCCGAGGCGCTTGACGTCGTCAGCCGCGGCCTGCAGGCCGGTCTCACCGCGCGCGACGAGGGCCACGGCGGCGCCGCGGGCGGCGAAGGCGCGGGCGGTGGCGCGGCCGATCCCGCCGCTGGCCCCGGTGACGACGACGACCTGACGTGGGTGCTCTCGTGAGGAGGTCATGACTCCAGTAAGCGACATCCCGTGCGTTCGTGCAACATATGTGCGGGTACGCGCTTACTGGGCCGAGCGTGAAGCTCAGCCGACCACGAGCTCAGGCCCCACTGACGATCACCAGGTCGTTGCCTTCGGGGTCGGCGACCCGCCAGCGGCCCTCCGACTCGTCAAGGAGCCGCCCACCGGCTGCGACGGTCGTCGCGACGCGCGTCTGCGCGAGGTCCGCCGGCACAGCGAGCTCGACGTGGATGCGGTTGCGCTGCCGGCGTCGCTCCGTCTCCGAAGCGTCGAGCGCCTGGAACACCAGCACCGGGTTCAGCCGCCGCGGATCGTGGATGTCGTTGACCCCGGCTCGCCGGTCGGGGGTGTATCCGAGGGCGGCGAGCCAGAACGCTCGGACCGCGGCCAGGTCGGCGGCGTCGAGGAAGAGCTGAGCGAAGCGCGGCAGACCCGGATCCGCAGTGGCCGCGAGCTCGTGGGCAGCGGCCTGGAGGTCTCCGGCCAGGTCGGTGAAGTCGAGCTCGAGGCCGTGGGCGTCGTCGTCCCACTGGTCCTTACCGCTGTCGATGATCACGAGCCCGGGGCGCAGGTCGACCAGCAGCGGGAAGCCGGTGTCCTCGGCCAGCGCCGCTGCTGCCGCGGCCAGGTCGCGCTGCTGTGCCGGCGAGGTGATGCGGTAGCACGCCATCGCACTGAACACCGCCTGCCAGTCGGCTGTCCCGATCGTCTCGCCGAGCGCCGCGCCCGGCACCAGGTCGACCTCGTTGCCGTCGGGGTCGGTGTGACAGACCCCCCAAGGTCCCGACGCCTCACCAAGACGTGCCTGCTCGACCGCCGCGGCCGGACGCACCACGTCGAGGTGGATGCGGTTGCGCAACGGCCGTGGCTCGGCCGACTGTCGGATCCGTAGTGCGGGGTCGCGCCGCAACGGATCCACCAGACCGCCGTCCTGCCCTGGCGCGTAGTCGAGCACCTGCTGCCAGAACCGCCTCACCCCAGCCGGGTTCGCGGATTCGAACACGACGCTCAGGTGCTGCAGCGCGGCAGGGTTCGCGGTCAGCCCGAGGTCCCGCGCGGCAGCCGACACTGCCTCGGCGTGCTCGGCCGAGTCGAGGCGCACCCGCACGCCTGTCGCGCGCAGGTCGACCACGAGGTCGGCCGACAGCTCCCCGATGCGGGCGGCCAGCGCAGCCCCCTCGGTCAGCGAAGGCGCGTCGAACCATGCCGTCGCAACGCCATCGACCATCCGCCAATCGGTTCCGACCTCTGTCATGCCCGGCACTGTAGAGCCCATTCCGGACGCGCTCCTTCCAGTGGCAGTGCCTCGCGCACCATCACGCAGTTCCCTAGTCCCTTGGGCCGGTCGTAGGTGAAGCCTTCGCGCTCGTACATCGTGCGGGTGCCGTTGTACAGGAACGACGAGTTCTTCTTCCGGACCCCACCGGTGTCGTGCGGGTAGCCCTCGACCAGGCCGCCGCCGGCCTGGGCGATCAGCGCGACGGCTCCGCGCAGGGCGATGGCTGCCAGGCCCTGGCCGCGCTGGCCGCGCTCGACCAGGATGCAGGTGACCCGGTAGTCGGGCAGTCGCACGGTCGTGGCGAGGTACTCCTTGCGGTGTTGGATGTCGGGCAGCTCCTCGGGTGATCCGTACTCCGCCCAGGCGACGGCTCGGTCGCGGTCGTAGACCAGCGCCGCGTGCGCGATCCCGTCGGCGACCAGACGTTGCTTGAGCGCCCGGTTCCCCTCGGCGCTCTGGCCCTTCTCCGCGCAGTCAGGATGGAACTTCGTGCACCAGCAGCCGGCGAACATGCCCTTGTTCCGCTCCACGAGAGCGGCGAAGTCGACGAACGTCTCTGGCGTGAGCGCCTTGATCGTGAGGTCGGACATGCTGGGCAACGTATTCGGGATTCCGGACGTTCGGCGTCCGGTGTCTCGCGCGGCCGCTGCGCGGCAGATCAAACGGCGAGTCAGAGCAGGTAGAGCCCGGTGCCGACCAGGGTCAGCCACACGGTGACCGCACCCAGCACGACGCGGTCGGTGGCGACGTCCTCCGGCCGCTCCCCCGCTCCCCGGTCGACCAGCAGGAGGTAGCGCAAAAGCCCGACCAGCACGGGCAGCACCGACGCGGCCAGCAACGAGCGCACCAGCCTGGCGTCCTGCAGCTGCACCGCCCAGGAGGCGTACGCCAGCACGGTTCCCGTCAGCGACATGGTGACCACCTGGTCGAGCCACTGCCCGGTGTACGCCGCGAGCGCCGGGCGGGTGCGGACCTGCACCCCGATCGACCGCAGCTCGGCCCGGCGCTTGGCGCAGACCAGGAACAGCGAACCGAAGAGCGCGACGAGCAGGAACCAGCTCGACACCTGCAGGTGCGTCGCGGCCGCGCCGGCGAGCGCGCGCAGGACGAACCCGCAGGCGACGGCCACGACGTCGATGACCGGCACGTGCTTGAGCCGGACCACGTACGCCGCGCTGTTGGCGAGGTAGAGCACGACGACGAGAAGCGTCAGCCAGCCCAGGGCGCCGGCGACCACCAGGGCGGCCGCAGCGGCGACAGACGCGACGAGCACGGCCGCACGCGGCGAGACCTCACCGGATGCCACTGGCCGCAGCACCTTCACCGGATGCCGCCGGTCGTCCGGCGCGTCGATGACGTCGTTGACCGCGTACACCGCGGCCGCCGCGAAGGTGAAGGCCACCACGGCGGCCAGCCCGCGCAGCAGGACGCCGGGCTGCTCGAGCAGGCCCGCCGCCGCGGGGGCGGCCAGGACCAGGACGTTCTTCGGCCACTGCTTGGGCCGCAGCAGGCGAATGATCGGCGGTGCAGTCGACCCCGGCCGGACGTCGGTCTGGCTCGGTGCGGGACCGGGGCCGGGGGCGGGGGCGGGGCCGTTCAGCAGCTGAGGTTCGCCGCTCATGACGCACCCGGCGCGGTGAGGTAGAAGAAGTCCCGTTGGTCGGCGGTCAGGTAGCGCCGCGGCGACGACGCCATCGAGCTCAGCAGCCGGCGCATCACCAGCTGCCGGCCGTGCCGTTGCTGCACCGCGTTGAAGCTGACCATCGCAGGGTGGATGTCGAGCTGCATCCCCTGCTGGACACCGAGTCGGGCCATCGCCTGCGCGAACGTCGCGAGCGTCATCGACCGGCCCGCGACGTAGATCAGGTCACCGTGCGAGTCGACGCCGATCCCCGAGCGCCAGGTGAACTGGAACTGCGTGTGCGCCGTGCCCCAGCTGCCGTTCGCGTTGCTGTCGAGACCGTGCACGGCATGCCCGCCCACGACGACCAGATCGAGGTTCTGCCGCACCGCGGCGACGTCCGGTGTCATGCTCACGTCCTGACCCCAGGCACCGATCCGCCATTGGCCCGCCCGGTCGATGACCAGGCTCGCCCGCCCGGCCTGCAGCGGCACGGCCGCGCGTGACCCGAGCTGCCAGCCGCCGTGGGAGTCGCGCATCTTGAAGCCGGCGTTGAAGACGGCCTCCAGCCGCGAACGCTGCGCCGGCGGCACCTGGGCCTGCGTGGCGGAGGCCATGCCGGTGACCGGCTCGCGGGTGCCGGGCGCCAGGTGCAGCGCCACCGCCCCGGCGGGAACCAGTACCGCGGCGGCGACCACGGGGAGGTGTTGGGGATCGGGTCGAAGCCAGGTCTGCCAGAGCAGGTGGTCGACCCCGAGGGGCCGCCAGACGCCCTCGCCCGGCAGGCCGCGGGTGCCGGCCAGCCGCCGCACGACGGGGGCGAACGGCGGCGCCGTCGTCGCCGCCGTCGCCGCCGTGCCGCGAGAGGGTGTGGGCGACGCGCCGGACAGCTGGTCCTGGGGCGCACCGACGGCACTGGGTGCCTGACGCGCGTAGTACCAGTTCTCGACCGCGTCGACCACCGGGCTGCCGCCGTGGTCGCGCACCCACTCGACCGTGCGCACCGACCAGCTCGCACTGCCGGGGTAGGTCAGCGCCTGGATGTACGAGACCGATGGGACGATGGCGAGGACGAGCAGGGCGGCCAGGACTGCCAGGCCCGCTCGATGACGTCGGCCGCGCGGTCGTCTCGGATGAGGAGCCACCGGATCACCCTTCCGCCGAGGACGAGCTGACCGAGACAGCAGACGCCGCAACGGCTGAAAGACGAGCGAGTGCGGCTCAGCGCAGGCTGGGCGGGATGAGCCGCGGGGGCATGGCGCGCAGCGCGAGCATCGCAATCCGCATCGCCGGTGGCGACCAGATCACGAGCCGCCCAGCCGAGATGCCGCGTGCGACGTCGACTGCGACCTGGTGCGGCTCACGGGTGAGCGGCGGGTCCGGAAGCCCTCGGGTCATCGCGGTGCGTACGTGTCCCGGGCGGACGACGTGCACGTCCACCCCGTCCGCTCGAGCCGCCGCGGCCACCTGGCGGCAGAGCTGGTCGAGGGCCTGCTTGGCGACCGAGTAGGCAGCGATCGCCCGCCGGGGCCGGACGGCCGATGCCGACGTGACGACGACGACCCGCCCCCTGGTGGCCGTCAGGTGACCCGCCGCGGCCAGGACGACGCCGGCCGGCGCGACGAACGTGGTGGTCAGGACCTGCTCGACGACCCGCCACCGGTCGGGGTCCCGCCCGGACGGCAGCCGCCCGCCGAGGCTTCCGACGGCCACGACCACGAGGTCCAGCGGTTGCCCGCACACCCGCGCCGCCTGCTCGACGAACGCAGTCGGCTCCGGCGGATCCGTTGCGTCCCAGTCAATCTCGGCAACCGAGTGTCCGGCGGCGGACAACCGTCCGGCGGCCTGTCGGCGGCGTGGCGAAGGCCGGCCGGCCAGCACCACGTGGCTGCCGGTCGGCGGGAGCAGCTCGTCGAGCAGGGCTGCTCCGATGTCGGAGGAGCCCCCGAGCAGTAGCACCGCGGCGGGGCCGCTCACCGTCGTCCGGTGTCGTCGGGCGGCTGCGCCCGGACGGCGACCAGCCCGGTGCGCTCGGCGAGCGACGACGTCATCCGGCCGGCCGGGTCGAGCCGGTCGCGCACCCGCCGCCATTGCGGCAGCCGCGGGTACATCCGGGCGAGCTGCGCGGCCGGCAGCCTGGCGTCCTTCGTGAGGTAGACCCGCCCGCCATGCCCCGCCACCACCTCGTCGAGCTCGCGCAGCGCCGGCTCGAGCTGCGCCCACCGCCGCGGGAAGTCCATCGCCAGGCTCCATCCCTCGACCGCGAAGGCGAGCGGTGCGGCGGCACCTGGACCGAACCGCTTGAGCACCGCGAGCGCGGGGGGCACCCGCCGCCTCCGCAGCACGTCCAGCACGACCGGCAGCTGGTCGACGGCTGCCACAGGCAGCAGCAGCTGGTACTGCACCAGGCCCCGAGCACCGAACGCCGCCGGCCACCACGCCACCGCGTCCAGCGGCAGCAGCGCGTCGTCGAGCGTGAGGTGCGAGGCCATGGTGGGGCGCGCGGCGTGCCAGCGCGCCGCCGCCGCACCGCGCAGCACCGGCCGCCAGGTCACCCCCGCGCCCGGCAGCGACCGGACGCGCCGCATCGGCCGGGTCGACCGGCCCGGCGAGGGGTCGCTCGCCGACAACCCGTCCGGCAGCTCGTCCGGTGCGGCGGGGCGGCACACGTCCACGACGCCGCGTCCCGCGGAGCGGACCGGCCCGGTGAGGTCCAGCCAGGCGACGGCGTGCAGCCGCTCGTCGTCCTGCTGGCGGCGGGCCACGACGTCCATCGCCGCGACGGTGGAGGCGAGATCGCTGGTGCGCTCCCGGGTGCGGCGCAGCCAAGGCGAGGTCAGCGGGGTCAGCTGCACGGCGACCAGGTCGATCACGCCGGTGAGGCCGAGACCGCCGGTGGTGGCGAGAAACCCGTCCCGATCCTCGGTGGGCGCGAGCCGGCGGACGGTGCCGTCGGGGGCGGCCAGGGTGAGCCACCGCACGTGCCGCCCGAAGGTTCCTGCCCCCGGCTGGTTCTTCCCGTGGACGTCGCTCGCGACCGCGCCGCCGACCGTCACCCGCCCGGTGCCCGGCAGCACCGGCACCGACCACCCGTGCGGCGCGACCGCATCCTGGAGCCGCCCGAGGCTCAACCCCGACTGGACGACCGCGCGGCCGGCGGCAATGTCGAGGTCGACCACCGCGTCACGGGCGGACACGTCAAGCACGGCGCCGTCGTCCTGTGCCGGCACTGCGGCGTCGCCGTAGGCGCCGCCAGCGGCCCGCACGGTCACCGTCCCGGAGGTCCCGGCAAGCACGCGCCCGAGGTCGTCGGCCGGTCCCGGGGTGATGACCCGGCCCAGGCGGCCCGGGCCGCGCCCCCAGCCGGTCAGGGACTGCGACGCCTGCGTCATGGCCTCATCGCTCCTCGTCTCACCCCGCGCACCCGACGCTAGGACCGGGCGCTGAACGCCGCCTGAGCGCGCATGTGTGGACGGCCAGGACAGTTCAGTCACTCTTCAGGTACGACCGCCTACCGTCCGTAACCATGACATCGAACGCGCTGCCATCCCGCACGCCCATCGGGCGCCAGATGCTCAACAAGGTGCCTGAGGTCACCGTCTGGTTCTGGATCATCAAGGTCCTGGCGACCACCGTCGGCGAGACCGCCGCGGACTTCCTGTCCGACACGTTGGGCCTCGGGCTGACCATCACGACAGCGGTCATGTCCGTCGCGCTGGTCGCCGTACTGCTCTGGCAGTTCCGCGCCCGCCGCTACGTGCCCGGCATCTACTGGCTCGCCGTGGTGCTGATCAGCATCGTCGGCACCCTGTTCACCGACAACCTCGTCGACGGGCTCGGTGTCCCGCTCCCGGTGACCACCATCGGGTTCGCCATCGCGCTGACGGCCACGTTCACCATCTGGTGGCGCAGCGAGCGCACCCTGTCGATCCACTCGATCACCACGACCCGCCGCGAGGGCTTCTACTGGCTGGCCATCCTGTTCACGTTCGCCCTCGGCACCGCAGCCGGCGACCTGCTCGCCGAGTTCCTCGCCGTCGGCTACCTCGCCTCGGCCTTCCTGTTCGCGGCCGCGATCGGCGTGGTGGCGTTGGCGCACTATCGGTTCCGGCTCGGCGCAGTGCTGGCCTTCTGGACCGCCTACGTGCTGACCCGTCCGTTGGGTGCCTCGCTCGGCGACTACCTGTCCCAGGCGCGCACCGACGGCGGGCTCGGGCTCGGCACCATCGTGACCAGCGCGATCTTCCTGGTCACCATCCTCGCCGTCGTGGTCTACCTGACCCGCACCCGCCGCGACGTGCTCGACCCGGCCGAGGCCGACGGGCTGAGCGCGCAGGACCTGCACGACCTCGACGACCTGGACGACTTCGAGGGCGAGCGCGTGCGCTGAACCGATCCGCTAGTCCCCCAGCCCGTCGAAGACACTTCGCGCCTGTCGTCCAGGGTGCTGGGCATCCCGGAACCACTCCTGGCCGGCCACGACCGTGAACACGGCCGGGGGCAGCCGGAGCAGCAGGGCGAGGGTGCGGGGCCCGACGTCCGAGGACGCCTGGCTGGCATGCGCACGCAGTGCGGCGCGCTTGGCCGGCAGGTGTCCTCGGACGTCGATCCGGTGGGTGATCTGCGCGCGTGGCGTGAAGGCGCGGGCGAAGGACTGCGGGTCGACCGAGTCCAGCAGGCCCGGGACGCGGGCCGCCAGGCGCACGATCCGGTGCAGTCGTTCGCGCGGCGCCGTCGCCTCCAGCACCACCGGCGTCCCGGCGCGCTGCGCAGCCCACCTCCCGACCTGGTGCACCTGTTGGTGATCCGGGTGCCCATAGCCGCCTGCCGGGTCGTACGTCGTCAGGACGTCGGGCCGTTCCTGGCGCAGGATCTCGACGAGCGGGGCGGCAGCGTCGGGCACCGCGAGCCGGCTGAAGACCGGCCCCTCGCGGGCCGAGTCCCGCCAGCCGGAGTCGGGGAAGCGAAGCCGCTCGACCCGAGCGCAGCCGAGGACCGCAGCGGCAGCGTCCAGCTCGCCGGCCCGCCGCGTCCCGAGTCCGTCGGCGGCCACAGCACCCGATGCGAGGCCGACCTCGCCGTCCGTCGCGACGACCAGGACGACGCGGTGCCCCTCGGCCGCTGCCCGCGCCAGGGTCCCGCCGGTGAGCAGGGCCTCGTCGTCCGGATGGGCATGGAAGGACACGATGGTGCGGCGCCGCATGCGGTGATCATGGCAGTAGGCGTCGGGGTCCGCCCGGGGTCCCGGCCCGGGGCCGGGCAGGGTCTTCCCTGATGTCCGCGAGCGTGGCTCGCCAGCACCGTGGGGACATGACGCGAACGACGCCCCGCGCAGCTCCCGGAACGCTCAGGTGGTCCTCAGTGGGTGAGCCCGACCATGGCGGGGTGACCGACACCCGCCCTTCGCTCCGCGGTGCGGACCGGCGGGGCCGCAGCGACCCGCGCCGGGTCCACCGGCGTGTGCTGCTGGCCGCGCCCGTGCTCGCCGCAGCGTGCGCCCTGCTGGTGGCGGTCGTCCCCCGCTCGGCCGGCTCCAGCTGGGCCGCAGTCGTGCACGAGGCCCAGCAGATCGGACCGATCTGGCTGGTTCCGCTGGCCCTCGCCTGGTGGGCCGGCCTCTACGCGCACAGCTACGTGCTGACCTCGTCACTGCCCGGCCTGTCGTCGCGCCGGGCGATGAGCCTCAACCTGGCGGGCAGCGCGGTCGCCAACTCGGTGCCGCTGGGCGGCGCGCTGAGCGTGGGCGTGACCGCCTCGATGGTGCGCTCCTGGGGCTTCCAGCCGGTGGCCCTGGGCACCTTCCTCACGGTCAGCACGGTCTGGAACATCCTGATCCGCCTGCTGGTCGGCGTCGGCGGGCTGGCCTGGGTACTGGTCGGCCTGCCGGGTGCGGTCAGCACCTCGGCGGCGGGCTGGCTGGTGGCCGGCGCTGCGGCCTGCCTCGCGGTCGCGGGCGCAGCGGTCGCCCGCGACCGTCTCGCTGCCCGACTCGGGGCGTTCACCGCTGTGAGCCTGCGCGCCGTCCTGCGGCGGCTCGGTCGCCCGTCCGGCGTGCAGCCGGCGCGGTACGCCCTGGCCGCGGTGCGGCTGCGGCGGCAGATCCTGCACCTGGTTGCCAGGTCATGGGGCCGGTTGAGCCTGGGCATGATCGGCTACGTCGTCCTGCTCGCCCTGCTGCTCGACCTGTGCCTGCGCTCGCTGGGTGCGCCGCTGCCGTGGCAGGTCGTCCTGGCCGTCGTCGCGGTCGAGCGGCTGGTCACCGCGGTGCCCATCACCCCGGGCGGCGCCGGCGTCGCCGAGCTGGTGCTCACCAGCTGCCTGCTGCTCGGCGGCGCGCCCGCCGCTGATGCGGCCGCCGCGGCACTGCTGTACCGGGTCTTCACCTTCTTCCTGGAGATCCCGGTGGGCCTGGCCGTCGCAGGCGCCTGGGGGCTCGGCCAGGTGCGGGCCCGGCGCCACGACCTGGAGCTGGCGGCATGAAGATCCTGCACGTCTCGGACGTCTACCTGCCGCGCCTGGGCGGCATCGAGCGCCAGGTGGCCGACCTGGCCGACCAGCAGCGCCGTCGCGGCCACGACGTGGTGGTCGCGACGTCCACCCAGGGAGCGGCCACCGACGACGGCCGCACGGTGCAGGTGCCGCTCACCGGCGGCCGGGCCCGGCAGCTGATCGACGACCTCGCCCCCGACGTCGTGCACTGCCACAGCTCCATCGTGTCGCCACTGGCCTGGTCGTTCGCGCGATCCGCGTCGAGCGCGTCGGTGCCCGTGGTGCTGACCATGCACTCCGTCGCTCAGGCGGTCGGGCCGGTGCGCAGCGGGTTGCGTGCCGTCGCCGGCCTGATCGGTCCGGCGGCGGTCTGGACGTCGGTCAGCGCCATGGCCGCAGCTGCCCTGGAGCCAGCCGTGCGCGTCCCCGTGCACGTCGTCAACAACGGGGTCGATCCGGCGCAGTGGACGCGGTCTCGCGCCGGGCAGCACGCCGTACCCACCGTCGTCTCGGTGATGCGGCTCGCCGCGCGCAAGCGTCCGCTGGCGTACGTCGAGATGCTGGCCGCCGTGCATCGTGAGCTCGGCCCCGATGTCCGGTGGCGCGCAGTCATCGCCGGCACCGGACCGCAGGAGGACGCCGTCCGGCGGGCCGTCCGCCGCCACGGACTGGCCGACGTCGTCACGCTGGCCGGCCGTCTCGATCGCGCGGGGGTGGGCGACCTGCTCACCGGCGCCGACCTCTATGTTGCTCCGGCGCTGCTCGAGTCGTTCGGCATCGCCGCGCTGGAGGCGCGCTGCGCAGCGGTGCCGGTCGTCGCTCTTCGGGGTGCCGGGGTGAGCGAGTTCGTCCACGACGGAGTCGAGGGACACCTGGTCGACGACGACGCCGACATGGCGCGCACCGTCGCCGCCCTCGTGCGGTCACCGGAGCGGCTGCGCGAGCTGTCGGCGGGCTGCGCGCGCAGCCCTGTCGCCCAGGCCTGGCCGACGGTGGTGGACCGCTGCCTGGAGCTCTACGACGTGGCGGCGTGCCAGACTGCTCGCCCGCCCGCCCTGCTGGACGTCCACTGACGAGGACCGCCGCCGATGACTGAGCCCGACCTCGATCGGCCTCGGCGCGGCGGGGCGCTGCGCGGCGTGCGGGGACGCTCGACCGCAGCGGCCGTCCTGGTCGTGGCCCTGGCGCTCGTGGTGGGTGCCAGCGCCTTCATCTGGCTGCTGCAACGCGACCTCATCTCGAGTGTCCAGGCCGCTGCCGTCGCCCGCGCAGCCGAGGTGGCCGGCCGGATCCAGGACGAGGGGCTCACCGGGCTGGACGAGGACGTCGCCGCGACCACCCGCACCGGCCAGCTCGTGCAGGTGCTGGACGCGCGCGGCCGAGTGGTGTCGGCGTCCAGCGCCCGCGCACTGACGACGCCCCTCACGACGGCGACTGCCCAGGACGGCGAGATCAAGGAGGTGCGCTCCGGACGGTTGCCGCTGCTCGACGAGGACGACCCCTACCTCGTCGTGGTCGGGGGGGCCAGCACCGGCGGGGCGCTCTACCGGGTCGTCGTCGCGACGCCGGTCGGTGCGCAGCAGCAGTCGGTGCGGACGGCACTGACCCTGCTGCTCGTCGGTGCCCCCCTGCTGCTGCTGCTCGTCGGCGGCGCCACCTGGTTCCTCGTGGGGCGGGCGCTCGACCCGGTGGAGCGGATGCGGCGGCGGGTGAGCGAGATCGGCGGCACCCGCGTCACCGAGCGCATCCCGGTGCCGCCTGCCGACGACGAGATCGCCCGGCTGGCCCGCACCATGAACGAGATGCTTGCCCGCCTCCAGGAGGCGCAGCACACCCAGCGCCGGTTCGTCGCCGACGCCAGCCACGAGCTGCGCAGCCCGCTCTCCACGCTCGCGGCGTCGGTCGAGCTGGCCCGCACCGATCCCACGGCCTCGACCTGGCGCGACCTGTCGCCGGTGATGGAGGACGAGATCGGCCGGATGACCCGGCTGGTCTCGGACCTGCTGCTGCTCGCGAAGGCCGACGAGCACACCATCCTGCTCACCGTCGAGGACGTCGACCTCGACGACGTGCTCGAGCGCGAGGTGCGCCGGCTGCGCACGTTCCCGGGGCTGCGCGTCGAGCCGACCGTGCACCCCACCCGGGTGGTGGGCGACGCAGCCCGGCTGAGTCAGGTGGTCACGAACCTGGCCGACAACGCCGCACGCCATGCCCGCTCGACGGTGCGGCTGCAGCTGGGGCAGGACCCCGCGGCCGCCAGCCCCACCGCGCTGCTGGTGGTCGAGGACGACGGCCCCGGCATCCCCGCGGACGATCGCGACCGGGTCTTCGAGCGGTTCGTCCGGCTCGACGACAGCCGCGAGCGCTCCCGTGGTGGCAGCGGGCTGGGCCTGGCCATCGTCCGCGAGCTGGTGCTCGCCCACGGTGGCAGCGTCCGCGTCGAGGACGCGGCCGGCGGCGGGTGCCGGGTGGAGGTCAGGCTGCCGGAGGCACCGGCCGGCTGAGCCGCCAGACCCCGAGCAGCAGCGACAGCCAGGCGAGCGCGACCAGCCAGCCGCCGAGGACGTCGGTGAGCCAGTGGTAGCCGAGGTAGATGCGGCTCAGCCCGACCGCGGCGCCGAGCAGCACGGCCACGGTCACCATCGGCACCCGCCGCGCCACTGGCGTCCGTGACCAGAGCAGCCAGCAGAGCACCGCGAGGAACACCGCTGAGTTGAGCGTGTGCCCGGACGGGAACGCGAAGTCCCGGTCGACCGCACCGAGCATGTCTGCCACCGGCGGCCGCTGGCGGGCGACGATCACCTTGAGCGCGTAGGTGAGCACCGCGCTGCCGCCCAGTGCCACCCCCATTACGACGACCGGGCGGCGGCTGTGCCAGCGCATCCCGAGCGCGACGGTCGTGCCGACCGCCAACGCGATGAGGATGGGCACCGAGCCGAGCCACGTGACGGCGTGCGCGACGGACGACAGCGTCGGCGTGCGCATCGAGACCAGCCGGGCCGTGAACCCTGGGTCGAGTGCCGACAGGTCACCCCGCTCGCGGACGCCGTCCACCACCCCGGCGAGCAGGGCGACGCAGGTGGCGGCGAGGGCGAGCAGGGCGACGCCGGCGGGCCGGGTGGCGGCGGCCTGCAGTGCTCGCGCGCCACGACCGCGGGCCTCGACTGACGTGCCGTCGCTCATCCGCCGTCCTCCGCGACCCGGTACCCCATGCCCCGCACCGTCTCGATGGCGTGGCGCCCGAACGGGACGTCGATCTTGCGCCGCAGGTAGCGGATGTAGACCTCCACGATGTTGGGGTCGCCCTCGAACGCCGGATCCCACACGGCGTCCAGGATCTGGGCCTTCGTCACGACGTCGCCACGGCGGTGCATGAGGAACTCCAGCAGGCCGTACTCGCGCGGGGTGAGCCGGACGACGGTGCCCTCGCGCTCGACCCGGCGGCGGGCCGGGTCGAGGGTGAGGTCGCCGGCGGCGAGCACCACGGGCCGCTCGGGCGCGCCACGACGGATCAGGGCGCGCAGCCGGGCGATGAGCACCACGAAACTGAACGGCTTGGTCAGGTAGTCGTCGGCGCCCAGGTCGAAGGCGTCGCTCTGGTCGTACTCGCCGTCCTTGGCGGTCAGCATGAGGATCGGCGTCCAGTTGCCGCCCGCCCGCAGCCGCTTCACGACGTCGTAGCCGTTCAGCTTGGGCAACATGATGTCCAGCACCACGGCGTCGTAGGCGTTCTCGGTGGCTGCCCAGACGGCCTCCTCGCCGTCCCGGGCGACGTCGACGACGAAGCCGTCCGCTGTCAGCCCACGGCGCACGGTCTCAGCCAGACCCGGCTCGTCCTCGACGACCAGCAGTCTCACCAGCGGTCCTCTCGTCGGGTGGGCCACCAGGATCGCGCGGCCGCCCTGAGCATCACCTGAGAGTCCCACCCTGGGCACCCGCTGGGGCGGACACGAGCAGGTGGATCTGCTGGGCCAGCTGGTGCACCTCCTTCGTGAGGCGGGTGTTCTGCTCGATCAACGCCACCTGCTGGCGCGCCAGGTCTTCCCGGTGCTCGGCATCGGCCTTCTCCCGCAAGGCATCCCGGCGCGCCTGCGTCTTCTGGGCGATCATCACCATCGAGGCCGAGTAGTAGGCGACCGCCGAGAACACCAGGTTCAGCAGGATGAAGGGCGCGGGGTCGAAGCCGCGACCGTGCAGCAGCCCATTCCAGGACGTCGTGAGGAACTGCACGACGTGGTTGACGAGTACCCAGGCGATGATGACGACGGTCGAGACGACCACGAACTGCACGGTGCCCATGGCGTCGGCGACCTTCTCGGCCAGCCGCGGCACCAGGCCCTCACCGAAGGCACCCTTCGTGTGGTGCGGGCGGTGGAAGCGGAGCGGGTCATGAGCCGGGGCGGGCGGGGACGGCGGCGCGGGTGCGGCCGGCCCAGCCGGTGTTCCGGGCAGGGTGCCCACGTCAGGCCGGCGGCGTCTGCTCGGACCGGGTCAGCTCGGCACGCAGCGAGCGGTACGCCTCGAGCTCGATCTCGCCACGGGCCAGCCGCAGGTCGAGCACCTCCAGCGGGGACGGTCCCTGCGACGCGGCGCCGGCCGGCCGGTATGCGACGGGAGCGCCGGCGGCACCGACCGACTGGGTCACACCGGCCTGCTCACGGGAGCGCCGGGTGAGCAGCACCACCGCGACCACGACGGCCGCGGCGACCAGCAGGAACATCAGGCCGCCCATGAAGATCCAGGCGCCCGCGTAGTTGTCGTGACCTCGGTCGTACATGGCGCACCTCAGGGGCTCGGGGCCGACGACGTCGCCGGCCGATAGGCCGACTATCGCTCAGGAACCTGACAGCCACCCGGGAACCAGGTCCCTGTTCCCTGGGCGCCGGGTGGGCGGCTCAGCGCATGTTGCCGGTGTGGCCGAGCGAGTGCACACCGGGCTGCGGCCACACCAGCAGGCCGTGCGGCCCACCGCCGACCTTGATCCGGTGGATGGTGCGACCGGTCGACGTCGAGATCACGTAGACCTCCCGGTCGTACCGGCCGGACAGCCACAGCCGGCGACCGTCGGCGCTGACCCCACCCATGTCGGGTGACGCGCCCTTCGGTAGCCGCCAGGTCTGCACGACTCGCCGCCCGGTTGCGTCCAGCACGCTGACCGACGCGCCGTCCCGGTTGCTGACGAACAGGCGCTTGGCGTCCCGGCTGGGGTAGATGCCGTGCGCCCCCTTGCCGGTCCGCACGAAGGTCGCGACCTTGCGCGCGGTGGCGTCGACGACCCACACCCCGTTGCGCAGCATGTCGGCGACGACGAACGAGCGGCCGTCCGCGGTGAGGCGGACGTCCTGCGGCATCGCCGAGGCGCTGCGGTCGAGTGATCCGGCGGGACCGCCCATGGAGCGGGCCATCGCCGGGTCCGTGGCGCCCCTGGTCTTGATGCGGTTGAGGTCGATGACCTTGGAGACCGAGCGCAGGGTCAGGGGGATCACCAGCAGCTTGCCGCTGAACTCGCAGCTGGCCAGCATCCACGAGCCGTCGGCCGAGAAGTCCGCATGGTTCAGCCCGCGGCAGGGCACCTTCACCGACCGCTCCAGGCGCATCGTGTGCGGGTCGCGGACGTCGAGCCGCTTGAGCCGCTCGGCCATCACCAGGGCGTGCTTGCCGTCCGGCGTGAAGTACAGGTTGTACGGGTCGTCGACGGCCACGCGCTTGCCCCGCCGACCGGTGCGCGGGTCGATCGGCACGAGGTCGTTGCTCAGGTCATCGTTGACCCACAGCGTCTTCAGGTCCCACGAGGGCACGACATGCTGCGGCTCGCGACCCACCGCGAACGTCCGGACCACGCGGTAGGTGCGCGGATCGATCACGTGCACGGTGTTGTCTGTCGAGTCGGGCACGTACACCAGCTGCTTGGCCCGCCGGGCGGTCGACGCCAGCATCCCGGCCCCCGCGCTGGCGTAGACGTTCTTGGCGGTCGTGACTGACGGCGTCGCTGACGGCGTGGCCGAAGGGCTCGCCGTGCCCGGGCTGGTGGCGGCCGCGCCGGCCGTGCCCACGGCGTCGTTCGTCGCTGTCGGGCCGTTGCACGCGGCGACGCCCGTGAGCAGTCCGGCCAGGGCCACGGCCACGACCCGCGGGCGCCGCTGTAGGCGCGCGTCGGAGGCGAGGCTCATGCGGCGCCCTCGAGCAGCTGAGTCACCGTCACCGGCGTCAACCCGTTGCGGGACAGGCCCTTGAAGATGTCAGGTAGCGCCGCGACCGTCCCTGGGTGGCCCAGATGCAAGCTGACGATCGACCCGGCTCGGGCTTGGGCGAGCGTGGCCCGGGTGATGCTCGTCGGGCCGGGGTCGGTGTAGTCGAGCGGGTCGACGTCGAACGACAGGCAGCGCGGGTAGCCGTTGGCCCGGGCCGCCGCCCGGATCGTCGCGGTGCTGTGCGGGGTGCCGCTCGGCCGGAACCACGTCCCGGGCGAGCCGGTCAGCCGCTGCAGCAGGTCGGCGTCACGGGCGATCTCCACCCGCGCCTGCGCCGAGCTGAGCCTGCGCATCGGCTGGTGACTCCAGGTGTGGTTGCCGAGCTCGTGACCGGCGTCCAGGATCGCCCCCGCCAGGGACGGGTTGGCGGACAGCCAGGTCCCGACAGCGAGGATCGTCAGGTGCGCGCCGGCGGAGCGCGCCTCGCGCAGCACCTGGCGGGTCAGCCCGGGGTCGCCCGCACCGTGGAACGTCAGCGCCACCAAGGGCTTGTCGCGCGGACCGTGCACCAGGTCCGCCGACGACGTCCGCGCCGGCGAGGACGGGCTGGACGACGGCGTCGCAGCAGGCGTGGGCGACGGACTCGGCGGGGGGCTGGTCCGGCCGGTCGCGCTCGGCGTGGCGCTCGGCGTGGCGCTCGACGCCGCGAGGCCCGGATCGCCCGCGTCGCTGCACGCGGCCGCCGTCACGGCCAGCCCGGACAGGCCGACGAGGAAGGCCCGTCGGGTCGCCGTCCGGTGGTCGTCATCGACCGGGCCAGTCATGGTGCTCCTCCAGCTGGGTTCGAGCGCAACGGATTCCGTCACCGGATCAGGGCGAGCCCGTAGTCTCGACCAGCGTTCCTGAGAAACCACCGAGACGCATCCTCACAGGTCCCGCAGCCTCGACGGGTCGAGCCGCCCCGCCCACCGCGACGATCCCGCGGTCACCACGACCGCGCTTGCGACGACCGCCACCAGGGTCAGCACGAGGAAGAGAGCCGGCAACGCCGGGTGCTGCGGTGGCGGGTCGAAGATGCCGTTGAGCACCTTGACCAGCTCGTACGCGATCGTGGCTCCCGCCGCCGCTCCACCGACCAGTCCGGCGACCAGGATCCACCGCGCCTCGGTGCGCAGGAACCCGCCGCGCTGGCGGAGGCTCGCCCCGAGGACGGCTAGGGCGGTGAGCGAACGACGGCGTTGCGCGGCGCCGACCACGAGCACCAGCGACGCGCTGGCCGTCGCGAGGAGCAGCCCGAAGGCGAGCGTCAGCCGCGCGAGCCCGGCCAGGCTGCCCGCCGCCAGGCCGGACGCGGACGGCACGGCCAGGCGGGGTGCCGTGATGTCGTTCACCAGGGCACCGACGGGCGCGTGGATCGCCGCGGCGACCCGCTGCGGCTGGTCCGTGCGCACCAGCAAGGTCTGCACGTCCCCGACGCCGGTCACCGACGCCACGTGGCTCCGGTTGGCCAGGATGAAGCTGTCGCGCGGCGCGGTGGCGAACTCGGTGACGACACCCACGACGTGGAACGGGTAGGTCCCGTAGCTGCCGGCCTTGTCGCGCAGCCGCAGTCGTAGCTCGTCACCGCGATGCAGCTGGTAGTCGTGCATCGTCTCCTGCGAGACGAGCACGCCGTCCGGCGTCCGGGCGAGGGCGGCGAGGGCGTCGCGCACCGACGAGCCGGGGGTGAAGGCATCCTGCAAGGGCGCGGCCTTGCCGATGGTCGCCGGGTCGATCGCGTACAGGTCCTGCAGGTCCGGCCCGACGTAAGCGAGCCGGTGCGCGACCTGCTCGACGTCCAGCACCCCGGGTACGGCCGCGATCCGGGGGTCCAGGCTGCTCGCCGAGTCGGGCGGCAGGGTGACCGCGACGTCTGAGCCGACGGTGAGGGCGACGTCGACCCGTGCCTGCTGGTCGTACGTCGTCGTGAACACCGCAGCCGAGACGGTGACGGCGACCGCGACCGCCAGACCCGTTGCGGCGCGGGCGACGAGCTGCCGGCGATGCCGGACGACGTCGCGCCGCAGGTCGGCCATCGCGCCGGCCGGGTCGTCGGCCGGACGCCGGGTCGGGGCCAGCAGCGCCAGCGCTGTCAACCGCCACACGAGCAGGGCGAGGCCGGGCCAGGCCAGGGCCGGCGCCAGCAGGGCGGCGTAGTTCACCGACGCGACCGGCACCCCCTCGGGCACGACGACCACCTGGTAGCCGCCGCGCGAGGTCAGCCAGAAGACCACCGCTGAGGCGGCCAGCAGGACGACGTCCAGGCCGAGGCGCAGCGGCAGGGGGCTCCGGGTCGACACGGGGCTCCCCGTCTGCAGCTGCACCGGGCCGGACGAACGGCGTAGCAGGCGGGCCACCGGCACCAGCTCGACCGTCCCGGCGAGCACGACCCCGATGACAGCACCGGCGACCATCCACGCCGGGGTGAGCCGAGCCCCGCTGCCCAGCGCGAGGCGGGTCGCCAGCCAGGCGCCGCCGATCCCCAGGGCCGCGCCGAGCAGGCCGTCGGCCAGGGCGATCAACCCGAGCAGCACGGCCGACCGCCGCGGCGTCGCGCCGCGGGTGCGCAGCAGGGCCAGGTCGCGGCGCTGCCGGTCGTTGCGCAACGCGATGACCAGGGCAGCTACGACGACGGACAGCGCCAGCCCCGGCACCCCGAGCAGCAGCACCAGCAGCTGCGCGTAGAGGGCGTCCTCGCGGGCCGCGGACAGCGCCACGCCCAGGTCGTCTCCCACGAGCGCGCCTCCCGCCACCACGGTGACGAGGTGGTTGGCGCGTCGGCTCACCTCGTCGGCGGCCGCTGCGGGGTCGGTCGGCAGTGCCGCGTGGTCGAGCCGGACGTGCAGCTGGTGCACCACGGTGGCGGGGCCGACGAGGGTGGCGAAGGTGGCGGGGGGTACGAGCAGCACGTTGTCCGGCGGCGCGCTCGCACCCGATCCGGGCGGGGCGCCGACGGCCTGGAAGAAGGAGTCGGCGTTGGGCAGGTCGACCACCCCGTCGACCCGGACGGCGCGGCCGGAGCCGAGCACCGTGACCGACGACCCCTTGCCGGCGGCGAGGTTCGCGGCGGTCTGCTGCTGGAGCAGCACGCCGTCGGTGCGGCCGACGAGCGCGCGCAGCTCGCTCGGGGCGAACGTGGCGTAGTCGGCGGGCAGCGACACGAGGTACGCGGCCCCCGTCGTCCTGACCCCGGAGGCGGACGTCGAGCTCAGCCCCTTGACCTTGGCGTAGTCGACGGCACGAACACCCAGCAGGCCGGGCACCGCCCGCACCGCTGCCCGGACGGCGGCGGGATCGCCGGTGGGTGTGACCTGCACCTGCCAGTCCACGGGGACGCGGTCAGCCGCCCGCACGGTCAGCCGCGACCCGGTCTGCGTGACGAAGGAACCCAGCGACGCGAGGAAGGCAACGGTCAACGCGATCGCCACAGCCGCGGCGAACGTGTCGGCGGGGCGTCGGCGCAGGGCCGACCAGACGTATCGGACGGTCATCGGACCAGCTCCTGGTCGAGGGCGAGCGTGCGCTCGCAGCGGGCGGCGACGTCGGCGTCGTGAGTGGCGACGACGACCGCCGCACCGCTGCGTGCGCACTGGGCAAGCAGGACCTCCATGACGAGCGCGCCGGTGCTCTGGTCGAGCGCGCCAGTCGGCTCGTCGGCCAGCAGCAGGGCCGGCTCGACGGCGAGTGCTCGGGCCAGCGCGACCCGCTGCTGCATCCCCCCGGAGAGCTCGGCCGGCAACGCGTCGTCGGCGGTGTCGAGGCCTAGCGCCCGCAGCTGTGCCGTCGCCCGGGCGAGCGCCTCGGCTGGCGGCACGCCTCGCACCCGCAGCCCCAGGGAGGCGTTCTGGACGGCGGTGAGCTCGGGCACCAGGGAGGGCGCCTGCGGGACGTAGACGACGTCGCGACGATCCAGGGCAAGCTCGAGCCGGCCCTGCTGCGGCTGGAGCAGACCGGCCAGCACGAGCAGCAGGGTCGTCTTGCCCGAGCCGGACCGCCCGATCAGCGCCCACTGCTCCGCGGCGTCGACCTCGAGTGTCACGTCGCGCAAGACGGCACGGCCGTCGAAGCTCACGCCGACACCGCGTGCGGACAGCATCATCGGACCCGCCCGTCGACCAGGTGCACGATGCGGTCGGCGTGCTCGGCCACCGGCAGGGAGTGCGTGACGACGACGGTCGCGCCGTGCGGTGGTCGCCACTGCCGCAACAGCGACAGGATCGACTCCTCCTCGCCCGAGCTCACCTCCGCGGTCGGCTCGTCCGCGAGCAGCACCGACGGGGCACCGGCCAGGGCTACGGCCAGGCCGGCCCGGGCCGTCTCGCCACCAGAGAGCGTGCGCGGTGACGACGTCCGGACCGCCTCCAGCCCCAGGCACTCCACCAGCGCGTCCGAGTCCGGCCCGGTGCCACGGCGCAGGGCAGCGGCGAAGCGCACGTTCTCGATGACGCTCAGGTGCCCGAGCAGGCCACCGTTCTGGCTGAGGAACCCCACGTGCCGGGCCCGCAAGCGGGCGGACGCGGCGGGCGCGAGGTGGCTGATCCGCTCGCCGCCGACATGGACCGAACCGCCGTCCGGGTCGTCGAGACCCGCGAGCAGGCTCAGCAGCGTCGACTTCCCCGACCCCGACGGGCCGGTGACCGCCACCGTCTCGCCCGGCTCGCAGTAGAGCGAGACGTCGAGCAGCGCCGCGACCTCGGTGCCGCCTCTGCGGTAGAACCGGTGCAACCCCTCTGCGACAAGGGGTCTCATGACGCCCGCAGGCTCTGCACCATGGTGCGGTAGGCGTCGACGTTGTCTGCACCGACCGGACCGAACAGCTCGACCACCAGCTCTCGGCCATTGGCGACCAGCTCGTACCGCTCGACCTCGTCGCGGTACTGGCGACCCGTCACCGGGTCGGGGGCGGAGTTGCGCCGGTACACGATGCGGACGCCGGTGCCGGCGGGCTCGCTGACGGCGCTGACCGACTTCAGCTCGAAGGCTGGTTGAGTCGTGGCCAGGCCGGGGACGAGGTCGCGCTTGGCGGTCGCCGGATTCGGCGCGGCGGTGAGCTTGCCGGGCCAGACCTGGACGCCGTTGAGCTTGTCGGTGAACGTCACCGTGCCGCCCTTGACGGTCTGTGCCCAGCCCTCCGGGTGGGTGAGCGAGTAGTGAGCAGAACCGTTGGCGTACTTGACGAATGCGACGTTGTCCGGGATGTCGCCTGGCGGGTTCTTCTCCGCAGGTACCGGCGCCTGCGCCTTCGCGCCAGGTGTCGCCGAAGCGGTCGACGAGGACGTCGACCCGGTGACCGGCGTTGTGGCACCGGTGGACGGCGCCGGTGCAGCAGGGCTCACGGCGCCCGATGCGGCGCCGCCGGCACTGCACGCGGCGAGGAGCAGGAGGACGGCGACAGCGGGTGCACGATGCAGGGCACGAGTCATGGAACGAGACGCTAGGCAGCAGCGACCCAGCGCAACCCCAACGCCGGGCAAGCGCGGCGTTTACCTTGGGCCGCTTACGCTCGCGGTCATGGGCCGACCCACGTCACGCACGCTGCGCGCCCAGGTGCGGGCAGCGATCGCCGTCATCGTCGTCGTCGCGGTGCTGCTGTTCGGCATCCCGCTGGCGGTGGCGATGGACCGGCTGATCGGCAGCCGTGCCCTAGCCGGCCTGCAGCGTGACGCGACACGCGGCGTCGCCGCCGTGCCGGACAACGTGCTCGAGGCCGGAAGCACGCTGCCCGCCCCCACCGCGAGCCCAGGCACGATCATCGGCGTCTACGACCCGACGGGGCGGCTGGTGGCGGGCAACGGCCCCCTGCGGTCCGCACTGGCGGCCCGGGCCAGCGATGGTCGCGAGCACGACGGCACCGACCAGGGTGCGCTGAGCGTCGTCCTCCCGGTCCTCTCCGACCGCGCGGTGGCCGGCAGTGTGCGGGCCGCGATCCCCGCAGCCGTGCTGCGCCGACGCACCCTCGAGGCGTGGGGCCTCCTCGCAGCCCTGGCGGCCGCGGTGGTCGCCATCGCTCTCGGCCTGGCCGGCCGGGCAGCCCGACGGATCTCCGAGCCGTTCGAGCAGCTCACCGCGGCGGCCCGGGCCGTGGAGGCCGGCCAGTACGACGTGCGCCTGCCCACCTGGGGGATCGCCGAGGCGGACGCCGCCGGTGAGGCGCTGCACGACAGCGCGCAGTCCGTCGAGCAGCTGATCCGACAGGAGCGCGAGTTCGTGCGGGACGCCTCGCACCAGCTGCGCACCCCTCTGGCCGGCCTGATGCTCTCCCTCGACCGGGAGCCACCCGACGTCGACTCGGCCCTCGAGCGGGCCCACCATCTCGAGACGACGATCCAGGACCTGCTGGCCCTGCGCGCGTTGTCCGGTTCCGACAGGTGCGACCCGGCCGAGGTGGCCGCCGCGAGCGCCGGCAGGTGGACGACGAGCGCGCGGCCGGTGCAGCTTCGGTCCGACCTCGCTGAGACCGCCGCGATCTCGGAGCCCGCATTGCGCCAGGCGCTGGACGTGTTGCTGGACAATGCCGTACGGCACGGTGCTGGAGTGATCACGGTGACCGTGGAGCCGCTCGGAGAGCTGGTGGTCGTGGAGGTGGCCGACCAAGGAGAAGGGTTCGGGGCGACGTCCGCGCCCGGCACGGGCCTGAGGCTGGCAGCCAGCCTGGTGGAGCGCGTCGGAGGCTCGCTCGTCGTCCGGCGGCGCGCCCCGCATGCGCGGGTCGCCGTGCTCCTCCCCAGCGCCAACCGCAGTGCCGAGCAGGCCGCGGCGCAGCCCTAAGGGGAATCGACCTCGTACCGGTAGCCGTAGCCGCGCAGGGTCGCGATCCGGTCCCACCGGTCACCGGCATCCGCCAGCTTGCGACGCAGGTTGGCGACGTGCACGTCCAGCGTCTTCGTCGACCCGTGCCAGTGCTCGTCCCACACCTCGTCCATGAGCTGCTCGCGTCGCACCGCCTCGCCCGCCGACCGCACCAGCGCCTCGAGCAGCTCGTGCTCCTTGGGGCGCAACCCGAGCTCGGCGTCGGCGAACCAGGCGCGTCGCGCGCGCTGGTCGAGGCGCAGCCGGCCGGAGCGCAGCTCGTCGGAGCCCGTCGCCTCCCTGCGGCGCAGGTGGGCCCGCAGCCGCGCCTGCATCTCTGAGGGCCGGAAGGGCTTGGGCACGAAGTCGTCGGCTCCGCTGTCGAGTGCGCGCACGGCCTCGGCCTCGTCGGTGCGCGCCGTCACCACGACGAGCACGACGTCCGGGTCGAGGGCACGGATCTCGCGGCAGAGCTCGATCCCGTCCGTGTCCGGCAGGCCGAGGTCGAGCAGCACGAGGTCGGCTGGCGCATCAAGCAGCAGACGGCGAGCCTGGCCGGCGTCCTGGGCCCAGCGCACCTCGTGACCATCGGCGGCGAGCACGCCCACCAGTCCGCCCCCGACGCTGACGTCATCCTCGACGACGAGGATGCGCGCTGTCGAAGTGGCCACGCTGCAGAGTACGACCGCCGGCCGGGCGCCACGGACTAGGACGAGATCCAGGGCAGCTCGTCGTAGCGCCCGCGGTGGTCGACGACGGCGGCGGCGACCTCGCGCAGGCCGGCCTTGCGGTAGAGCGCGATCTGCTGGAGCACCTCGAACGCGCGCTCGGCGTCCACGTCGAGGCGCGCCATGAGGATGCCCTGGGCGAGCGCGGTCACGTATCGGGTGGCGAGCGCGACCCGCAGCTCCTCCGTCTCCTGGCTCTGCGTGAGCGCGCTGCTGGCGTGCATGGCGTAGACGTGACCGGACAGCACGTCGTCGTGCTCGAACGCGGCGGGTGTCGTGGAGTAGAGGTTGAGTCCGCCGCTCAGCCGGGGTTCGGTGCTGAGCCGCAGGCTGAGCACGCTGCGCACGCCCAGCTCGGCGGCAGCCGGCGCCCAGCGCGGCCAGCGTTCGTCTGCCGTCAGGTCGGCGACCAGGCAGGTGTCGTCGTCCCACCCAGGGTCGAGGCACGGTCCCTCGCCGAGCGCGTGCTGCAACGTGTGCGCCCGCGCCACGACAGGGTGCGACACCGCCGGGGTCTCGAGCAGACCGCTCGGGTGCCGCAGGCTGACGCCCGCGTAGTCGCAGGCCGGGATCGCTGCCACGGCCAGCCTGACGACCCGATGCAGGCGCTCCTGAGCACCGGCGCCCACCAGGGTCTCCTGGTCGGCGCCGGCGACCGAGTCGCCGTCCTGACACGGACTGATCATGTGCCCTCGAGAGATGCTGTGGGACGAGTAATCTGGCACCCCGCTGCTCGAGCAGCGCGACTCTAACCGGGGATTCTCGGTCCGGCAACGCGAATGGGGGAACACGTTCGACGGCCCACCTGGGTGCTGTTTCCGGCCGACGGGCATAGGCTGAGGGGCGACAGCAAGCGACGCCAAGGGCGAGCAGGCGTGCCCCGAGGAGACACGATGACCCGCCAACGGGCAGCGCCGCCGCACGGCTCCACCCAGGCACGCTGTCGGCGGTCGCCATGACCACCGCGGGGTCGGCGCTCGCCGCGGCCGCCGCATCGCTCGTCGTCGAGCACGACGTGGTGGGCACCCTGACCACGCTGGTCGCCGACTGCGCCGAGGTGCTGGGCGCCGGGGCCGCCGGGCTGATGCTGTCGGGCGAGGACGGACCGCTCGAGGTCGTGGCGTCCTGGCCGCACCACGCGCGCGACCTTGAGGACTACGAGGTGCAGGCGGACGAAGGCCCCTGCCTTGATGCGTTCCGCACCGGCGAGGTGGTGCACCTCGAGAGCGCGGCAGCAGCCCTCGAGCGGTGGCCCGCGTTCGGCCCTCGGCTGGTGGCGGCCGGGCTCGCGTCGGTCCACGCGTGCCCGATGCGATGGCACGGCTCGGTCATCGGCGCCCTGAACGTGTTCCTCGCCGGTGACGACGGCGTCGCACCCGACCTGCACGCCGTCGTCCAGGCCTTCGCCGACGTCGCGACCGTGGTGGTCGTGCACGCCGGGCTGCCCCCGGTGACTGACGTATGGGCGCTGACCCACAGCGCGCTCGAGTCCCGCACGGTGATCGAGCAGGCGAAGGGGGTGGTCGCGGCCCAGCGCGACATCGACGTCGACCAGGCCTTCGGGTGGCTGATGGCCGAAGCCGCCCGAACCGGCCGACCGCTCGACGTCCTCGCGAGAGCGGTGATCCAGGACGCCGTCCAGACCGAGCAGGGCGCGTGAGCCCGTCGCGTAGGTGGACACCCGCGCCTACGATCGAGAGGTCATCGGGCGCGACGCAGCGCCGGGGCACCGGAGGACCACCGTGACCGACCGACCCACGCTGCTGTCACGGCTGGCGTTTGCCGTGGCCCAGGACACCCCGAACGATCCCCTGCCTTGGCGGATCTGCCGCGCCACCAAGGATCTGCTCGGCGTCGACGGTGCGTCGATCACCCTCGAGAACAGCACGCCCAACCGGCTGACCCTGTGCTCGACCGACAGCAGGTCGAGCGACCTGGAGAACCTGCAGGACGTGCTCGGTGAGGGCCCGTGCCGCGACGCGTTCGACCGCGACCGCACCGTGCGCACCGCCCTGGACGACGCGGCGGCCCGACGCTGGCCGAGGTTCATCCCGGCCGCCGCCGAGGTGGTGGGGCTCCAGGGGCTGCTCTGGTCGATTCCGATGCGGTCAGGCGCCGACGTCATCGGTGCGGTCAGCCTCTACCGGATGGACGGTCACGAGCTCACTGAGCCGCCGGAGTCTGCGCAGTTCCTGGCGGACGCCCTCGCGGTCACCCTGGTGCGCGACCCGTTGTCGGCCAGCACCCAGCCGGACCCACGCGACTGGGGCAGCCGGGCGCAGGTGCACCAGGCCACGGGCATGCTCGTCGGGCAGCTGGGCCTGGCGGCCGACGACGCCCTGGCCATCCTGCGCGCCTACGCCTTCGCGCACGGAGCGCAGCTGGTGGACGTTGCCCGTGACGTGATCGCGCGACGCCTCGACCTGCGCGGCTCCTGACCCCACCGCCGTCCACGCTTACCCCGCCCGACTTGTGACGCGTTTCTGTTGTCTCCCGGGCCTGGGAGACAACAGAAACGCGTCACAAGTGCGGACGGCGGGCGGTGCGGACGGCGGGCGGGCCGGGTCAGAGGTCGAGGCCGTCGCCGAACCGGTACAGCGCGTCGTCGCCGAAGCCGGGCACGTCCTCGTGGTGGCGCCGTACGGCGTCCATCGAGACCGGGACGTCGAACGGCAGCCGCCCGCGCGGCGCGATCGTCCCGGTGAGGGCGTCGAGCAACGCGACGTCGCTGCTGCCATAGGTCACCACGAGGGCGCTCGTCAGCGGCACGAGCGGCGTCAGCACTGCGGGCCGGTCCATCGACACGTCGATGACCAGCGGCGCCTGGGCCGCGATGCGCCCGAGCCGGGCCACCAGCCCCGGCGGGAAGTCCAGCGACCCCTGGTGGAACCAGGCCTCGAGGAACAGGTCCGACCGCGGCTCGAACGGCGCAGCCAGCCGCACCAGCGCGACGTCCGCGTCAGCCGGTGCGGTCACGGGCTCGAACCCCCTGCTGCGCAACGCATCCGCGGTGATGCCCTCGGCGTACACCCGCCGGCCGCCGCGCAACGGCAGCGTGCGCTCGTTGCGCAGCACCGTCACCGACTCGGCCTGGGCCCGGTGCCCGGCGGCGCGGAACGTCGGGTTGCCGACGACGGCTGCGGCGGCGTCCTCGTCGACGTACGGGTCGTCGAACAGGCCGAGCTCGAACTTCACCCGCAGCAGCCGGCGGGCGGACTCGTCGAGCCGCGCCTCCGGCACCCGGCCCGAGCGCACCAGCTCGAGCAGCAGGGAGACGCACTCCTCGCCGCCGAACTGGTCGGCGCCGGCGTGCAGGATCAGCTCCATCCGGGTGGCGGGGTCGAGGTGCTCGACGCCCCACGCCCGGGCGGGCAGCACCTGGTCGCCGACGTGGTTGTCATTGATCAGCTCCCAGTCGGTGACGACGACCCCGTCGTAGCCGAACCGCCCGCGCAGCAGGTCGGTGACCACCTGCCGGTTGAAGCCGAAGCCGACCTCGTCGATCTTCTCGCCGTCGATGTCCAGCCCGACCGGCATGCCGTAGTAGGGCATCACCGCGGCGGTGCCCGCGTCGAGCACGGGAGGGAACGGCGCGAGGTGGTCCGCGAAGCGCCCGCCCTCGTACACCTGCTCGCGCCCGTACGGGAAGTGCGCGTCCTCGCCGTCGCGCTGCGGGCCGCCACCGGGAAAGTGCTTGCTGGTGCAGGCCACGCTCCCCGCACCCAGCCGCTCCTGCTGGAACCCGCGCAGGTAGGCGAGCGCGAGCTCGGTCACCAAGCCAGGGTCCTGGCCGAACGTGCCGGCCTGGCGAGCCCAGCGCGGCTCGGTGGCGAGGTCGAGGGTCGGGTGCAGCGCCGCCCGGATCCCCACTGCCGTGTACTCCTGGCGGGCGATGTCGGCGAACTCCTGGACGGCGTCCGCGTCGCGCAGTGCCGCCAGCCCCAACGGCTCGGGCCACTGCGAAAATGCCGCGGCGTTGAACGAGACCCCGGCGTTCTCGATGAACGCGTGCCGCGGGTCGCTCGAGATCGTCACGGGAATGCCGTGCGGTGACTGCTCGGCCAGCGCCTGCAGCGCGTTGTACCAGCGGGCGGCCAGCCGGGCATCACCGAGCGCGTGCACGTTGAAGTGCGTGAGGTGCTTGCCGAGCACCACCTCGCTCGTCGGCGACTTGCTGATCGCACCGGGCGCCTCGAGGACGCGGCCGTCAGCCCCGGCCTCGATGACGGTCTGGAACATCAGACCGGCCTTCTCCTCCAACGACAGTCGCCCGACCAGGTCAGCCACCCGCTCCTCGACGTGGAGGCGCGGGTCTTCGAACGGGTCCATCCGCCCGTTGCCGTTGAGGTCGCGGTAGGCGACGCCGTCGGCGGTGGTCAGCCTGGTGGCCTGCACGCGGTTGTCGTCACTCACGCGACGCCGGCCCCGAACGTCTCCATCCCGATGACCGGGCGCAGCGCGCGCTCGACGGCCTTGGTGCTGAAGGCCCGGCGCAGCACGCCGTCGGCCAACACGTTGCCGACGGCTCCCATGACCATCGCCTGGTCGAGCGAGAGGTAGCGGCGCGCGATGGTGACCGGCCGCACGGACACGGCGTCGAAGAAGCCACCGGCGCCGTAGGCCTTCAGCTCGTGCTCGATCTTCGCCAGGTTGGCGAACGCCTCGCGCGGCTCGTACATCATCGCCAGGAACGAGGCGTGCGGGGTGACGACACCGTTGCCGAACGTCGGCGTCGGGTTGGTCGCCGGGCGGGCGTCACCGAAACCGACGTCGTAGTTGGTGTTCTCGACGTCGGAGAAGTAGCCCTCCGGGTTCATCCCCAGTGCGTCGACGCCGTACTCGCGGTATCCGCCGTACGGGTTGCTGGACGGCGAGAAGCCCCAGAACCCGTAGTCCGCCTCGATCAGCCCGTGCTCGCGCTGGGCGCGGACGTGCAACGGGTGGTTGACGCCCCACGACCGAGGGGCCCAGCGGGACTCGGGGACGAAGACGTCCGGCATGAGCTCCTCGAACATGCTGCCGCCCCAGCCGGGCACGATGTGCATGCCGCGGTAGGTGTAGGCGCCTTCGTAGACGTCCAGGCCGAGGTAGGTGCGGGTCTCCCCCACCGGCTGCATCTCGTGCCACGACCAGTCGCTGGTCGCAGGGAAGGTGCGCCACATGGCGAACCAGTGCCGCGCGGGAATCTGGCCGCGCGCGATGCCCAGGTAGCTGGTGATCCTGGTCTCGGAGACTGTGGTGTCGTAGTGGTGCTTGGTGTACCAGACGTCCGGGCCGACGCCGATGTGGTTGCCCGTGTAGGTCGCGTTCGGGTCCGGCGGCGGAGCGTCGTAGAAGCCACCGTGGATCAGGCCACCCGGGCGCGGGCCGGCCTCGTCGTAGAACATGTCCCACCGCATGCGGTCGATCAGCCGCTCGGACAGGTGCCGGGACGACGGGTCGGCCTCGCGCACGACGAGCAGCGCCGCGCCGAGCCAGCCGTTGTCGACGCTGGACAGGAACGGGTAGACGCGGTCGCCGGACTCGGGCCAGGTCGTCAGGACGTCACCCGAGCGCTCGTCGTACCAGTTGTAGTACATGCCGCTCGGCTCGTGATGGTCCATGCGCAGCAGCGTGGTGAGCGTCTGGGCGATCCGGCGCGAGCACTCCTGCCGGCTGATCAGGTGCAGCTCGCGGGCCACGATGGCGCTCCAGAGGTACCCGCCGATGTTCGTCGGCGACGTGTACCCGCTGCGGTCAGCGGCGGCCAGGCCCTCGTTGATGTTGTCGGCGGGCAGGCCGGTCGTCTCGTCGGTCATCGCGACGAGGGAGTGCCAGGTGTCGGCCGCCCAGCGGTGCACCTGCCGGACGCCGGCGGTGTGCCGACCGCGGCCGGGAGTGAAGGCGGAGCCCTTGCTGGACGTGGCGGCGTAGGCCGGTGCGCCGCCGAGGCTGAGCGCGGTGGCCGCTGCGGTGGTGGCGCCAGCGGCGAAGAGCTGGCGACGGCTGAGCGCGTGAGCGCCGGTTCGGGTGTCGGGCATGGTGCGGTTCTCCTCCGTCAGGTGGGTCACTTGATGCCGGTGGTCGCGATGCCCTGGATGAAGCGGCGCTGGAACACCATGAAGACGGCCAGCACGGGCAGGACGACGACCGTGGCGCCAGCGAGCAGCAGGCCGTACTGGGTGCTGTTCTGGCCGGTCGAGTAGAGCGCGAGCGCAACGGGCAGCGTGTACGTGTTCTCGGTCTGGGCCACGACGAGCGGCCACAGGAAGTTGTTCCAGCTACCGAGGAACGTGAGGATGCCGAGGGTGGCCAGTGCGGGACCGCACAGCGGCAGGAAGATCCGAGCGAAGATGCGCACCTCGCCGGCGCCGTCCACCCGTCCTGCGTCGAGCAGGTCCTTCGGCAGGCCGAGGATGAACTGCCGCATCAGGAAGACGCCGAACGGGCTGACCAGGAACGGCAGGAACAGGCCGGGCAACGTGTCGATCAGGCCGGCGTTGGCGACGAGGACGAACAGCGGCACGAACGTCACGACGCCCGGGATCATCAGCGTGCCCATCACCATCACGAACAGCGGGCGCTTGCCGCGGAAGTCGAGCATCGCCAGGGCGTAGCCGAGCATCGAGCAGAACAGCAGGTTGCCGACCGTCACGACCAGCGCGACCACGACCGAGTTGATGAAGTACCGCCCGAAGTCCAACCGGGAGAACAGCTGCGTGAAGTTGTCGAGCGACGCGGCGTCGGGCCACCAGGTCGGCGGCACCCGGCGCAGCTCGCCTTCGCTCTTGACGCTGCCCAGGATCATCCAGATGAACGGTGCGATGACGACGACGAGAGCCAGGCTGAGCAGGCCGTAGAGCCACCCGCTGCTGCTCCGGCGACGTCCGACCATGTGCTCCATGTCAGGCCCGCTCTCGTAGCAGGCGGAACTGGACGGCGGTGACGACCGCGATGACGACGAAGATGACGTAGCTCATCGCCGCGGCGAAGCCGTAGTTGCCGAAGCCGAACTGCTTGTAGGTGTACATCGACAGCGAGATGGTGCTGTTCAGCGGTCCTCCACTGGTCATGACGTACGGCTCCTCGAAGAACTGCAGGTAGCCGATGGCCGTGGTCACCGAGACGAACAGCAGCGTGGGCCGCATGAGCGGCAGCGTGATCTTCGTGAACCGCTGCCAGGCGTTCGCGCCGTCGATGGCGGCGGCCTCGTGCAGCGCCCACGGGACGGCCTGCAGCCCGGCGAGGAAGATGATCATCGCGGTGCCGAAGTTGCGCCAGGACGCCATCATGATCAGCGCCGGCATCGACCAAGCACTCGACCCGAGCCAGTTCGGCCCGTGGATCCCGACCCAGCCGAGCGCGGTGTTGAGCAAGCCGCCATCGGTCTGCAGGATGAACCGCCACACCACCGCGACCGCGACGATCGAGGTGATGACCGGCGTGTAGAAGCCGAGCCGGAACACCGAGCGCAGCCGGTCGATGCCGCGGTCGAGCGCGACGGCGGCGGCGAGTGCGATCGTCAGCGTGAGCGGCACCCCGACCAGCACGAAGTACGCCGTGTTGCCGGCCGCCTTGAGGAAGGTGGCGTCGCTGAACGCACGCACGTAGTTGTCGAAGCCGATGAAGTTGACCGAGAACGGCGTGCGCAGGTCGCGCTGGCGGGTGTCGGTGAAGCTCATGAAGAGCGACTGCAGCACCGGCCACACCGTGAAGGCGAGGAACAGCAGGCAGAACGGCAGCGCCAGGATCCAGGCCGCCCGGCCCTCCCGCACCCGGGATCGCGCCCGGGTGCGGGGGGTCGGCTGCGTCGCGGTCGTCCGCGGCGCCGTGGTGGTGGCCATGCTTACTGGCCGGTCCCGATGGACTCCGCCTGCGACTGGACGGTCTTCAGCGCGGCGGCAGGGTCCTCACCGGCCTTGGTGACCTTCTCCATCTCGGTGTCGAACTGGGCCGCGACCTGCTCCCAGGTGGAGATCGACGGGGGCGCCTGCGCGGTCTCGAGCTGCTTGCCGAAGACGGCCAGCTTCTCGTCGGAGGCGAGGGCCGGGTCCTGCCAGGCGGACTTCACCGACGGCAGGTCGGTGGACAGCCCGTACCACTTGGCCTGGGTCTTGGGGTCAGAGAGGAACTGCACGAACTTCCAGGCCGTGTCGCGCTGCTTGGAGTTCTTGAAGACCACGAAGTCCGACCCGCCGACGAACGAGCTCGACGTCTGCTTGGTGGGCATCGGGGCGACGGCGTACTTGTCCTTGAAGCCAGCCCCGCCGACCTTCTCGACAGCGGACATCATCCAGGGGCCGGAGATGAACATCGGCACCTTGCCGCTGGCGAAGTCGGGCTCGGTCGTCGGGGTGCTCGGGGCCGCCTTGTTCGCGATCCCGTCGGTGAAGTAGCTCTGGTAGTACTGCACGGCCTCGGTCATCTGCGGGCTGGCGAAGTCGAACGTCTTGCCGTCGTCCTTCATCAGGCTCGCGCCGTTGGACCACGCGAACGGCATGACCGTCTGCCACGAGCCGGTGCCACCCGCCTGCAGGCCGATCCCCCACTTGGCCCCGGCCTTGTCCTGCATGCCCTTGGCCATCGCCTTCAGGCCGGCCCAGTCCTTGGGTGCTTCGGTGAAGCCGGCCTTCTTGGCGAGGTCGGTGCGGTAGTACACCAGCCGTGTCTCGACGTACCAGGGGATGCCGTACGACGTGCCGTTGACCTCGGTGGTCTTCTGCGCGCCGTCGAAGAAGAGGGACTTGTCGATCGACGGAGGCGTCGGGTCGAGGGCGTCCAACCCGGCGAACTCGCCCATCCAGGTCGTGCCCACCATGGCGGCGTCAGGAGTCTTGCCCGCCGTGATCGCGGTGGAGAACTTGTCGTGCGCCGCATCCCACGGGATCGCGGTGACATTGACCTTGGCGCCGGGGTTGGCCGCCTCGAAGTCCTTGGCCAGTGCCGGGAGGTTCTCGCCCTCGGCACCCATGGCCCACACCGTGATCGTGCCGGTGGCCTTCCCGGAGCTGATCGACTTGGCGTCGCCACCAGCTGTGGTGTCGGCGCCGCTGCGACCGCAGGCCGAAAGGGCCAGGCTCGACGCTGCCAGTAGGGCCAGCGCCATGACGGGTGTGCGTCTCATGGGTGTCTCACTTTCCTGTGGGGGTGTGGGTCGAAGGTCTGGTGGGGAGGCCGAGGCAATCCCCGTGGTGCTAGGCGCAGCCGCAGGAGCCGCGGACGACGACGGACGTCGGGAGCAGCCGGTGCCCGGGCTCGGCGTCCCCCTTGCCCGCGACGCGCTCATGCAAACGTTCTGCCGCAAGACGACCGAGCTCGTGCACTGGTTGACGAACGGTGGTCAGCCCTGGGCGCACGTACCGTGCGGTCATCACGTCGTCCCACCCGACGACGGCGATGTCGTCCGGCACTCGGCGGCCCGCGCGTTGCAGCCGGTCCATGATCGAGATCGCGAGCTCGTCGTTGGCGCAGACCAGGGCGTCGGCGTCCAGCTCGCCGTCGAGGATGCGATCGGCGAGCGCCTGGCCCTCGTTCTCGCGGAAGGGGATCCGCACCGGCTCGGCCGCTGGGAGCCCGGCAGACTCGTGGGCGCGCACGAAGCCGCGGTAGCGGTCACTGACGTCAGGGGCGATGTCCGGGTCACCGACGAAGAGCAGCCGGCCACGGCCGTGCCCGATCAGGTGACCGGTGAGCTCCTCGGCGCTCTCGACGTTCTCGGCACCGATCGACTCGAGCCCCGGCGTCGCCACGCCGGCCACAACGATCAGGGGCTTGCGGACTCCGGTGCGCACCAGCATCTCCGGCGGCACGACGGCGCCCATCACGACCAGTCCGTCGACTCTGGCAGCCAGCCGTCGCATGAGCAGCGAGGGGTCGGACTTGCCCCCGCTCAGCGCGACGACGACGCTCAAGCCGAGCTCGGCGGCCTTGGCCTCGAAGCCCATCAGCAGCTCGGAGTAGTAGGGGCCGCTCAGCTCGGGGAGCACCAGGCCGAGTGCCTCATGGTGCCGGACGGCGAGGCTGCGGGCGGCCCCGACGGGCATGTAGTTCAGGTCGTCGACGGCGGCGAGCACCTTCTGCCGGGTGCCCTCGGAGACGACGGTGGTGCCTTGCAGCACGCGGGAGACGGTGGCGATGGACACGCCGGCGGCATCGGCGACGGAGTAGATCGTCGCCTCGGAGCCTCGCTGGGTCATCATTGACCGCCGCCTTCTTGTAAGCGCTTTCAGACCAACCTGGGTCGACTATGGCACCGTTCGCGGATTCTGACAAGAGGGGGCAAGCGGACACACCAGACAGCGCAGTCGCTGCGCGAGTGGCCGATCGACTCGTCGACTACTGGTCGACGAGCGCGCGGTCGAGGCCGTCCAGGATGAGGTCGAGGCCGAACTCGAACTCCGCGGCGTAGGCGTAACCAGGCTGCAGCACGTGCTCGGCAGTCAGCTCGCGCAGATGCGGATAGCGGTCGGCGGGCAGGTGCTCCAGGATCGCCTCGGCCACCGCGGCGGCCGACTCTGGCGAGTCGAACGGCAGCGCGACCTCCTGCAGCGCGAACCCGTAGATGTAGCTGTCGAGCGCCGAGAAGGCATGTGCCGCAAGGGGTACCGAGAACCCTGCGCCACGCAGTACGCCGAGCACTGCGTCGTGATGGTGCAGCGTCGCCGGGCCGGGCGAGGTACGGGACTCCATCAGCACCGTCGCCCAGGGGTGGCGCGAGAGCACCGCCCTGGCCGAGATCGCGCGCTCGCGCATCGCCGTCCGCCAGCTCGCCTCGGCGGCCGGCAGCGCGATCTCGCTGAAGACGAGGTCGACGAGGCCGTCGAGGATCGCCTCCTTGTTCGCGACGTGGTGGTAGACCGACATCGCCTCGACCCCGAGGGCCTGGGCGAGCTTGCGCATCGACAGCGCCTCGATCCCGCCCTCGTCGGCCAGGACGAGGGCCGCGTCGAGCACGCGATCGCGGGTGAGCGGCTGACGCCGCTGGGCGTGGGCGGTCATCTCGTCCTCTCGTCGGGGTTGACCAACCATACACTGTACGGCTACCTTGGCCACCTCATCCCTTACAGTGTATGTCCAGGAGTAGCGATGCAGACCGACGCTCAGCCGTCCGCAGCCCCCGCCCCCGCCGACCCGTCACGCCCGACGCAGATGCGCGCCGTCGTCCAGCGCCACTACGGGCCGCCGGACGGCTTCGACGTCGCCCAGATCGCGCGACCGATGCCCGGTGTCGGCGAGGTACTGGTGCGGGTCCGTGCGGCGGGAGTCGACCGTGGCGTCTGGCACCTGACCACCGGCCTGCCGTATGCCGTCCGGCTCGCGGGCTACGGGTTGCGCCGGCCCAAGAACCCGGTGCCGGGCATGGACCTCGCGGGTGTGGTGGAGGCGGTCGGCGACGGCGTGACCGGGTTCCGGCCCGGTGACGAGGTCTTCGGCATCGGCAAGGGGACCTTCGCCGAGTACGCCTGCGCCTCTGCCAGCAAGCTGGCCCACAAGCCGGCCGCCCTGTCGTTCGAGCAGGCAGCGGTCGTCGCCATCAGCGGCCTGACGGCGCTGCAGGCCGTGCGCGACCATGGCCGGGTCGAGGCGGGTCAGCGCGTGCTGGTGATCGGGGCATCGGGCGGCGTGGGCAGCTTCGCCGTCCAGATCGCCGTGGCGCGCGGAGCGCAGGTCACCGGCGTGTGCAGCTCGGCCAAGGCCGACCTGGTGCGCTCGCTCGGCGCCGAAGACGTGATCGACTACCGCCGCAACAGGATCGGCGCTGACGGGCAACGCTACGACGTCATCCTCGACACAGGCGGGAACAGTCCGCTGGGCGAGCTGCGCCAGGCCCTCACACCGGCCGGGCGGCTCGTGATCGTCGGCGGCGAGGGCGGGGATCGTTGGCTGGGCGGTACTGACCGCCAGCTGCGGGCGATGGCTCTCTCACTCTTCGTGCGCCAGTCGTTGGGCACCTTCATCTCCAGCGAGAACCGCGACGACCTGCTCGAGCTCGCCGCCCTCATCGAGGCAGGGGACGTCAGGCCCGCGCTCGAGACCACGTTCACCCTGGACGACGCCGCACTGGCCCTCGCGCACCTGACCGATGGCCACGCCTGCGGCAAGGTCGCGGTCACCATCTGACGCATCCACCGATCGACCTCGGGCTCGGCGGGCGTCCCGTACCGTCGTCCCGTGCACGAGGAGGCGGACGTCGGCGCTGCGGCCGAGCGGCGCGCCCGCCGGCTGCTCGGCGCCGAGGCCGGGCTGGTCGTCGCCGTCGCGCTGGGGGTGTCGGTGCTGCGGTCGGCGGTCGCGCTGCTGGCCGCCGTCACCGCGCCGATCCCCGTGCGCGACCAGGCCGCGGTGCTCAACAGCTCAGCCGCGCCGGGCCGACCCTGGATCGACCTCGCGTACCAGCTGGTGTTCGTCGTCTCCCTGACGCTCCCGGCCCTGCTGGCCATCGCGCTCGTACTGCGCGGAGGTGGCCGAACGGCCGACCTCGGGCTGAGCCTGCGACGGTGGCGCCGGGACGTCGGCGGCGGGGTCGCCATCGCAGCGCTCGTGGGCGGCCTGGGGCTGGCGCTCTACCTCGGTTCGCGCTGGCTGGGCAGCTCGCTGGACGTCATCCCCACCACCCTGCCGCCGATCTGGTGGCGGGTGCCGGTGCTGGTGCTGTCGGCCTGCGGCAACGCGTTCCTGGAAGAGACGCTGATGGGCTACCTGCTCTTCCGGCTGGGCCAGCTCGGCTGGCGGCCGGGCCGGGCGGTCGCGCTCGCCGCGCTCGTGCGGGGCAGCTACCACCTGTACCAGGGGGCGGCCGGCTTCGTCGGCAACCTGGTGATGGGCCTGGTCTTCGGGGCGATCTTTGCCCGCTACCGCACCGTCGTCCCGCAACTGGTCGCCCACGCGGTGATCGACATCACGGCGTTCGTCGGCTTCATCTATCTCGGGCAGGCGCTCGGACTGGCCTGACCGGCCTCAGCGCGCGGCCCGGGCCGCCGCCCGCAGGTGTGCCGCCGAGGCGTCGAGGACGGACGCGATCGCGCGCAGTCGCTTGTTGAGCTCGCGGACGACGGGCCGCAGCTTTCGTCGTACGGCGGCGATCTCGGCCGCGTAGTCGGACGGGTCGGTGAGCCCGTCGGCCACCTTGGCGGCCACCGCGTGGTACTCCCGCCAGAGGTCGACGTACGGCGCGAGGTGTGCCTGGCCGCCCCACTGCAGCCGGTCGAAGCGGGGCGCGTGCCGCGCCAGCTCGGCGACATACGTCTCGTAGGCGAACAGCCGGCCGGCGTTGGTCAGGCCGGTGCGGCGCAGGTAGGTTTCGGCCGCCGTCGCCGGATCGCCTGCCTCCAGCGACGAGATCGCGAGCTGCATGCGCGTCGCGTCGCGTTGCACCTGCTGGTGCGGGAACACGTACTGGTCGAACACGTCCAGCGCGACCAGGTGGGTGAGGATCTTGCGCTCGGCCGCGAGCATCTCTTCGGCTACTCGGTGCTCGCCGTGGATCCGGCCTGCACCGAGTCGAGCGTCGAGCGCCTCGGCCGCCACACGGAACCGCTCTACTGCAGCGGCGAGGCGGGCTGTCGAGCGCCGGTCGACGCCGTCCAGCTCGGCGAGCCCGACCCCGGTCTCCGCCTCGTAGGCGATGCGCGCGGCTGCCTCGGTCGCGCGTGCCACGAAGTCCAGCAACGGCAACGTCGAGCGGTCGTGGTCGACCCAGATGTCGTTGACCACCTGGATGTTCTGCGCCAGGTACTCGATGTTCACATTGCTCAGCACGTCGTAGTTGGTGTGGTAGTTGCGCGTCAGATACTGCGTGCCGACGGTGTTGAAGTACAGGCTCGGGATACCCGCCGCGGTCAGCGTGAAGTGGTCGGCGTTGGCCCAGACGACGTTCTGCGACAGGGTCCCGAACGGCGTCCGGGCCGGGTCGCTCTCGAGCTTCTCCACGGCGTGCGCGAGCAGCTCGGCGTGGGTGCGTACCAGCAGCCGCTCCCCCGGGTCGCCGGTGCCGAGCAGCTCGAAGTCGAGGCTGAGGATCGCCTTGCGGCCCCAGTCCTTGCGCTGCTTCGTCACCGCGTACCAGCAGCCGATGAGCCACTCGTAGTAGGCGTCCGTGTAGCCGTACTCCTCGTTGGTGCTGGCGAGGAAGAGCAGCGTCCGGCGGGGCCGAAAACCGCTGCTGCGGATGGCCTTGGCGATGCCCAGCATCGCGGCGATCGCGGTGGAGTCGTCCGCCGCACCACGGAACCACGCGTCGTGGTGACCGGTGAAGATGACGAACTCGTCCTTGCGGTCGGTGCCGTTGATCGCGCCGAGGACGTTGAAGCCGACCCCGCCGTGCTCGGCGCGGGTGAGCTCGACGTGCGAGGTCAGCGTCACGACGGTGCGGCCGGCGGCCACGCGGGCGATGAGGTCGTTGGCGGCCAGCCGGGTGACGAAGACGAAGGGCACCCAGTCGTCGTCGTAGGTTCCGTCGAAGCTCAGCAGCCCGTCGTCCCGCTTGTTGTAGAACGCACCAGCAGCGGTCGTGCCGGTGTAGAAGATGACCGCCAGCGCCCCTTCCAGCGTGGCCTGGTGCCCGTGCCGGTTGACCCAGAGGTCACCGAAGGCCCAGTTGACGAGGACGATCTTGCCCCGGGCATCAACGCCCTCGTAGTCACTCGCCTGGCCAGCGCCGAGGTCGAGCAGCTCGGCCGTGATGCCGTCGGGGTCGGTGCCGGGGACACCGCCCCACGAGCTCGCGTTGAACGACGGACCGCCTTCGACGGCAACGCTCGCCCCCTTGAAGACCCAGCGGTCAATCGGAACCGGCAGCTTCGCCACCTTCTTGAGACCGACGGCGCGCATCTCGCGCGCGATCCACGACACGGCCTCGAGGTTGGCCGGCGATCCACCCGGCCGCCAGCCGTCGGCTGTGTCCCCCAGCTCGGTCAGGGCTTGCGTGACATGGCGCAGGTAGCCGACGTCGAGTGCGGCGTTGAGGTCCGCTGCCGTGCCACGCCAGGGACGGCCACGATCGTGCCCGTCGTGCCCGTCGCGCCCGTCGTGCCGGTCCTGCCGGTCGTCGTCCCCGGCGGAGGCAGCCGCGGGGCTCGACGACGTTGCGACCAGCCCGAGCGCCAGGCCGGCCGCTCCCGTCGTGAGCACCTGCCGCCGGGACAGCCGGCCTTGGACGTGCAGCCGCATGGCCTGGGTCACGGATGGCGGCTCACCCAGGTCGGCCAGGTCAGGCGCATCGGCGCCGTGACCCAGCACCAGACTCGGATCGTGGACGTCGTGCAACGACCACCAGCGCGGATCTGTCTCACCTGAGCGAACTGTCGGGTCGTCGACCTGGGGCTCGTACTCGCGCATCCGGGCACCTCCGCCCTGTCGCGGGAGGCTGCGCTGGAAGCGCCGGGCGATTGTCCCGCGGCACGTGTTGGCCCGGAACCTAGTCCCGCCATCCCGGTGGGTCAACGGGGTGGCGCGGCTGGCCCTCGACACCCGCTGCCGTGCCGCGGGGCGGTTCGCCATACTGGCGACGGCAACAGCGGGTTGGACGTCAATCAAGCAGATCGGGGCACCGGTGTTCTTTGACGATGTGGCCGGCTTGGTCAGATTGCTGGTCGTGGGTCCACTGGCTTACGTGTGGTTGGTCGCCGTCCTGCGCGTCAGCGGCAAACGGACCCTGTCTCAGCTGAACGCCTTCGACTTCATCGTCACGGTGGCCCTCGGCTCCACGCTGGCCACCGTCGCGTTGAACCGGTCGGTGACGTGGAGCGAGGGCGCGGTGGCGCTGGGGCTCCTGGCCGCCCTTCAGTTCATCGTCGCGTGGTCCTCGGTGCGCGTGCCATGGTTCCGCCGCGCCGTGACCTCCGGCGCTACGGTGCTGCTCCGGGACGGGCAGCCGCTGCACGATGCACTGGCTCGGGAGCGCATCTCGGTACACAGCCTGCGACAGGCGGTCCGTAGCTCAGGCCTCGGAGGACTCGAACTCGTCGCCTCGGTCATCCTCGAGCCGAACGGCACTCTCAGCGTCATCCCCACGAGCGCGATCGGTAGCGGCTCCGCGTTGGTCCTGGACGACAGCGGCGAGTAGCTACGCCGCGACGAGGCTCAAGCTGGCTCAAGCCCGACGACCCGCCTGGTCTCGCGCGCGATCTCGGCGGCTTCGGACGCCGTCACCACCACCGTGCGCACGCGGGCATCGGGTGCGCTGATGTCGCGGTCGGAGGTGGCGTCCGCGTTGGCTCGCTCGTCGAGAGCGACACCGAGATGGCCGACGCCTCGCGCCGCCAGCGTCCGGACCTCAGGTTGGTTCTCCCCGATGCCGCCGGTCAGGACGAGCAGGTCGAGCCCGCCGGCGCTCACCGTCATCGCACCGATCGCCTGTCGGAGCCGGTGGATGAACACGTCGAACGCGAGCGCCGCGTCCTCATCACCCGCCGTCCGGGCGGCCAGCACGTCGCGCAGATCGCCCGAGGTGCCCGAGAGCCCCTTCAGACCCGATCGGTGCTCGAGTACCTCAGCGAGGCTGTGCGGGGTCTGGTCGCCGTGGACCAGCAGCCACAGCAGGAGTCCCGGGTCGACCGACCCGGATCGGGTCGCCATCACCAGGCCCTCGACCGGCGTGAACCCCATGGTCGTGTCGATGCAACGTCCCTCGCGCACGGCGGCGAGCGACGCGCCCGCGCCGAGGTGGCACGAGACCACGCGGAGCTCGGAGAGGTCGCGGTCGATGAGTTCTGCACCGCGGCGGACGGCGTAGGCGTGACTGAGGCCGTGGAAGCCGTAGCGGCGTAGGTTCCACCGCTTGTTCCACTCCCTGGGGAGCGCGTAGGTACGAGCCGCAGGCGGCAGCTGGGTGTGGAAGGTCGTGTCGAAGCAGGCGACCTCCGGGATCGCGGGCACCAGCCGGCGCACGGCGCGGATGCCCGCGATCGCGCGCGGGTTGTGCAGTGGCGCGAGGTCCTCGATGGATTCCAGATAGTCGAGCACGTCGTCGCTGATGCGCACCGACTCGGTCAACCGTGGGCCGCCGTGGACGACACGGTGTCCGATCGCCTCGAGGTTGTCGGCCTCCTCGATGAAGCTGCTGATCGGTTCAAGGTGGTCCTCGCCAGCCCAGCGCTCCACCGTTGTCGCCGCCACCTGCTGGTCGCCGTCGATCACGGCCAGCTTCAGGCTGCTCGAACCGGCGTTGACCACCAGCACTCGCACGGGCTCAGCCTTCGGGAGCGTTGAGCGCGGGATCGCCGGTGGCGAGGTGTGGGCCGTGTGCGGGTGACCAACTCCAGTTCTGTATCTCCGCCATGTCCTCGCCGTGAGACCGGATATAGATCTTGTGCTCGATCAGCTTGTTCTTCAGCTGCTCGCGCGCCGCGCCGGAGGTGGCTTGCAGCCGAGGCACCCGGTCGATCACGTCCATGGCGAGGTTGAAGCGGTCGATCTGGTTCATCACGGTCATGTCGAACGGGGTGGTGGTGGTGCCCTCCTCCTTGTACCCACGAACGTGCAGGTTGGCATGGTTGGTGCGCCGGTAGGTCAGTCGGTGGATCAGCCAGGGATAGCCGTGGTAGGCGAAGATGATGGGCTTGTCGCGCGTGAACAGCGCATCGAATCCCGCGTCGGACAGGCCGTGCGGGTGCTCGCGCTCGTCCTGGAGCCGCATCAGGTCTACGACGTTGACGAACCTGATTCTCAGGTCGGGGAAGAAGCCGCGCAGCAGCTCAACGGCGGCGAGCGTCTCCATGGTCGGCACGTCGCCGGCACAACCCATCACGACATCGGGTTCCTGCCCCCGGTCGGTGCTGGCCCAGTCCCAGATCCCGATGCCCTTGGTGGCGTGCACGATGGCCTCGTCCATGCTCAGGTACTGAGGGGCTGGCTGCTTGCCCGCCACGATGACGTTGACGTACTGCTTGGACCGCAGGCAATGGTCGGCAACCGAGAGCAGGGTGTTCGCATCAGCCGGGAGATACACCCGAACGACCGAGGCCTTCTTGTTCATCACGTGGTCGATGAAGCCCGGGTCCTGATGGGAGAAGCCGTTGTGGTCCTGGCGCCACACGTGCGAGGTGAGCAGGTAGTTCAACGAGGCGATGGGGCGGCGCCAGGCGATGTCATCGGTCACCTTGAGCCACTTGGCGTGCTGGTTGAACATCGAGTCGACTACATGGATGAACGCCTCGTAGCACGAGAAGAGGCCGTGCCGGCCGGTGAGCAGGTATCCCTCCAGCCAGCCTTCGCAGGTGTGCTCGGAGAGGATCTCCATCACCCGGCCATCGACGGCGAGGTGGTCGTCATAGTCGCGGGTCTCGGCGTTCCAGGTCCGGTTGGTGACGTCGAGGACGTCCTGGAGGCGGTTGGAGTTGTTCTCGTCTGGGGAGAACAGCCGGAAGTTGTCCATGTTGCGCGCCATCACGTCGCGCAGGAAGGCGCCGAGCACCCTGGTCGACTCGACGGCCCCCGTGCCGGGTGCATCGACCTGGACGGCGTGGTCGCGGAAGTCAGGCATCTTCAGGTCGCGCAAGAGCAAGCCGCCGTTGGCGTGCGGGTTCGCACTCATCCGACGCTCGCCGGTCGGGTGCAGTGTTGCGATCTCCGGCACCGGAGCGCCGTCGGCGTCGAAGAGCTCCTCGGGCCGGTAGCTGCGCATCCACTTCTCGAGCACCTCCCGGTGCGAGTCGTTACCGCGCGCATCGGCGAACGGCACCTGGTGGGAGCGCCAGTACCCCTCGATCTTCTTGCCGTCGAGCTCCTTAGGCCCGGTCCAGCCCTTGGGGGAACGCAGCACGATCATCGGCCACGGGCGCCGCGGTACCGGAGCCCTACTGCGACGGGTGGATCGGGCCTCGGCCTGGATCTCACGGATCTCGTCGAGGCAGTGGTCCAGCGTGGCGGCGAACGCCTGGTGCATCTCGGCCGGGTCCGAGCCCTCGACGACGTACGGCGTGTGACCGTAACCGCGCATGAGCGAGGTGAGCTCGTCCTCACCGATCCGGGCCAGCACGGTGGGGTTGGCGATCTTGTAGCCGTTCAGATGCAGGATCGGCAGCACGGCGCCGTCGCGGCTCGGATCGATGAACTTGTTGGAGTGCCAGCTCGTGGCCAGTGGCCCGGTCTCCGCCTCGCCGTCACCGACGATGGCGGCGACGACCAGATCCGGGTTGTCGAAGGCGGCACCGTAGGCGTGCGACAGCGAGTACCCCAGCTCGCCGCCCTCGTGAATCGAACCCGGCGTCTCCGGCGCCACATGGCTGGGGATGCCGCCGGGGAACGAGAACTGGTTGAACAGGCGCCGCATGCCTTCTGCGTCCTGACCGATGCCCGGGTACACCTCGGTGTAGGTGCCCTCGAGCCAGGCGGACGCGACCAGGCCGGGGCCGCCGTGGCCTGGGCCGATGATGTACATCAGGTTCAGCTCGCGCGCGGAGATGGCCCGGTTGAGGTGCGCGTAGACGAAGTTCAGCCCGGGTGTCGTCCCCCAGTGCCCGAGCAACCGCGGCTTGACGTGCTCAGCCAGCAGCTTCTCGCGCAGCAGCGGGTTGGCCATCAGGTAGATCTGACCCACCGAGAGGTAGTTCGCCGCGCGCCACCAGGCGTCGATCCGGCCCAGCTCCGCCTTGGTCAGCGGTCGTCCCTTGATGGTGGTCCTGGTGGGTTCTGATCGACTCATCGGGCGGTTTCCCTTCGGTAAGACGCGGAGTGACGCACGGCTGCTGGTGCCTAGGCCGATCATCCGCGGCTGGCGTCCGTGCTCTGCGGTGCGCTCGGCCCACTGGTCAAGCGTCGGGGTCGTCGGGGTCGCGCGGCTCCAGGACGACGACGGCGGTCTCGGTCGGCCGCCGGGCGGCGAAGTCGTCGAGGTTCTTGTCGATCTCGGACCAGCGGGCCCAGAGCCGCTCGCGCTCCGCGCCCTGCGCGCGGCGCGCACGGACCTGACGTGCGCCGTCGCGGCCCTGGACGACGGCGTCCGGATGATCCTGCAGGTTCAGCCACCATGCGGGCTCGGCCGGACCCCACCCGTTCATCGCCATCGTGACCAGGTTGCGACCGTCCTCGAAGTAGCCGATGACGACCTGCCGCGACAGCCCGCTTCGTCGACCCGTCGTCGTGAGCCGCAGCGTCCCCCACCCGCCCGGCCTCGGCCGCCACACACCGACCCGACCGCCGGTGGCGCGCAGCAGCGCGCGATGGGCATGCCAGAAGGCCACAACCAGCCAGCGCGGCGGAAGCCGCGCACGCCGACTTCGTTGCACCGCTGCTCGTCCCTCACGCTCACCGGACATGGGGACAGCCTGTCCCTTCGGGACGAGCACTACTAGGGCCAGAGGTCCGAAGGTCGGGGTTGGACGGCGGCACGACGCAACACGGCCGCGACGAGGGGTCCGGCGACGATCAGCGTCAGCCAGACGATCGAGATCACGATGATCTCGAAGGCATCTCTCCTATCCGTGCCGTACACCCACGACACGGCCGCGAGCGCCCCGACCACTGCCGCGAAGCTCAGCAGGAAGAGCCAACGGATCGTCCGCTCAAGCCGGTTCTTCCCGGTGAACACCGGAGCGAGCAACGCCAAGGTGAGGCTCATCAAAAGGAATCCGAGCTCCTCAAGCGCGAGGAACACGCCGTTGGGGTTGTACATCGTCAGCATCGCCCAACCATCCAGTTGTCCCTTCTCGAGACTCAACGGCATCACCGTGACCTGGATGAAGTAGTCGATGAGCAGGACCGCGGCCGCGACGCATGCGAAGCAGAGTCCGAGCAGGCTGAAGGTCTTCCGTGTCGAAGGGGCGTACTCATGCACCGACGCGGCGAAGGCGACGAAGACGAGCATCAGCAGCATGGCCGGGTACATCCACAGGTAGTCCCCCGGCCACTGAGCAGCGACAACGTCGCTCGTGAACGGATAGGGGACGTCGTCCGGGAGCGCTGTCACCGCCAAGGCGAACGTAACGACCGTGACGCCAGTCAGCGCCAGCCCGATCCAGGATCCTCAGCGCAGGACGGGCATCCGGCTCACGTCACCGGCGGCGGACGGCCTCGATCCTGTCCCATCGCCGTCAGGCTTCATCGACATGTTCACAGTGTCAGCCCGAAGAAGTGCGGGGACACGAACGCCCGTGCAACACCAGAGACGCGCTGAGACAGCTCTTCGACCTCCCGCATGAGGTCCAGGCGCCCAGCGGACTGAGGTCGCGCCTGTCCCGCAGCACATCGAGCAAGTCGTGCAGCACGATCTGCAGGCGCCACGGGTAGCGGGCGGGCCGACCGAGATCGAGCCCCAGGTCCGTGCGCCACAGACCAATGCCGACCTCGATGGTGCATGGCGCCCCCATCACGGGCCACCACAAGTTCGCGAGATCCACGACACGCCACCGCGTCGGGGTGGTCGCCGGTAAGCGGATGCCGATGACATCGGCCCACCGCGCTGCTGTCTCATCGTCCCCGGGCGGTCGACGACAATGCACGCCCGCTGCATCGAACCGCGGCGATGCACCTGCGCTCGCCGAAGCCCAGCTCACCGACCCGGAGCGTTCCGCCCAGGGAACTGAAGGCCGCCTACCCCGTGCCATGCCCGACATCGCGCCCGGCCAAGCAGGCTACGCACACGCAGCGGCGGCGCGCGCTGAAAGCGTTATCACACCGAATTCGTAGAGGGGGGCGGGCGCCTACTAGCCACAAGCAGGCTGGATGGACCCTCGGTCGACAACATCTCCATGATACGAAACATGCCTGTCCCAGTGACTGCATAGATGGCTGCCATTGTGAAACGTAGACCGTTCGACTAGTCGTGACCTCGAGGATACAACTCGCCTCCGGACCGGGGGACGTTCATCTGCGGCGACGTCTGATGCAAGGGAAATCACGCCTTGCCTTGTATCCTTGGGCTCTCCAAACCAGGCAACACTGGAGGTGCTCGGGTAGGACAGCACGATCTTTTCGACAGTTTCTCCAGGACAGAGCGGCGCTTCCGCGGCAATGTCCCCGTCGCTCGACGAATAGAGGCCGAGCGGGGGCAGCGGAGGGTCACCGGTCGGCAGATTTCGACAGGCGCCAATGGAGAACAGACCGCAAGCGCCGCCGCGCAAGCGATAGTCCTCAGCACCGTGGGTAGCCCCCGTCCCAGAAGCCTGCTTGGCGTCAAGGCGATTTCGACGAGTGCCGTGTCTCTGCGCCCGCGCATACCTAAACTGAAGCGTACCCTCGTACTTTGTTCCACCGGTACGTACGAATTCTCTCGTATCTCCGTCTCGCTGCCTAATCTGGGGACGGCTCCCGCTCCGACCACGAAGCCGCCCCATTGCGATGCGTCCGCCCCTCACTCCGTCCAACCTGGGCGCGGCGCGGGCTCTAGGTCCGTTCAGTTGCGCTCCAGCCCTCCTGACCCACGCACCGATTCGGATGGCTCTGGCTGCGCTGACGTGTCGGCCCCAAGCGACACCACCAGGACGCTCCACCGGCTACACCTGGGCACCGCATCCCGAATCCGATCAGGCATCGCCGAGCCGGTGCTAATCCCCGAGATCCTGGCTATCGAAGCGGAATTCAGACAACTGCGTCGGTGGACTGCCGGCCGGCCTCTCCACCCGCCTGCGAACTTCGAAACGCTTGTCGATCTCCCGCAGTACGAGAGAAAGAATCAGATACCCGAGGGCGGCCATCAAGATACCCAACAGAACTAGCCATACGAACGAATTGATCGCAACCCTCCTATTGCTTGAACCTCGCTGGATGCCCGATCATTCTATGAGAAATCACCTTTAGAACGCGCGGTGGTGCTGAACAGCGTGACACTTCTGATGGACATCACACGGTAGTTTACGATGCCCAGTGAGGTTGACGCGAGTACCGAATCCGTCATGTTCCGCTGGCACGCCACCTGCGTCTATCCGCCGCGTGTCGACTGGACTTGGGCGGATCTTCGCGCTATCCCAGCGTCTGGTTCCCCCACCTCACATCGCCGTGGGCAAAGACGACCGCGCGCTCATCATTGGCCCACAACTCGAGCCATGTTGGCGAGCCGTATTTCCGGGTGAAAGTGGGCGCAGGCCCGCCTCGCAGTTCGCTCAGATCCTGGGCGTCCAGCCATACGGGGGCTGCAGCCGCCTGGACCCCCGCCGCAGCCGCAGCCCTCTGCGACGACCAAGGCGCCGGCGTCCACCGCTCGCTGAGCGTCCTCGGGTGAGATCTCGGCCTTCTGGCGGACGACCTGTTTCCCGAATGGATCGAAGAACTCGCCGGCGGGGTTCACCCCGCCGGATCTGACAGCGTGCTCGCCTCTGCGAGCCGCGTCCGTCTCGGACCAGGTGGGTGCACGGAGGAACTGCGCGAAAGTCTTCGCCCGCTGGTGCTTCCTCGCCATGGGGGGATAATGACAAGTCCTCAACGATGTTCACGACGATTGGACCTCGCCAAGCATCCGGCTTAGAACTGACCACCCGGTGGGTGCCTCGTTCCAGCGAGTGACCCTCCTACCCCGGGCCGTGGCCTTCTCCCGCATTGCGACGCTCTGAACCGCCCCGGCGAGTCCGGAGACTTTTAGCTTGAGACTCCAGCGGATGCTGGGGTCTGGTGGTGAGCGTAGTGAGCGCGTTCTGCTTCAGCGGGGGTGAGGTCGTCGCAGTACTCGAACGGGCGGCGGTGGTTGAACCAGTCGACCCACTCGGCGGTGGCGATCTCGAGGTCCTCGAAGCCTTTCCAGGCCGTCGCGCCTTGATCAGTTCGGTCTTGTAGAGCCCGATCACCGATTCCGCTAGCGCGTTGTCGTAGGACGAGCCCACGGCCCCGGTCGAGGGCTTGATCCCGGCTGCGGCCAGGTGCTCGGAGTAGGCCACGGAGAGGTATTGGACCCCGTGGTCGTGATGTGCGATCAGGCCGGCCAGGTCCTTGCCCTCGCGGTGCCGGGTCCAGATGGCCTGCTCGACGGCGTCGAGGGCTCATCGGTACTTGCCCCGGGCCGACGGCCCGCGTCGACCGCGGCCTGGCGGCACCACTTCCGGATCGTTTCAGGATTGCCGACCCCGAGCAGTCCAGCAACCTGGCGCATCGCAGCCCACTCCGACTCGTGATCACCACGAACCTCAACGACCATTCGGACCGCCCGCTCACGCAACTCGACCGGGTACCTCTTCGACGTAGAACCTGACATGACTCCATCCTTCCCAAGGACTGGAGTCTCCGGACTCGCCGGGGCGGTTCAGCGTGATGAGAGCGCCCCGCCGGACACCTGGACCGAGTCTGGCCAGACACCGATCCTGCGGGAAGTCTCCAAGTAGCCGCGCTGAGGGCGACCCTCCGAGTTTCCTTGGCTAGACGTCCTTCAATGCCAGGCTTCGCAGGGCCGACCGGTCGCCCTTCAAGGTGACTTGCCAGTACGTGCACGCCGAGTCGGTCAGCGTCGCGACACCTTGACCATCGTCCAGGATTGCGATCCGGGCCGACCTGACCTGCTCCACGCTCTGGGAACTCCTCAATTCCAGGCCCCGGAAGCACTCCTCAAGCTCCTGGACGTCTTGCCCGAGATCACGTGCCTCCTTCTGGAGGGTGAGGCCGGTTGACCGGCCGAGCCACAGACAGGAGTAGCCCCCTGCCGGCGTCGAATCGCTAGCCTTCAGATTGGCGCCCGGCACGACGGACGTTGCCGCCGCCGTGTACCGAGCACACAGGTCGGCCGGCTTCGCCGATGCCTTAGACGGCTGGCTGCTGTCCGAGGGGGCGGCGCAACCGGCGAGGCCTGCCGGACCGATGCCGACGACCGCAAGGGCGGCGAGGCAAATCACCGCCCGGGTGCAAGCGCGCATCAGATTCCTTTGCGAGTGGATTGTTCCCCTGGTTCTTCGGTGGCTCAACTTGCGTCCTTTAGTACCGGCTCACCGACTCGAACCGGGCCCGACCGGCCATGTGCATTGGAGCTAGCCGCCCGGTCCTGCCGCACCGGGGGCGACCGCCCGCTCATCCCGCAACGAGGGCGACCACCCGGTCATGGCACCCCTTTAGGTCAAGGGGTGGCAGCGAGCGGGGTTCTAGGCTGGGTGGTGGCGGGTCCGGGAAGTGGCTTGTCCGAAGAGCTGGGGTGGGGCTGTGAGCTGGCCGCGCTGGAGACAGAGTCGTTGCCCCGTTGCCCTCCCGGGCCCGTCACCTGGTCTTGCTCGCGCGCCTGTTCTCGGGCTAGCTCGCGCTGCTGCTGGTCGGTGAGCATGCGGGTGTAGACGATGTTGGACAGGCGCCGTTTGAGCGCGCGGATCGCCATCAGCGAGGGCGTGCCCGCGCCCTTGCGGGCGTCGTAGTAGGTCCGGCCGGGGCTGGGGTTGCGCAGCTGGACGATGGCCATGATGTGCAGGGTGCGGTTGATCCGCCGGTTCCCGGACCGTGAGAGGCGGTGTCGCTGCTGGTCTCCGGAGGAGACGTCCAGGGGTGCGGTGCCGTTCCAGGACGCGAACCGGTCCTTGTCGGCGAAGCGGTGGATGTCGCCGACGTCGGCCAGCAGCCGCGCGGCGCCGGTCGGGCCGATGCCGGGTCAGGTCCATCAGAATGGAGCCGCGGTCGGCGACAAGCGCGGCGAGTTCCTTCTCGGCGGTCTTGATCTGGCGGTCGATGGCCTCGAGCTCACCGATCAGCTCGACCACGATCCGGCGCCGGGTCTTGCCGGCCAGGTCTCGCGGTTTGGTCGTGGCGACCAGGGCTCGGGCCTGCGGCGCGGACAGGAACCGTTTGGCACCACCGGGAAACAACTCCAGCAACAGCCGATGCAGCCGGTTGACTGTCTGGGTGCGGGCCCGTCCGAGCTCGTCGCGGCGGTCGACGAGCAAACCCATCACGACCAGGTCGCCGTCGACTTCCACCCGCCGTAGGCCGGGCTCGGCGGGGGCGTACAGCGCGGCCAGCGCGACCGAGTGCGCGTCGACGGGGTCCGTCTTGCGCCCGTTGCCGGTGGCGAACACCCTTACCTGCGCCGACAGCTTGGCCGGCACGTCCAGCACCGTTTCGCCGTCGTGGACCAGCCGGTGAGCGATGTGCCGCCCGATGCCATTGCACCCCTCGACCGCCCACACCCGGTCAGGGTGCTCCCGACCGGCGGCGAGCAGGTCGGCGTAGCCGGCCTTGTCCGTCCCGAACCTTCCCACCGCTATTGCCCGCCCAGCCTGGTCGATGACCTCGATCGTGGCCGAGCGTTTGTGCGGGTCCATCCCGATGATCACGCCCATCGCCGTGCTCCCTTCACTCGCTGTGATGTGAAGCGGGGAGGGCATTGCTACTTCGAGCCGGACAAACCCCTTTCGAGCCTCTCCTCGCGCGGTGCCCGGCGAGGACGCATGCCATGAGAGAGCCACACCAATGACACCGGTGGGCAGCCGCGCAATGAGAGCGTCTCGCCGAGCACCTGGACCGAGTCTGGCCAGACACCGATCCGGCGACCAGTCTCTAAG
>CAVXBF010000009.1:0-350119 GCA_963759935.1 uncultured Actinomycetota bacterium
CTATGAGACGAACCGCATCAAGGCCTGATGCCTGTCGAAAGTGCTCGCGCTGTAGGGTCCGGCGCGGCCGCGCCTAGCGCTCTGCGACCAGTCTGACGGCGTCACGAGTCGACCGGTAGTGCCAGCTCCGCACGCTGGCGAGCCGGGTTGGGTCTGGCCCGCTGGCGTGCGCGTCATGCGTCCTCGGCGTTCGGTTCAGCGCGCACCGCCTGGGCGGAGTTGTGTCGCCTCGTCTGCCACGCCTTCTTCGCGGCACGGCTGCGCCGACGGCGCAGCCGTTCGGCCTCCGTGCGCGCTCGCTCTTGTGCCCGCTCCTCTCGCCGCGCCTGGTTGTCCGCCTTGCGGCGTTCGGCTGCCAGCACCGACGGGGATCGCACCGGCCACACGTACGGCAGGTCGTCGGGAACGTCCGGGAACAGCGGTCGGTAGTGCTCTCGATCCTTGCGAACGAGCGCTGACCGGTGGCTGCGGTGCAGTGCTTCGTCGCCCAACCAGGCCGGCAAGGCATCTGCGGCGGCAAGCTCGGACTGGGTACGCACGGTGTCGATGCCGGCGGCACGCAGGTCCGTCGCGATCGTCAACGCGCACGTGTCGCCGAAACCGAGCTCGGTCCAGGCCTCGCAACACGCGAATCCGTATCTGCCCAGCGCTTCCTCGAAGCCGCTCCACATGAGGGTGGCCGGGTGGTTTGCCCACCCGTAGCCGGGCCTGGTCAGGGCGCGGACCACCTGGATGGTCTCCACCCGCTGCTTGCCCAGTCGCTTTCGGTCGAGAGCGTGCGCCGATTGCACGAAGTCCGCGTAGGGGAGGAACGTCTGCACCGCTCCAGTTTGCCGTGTGTCGGTGAGTCATCGGGTCAGAGGTCGGTCAGCCAGCAGTCCGAAAGGGACGTGGCGCAAGAGCCCGGTAAGACGTCCTCGACTGCGTCAACCGCCTTGGCCAGCACTGGCCGGTCGTCACCGCCGCTGGCCCAGACCGGATCCTGTGGCAGAGGCCCCATCGGGTCTGAGTTCTCGTTCACGGTCGCCTGTGGCCAGCGAGCGGCGGAGGTCGGGACCTTTGACCCCCTCCCCGCCGGGCGGTCTCGGCTGTACTTGCTCCCGCAGGGCACCACCGCCGGTGGGCCGGTGAGGGGACCTGACATGACCGACGAAGACCTGACGCGAGCACCTCCCTTGGCAAGGGGACCGCGAGGGGCCAGGGTGGGGAACGTGAGGCCCGCGAGAAGGGCAGAGCAATGACGGCTCCGGTGACCTCGGGAGCTCAACATCACGGCTCCACCAGGTCGCCGTGGCTGATGCTGGCCGTCGCCACCATCGGATTCGCGCTCAACTTCTGGGCGTGGGCGCTGCTCAGCCCGCTGGGCCCGGTGTTTCGCGAGAGCGGCACCCTGGGCGCGCTCAGTGAGTGGCAGGTGTCGCTGATCGTCGCCGTGCCGGTCATCGTCGGCTCCCTCGGCCGGATCCCTGTCGGGGCTCTCACCGACAAGTTCGGCGGGCGGGAGATGTTCGTCATCGTCTCGCTCGCGACGATCGTGCCGATCCTGTTCATCGGGTTCTACGGGCAGACCAACTTCACCGCGCTGCTCATCGGCGGCTTCTTCCTCGGTATCTCCGGAACCTCGTTCGCGGTCGGCGTCCCGTTCGTCAACGCCTGGTTCCCCCCGGCCCGGCGAGGCCTTGCGGTGGGGATCTTCGGCGCCGGGATGGGCGGAACGGCGATCAGTGCGCTCACCACCGTGAAGCTCTACGCGAACGTGGGTGACAAAACGCCCTTCCTCTTCGCGGCGGCGGCGCTGACGATCTTCGCGGTCGTGGCCTGGCGGCTGCTCGAGGACGCCCCGGGCAGGCAGGCGCCGACCTCGTCCCTGGCGTCCCGGCTGAACGCGAATGCGCGGTTGCCGATCACCTGGCAGGCGTGCCTGCTGTACGCCGTGGCGTTCGGTGGGTACGTCGCGTTCTCGGTCTATCTACCCGCGTACCTCAAGACGGCCTACGACCTCACGCCGGCGGACGCGTCCAACCGGATGGCCGGGTTCGTCGTCCTCGCGGTGATCATGCGACCGGTCGGTGGCTGGCTCGCCGACCGGCTGGGCCCGATCCCGGTCCTGGCCAGCGGCTACGGGGTGGTCGTCATCGGTGCGGCGGTCGCGTCCACGACACCGGTCCTCGAACCCCTCGGAGCCACCGCCTTCCTCGCCATGGCGATGGCGCTCGGCTCCGGCACCGGTGCCACGTTCGCCCTGATCGCGAAGGTGACCGACCCCTCCCGCGTCGGCGGTGTGACCGGCCTGGTGGGAGCGGCGGGCGGGCTCGGCGGGTTCGTGCCGCCACTGATCATGGGCTACGTGTACGGCCGTACCGAGTCCTACGCCATCGGCTTGGGGCTGCTCTCGGTGACGGCGGCCCTGACCCTGCTGCTGACCCTGACCGTCGTGCGCGGGACGGCGCGGCGACACGACGAGGAGCTGGCCGCCGTATGACGCCGGGCCGAGACCAACCAGACCAGCCGGGACTGGACGGCTCACTGAGCGACGCCCTGGTGCGTACCCGTCGCTACTTCACCAGAGGCGCGGTGTCGGACGACCTCAGAACCCTGACCGTGCAAGGTGGCCGGCAGGCGGACGACTTCTACCGCGACCGGTGGAGCCACGACAAGGTCGTGCGCTCCACCCATGGCGTGAACTGCACCGGGTCCTGCTCCTGGAAGGTCTATGTCAAGGACGGGATCATCACCTGGGAGACCCAGCAGACCGACTACCCCACGGCCGGCCCGGACTCCCCGGAGTACGAACCACGCGGCTGTCCGCGTGGGGCGGCGTTCTCCTGGTACACGTACTCGCCCACCCGGGTGCGCTACCCGTACGTGCGCGGCGTGCTGCTCGAGATGTTCCGCGAGGCGAAAGCGCAGCACGACGGCGATCCGGTTCGGGCGTGGGAGCACATCGTCGAGAACCCGTTACGTGCCAAGGCCTACAAGTCGGCGCGCGGCAAGGGCGGTCTGGTACGGGCCACCTGGGACGAGGCCGCCGAGATCGTCGCCGCCGCCCACGTGCACACGATCAAGAAGTACGGTCCCGACCGCGTGGCCGGCTTCTCGCCCATCCCGGCGATGTCGATGGTCTCGCACGCCTCCGGCGCACGGTTCGTGAACCTCATCGGCGGCTCGATGCTCAGCTTCTACGACTGGTACGCCGACCTGCCCGTCGCGTCCCCGCAGGTCTTCGGCGACCAGACCGACGTCCCCGAGTCGGGTGACTGGTGGAACGCGGGCTACCTGATCATGTGGGGCTCCAACCTCCCGGTCACCCGCACGCCGGACGCACACTGGATGACCGAGGCCCGCTACCGCGGGCAGAAGGTGATCGCGGTCGCCCCCGACTACGCCGACAACGTGAAGTTCGCCGACGAGTGGCTGCCGGCCAGGCCGGGCACCGACGCCGCGCTCGCGATGGCGATGGGCCACGTGGTGCTCAAGGAGTTCTTCGTCGACCGGCAGACGCCGTACTTCACCGAGTACGTGAAGACCTACACCGACCTGCCCCACCTCGTCCGCCTCGAGGAGACGTCCGACGGCGCGTACACCGCGGGGAAGTTCCTGACCGCCGCAGACCTCCACACCCACGCGGGCGACGAGAACGCCGCCTTCAAGACCGTGCTCATCGACGCACGGACCCAGCTGCCCGTCGTCCCCAACGGTTCGCTGGGCCATCGCTACGGCGAGGCGGGTGCCGGCAAGTGGAACCTCGAGCTCGGGGACGTCGACCCGGTGCTTTCGCTGCTCGACGCCGCCGCACAGTCCGTGGTCGTCCGGATGCCGCGGTTCGACACCCCCGACGGTGCCGCTGCCGACCTCCCGCGCGGCGTCCCCGTGCGACGCGTCGCCGGACACCTGGTCACCACCGTGTTCGACCTGCTTCTCGCGCAGTACGGCGTGAAGCGCGCCGATCTACCGGGCGAGTGGGCCAGCGGGTACGACGACGCACAGGCGCCGTACACGCCGGCCTGGCAGGAGGCCATCACCGGCGTCCCTGCCGCGACGGCGGCCAGGATCGGCCGGGAGTTCGCCCAGAACGCCGAGGACTCGAGGGGCCGGTCCATGATCGTGATGGGCGCCGGCACCAACCACTGGTTCCACTCCGACACGATCTACCGCGCGTTCCTCACCCTCACCAACCTCACCGGCTGCCAGGGGGTCAACGGTGGCGGCTGGGCCCACTACGTCGGCCAGGAGAAGGTGCGGCCGATTACCGGCTACACGCAGATCGCCAACGCGCTCGACTGGAACCGCCCGCCGCGCAACATGATCCAGACCGCATTCTGGTACCTCCACAGCGACCAGTTCCGCTACGACCAGTTCGGTGCAGACACCCTGTCCGCGTCCACCGGTAAGGGCCAGTTCGCCGGGAGGTCCACCGCCGACGTGATTGCCCAGAGCGCCCGCATGGGGTGGATGCCGTCGTACCCGACGTTCGACCGCAACCCGCTCGACCTCAGCGACGATGCAGCGGCGGCCGGGAAACCGGTGGGGGAGTATGTCGTCGAGCAGCTCAAGTCCGGCGACCTCGGCTTCGCGGGCGAGGACCCCGACGCGCCCGGCAACTACCCGCGCATCCTGTCGATCTGGCGTGCCAACCTGCTCGGCTCCTCAGGCAAGGGCAACGAGTACTTCCTGAAGCACCTACTCGGCACCGACTCCTCGGTCCGAGCGACCGAGACGCCCGAGGGCCAGCGCCCGGTCGACGTGACCTGGCGAGACGAGGCGCCCGAGGGGAAGCTCGACCTCCTCATGACGATCGACTTCCGGCAGACCAGTACGACGATCTTCTCCGACGTGGTGCTCCCGGCTGCCACCTGGTACGAGAAGCACGACCTGAACACCACCGACATGCACCCGTTCATCCACTCGTTCAACCCCGCCATCTCGCCGCCATGGCAGACCCGCACCGACTGGGATGCCTGGCAGACCATCGCGGAGAAGTTCAGTGAGCTCGCCGCGACCCACCTCGGCGTCCGCAGGGACGTCGTCGCTGTGCCACTGACCCACGACACCCCGGACGCCATGGCCAACCCCCACGGCGTCGTCCGCGACTGGCAAAAGGGAGAGTGCGAGCCGATCCCCGGCGTCACGATGCCCAAGCTGGTCGACGTCGAGCGCGACTACGGCGCCGTCGCCCAGAAGATGAACGCCCTCGGCCCGCTGGTCGACACCCTCGGCGCGACCACCAAGGGCGTCACGTTCGAGCTCAGCAAGCAGGTCGACTACCTGCGGGCCAAGAACGGGCCGGTGCGCGGCGGAGTGGCTGACGGCCGTCCGTCGCTGAAGAAGGACGTCAACGTCTGCGAGGCGATCCTCGCCCTGTCCGGAACGACCAACGGACACCTCGCCACCCAGGGCTTCAGGACCCTCGAGAAGCGCACCGGGGTGCGGCTGGCCGACCTTGCCGAGGAGCACGAGGGCAAGCAGATCACCTTCGCCGACACCCAGGGGCCGCCGGTCCCGGTGATCACGTCACCGGAGTGGTCGGGCTCGGAGACCGGTGGTCGGCGCTACTCGCCGTTCACCATCAACGTCGAGCGCAAGAAGCCCTGGCATACCCTGACCGGACGCATGCACTTCTACCTCGACCACGACTGGATGACCGAGCTCGGCGAGTGCCTGCCGGTCTATCGGCCCCCGCTCAACATGGCGGCCTTGTTCGCGGAGCCGGCCCTGGGCAACGTGTCGGACGGTTCGGGCGGGCAGGTCGAGGGTCTGACGGTCCGCTACCTGACCCCGCACAACAAGTGGTCGATCCACTCGGAGTACCAGGACAACCTCTTCATGCTGTCGCTGTCCCGCGGCGGCCAGAACATCTGGATGAGCGACCGGGACGCCGCGAAGGTCGGCATCAAGGACAACGACTGGATCGAGGCGGTCAACCGCAACGGCGTCGTGGTCGCGCGGGCCATCGTGTCGCACCGGATGCCTGAGGGGACGGTGTACATGTACCACGCGCAGGACCGGCTGATCGACGTCCCGATCGCGGAGACCTCCGGCAAGCGCGGCGGCATCCACAACTCGCTCACCCGGCTGCTGGTGAAGCCGTCACACCTGATCGGTGGGTACGCCCAGCTGACCTTCGCCTTCAACTACCTGGGCCCCACCGGCAACCAGCGGGACGAGGTCACCATCATCCGCAAGCGCAGCCAGGACGTGACGTACTGATGAAGGTCATGGCCCAGATGGCGATGGTGATGAACCTCGACAAGTGCATCGGGTGCCATACCTGTTCGGTGACGTGCAAGCAGGCATGGACCAACCGCACGGGCACCGAGTACATCTGGTTCAACAACGTGGAGACGCGGCCCGGGCTCGGCTACCCGCGCACCTACGAGGACCAGGAGAAGTGGCAGGGCGGCTGGGAGCTCAACAAGCGCGGCCGGATGAAGCTCAAGGCGGGTGGTCGGCTCAAGAACCTGATGACCATCTTCTCCAACCCCAAGCTGCCCTCGATCGGCGAGTACTACGAGCCCTGGACCTACGACTACGCGACGCTCACCGATGCGCCCGCCCAGGAGCACACTCCCGTCGCGCGGCCGAAGTCGCTGATCAGCGGCGAGAACATGAAGATCGAGTGGTCAGCCAACTGGGACGACGACCTCGGCGGCTCCACCGAGACCGCCCATCGCGATCCGATGCTCAAGAAGATCGCCGACAAGGTGAAGTTCGAGTTCGAGCAGACCTTCATGTTCTACCTGCCGAGGATCTGCGAGCACTGCCTGAACCCGTCGTGCGCGGCGTCGTGCCCGAGCGGTGCGATCTACAAGCGCGCGGAGGACGGCATCGTCCTGGTCGACCAGGACAAGTGCCGCGGCTGGCGCAAGTGCGTGTCTGGCTGCCCCTACAAGAAGATCTACTTCAACCACCGCACCGGCAAGGCCGAGAAGTGCACGTTCTGCTTCCCGCGCATCGAGGTCGGGCTGCCCACCGTCTGCGCCGAGACCTGCGTCGGCCGGCTGCGCTACATCGGGTTGGTGCTCTACGACGCCGACAAGGTGCTCGAAGCCGCCTCGACGGACGACGAGCACGGGCTCTACGAGGCCCAGCGGCAGGTGTTCCTCAACCCGCACGACCCCGACGTCGTCCGCGCGGCGGAGCAGGCCGGGATCGCCCGCGACTGGGTCGACGCCGCCCAGCGCTCGCCGATCTACGCGCTGATCAACACCTACAAGGTCGCGCTGCCGCTGCACCCGGAGTACCGCACGATGCCGATGGTCTGGTACATCCCGCCGCTCTCGCCGGTCGTCGACGTCGTCCGCGAAACCGGGGAGGACGCCGAGGAGAAGGGCAACCTGTTTGCCGCGATCGACGCGCTGCGGATCCCGGTCGAGTACCTCGCTGAGCTCTTCACGGCTGGTGACGTCGCACCCGTCGACGCGGTGCTCAAGAAGCTCGCCGCGATGCGCAGCTACATGCGCGACATCAACCTCGGCCGCGATCCCGACGGCTCGATCCCCGCCGCAGTCGGGATGAGCGAGGAGGAGATGTACGACATGTACCGGCTGCTGGCGATCGCGAAGTACGAGGATCGGTATGTGATCCCGGCGGCGCACGCAGAGCAGGCGCATTCCCTGGAGGAGCTGGCCACCGAGTGCTCGGTGTCGGAGTACGGCGGCGGCCAACAGGACCTCTTCGGTGAAGGCTCGGGCGCGCCGACGCCGATCGCCGTCGAGAACTTCCAGATGCTGAAGGACCGGCAGACCTCCGACTCGATGGCCGGTCCGGTCAGGAAGGCCGGCCGGATCAACCTGCTCAACTGGGACGGCAAGGGCTCCCCGGGTGGGCTGTTCCCCACGAAGGGACCGAAACCGTGAGCGGCCGTCGTCCACGGACGACGTTGACGCCCGACCAGCTGACGATCGGGTGGCAGTCGGTCTCCCTGCTCCTCGGTTATCCCGACGAAATGCTGCAAGCCCGCGCCGCGCTGCTCAGGTCGGCGTCTGTGGACCTGCCGCAGGCGATCGGGGACTCGATCCGCGAGTTCCTGGACCACGTCGAGTCGATGCCGCTGCCGGAGCTCCAGGCTGCCTACGTCGAGACGTTCGACACCCGCCGTCGCTGCAACCTGTTCCTGACGTACTTCGCCCACGGCGACACCCGCAAGCGGGGGATGGCGTTGCTGCGCTTCAAGCAGACGTACCAGGAGACGGGGTTCCAGCTCGACGACATCGAGCTGCCAGACCACCTGTGCGTCGTCCTCGAGTTCGCCGCCACCGTCGACCAGGTCCGCGGCCGCGACCTGATGCTCGACCACCGGGCCGGGCTCGAGCTGCTGCGGATCTCGTTGCGGGACATGGCGTCGCCCTGGGCTCCACTGCTCGACGCTGTCACTGCCACCTTGCCTCCGTTGCGCGGCGACGAGCGAGACGCTGTGCGTCGCCTCGCCGCCGAAGGCCCGCCTGAGGAGGAGGTGGGACTCGCCCCGTTCGCGCAGCCGCAGTTCAGCCCCGCCGCAGCCAGGCGCACGTCGTCCGACCCGACGCTGCTGCCCATGCCGTCCTTCCCGGGGGTGCGCGCATGAGCGAGTTCCTGTTCGTCGTCGTGCCCTACGTCTGCCTGACGACGTTCGTCGTGGGGCATCTGTGGCGCTACCGCTACGACAAGTTCGGCTGGACCACCCGCTCCTCCCAGCTCTATGAGAACCGCCTGTTGCGGATCGGCAGCCCGCTCTTCCATTTCGGGATGCTCGGAGTCGTTGGCGGTCACGTCATCGGCCTGCTGGTCCCGCAGTCCTGGACCGATGCGCTCGGCATCAGCGAGCGCGCCTACCACGTGGTGGCGGTCGCGGGTGGCCTGCTCGCCGGCGCGATGGTGGTGATCGGCATGGCCATCCTCATCTACCGCCGTCGCACGACCGGCCCGGTCTTCTCCGCGACGACGCCGATGGACAAGGTGATGTACGCCTTCCTTGCCATCGTGGTTGTCCTGGGCATGTGGAACACCGTCGCCGGCTCGATCCTGACGATCGGCGGTGAGTACAACTACCGCGAGGGCGTCTCGGTCTGGTTCCGATCGTTCCTGGCCTTCCAGCCCGACGCGTCGCTGATGGCGGGCGCCCCGTTGGGATTCCAGCTGCACGCACTGGTCGCCTTCGGCCTCTTCGCCATCTGGCCGTTCACTCGCCTGGTCCACGTCTTCAGTGCGCCGGTCGGCTACCTCACGCGGCCGTACATCGTCTACCGCAGCCGCGACGACCAGCTCGGCAGCCACCGGCCCCGTCGAGGCTGGGACCGGGTCGGCTGAGTCCTGTCGCGAAGGCTCTCAGCGCACCCCAATGCCGGGTGGACGTGGGTGCGGCCGTGAGCAAGATTGCGGGCTAGTCGCCGCTTCGACGACCGGCCCCGGTGGCCGCCCGATCGTCGAGGAATCGGGTGAGCCCAGCGATGCCGGCGGGCACGATGTCGAGCACGATGGTGCCGGCGGGCCGCCACTCCTCCGCGTGAGACATCTGCACCGCGTAGCCGGGTGCAGCGTTGGCGGTGAGCGGGGTGAGGGACAGCGCTCGGCTGCCTCGACGCCAGCCGATGCTCGCTTCGAGGAACGCCCGGACCGCCTCGCGCCCGCGATACAGGTGCGGGGCAGGCGGCATGGCCAGCCACGCTCGGTCGGTCATCAGCGACAGGACCCCGTCGATGTCGTCGCTGGCGAAGGCGTCGGCGAACCGCTCGGCCAGGACGCGCTGGTCGTCCGCTGCCGGGCGCTCGGGTGATGCACCACCGTGAGCCTCGATGGCCGCCCGCGCTCGTTGGAGCACGCCCTTGACGGCCGTCGTCCCGGTGTCGAGGAGCTCTGCTGCCTCGGCCAGTGAGAACCCGAGGACGTCGACCAGGAGGAGGGCCGCCGTCTGCCGCGGAGGGAGCAACTGCAGCGCGGTGATGAAGGCCAGCTCGATGTGTTCGCGTCGTTGAAGAAGGCGAGCAGGATCGTCGTCCATCACGTAGGGCTGGAGCCACGTCGCCGGGTGGTGCGCGGTGGGCGGCGGGGGATCGAACGGAGGGGCGGGTATGGGCGGTGGGTGACGCCTGCCGTCGCGAATGGCGTTGAGACACCGGTTGGTCGCGATCCGGTAGAGCCACGTCCGCAGCGAAGCCCGTGCCTCGAAGCGATCCAGGCCTTGCCAGGCGGCGAGCAAGGTCTCCTGAAGGACCTCGTCGGCGTCGTCGACGGAGCCGAGCATGCGATAGCAGTGAACATGCAGCTCGTGCACCCACGGATCGACCAGCACACGGAAGGCATCCGCGTCGCCCGAAGGGACCGTTGTCGTCACCGCAGGGATTGTGCCAAAACGTTCCGATCCAGCCGCGGGTGGTGTCAGTACGTGCAGACCCGACAACATGCCGGACACAGGAGAGCACGATGACTGACACCACAGCGCTCGACGTTGCACGCAGCTACTTCGACGCGTGGAGCACTGGCGACTTCGAACGCGCGATGACGTTCGTGGCCCCGGACATCGACTGCCACGCACCAGCCGGACCGGTCAGCGGCGCCGACGCTTTTCGCACCTTCATGGGCCCGTTCGCGGGGATGGCCGAATCGGCAACCCTGATGGCGGCGTACGGCGATGGGGACAACGCCGTGCTGGTCTACAACACCTCGACCCCGCTCGTGGCCGAAGCGCCTGGCGCAGAGTGGCACCGCGTCGCCCACGGACGCATCGTCGAGATGCGCATCATCTTCGACCGGCTTCCCTTTGACCTGGCCCGACGCACCCAGACGAGCTGAGGCGCTCGGGCATAGCGCTCAGTGATGGGGGATGTGCAGGTCCGGCCGACGCGATGGCTGGCGCTGAGGGTGCGGAGTTGCACGTCGCGGTCGCTGCCCGAGTCGACGCACCGCTAGTATGGGACCGTACCGACCAGCGCCACGCGCTGGACTGGTGCCGATCGTCGCGATGCTGGTCACCAGCCCGACGTGGTTGCGGGGCTCCCACCGTGGGACGTCGTCTGGCCGTCCACGTCGATCTGTCGCAGATCCGGGACCGAATTGCGTCGGGGTGCGGCCAGTCACGGTCGCTCCGCTCGACGTCCGTCAGGTCGGCCGCTGGGTCGCAGACGGTGCTCGACGCCACGGTCAGCGAGCCGTGGCACGCGAAGGAGGAGTCTGTGGCTGGACGTGGCCCGCGCCAATCGGGTGCTCGCCGTGCCGCTCCGCGTCACCAGCGACGGGCCGGAGGCAGCTCCAACGACGGCATCCTGCCGGTGCTCGCCCGCACCGTGCGTGAGGTCGAGGCCGCCGTCCAGCGCGGGCGGGTGGCGCCGTCCGTTCGCACCAAGTTCCAGGTGATCGCCCTGCTGGTGCGTGAGGAGCGCGACCGGGTCCGGTCGGACCAGACCAGCAGCGCCAGCCGTCGCGCCGAGCAGCTCAAGCGCCTCGACGGGGTCGCGATGATCCTGGCCAAGACCGCGGCCCGTGACACCTCCCTCCTCGCGCTGCTCGCCGACGACGCGGCCGTCTCTGCCGCCGCTCGCTCGCTCCGGCAGGCCATGCTCAGGGACGCGGGCATCGAGTCCGCACCCGAGGAGGTCGCGCCCCCGACGCCAGCCGTCGCGCCCGCCACGACCGAGCGCCGCGTCGTGCCGCAGTCGGTCGTCTCGCGCCAGCTCGCCAACCCCTTCCTGGCACCGGACTACTCCGCCGTGGCGCAGCGTCCGGCCGCGCCGCGCCGGCTGGCCACCTGGGAGCTGCTCGGCCCGCTCTTCAACTCGTTCGAGCGCGCGGGTGACGGCGCCTCGTCCGGCATGGCCCTGCCCGCGCCGTCCTCCCTGAACGCGCCAGGCAGCCTGGAGCTCATGCCCCACCAGGCGCAGCTGGTCGCTGCCGCGGCGTCCGGCCACCGCACCTTCCTGCTCGCCGACGAGCCCGGCCTGGGCAAGACGGCGCAGGCCCTGCTCGCTGCGCAGGCGGCGAACGCCTACCCGCTGCTCGTCGTCGTACCGAACGTCGTCAAGACGAACTGGGCCCGAGAGGTGGGTCTGTGGACGCCGAACCGCTCGGCCACGGTGATCCACGGCGACGGGCACACCATCGACGGCTTCGCCGACATCGTCGTCGTCAACTACGAGGTGCTCGACCGCCATGTGGGCTGGCTCGGCGACCTCGGCTTCCGCGGCATGGTCGTCGACGAGGCGCACTTCATCAAGAACAAGTCCTCGCAACGGTCCCAGCACGTGCTCGAGCTGTCCGAGCGAGTCCGGGCCCGCGTCGCCCGCCCGCTGCTCATGGCCCTGACCGGTACCCCGCTGATCAACGACATCGAGGACTTCCGGGCCATCTGGCAGTTCCTCGGCTGGATCGACGACAAGAAGCCACGTGCCGAGCTGATGGACGCGCTGGAGGACACCGGGCTGACCCCAGCCGACCCCGGGTTCTACCGCGCGGCCCGCCAGTGTGTGGTCGACCTCGGCATCGTGCGACGTCGCAAGGTCGACGTGGCTGCTGACATCCCCGCCCGCCGGATCGCCGACCTTCCCGTCGAGCTGGACGACCAGATCGGCCGTTCGATCCGGGAGGCCGAGCGCGATCTGGCTCGGCGCCTGGTGGCTCGCTACGAGAGTGCCCTCGCGAAGCGCAAGACGGGTCCCGTCGTCGACGGGATCGACCACGAGCTGGTGCGCAAGATCGCCACAGCCGAGCGGAAGGCCACCACCAAGACGGCCGACGACAACGTCTTCGCCATGATGCGGCGCATCGGCCAGGCGAAGGCGGCCCTGGCCGCCGACTACGCGGCGCAGCTTGCGCACAGCGCCGGCAAGGTCGTCTTCTTCGCCAAGCACGTCGACGTCATGGACGTCGCCGAGGAGATCTTCACCAAGCGTGGGCTGCGGTTCTCGTCGATCCGAGGGGGACAGTCACAGACGTTGCGGCAGAAGCAGATCGATGCCTTCGCGAACGACCCGGACGTCGCCGTCGCCGTCTGCTCCCTCACCGCTGCAGGCGTGGGTCTCAACCTGCAGGTCGCCTCCAACATCGTGCTCGCAGAGCTGTCGTGGACCGATGCCGAGCAGACCCAGGCGATCGACCGCAGCCACCGCATCGGGCAGTCGGAGCCGGTCACCGCCTGGCGCATCATCGCCGCGCAGACCATCGACACGCGGATCGCCGACCTGATCTCCAACAAGGCGGTGCTCTCGGCTCGCGCGCTCGATGGTTCGCAGGAGGAGGCCGGGGCGGTGGCCGATGTCCAGCTCGAGGCACTCGTCGGCTTGCTCACGGACGCGCTGTCGGCGGCGCACTGACGGGTCAGGGCGCAGCGCGCTGGTCAGAGCGACCGGTGAGCCCCCAGGGGTTGGCGTCCTGCAGGGCAAGGGGGAGTGCGGCGTCCGGGACGTTCTGGAAGGCCACCGGCCGGGTGAAGCGGCTGAGTGCCTCTGCGCCAACGCTCGTCGCGTCGGGTCGGCTGGTCGCCGGCCACGGTCCGCCGTGCTGCATCGCGTCGGAGCAGGCGACGCCGGTGGGCCACCCGTCCACGACCACCCGGCCGGTCTGTCCGGCCAGCGCGGCGACGAGCGGTGCGACGTCCGGGTCGTCGCTTTCTCCGCCGAAGACGCTCGCGGCCAGCGCGGGCTGGAGCTGACCGAGCACGCCGATCGCGTGGTCGACGCCGTCGTACTCGGCGACCAGCGCGACGGGGCCGAAGCACTCCTGGAGCAGTCGCGATCCCGGCTGCAGAAGGTCTGCGTCAACCGTCAGCACCGCCGCACCTGCTCGGAAGCCTGCGTCTGGTTCGGGGCCGCGACGCAGCAGCCTGGCTCCGGCCCGCTCCAGCCCTGCGAGCCCGTCGCGGTAGGCGTCAGCGATGGACGCCGTGAGCATCCACCCACCCGGATGAGGGCCGACAGCATCGGCCACGGCCTCGGCGACCCCGGCGCCACGCGGTGCCAGCAGCAGGCCCGGCTTGGTGCAGAACTGGCCGGTGCCGAGGGTGAAGGACTCCACGAAGCCGGTGGCCACGGTGGCGAGCCGGGCCAGCCCGGCCGTCGTGAGCACCGCCGGGTTGACGGTGCCCATCTCGGCGAACACGGGGATCGGGCTCGGCCGTCGGTTGGCTCGCTCCAACAGGGCCATGCCGCCGGCCTGCGACCCGGTGAAGGCCACGGCCTTGACCTGCGGAGCATCCACCAGCGCCAGTCCGGCGTCGAAGCCGACAACGCTGGCGAACGCGCCGACGGGGGCGCCCTCGAGTCGCAGGGCATGGGTCGCGACCTCGGCCAGGGCAGCGGCCAGCCGCGGGTGAGCGGGGTGGGCCTTGACCAGCACCGGGCAGCCGGCGGCGAGCGCGGAGCACGTGTCATGACCGACCGTGCCGAACTGGAACGGGAAGTTGCTCGCGCCGAACACGGCGACCGGCCCGACGGGCAGGTTGGCGCGGCGCAGGTCGGGGCCGCCGGCGTCACCCGGTCGCTCGACCCGGGCTCGCATCCAGGTGCCAGCCTCGCCCACGGCGCCGTAGTAACGAGCGTTGGCCGCCGTCTTGGCGAGCTCACCGCGCAGCCTCGGCGCGCCGAGCGCTGTCTCGTCGTCGGCCAGCGCGATCAGTCCCTCCGCGTTCGCCTCCAAGGCGTCGGCCAGAGCAATGAGCCACCGGCGGCGGGTGGCGGGGGCGGTGCCGGCGAGTTCCTCGGCGGCGTCGGCCGCGGCCCCCACGGTCGACAGCAACGACTCCGGCGAGCTGTGCGGGATGCCCGACGCCTGCTGCCCGGTGCGTGGGGCGTGGCTGCGGTCAACGGTCGTCATCAACGGCCTTCCTCGGGGAGGGGGCCACGATATTGCCTCCGCGGCCGGCAAGCCCACGCTCTGCTGGCAGGGTGGCAGCATGACGACGTCCGAGCCGGTCCCTGACTCGCTGCCCGCGCCCCGCGCGGACGTCCCGCCGGCCGAGGCCCTTGATCGGATCAGCGCCTTCGCCGACCGGCTGACCCGGCGGCGCAGCGTCCGCGACTTCGACCGGCGGCCGATCCCGGACGGCGTCATCCGGGCCGCGGTTCGGGCGGCGGCGAGTGCACCCAGCGGCGCGAACGTGCAGCCGTGGCGTTTCGTCGTCGTCACCGACCCGGGCACGAAGCGGGCCCTGCGCGAGGCGGCGGAGGCCGAGGAGCGCGAGTTCTACACCAAGCGGGCTTCGGCCGAGTGGCTGGCCGCGCTGGCGTCACTGGGCACCGACTGGCGCAAGCCGTTCCTGGACGACGCGCCGGCGGTCATCGTGGTGTTCGAGGTCCACAAGGGGCCGGATACCCCGCGGCCCTACTACGTGAAGGAGTCGGTGGGCATCGCGGTGGGATTCCTGCTCGCCGCGCTGCACGAGGCCGGTCTGGTGACGTTGACGCACACGCCGAGCCCGATGCGCTTCCTGAACAGCATCCTGGACCGCCCCGCCGAGGAGCGCGGCTTCCTGGTGATCCCCGTCGGCTACCCCGCGGACCGCGCACGGGTGCCCGCCATCGAGCGGAAGTCGCTCGACGAGGTCCTCGTCTGGCGCTAGCCCGCGGCATGACCAGATGCCGTATCCGTCGTCTGAGGTCGCTCACACCGCTGGGCGGTGGCGGACGTCGTCCGGTGCGTTCATCGCCCACCGCACGACCGCGGTGGCCGCGCCGCCCAGCGGGCCGCCGACCAGCCGGTCCGCCACCGGGAGGTGCGGCAGGCGCAGCGGCGCGCGCGCCCAACCGGGCAGCATGGCGACCGCTCCGGCCGCCAACGCCGTGTAGCCGGGCCGGGCCGCCGCTGGCAGGGGAGGGTGCACCAGCAGGAAGCGCGCTGCCTCGCGCGCCTCGGGCGTGCCCGCGAGCTCGGGTCGGTAGGCCTCGATCTCGGCGCGCAGCTGGCGCACCGTGGTGGGCGGGTCGATCACCCCGAGCCGCAGTGCCACGACCGTCGCCTGCTCGACGTACCGGTCGGCGTCCGCCTCGGACAGCGGGTGGACGGCATACCGCTGGTAGGCGGTCAGGAAGCTGTCCGCCTCGGTCACATGCACCCACCGCAGCAGGTGCGGGTCGCTGGCCGCGAACGGCCGGCCGTCGGGGGCCGTGCCCTGGACCCGGTCGTGGATGCGTCGAACCCGCTCGATCAGCCGCTCGGCGTGCTCGATCGTGCCGAACGTCGTCGTGGCCAAGAACTCGCTGGTGCGCTGCAACCGGCCCCACGGGTCGCCCTTGTACCCGGAGTGCGCGGCCACGCCGGCCATGGCCAGCGGGTGCAGCGACTGCAGCAGCAAGGCCCGGATTCCTCCCGGGAACATGGCGGCATCCGCGTGCACCCGCCAGATCGGCTCGTCCGGAGCGAACCACCGCGGGCCTTGCGTCTGCCAGATGGCGGTGGCCTTCGCCTGGGCGTCCTTGCCGGCCACGCGCGAGCGCAGGGCGCCGGCCAGCTCGGTCCGGGCCCTCGTCACCACCGGGTCGATGAGGCTCACCCCACCATCAAACGATTCGTTGGCCCGGGCCGCCGCACGCTGCAACGCTTCAGGTCGCGTGAGCCCGGGGCGGCTGATACCAAAGTGGACGAATCGCAACCTACCCACCCCCAGGAGGACCGCAGTGAGCCAGATCCAGGAGTCCGTGGACGTCGAGGTGCCCGTGTCGGTCGCCTACAACCAGTGGACGCAGTTCGAGTCGTTCCCCCACTTCATGGAGGGCGTGGAGTCGATCACCCAGGTCGACGACGTCCGCAACCACTGGGTGACCAAGGTCGGCGGGGTCGAGCGCGAGTTCGACACGAAGATCACCGAGCAGCACCCGGACGAGCGCATCGCCTGGACCAGCACCGGTGGCGACGTCGAGCACGGCGGGGTGGTCACCTTTCACCGGCTCGACGACACCAAGACGCGCGTCACCATCCAGATCGACTGGACGCCGCAGGGCGTGGTCGAGAAGGCCGGCTCGGCGATCGGTCTGGACGACCACCGCGTGAAGGCGGATGCCAAGCGCTTCAAGGAGTTCGTCGAGGAGCGCGGGCGTGAGACCGGCGGGTGGCGCGGCGACGTCTCCTAGTCGGCGGCGTCCGCACCGAAGCGCTGGGCCAGCTCGCTCCGCGAACGGATGTCGAGCTTGAGGTAGACGTGCCGCAGGTGGTATTCGACGGTCTTCGGACTGAGGAACAGGGCGGCTGCCGCCTCCCGGGTCGTGCGGCCGCGAGCCAGTAGCTGGGCGATCTGCCGCTCCTGCGGCGTCAGCTCGTCCATGGCGCTCGCCTCGCGGCGGCGGACGGTCTCGCCCGTCGCCGCGAGCTCCTGCGCTGCTCGCTCCGCCCACGGCGTCGCGCCCAGACGCTCGAACGTCTCCAGGGCGGCGCGCAGCGGCGGTCGGGCGGCGATCCGGTGCCGGTCGCGACGCAGCCGGGCGCCCAGCGCCAGCTCGGTGCGGGCTGCCTCGTACCGGTCGAGGGTCTGGGCGTGCAGCGTTAGCGCGGCCTGAAGGTGCTCTGTCGCAGCGGATTCAGCAGCGCACAGGCCCAGTGCCCGCTCGGCGCGGGCCTGCGCGAAGGGGTGGCCCTTGCCTGCCGCCTTGGTGGCGAACGCCGTCGCCAGGGAGATCGCGTCGTCGACCCGTCCCAGCTGGACGTACGCCTCCACCAGCTCTGGCGCACATGACTGGTCCGGGTCGCGCAGGCCGCTGGTGGCGAGCGCCGCCTCGAGCTGCTCGTAGTGGTCGGCGGCAGCCGCAGCATCGCCGAGGCCAGCCGCCAGGTCGCCCTGGGCGAACTGCAGCCAGAAGGCGGGAAGCCGTAGCTGGTGGCGTTCGCACAGCTTCTCGGCTGCGGCCACGCCCTCACGGCAGGCCTGTTCGCGCCCGCGTCGCGCATCCAGGCAGGCCAGCCCGGCCATCGACATGGCGAGGTCGGTGGTCTGTCCGGTCTCGGTCGCGAGCTGGATCGCTTCGGCGTAGGCCGTCTCGGCGTCGTCCCACTGGTCCGTCGTGGCGAGGTCGCGGCCGATGTGCATCAACAGGTACGGCAGCGACCCGAGCGCCGCCTGCTCGCGCATGGCGGCGATGGCCTCGCCCACCACCTCCCGCTCGGGTCCGGACTCGCGGAGCCAGAGGGCTCCCTGCACCCGCAGCGGCAGCCGGAAGGAGTCGGTGGGGACGTCGTCCGGCGCGACGAGCGGGTACGTGGCCTCGCGCACCCGGGCGATCCCCTGAGCCCCGGAACCGTTGATCACCAGCGCCATCCCCGACGCCATCGACCCGAGTAGTCGCGCGCCGGACTCGGCGCACCTGGGCAGCAGCCGCTCGATGGCCTCGCTGACCAGCAGGGCGTCCGTGGGGGAGGCGAGGTAGAAGGCAGCGTGCACCGCATCCGCGTAGAGCCGCACTGCCGCGTCCGGATCGGTCTGCTCGGCGGCCGCAGCGGCCGCCCGGAGCGTCGCGACGGCCTGCTCGAGGGAGCCGCACCTGGTCTGGACGGCGCCGCGCAGCTCCTGGATATGGGCGAGCAGGCCCGGGCCGGGGTGGGCGGCGAGGGCGCGGTCGAGCAGCTCCATCGAGCGGTCCGCCAGGCCGGCCAGCCACGCAGCCTCGCCCGCGGCGGCCAACCGCCTCGCCAGCTCAGGTGACTCCTGGGTCAGGCTCGCCGCGCGGTCGTACGCGCTGCAGGCGATCGCGTATGCGCCGCGAGCAGCGGCCTGAGTCGCCACCCGGTCGAGGGTCGCGGCGGTCGCCTCGTCCGGTCCCGACGCGCCCTCGGCGAGGTGCCACGCCAGCCGGTCTGTCTCCTGCTGCGGCACGACGGTCGCCAGAGCGCGATGCACCGCACGCCGCTGGTCGGGGTCGGCCGCCCCGTAGACGGCCGCGCGCACCAACGGGTGGTGGAACTCGATGCGGTCACCGTGCACGCTCACCAGGCCGGCGTCCTCGGCCTCCGCCAGCCGCGGCTCGGCGAGTCCCAGGACGGTGCATGCAGCGTGAACCGTGGCGGCGCTGGTGCTGTCGGCGGCGGCGACGAGCAGGGTCCCGCGAGCGTCGTCGCTGAGCGCCTCGACGCGTCCGGCGAACGACCGGGTGACCCAGTCCGAGACAGCCAGTGCGGACTGCTGCGGCAGCACGTCCAGCCGGTCGACGTGGCCACCCAGCTCCAGCAGCCCCAGCGGGTTGCCGCCGGTCAACCGGTGCAGGGTGCCGAGCTGGTCGGCGCGCAACGGCCGTAGCGCCCCGGAGACCAGCCGGCCCGCCTGCTCCAGATCCAGCCCCGTCACCGTGGTCGTCGGCAGCTCGGTCCACGGGGCTGATCCCGGCTCGTCGGCGCGGATGCAGACGAGCATGGCGACCGCGTCCGAGACCAGCCGCCGGGCAGCGAAGACCAGGGCCTGCACGGACGGCGCGTCCAGCAGGTGCGCGTCGTCCACGAACACGGCCAGCGGGAGGTCCTCTGCGGCCCGGGCGAGCAGGCTGAGCGTGGCGGCGCCCACGGCGAACCGCGTGGGCTCCGTGCCGGTGGTGCCGTCGAGCAGGAGCGCGGCCGACAGCGCCGCCGCTTGCGGTGCGGGGATGTGCGGCAGCAGGGGGAGCACCGGCCGCAGCAGCTGAAGCAGACCAGCGAAGGGCACGACCTGCTCGGAGGCCAGGCCCTGCGCGCGCAGCACCCGCATGTCTGCCACGAGCGTGTCGGCCTCGGCGAGCAGCGCCGTCTTGCCGATGCCGGGCTCGCCGCTCAGCACCAGCACGCGGCTGTCGCCGACCCGGGCGGCGGCCAGCAGCGTGCTGATGGTCCGTCGCTCAGCCTCCCGCCCGACCAGCACGTCGCGAGTCTGGCACGGCACGACTAGGTGGGGCACCTGATGCGACGGCGGCGCTGTCGAACCTACGTTCGGCCGCACACCGTAGGAACGAGAAAGGACATGCGAGATGACTGACGTGCAGCAGACCAGGCCGGTCGACGTCGACAAGCTGATGGCGTTCGTGTTCAAGGCGGTCGACGAGGTCGGCGCCACACTGAACGCGGGGCTGGTGGTCATGGGGGACAAGCTCGGCTACTACCGGTCGATGGCCGAGTCCGGCCCCACCACCCCGAGCCGGCTCGCCGACGACACCGGAACCGCCGAGCCGTACGCGCGTGAGTGGCTCAACGCGCAGGCCGCCGGTTCGATCGTCGAGTACGACCCGAGCACCGGCGAGTACACCCTGCCGCCCGAGCAGGCCGTGGCGTTCACCGACGAGTCCAGCCCCGCGTATCTGCCGGGCTTCTTCCAGATCGCCCTGGGCACCGTGCAGGACTCCGCCACGATCGTCGAGCTGGCCCGCAGCGGTGCCGGACTCGGCTGGCACCAGCACAACCACGACGTGCACGAGGGGTGCGAGCGGTTCTTCCGGCCGAGCTACAACGCGCACCTCGTGGGGGAGTGGCTGCCGGCCCTCAGTGGCGTGGTCGCCAAGCTCGAGGAGGGCGCCAAGGTGGCCGACATCGGCTGCGGCTACGGCGCGTCGACGATCATCATGGCCCAGGCCTTCCCGAACTCGACCTTCCACGGGTCGGACTACCACGAGGAGTCGATCCGCGAGGCCCGGGCCAAGGCGCAGGCGGCCGGGGTCGCTGACCGGGTCAGCTTCGAGGTCGCGGGCTCGGATGGGTTCAGCGGCAACGGGTACGACCTGGTGACCACGTTCGACGCACTGCACGACATGGGCGACCCGGTCGGCGCTGCGCGCGCTGTACGTGAGCGGATCGCCCCGGACGGCACCTGGATGGTCGTCGAGCCGATGGCCGGAGACCGGGTCGAGGACAACTTCAACCCGGTGGGCCGTGCCTACTATGGGTTCTCGACCCTGTTGTGCACGCCGTCCTCGCTGTCGCAGGAGGTCGGGCTGGCGCTCGGCACTCAGGCCGGGCCGGCACGGATCCGCGACGTCGCCACCGCAGGCGGATTCACCCGTTTCGGCCGGGTTGCCGAGACGCCGTTCAACCAGGTGCTGGAGGTCCGGCCGTGACCGATGCGGAACCCAGCCGGGCCAGGCAGCCTGACCTCGCCGGAACCCTCCAGCGCGATGGCGTCACGATCGCGTACGAGGTGTTCGGTGAGGGCGAGACGACGCTGCTGCTCATGCCCACCTGGAGCATCGTGCCCTCCCGCTTCTGGAAGGCGCAGATCGGCTACCTGGCCCGGCACTTCCGCGTCGTCACCTTCGACGGCCGGGGCTGCGGTCGCTCCGACCGACCAGTCGGCCCGGCCGCGTACGCCAGCGGTGAGTACGCGGCCGACGCGATCGCCGTCCTCGACGAGACGTCGACCGAACAGGCAGTGCTGGTCGCTCTCTCCCGCGGGGCCACGTGGTCGGTGCGAGTGGCCGCCGACCACCCCGACCGCGTCCTGGGACTCTTCGCCATCGGGCCGGCCTGCGACTTCACCGATCCGAGCCGCCGGCATGTACAGCGGCCCTCGTTCGACGAGCCGGTGAAGAACCCGGTGGGCTGGCGGAAGTACAACCGGCACTACTGGGTGGACGGTGACTACGACGACTTCCTGGGCTTCTTCTTCGGCCAGATGTTCACCGAACCGCACTCGACGAAGCAGATCGAGGACTGCATGGGGTGGGGCCGGGAGATCGCACCCTCCACCCTCGCCGACACCGCGAGCGGTGAGAGCGGTTGGGCTGGAGCCGAAGCCTCGCCGATCGAGTCCTTGTGTGCACAGGTGCGGTGTCCGGTGGTGGTCGTCCATGGCACGGACGACGCCATCCGTCCGGCTGACGACGGCGCCCGGCTGGCCGAGCTGACCGGCGGGTCGCTGGTGCTGCTCGAGGGTGCCGGGCACGGGCCGATGTCGCGCCACCCGGTGAAGATCAACCTGATGATCCGGGCGTTCGCCGAGCGGTTGCGGCCCAGGGTCGACCGCTCCCGATGGACGGCGGCGGGTCGGCGGCGCCCGCGGGCGCTCTACCTCTCGTCGCCGATCGGGCTGGGACACGCGCGCCGCGACCTGGCGATCGTCGACGAGCTGCGCGCCCTTCATCCCGACCTCGAGGTGGAGTGGCTGGCCCAGCACCCAGTGACCACGGTCCTTGAGGCTGCGGGAGAACGGATCCACCCCGCCTCGCGGTGGCTCGCGAACGAGTCGTCGCACATCGAGCACGAGGCCGGCGAGCACGACCTGCACGCTTTCCAGGCGATCCGGCGGATGGACGAGATCCTGGTCAACAACTTCATGGTGTTCCAGGAGGTCGTCGAGCAGGAGCAGTTCGACCTCGTCGTCGGGGACGAGTCCTGGGACGTCGACTACTTCCTGCACGAGAACCCCGAGCTCAAGCGGTTCGCCTTCGCCTGGATGACCGACTTCGTCGGCTGGCTGCCCATGCCGGACGGCGGGTCCCGAGAGGCTGCCCTGACCGCCGACTACAACGCCGAGATGATCGAGCAGCGGGCGCGCTTCGCCCGGGTGCGCGACCGCTCGGTGTTCGTCGGGAACCCCGAGGACGTCGTCCCGGAGTCGTTCGGCCCGGGCCTGCCGATGATCGGCGACTGGGTGCGCGACAACTTCGACTTCGCCGGCTACGTCACGGGTTTCGACCCGGCGCCGCTCGCCGACCGCGAGGCGCTCAAGGCCGAGCTCGGCTACCGCGATGACCGCCGGCTCTGCGTCGTCACCGTCGGCGGCTCGGGCGTGGGCGCGCCGCTGCTGCGGCGGGTCCTGGACGCCGCGCCGCTCGTGCGCCGGCAGCTGCCCGACGTGCACTTCGTGGTGGTGGCCGGGCCGCGGATCGAACCGGCGTCGCTCCCGCGGCGCCGCGGGGTATCGGTCCGCGGCCAGGTGCCGCACCTGTACCGGCACCTGGCTGCGGCCGACCTCGCCGTCGTCCAGGGCGGCCTGACCACGACGATGGAGCTGACAGCCACGCAGCGTCCGTTCATCTATGTGCCGCTGCGCCACCACTTCGAGCAGAACTTCCACGTGCGCCACCGCCTCGACCGGTACGGCGCCGGGCACTGCCTGCCCTACGACGAGGCGGCCGACCCGGACGCGCTGGCCGACGCGATCGTGAAGGAGATCGACCGCGAGGTGTCGTACCGGCCCGTCGAGACCGACGGCGCAGCGGTCGCCGCCCGGATGCTGGCCGACCTGCTCTGACCACGCCACGCCGGCCGCGCAGCGTCTGCTCCTACTCGCCGCTGAGCAGGGCCTCCAGGGGAGCGACAGGGACGACGCCGGCCGCCCGCGTGGCGAGCTCGGGGTCGACGGTGACGAGCGCGTCGGCCTGCAGCCGGGTGACGGCCAGATACTCCGCATCGCGCAGCGTGTCCCAGTCCTGCTGACGGGCGATCCGCCATGCCGTGGCACGCGAGGTGCGGTCGCCGAGCAGCCGCATCTTCAGCTCGGTGATCCGTTCGTGGGTGGCCAGGGCGGCCCGCTCGGTGCGCCCGCTCGGCCCGCACGTCGCGCAACAACAGCTGCAGCGCCTCGGAAAGGATCGACTTCGGCGCGACCAGCTGATGGCTCGGGTCGACGCGCAACCCGTTGTCGATGAGGTGCAGCAGCGTGGGTGCGTCGATGACGTAGCGCGCCATGCCGTCAGCCTATGGCCTGCTACGGCAGCGGCGTCGGGACAACGACCACCTGCACGTCGTCCTCGTAGATCACCCGGCCGGGGTCGTCCGACTCCACACGCACCCACGGGACGTGGTGTGCCATGGTCCATCGTTCGCGCTCAGGCGTGCCGCGCGCCGATGACCGTCGGGTGCGTCCCGCCGTTAACGCCTCGCCGTGCCACGCGCCGTCGTGCCGCCGCAGCGCCGCCCAACGCGAGCAGACCACCAAGACCGGCCAGGACGACGTACGCCAGGCCGGCGCCCAGGGGTGCGCCCGGGCCGCCTGACCCTGCGGATCGTCCGGCCGCCAGCACCGCGCCGTTCAGGGCCCCCGCGGGGGGCAGCTGGAGGTCGACCACCGGGGGCACGGTCGTCCCACCGGGCAGGTCCACGGTCAGGACGTCGAGGCCGCGCACCGCGTCGACGGCGTACACGATGTTGGTCTGGCGGCCGGTCGTCACGCCCTTCTTGGTGCGCTGCGGCACCCAGTAGGCGTCCCAGACCTCGCTCACCGCGGAGGTGAACCAGCCGTACTGCTTGAGGTCGCTCGCGTCACGCACGTCGGTGAGCCGCATGCCCTGCTGGTAGTAGCCCTGCGCCACGATGCCCGCGTCGTTGTAGTCGAACCAGTGGGCCGAGCAGAAGCCGCCGACGGGGGAGGGCACGCCGCCGGGTCCGCCAGTGCTCGGCGCATTGATCTTGTCGAGCGGAGTCATGTGCCCGAGGTCGGGTGCCAGCCCCGGGTTCCCCGCTCGGTAGGCCGCGCCGTCCAGGGTCGGGACGTACCAGGTCTGGAAGGTGCCGGCCTGGTCGCACGCGAGCTCTTCGCCGTCGTTGGCGTAGTCCTCCTCGGTGACCAGCACGACGTTGCCGTTCTCGACGCTGGGCGCCGCGCCCGGCGTGAACCGGGTCGCGTTGGGCCGGGCCGAGTTGTGGTGGATGAAGTTGTTCCAGCCCGAGTCCGGACCCTCGGGGCGGTTGTCGGTACCCATCGCGTTCGTGCCCTCGACCGGCACCGGGTTGGCCGGATCGTGGACGTCGAACACGGCCGTACCGCCCGAGCCGGTGTGGAACCCGAAGCCCGCGTCGTCGAAGTTCCACTTGTGCCCGGCGCCCTTGGTGAACACCTCGTTCGGTTTGCCGGCCGGTGACTCCAGGACCTTCAGCTCCTTGGGCGCGTCCAGGTCGGTGAGGTCGATCACCGAGAACTGACCGTTGCGCCCGGCGGTGTACGCGTAGCGGCAGTCGGTCTGCCGTACGCAGGAGACCGTGTGCGTGTTGGTCTGGGTGGGGACGCGTGACCGGATGTACGGGTGCGTCGGGTCGCTGACGTCGACCACCATCACCTCGTTGGTCCGTCCGAGGTGGTCGGGCTCGCTCGGCGCGGTCTGCACGAGGTCGACGCCGACCAGGACGAACCGCTCGATGGAGCCGTTCGCCGCCGGCTTCTCGCCGTAGTTGATCGCCTCGTTCTCGAACACGATGTTCGGCAGGGTGCCGACGAGGCGCGGGCTGAGCGGGTCGCTGACGTCGTACGCGCTGATGCTGTCGGTGCTCGAGACGTAGAAGTACGGGGCGGTCTTGGCGAAGACGCCGGAGATCGCGGCCGTGTCGGGCACGTTGGTCACGAAGTGCACGTTCGGGCTGGTGACCAGCGGGACCGAGGTTCCTGCCAGGAAGGTCTTGCGCTTGTCCGCGCGCTGGTCCTGGCCGTGTCCGGTGCCGTGCGCGTACGCCGGTCCGGTGGCCACCGCCAGCAGGGCGGCCGCACCGATGGTGGCGGCGAGAGTTCGGCGAGTACGGCGGGTCACGTGAGCCTCCGGTAGGACGACGGCATGCCGGTGTGTCCAACGACACAGCAGGGCAAAGGTAACGTTTCGGGCTGCCGGTGCGGGCGCGGCAGGGCCTCGAGTTGACCGGACCTCCAGGAGTTCGGTTAAGGTGAGCCTCACCTAACTTAGTGAGGAGCGGTGCCGTGCTTGCCAACTTCCTGATCGGCCTTCGCGAGGGGCTCGAGGCTGCCCTGGTGGTGTCGATCCTGGTCGCGTACCTGGTCAAGTCGGGCCGCTCGGACCGGCTGCGGGACGTGTGGGTCGGCGTGGGCAGCGCGGTCGTGCTGAGCTTCGCGTTCGGCGCGCTGCTCACCTTCACCAGCCGGAGCATGACGTTCGAGGCGCAGGAGACGTTCGGCGGGATCATGTCGATCCTCGCGGTGGCGCTCGTGACGTGGATGATCTTCTGGATGAAGCGCACGTCCCGGTTCCTCAAGCGCGAGCTCGAGGGCAGGCTGGCCGGGGCGCTCACCCTCGGGCCGCTCGCCCTGGTGGTGATCGCGTTCGTCACGGTCGCCCGTGAGGGGATCGAGACCTCATTGTTCATCTGGTCGACGACGCAGGCCACGAGCGGCACCCGCCCGTTCCTCGGCGCGGCGCTGGGGCTGGGCACCGCGGTCGCCCTGGGCTACCTGCTCTACAAGAGCGCGGTGCACATCAACCTCGCCAAGTTCTTCAAGTACACCGGCATCGGCCTGGTGGTCGTGGCCGCCGGGGTGTTGGCGTACGGGCTGCACGACCTGCAGGAGGCCGGGATCATCCCCGGCCTGAACAGCACGGTCTTCGACGTCAGTGCCCAGGTGCCGCTGTCGTCCTGGTACGGCGCGCTGCTGAAGGGTGCCTTCAACTGGAACCCCTCGCCGAGCTTCGTCGAGCTCGGCGCCTGGCTGGCGTACCTGTCCGTCGTCATGACGCTCTTCCTGCGCCCCTCCAGCGCCAAGCCGGCCGCCCCCGTGGCGACTCAGGAGCACGTCCGCGCCTGAACCCGGACCGTCGCGACCCGGCCGCCTACCCCCGGTCTGGCGCCGTATCACCATCTCCCGCAACGCATCTCGCTCACCCCCTGAAAGGCATGCCCATGCTCTCGCGTTCCCGCTCGCTCCTTGCCGCTCTGCCGCTGCTCGCCGTGGTGGCAGCCTGCGGCACCGGTGACGCCACCGGCTCGTCGGGAGCGGACGGCGCGGCGTACAGCGTCAAGGCAGGCGACACGACCTGCGACGTCCAGCCGACGAACCTGCCGGCCGGCCCGGCCGAGTTCACCATCGAGAACGTCGGCTCCGACGTCACCGAGGTGTACGTGTACGCCAAGGCCGGCGACGCGTTCACGAAGGTGGTCGCCGAGCGCGAGAACATCGGCCCGTCCACCTCGCAGAAGCTGAAGGTCGACCTCGCGGCCGGCGAGTACGAGATCGCCTGCAAGCCGGGCATGCGCGGCGACGGAATCCGCACGCCCATCACCGTGACCGGTGCCGGCGGCGCGACGAGCTCGGCCGCCGAGGAGGGCTACGACCGCGAGCTCGAGCTCGTCGTCGACGCTGCGGGCAAGCTCGAGCAGCCCCCGGCCCTGACGGCGAAGGCCGGCGAGCGGATCGAGTTCAAGCTCGAGAACGAGTCCGCGACCGAGCACTACCTCAAGGTGCTGGGACCCGACGGCGCCGAGCTCGGTGAGGCCGAGGCTCAGGCCCAGCAGACAGCCGAGTTCATCGCGAGCCTGGCCGCAGCCGGCGACTACCAGGTCAAGATCTACCCGGCCGACGCGCCAGCCGACGCGATGACGCTGACGCTCACCGTCACCGGCTGAACGCGCCGCGATCAGGCCGGGCGCGCCACCGGGCCGGGCTGCTGCGCCCGGGGAGCGCTGCGGCGCAGTCCCTCGCCCGCCAGGGACGGCCCCGCCGCCCCGACGCTGCCGGACGCGACCGACGAGAGCAGGGAGACCAGGGCGGCCATGGCGGCCACCGACACCTGGGCTCCCCAGTTGACGTCGACGAGCCCGGCGCCCGTTCCGGCCAGCAGCGCGGCCAGCGTCTGGGCGAAGGTCTTGATGGCCCGTTCAGCGGTGGCGGCCAGGAAGGCTCGGTTGAAGTACGACATGTCCTGCACCTCTTCTCCTGCCGAGGGGGCCGCTTCCGGCCCACCTGCTTGTCGAAGAAGAGGAGCCGGGCGCCGTTCCTGATGCACCTCCCGACACTTCGGCAGGCCACCGGGGGCTAAACCGCAGGCTAGGAAGCGGCGCCGGCGAGCAGCAGCTCGACCTGGTGCGGCGCGAAGATGGTGTCGGCGAGCAGCAGTGACAGGCCGATCAGGCCGGCGCGGCGATCGAGCTGGCTGCGCACGATCTGCAGGTTGCGCGTGGCCAACGGGAGCGAGCGCTGGTAGACCACCTCGCGGATGCCGGCGAACAGCTGCTCCTCGGCCTGCGCGAGCTGCCCTCCCACCACGATGACGCGCGGGTTGAACAGGCTGACCGCGTGCGCGATGCCCTCGCCCAGTGCTTGGCCGGCCCGGTGGGCCAGCCGAACCGCCGTCAGGTCACCGCTGCGGACCAGCCGTACCGCGTCGTCGACGCTCGCGACGGCGACCCCCTGGCTGCGCAGATCTCGAACGAGCGCCCAGCCGCCGGCGTAGGCCTCGACGCAGCCGAGCTTGCCGCAGCGGCACTGCGGTTCATCCTCGACCCCGCGCACCGAGATGTGCAGGTGTCCGATGTCACCTGCCGCGCCGTCGGCGCCGTGGTAGATCTGGTTGCTCGAGACCAGCCCGGCCCCGACGCCGGTGCCGACCTTCAGCATCAGCAGCTGGTCGACGTCCGGGTAGGTGGTGCGCTGCTCGCCGCAGGCCATCGCGTTGACGTCCTTCTCGACCAGCACGTGGCAGTCGTAGCGGGGGGCGAACCAGCCGCGGATGTCGAAGCCGTCCCACCCGTTCATGATCGGCGGGCTGACCACCAGCCCGCGGGCGAAGTCGACCGGCCCGGGGACGTCGAGCCCGATGCCCAGCACGTCGGACGTCGACGCCGCGCCACCTGCGAGCAGCGCGGTGAACTCGTCGTCGATGGAGGCCAGGAGGAGCTCGGGACCCTGGGTGATGTCGATGCTGATGTCGCGCTCGTGCAGCACCGAGCCGGTCAGGTCGCACAGCGCGGTGCGCATACCGGTGGCGCCCACGTCGGCGACGAGCAGCACGCCGCGGCGCCGGTTGAAGCCGAAGCGCTCCGCCGGTCGGCCACGGGTCGGCGCTTGTCCGCCCGCGGGGGCGATAAGCCTCGCCTGCAGGAGCGCGTCGATGCGCTGGTTGACGGTGGAGCGCGACAGGCCGGTACGGCTCATCACCTCGGCGCGGGTCAGCGCCTCGACCCCACGGAACATCGTCAGGACGTCTCCGACGCCGGGTCCGCCGGTAGGGCCTGGGGCAGCCGCTGGTGGCGTCGTCGACGAGGAGACGGTGGAGGTCATGGACCCGACTGTAATGCGTATGATCAAAATGCAAAAGAGTGCCGACTTTTGCTTGACGAAAGTCATAAAGAGAGGTTCACTCGATCGCAACGACACCGCCGTCGGCGGGTCGCATCGATGAGGAGGCTCTCGTGGGAGCTCAGCAGCACACGACCCGGCGCATCCTGAGCGCCACCGCCCTCGTGACCGGAGCCGCCCTGGCCCTGGCCGCCTGCGGTGCGAGCGACACGGCAGCCACCGGCGCCTCGTCGTCCGCGAAGCCGAAGGTCGCGGCGATCATCAAGGGGCTCGACAACCCCTTCTTCCAGACCATGCAGCAGGGGATCGACGCCCAGGCGACGGCCTCCGGCGCGTCCGTGACGGTGCAGGCCGCCCAGTCCATCACCGACACGACCGGGCAGGCCGACAAGCTCGCCGGCCTCGCCGGGCAGGACTACTCCTGCTACATCGTCAACCCGATCTCAGGCACCAACCTGGTGCAGGGGCTCGCCCAGCTGGCCGCCAAGAAGAAGACGATCGTCAACATCGACAGCCCGGTCGACGCCAAGGCGGCCGAGGCGGCACAGGCGACTCCGGCGACCTACATCGGCACGGACAACGTCCAGGCCGGGGAGCTGGCCGGCAAGCACATGGCCGAGCTGCTCGGCGGCAGCGGGAAGGTCGCCGTCATCGGCGGCATCGCCGGCGACGTCACCAGCGGCGCACGCATCGACGGGTTCACCCAGGGTCTCGGCTCCGGCGGCACCATCGTGCAGACGGTGGCGGCCAACTGGGACCGGCAGGAAGCCCTGACGCAGGCGACCAACCTGCTGCGCGCGCACCCCGATCTCAAGGGCTTCTTCTCGGCCAACGACGACATGGGTCTGGGCATCGCCCGAGCCATCGCCAACGCCGGCAAGACCGGTCAGGTCGACGTCATCTCGGTTGACGGCATCAAGGACGCGCTCCAGGCCGTGCAGGACGGCGGCATCTCCGCCGTGGTCGCCCAGTACCCGTACGCCATCGGCCTGATGGGCGTCGAGGCCTGCGAGGCTGCCGCTGCAGGCAAGACCCTGCCGGCGAACGTCAAGGCTCCGGTCGAGCTGATCACCAAGGAGAACGCCGCACAGGCGCTGCAGGTCACCCCGAAGCCGGTCGCTGCGTTCGCCGACCCGTTCGCCGACCTGCTGAAGTGAGGGGCGCCAAGGCGCCGGTGCAGCCGGCGCAGACCGCACCAACTGCACTGGCGCCGTCAGCGAGGAGGACAGCCGTGAACTCACGAACACCAGCCTGGACGTCGAGGCTGACCGACGTGGGCACGTACGCCGAGTGGGCTTCCCTGGTGGGACTTGTCGTCCTGGTCGTGGTGTTCCAGGCGGCCAACGGGACGTTCCTGAGCCTGGGCAACATCGAGGCCATGCTCGTCGCGGCGGCGATTCTCGTCGTGCTGTCGGTCGGTCAGACCTTCGTGGTCGCCACCGGAGGCATCGACCTGTCGATCGCGTCCACGATGACCTTCGGCGCCGTCAGCTTCGGGGCCGCGTTCTCGCGCGGCGCCCCGCTGTGGGTGTGCTGCCTGCTGGCCGTGGCTGGCGGTGCCGTCGTCGGCGTGGTCAACGGGCTGCTCATCGGCAAGGGCCGGATCACCGACTTCATCGTCACGCTGGGCACGTTGTCGGCTGCGTCCGGCGCAGCATTGGTGCTGGCGGACGGCAAGCCGGTCACCGTGGTCAACACGTTCCTGCTCAAGCTGTCGACGGGCGGCATCGGCATTCTCGGCTGGCCGGTGCTGGCAGCGGCGGTCGTGGCGCTCATCGCCCACGTCGTGCTGTTCTCGACCCGCTTCGGCACCCACGTCCTGGCCGCCGGCGGCTCGCCCGAGGCCGCCACCGCGACGGGCATCAGCACCGCCCGGATCAAGATCGCGGTCTACACGATCAGTGGCGTGCTGGCCGGGCTCGCGGCGATCCTGCTGATCGCCCGGGTCGGCGCCTCCGAGCCCGCCTCCAACACGGCGTTCCTGCTGAACTCCGTGGCGGCCGTGGTGCTCGGCGGGGTGAGTCTGGTGGGGGGCCGGGCGACGATCATCGGCCCCGTCGTGGGGGCGCTGCTGCTCACCGCGCTCGCCAACGGCCTGACGCTGCTCGGCGTCTCGCAGTTCTACCAGCCCGTCGCGGTCGGTGCCGTCGTGGTGCTCGCCGCCCTGCTCACGAGGTTCCAGCGATGACCGACATGGACAGCACCACCACAGAACCCCTTCTCGAGGTGCGCGGCGTGTCGCTGTCGTTCGGCAGCGTGCAAGCGCTGCGCGGCGTCGACCTCCAGCTGCGTGCGGGCGAGGTGACGGCCATCGTCGGCGACAACGGCGCCGGCAAGTCGACCATCGTGCGCTGCATCAGCGGCATCCACCGCGCCGACGAGGGCACGATCCGCTTCGGCGGCGAGCCCATCGACTTCCGTAACCCGGAGGAGGCCCGCGAGGCCGGCATCGAGACGGTGCACCAGAACCTGGCCCTCGTGGAGGACCTGACGGTCTGGCAGAACCTCTTCCTCAACCGCGAGATCGTGCGCCGGATCGGCCCGGTGGCCTTCCTCAACCGGCGGGCGATGCAGCAGCAGGCGCGCGAGATGGTCGGCAGCCTGGCCGTCAACGTACCGGCGGTCGGGTCACGGGTGCGCCGGCTGTCCGGTGGCCAGCGCCAAGCGGTGGCGATCTGCCGGGCGGCCGGCTTCAGCTCCCGCCTCGTCATCATGGACGAGCCGACGGCCGCGCTCGGCGTGCAGGAGACGGCGCGCGTCGAGGAGCTCGTCCTGCGACTGCGCGACGAAGGGCACGCCGTCCTGTTGATCAGCCACAACTTCGCCCAGGTGATGCGACTCAGCGACCACGTCTGGGTGATGCGGGCCGGCGAGTGCGTCGCGGGCCGGCGTACCAGCGAGACCACGGGCGAGGAGATCGTCGCCCTGATCACCGGCGCCAAGGCCGCGTGACGACCATGCCACGACGACTGAAGGTGAGCCAGCCATGACCACCACGACCTCCCGAACCCCGGCGTCGGCGGCCGAATCGACTGGGCCGCAGGCAAACCAGCTCGGTGTGCACGCGCTTGTCTGGGTTGGTGACACCGCCCCGGACTCGCTCAGCACGGCGATCGCCAAGACCTCGGCGGCCGGCTTCGACCTGCTCGAGATCTCGCTGCACGACTCGATCAACCTGGACGTCGGGCGGGCCCGTGACGAGCTGGCCCAGGCGGGCTTGTCCGTTGCCTGCTCGCGGGGGCTGGCGTTCGACGCCGACGTCTCCAGCGCGGACCTCGAGACCGTGCGGCGCGGCGAGCAGCTGCTGCAGGACTCGCTACGGATCACCCACGAGCTCGGTGGGACGCACCTGACGGGTGCGCTCTACAGCGCGCTCGGCAAGTACGGGCATCCGCTGTCAGCAGCCGGCCGGCGCAACGTCGTGACGGTGCTGCGGGCCCTCGCCGTCGACGCCCGCCAGCGCGGCATGACCCTGGGGCTGGAGATCTGCAACCGCTACGAGACGAACGTCGTGAACACGGCTCGACAGGCGCTCGACCTCGCCGATGACATCGGGGAGGACAACGTGCTGATCCACCTCGACACCTACCACATGAACATCGAGGAGGACGATCTCGTGCGTCCGGTCCGCGAGGTGGGCGACCGGCTGGGCTACGTGCACGTCGGGGAGAACCACCGCGGATACCTCGGCTCCGGCCACCTCGACTTCACCGGGTTCTTCCACGCGCTTGCCGACGTCGGCTACCAGGGGCCGATCACGTTCGAGTCGTTCTCGTCGGCAGTCGTGGCGAGCGGGCTGTCGAACGACCTGGCCATCTGGCGCAACCTGTGGGACGACGGCGAGGACCTCGCCCGCCACGCCCGTGCGTTCCTGGCCAACGGTCTGGCCGCCGCCCGTCGTCCATGATGGTGGTCATGCCGTCCCCGCCGGAGACCGACACCTCGTTCGTCGACCTGGTCGAGCGCGCGCGGTCGCTCGTCCGCCCGGGCCGGCGAGCACTGCTGGGCATCACCGGGAGCCCCGGTGCCGGCAAGTCCACGTTGGCGCTGGCCCTCGTGCGTGCGCTGGCGGCCGCTCCGCCCGCTGGGTCGACGTCGTCCTGGGTGGCCTACGTGCCGATGGACGGCTACCACCTCGCCGACAGCGAGCTGGCCCGGCTGGGTCGTGCTGAGCGCAAGGGAGCGCCGGACACGTTCGACGCCGCGGGGTACGCGGCGCTGCTGGAGCGGCTCACCCAGACGACGTCCGGTGGCCGCGACGAGCGCGAGGTGGTCTACGCCCCGGCGTTCGACCGCACTCTGGAGCAACCGGTCGCGGGGTCGATCCCGGTCTTCCCGGACTGCCGGCTGGTGGTCACCGAGGGGAACTACCTGCTGCTCGACGACCCCCCGTGGCGACGCGCTCGGTCGGCTCTCGACGAGGTGTGGTTCTGCGAGGTCGACGACGACGAGCGGCGCCAGCGCCTCGTCGAGCGGCACGTGGTGTTCGGCAAGGAGCCGGACGCGGCGCACGCGTGGGTGCTCGGAACCGACGAGCCCAACGCGCAGCTGGTGAGCGCGTCCCGGCAGGGCGCGGATCTCGTCGTCCCGCCCCTCGTCCTGCCCTGAGGCCCCGCCGCGGCGCAGCGAATCGCATTGCGCCGACGTGGCCGGACGTGAACGAATGCGGGCGTGAAGGACTTCGACCCGCTGAAGAGCTTCGGCCCCGCGACGGCCGCACGCTACGACGACGAGCTGCGCGGCGACGAGGCCGACACGGTGGCCTGCCTGCGCCGGCTGGCCCGTGATGGGCGAGCGCTCGAGCTGGCGATCGGCACCGGGCGCATCGCGATTCCGTTGTCGCACACCGGAATCCAGGTCGACGGCATCGAGCAGTCGGCGGCGATGATCGAGGTGCTGCGGGCCAAGCCGGGCGCCGACGCCATCACCGTCACGCACGGCGACATGGCCGAAGTCCCGGTCGCCGGGTCGTACGAGCTGGTCTACCTGGTCTACAACACGCTCTACAACCTGCTGACCCAGGACGCGCAGGTGCGCTGCTTCGAGAACGTCGCACGGCACCTGACGGATGACGGCGTGTTCCTGGTCGAGGCCACGGTGCCGGACTCGTTCTACCGGCTGCGCGACCACCAGTACGTCGACGCCGAGGCCGTCGAGGTGGCAGGGGTGACGCTCGACGTCGGACGCTACGACCCGGTCACCCAGCTGCTGGACGAGAGCCATGTGACGATCTCGGCCGCGGGTGTCCGCGTGTCACCGATCGTGACGCGCCACGTGTGGCCCAGCGAGATGGACCTGATGGCACAGCTCGCCGGGTTGCGCCTGCACCACCGCTGGGGTGGCTGGAACGGCGAGCCGTTCGACGCCCGCAGCACGCGGCACGTCAGCGTCTACGGGCGCTAGGCGCGCGCCCGCCAGAACCGGCAGACTCCTGCCTCGTGCGCCTGTTCGTCGCCCTGGTCCCACCGGACGACGCGGTCGAGGACCTCGCCGGGTTCCTGGAGCCGCGCCGCGAGGCCGATCCCACCCTGCGGTGGACGTCGTCGGAGCAGTGGCACCTGACGCTGGCGTTCATGGCCTCGGTGGACGACCGGCACCTGGATGACCTGCTCGAGCGGCTCACCCGGGCCGCCGCTCGCCGCCACGCCTTCTCGGCGTCGATGGTCGGCGGTGGCGCCTTCCCGAACGTCGCCCGCGGTCGGGTGCTCTATGCCGGGGTGGACGTCGGCGACGCCAGCCAGGAGCTCGACCGGCTCGTGACCGGCGTACGGGCGGCAGCCAACCGGGCGGGAGCGGCTGCCGAAGGGGGCGGCTTCCACCCACACCTGACGCTGGCTCGCGTGTCGCGTCCGGTCGACCTCACCCGCTGGGTGCGGGTGCTGGACGGCTACGCGGGTCCGCTCTGGCCGGCCGGCGAGCTGGCGCTGGTGGAGTCGCACCTCGGCGAGGGACCAGGCGGGCGGCCGCGGCACGACGTCCTCGCGAGGTTCCCGCTCGCCGCACCACCGGCCGGCTGACCCGGCGTCCCTGATCGCGGCAACGGCAGTCACCCCCCTGACCGCCGTTGCCGCGTTGAGCCTCCGCGGCCGGGTGCGCTCGCCGCTCAGGCCACCACGGGCGCGGCGTCGGCGGCTGGCGTCTGCTGCAGGTGAGTGGGCGTCGCGAACAGCACGACAGCCAGCAGGCCCACCAGCGCCACGGCGGCCGGTAGCAGCAGCGCCTGCGCCATCGCGGTGTTGAAGCCGTCCAGCAGGGCGGGGGGTAGCGGCCCGCCGAAGGAGGCTCCGGACGCCGGGCCACCGCCGCCTGGGGCTCGTGGCAGCTCGGCAGCCAGCCGCGACTGCATCAGCGCCGCGATGGCAGCGCTACCGAGCACCGCGCCGATCTGCCGGGTGGTGTTGTAGACGCCGGCACCGGCGCCGGCCTGATGCATCGGCAGGTTGCGGGTCGCGGTCGTGCCCAGCGGCGCCCACATGAAGCCGTTGGCCACACCCAGCAGCGCGATCGGCAGGAGCACCTGCCAGATCGGCGCGGTCGGGCTCAGCGCGAACGACAGCCAGGTGAGCGAGATCGGCAGGCAGAGCAGCCCGAAGCCCGCGACGTAGCGGGGATGAGCACGGTCGGTGAGCCGCCCGACGAAGGGCGCCAGGGCGCCGGCGAGCACCGCCATCGGCACCAGCAGCAGCGCCGCCCGGGTGGGGCTCAGGCCCCGCACCACCTGCGCCCAGATCATCAGCGGGAACGCCATAGCCGTGATGGTGAAGCCCACCGAGGTGATCGCGACGTTGGCCAGCGAGAAGTTGCGGTCGGCGAACAGGCCGAGGGGCAGCAGCGGTTCGCCGCGGTTTCGCTTCTGCCACACCAGGAACACCGCGATGACGACGAGGCCCAGGAGGATCAGCGCGGGCACCGAGATCACACCGGTGATGGTGCCCCAGTCGTAGGACTCACCCTCCTGGATCCCAAAGACGACCAGGAACAGGCCGACCGCGCTGAGTGCGACGCCGATCAGGTCGAACCGGTGCGGGTGCGTCTCGAGGTTCGGCACCAGCCGCCAGGCCAGCACGAAGCCGACGGCGCCGACGGGGATGTTGATGAAGAAGATCCACTCCCAGCCCAGGCCGTCGACCAGCACGCCGCCCAGGATCGGGCCGACGAGCATCGCCACGCCGGCCACCGCGCCCCACAGGCTCATCGCCCGCCCGCGCTGGGTGGCCGGGAAGGTGCGCGTGATGACCGCCATGGTCTGGGGGGTCATCATCGAGGCGCCGAGACCCTGGAAGACGCGGGCGATGATGAGCTGCTCGATCGTGCCGGTGAGACCGCACCACAGCGAGGCCAGGGTGAACAGCGCCAGCCCGGCCAGGTAGAGATTCTTCGGCCCGATCCGGTCACCCAGCCGGCCGGTGATGAGCAGCGGCACCGCGTACGCCAACAGGTAGGCGCTGGTCACCCACACCACCTGGTTCACGTCGGCCCCGAGCCCGCGCATGATGGCCGGCGTCGCCACCGTGACGATGGTGGAGTCGACCAGGATCATGAAGAAGCCGAGCACCAGCGCCCAGAGCGCCGGCCACGGGCTCAGTTCTTGCTCTCGAGCGGCCATTCGAGCTCCTTGCGCTGCAGTCGGTGGGTGAGGTTGGCGATCCAGTCGCGCTCGGCGGTCTGCACTGCGCGCAGGTAGTCGGCGGCGAACCAGTACGCCTCGGGGACGCCGGCGTCCGAGGCCTGAGCGACGAGCTGGCGCAGCTGGCTGATCTGCGCGTCAAGCGAGGCGGCCCGGTCGCGGAGCTGGTTGACGACCTGGTCGCGAGGAAGGTTGTGCGCCTCGCTGAGCGCCACGGGGAACTGCGGGTACTCGTTGACCGGCGCGTTGAGCATCTCGAGCAGGCGCCAGCGCAGGGCGGCCCGGCCGGTGGAGGTGATCTCGTACGTCGTGCGCTCGGGCCGGTTGCCGGACCGCTCGGTGCCGCACGCGCGGACGTGCCCGAGGCCGGTCATGCGCTCGACGGTGTGATACAGCGAGCCGGGTCGCACCTTGACGAGCTGGTCCTCGTGTCGATCGAGCAGCAGCTGGTACATCTCGTACGGGTGCATCGGCCGCTCGCTGAGCAGGGCCAGCACCGACACGGCCAGCGGCGTGAGGGCTCCGGCCACCGCGACACCCCGATCCGCTCCGTCGTTCCGCCCGGAGTGATCCGCGGCGACTATTCCAGCAGGAGTATCATGATCTCGCCCGGGGCGGCCGTCAAGTCCGAGGGCAGCAGGGCACACTGACGCGGTGAGCGACGAGTCCGAGTCCGACCTGTCCGCGCTGCTGGACGAGGCGCCCGCCTTCGCCGCCTGGCGCGAGTTCGTGTCGTCGTCCAGCGCGCCGTTCACCATTCCCGGGCACAAGCGCCGGGCCGCGCGGCTGCACCCCGACTGGGGCCGCCTGCTGGACGCCGACGTCCCCCTGTACGCCGGCCTCGACTCGATGCAGCTCGACCGTGACGTCCTGGGTCAGGCCGAGGCGCTCGCCGCGCGAGCGTGGGGTGCGGCGTGGTGCCGCTTCTCCACGGGCGGTTCGACGCACGCCAACCAGGCCGTGCTGCTGGCACTGGGTCGCTCGGGCGACACCGTGCTCGTCAGCCGCTCTGCCCACCGCAGCACGCTGTCCGGTCTGGTGCTCGCCGGCCTGCGCCCGATCTGGCTGCCCACCAGCGTCGACCCTCGGTTCGGCATCCCGTCCGGGGTCGATCCGCGCGCCGTCGCCGCCGGCCTGGCCGACCACCCTGATGCGGTCGGCGTCGTGCTGGTCGAGCCGAGCTACCTGGGCACGCTCTCCGACCTCCCGCAGATCATCCAGATCGCCCACGCCGCAAGGGTTCCGGTCGTCGTCGACCAGGCCTGGGGGGCGCACCTCGGCTTCGCTCCGGGCTACCCGCAGCATGCGATGGCCGCCGGCGCCGACGCGGTCGTGATGAGCGCGCACAAGACGCTGCCGGCGTTCAGCCAGGCAGCGCTCGTCCTGGCCGGCGGCCCGCTCCTCGACGTCGACCGGCTCGAGCGCGGCTTCGAGACCAGCCACACCACCAGCCCGTCGGGGGCGGTGCTGGCGAGCACCGACGCGTCCCGGGCGCTGCTGGTCAGCGCGCGAGGGCGTGCGCTGCTCGGCGACCTCGACTCCCGGGTGCACCAGCTGAGGGACGACGTGCGCGCCCTCGGTGTGCTGGCTCCCGGCCCGGACGACGTGGGCGCCGGCCGCTTCGACCCGGCCAAGCTGGTGCTGTGCCTCGGCCCGTCCGGCCGGTCCGGGCTCGCGCTGCAGGACGAGCTGGTCGCTGCCGGGCTGCCGGTCGAGATGGCGGACGACGACACCGTGGTGCTGCTGGCCACCCTCGCGGACGACGACGCCACGTTCGCCCGGCTGCGCGACGCCCTGCTCCCGGCGCTGCGCCGCCCGCCGCAGGGACCGCCCCGCCCGGTGCAGGCCGGTGGCTCGTGGGGCGCTCCCTCGCCGGCCGTCTGCTCTCCGCGGGAGGCGTTCTTCGCGCCGCACGAGCGGGTGCCGGCCGAGCTGGCCGTGGGCCGCACCTGCGCCGAGGTCATCGCCCCGTACCCGCCGGGCGTGCCGGTGCTCGTGCCGGGCGAGCAGGTGACGACCGACGCCCTCGAGCGGCTGCGTCGCGCCCGCGCGGCGGGTCTGCGCATCGCCTACGCGGCCGACCCCACGCTGGCCTCGTTCCTGGTGCTGACCGAGCCGGTGTCAGGCGCCGCGGGGCTGGGCGCCTGAGGCAGCGGAGGCGGGCAAGGTGGCCGAGGGCGCCAGCAGGTCGAGGGGCCGGCGCGGGGTCCGCACCCGGTCCTTCGCGCGGTACATCGCCGCGTCCGCCACACCGAGCAGGTCGTCGACCTCGACGCCGTCGCCCGTCGTCGCGACGCCGATGCTCGCGTGCAGGGTCAGCGCGCCGGCGGGGGAGTGGATCACCGTCTCGGCGATGGCCCGGGCGGCCCGCTCGGCGAGCACCCGTCCGGCCTCGGCGTCCGCGTCCCAGGCCAGGACGACGAACTCGTCACCACCCAGCCGGACGACGACGTCCTCGGCCCGGGCGGTCGAGCGCAGCGCCGCGGCAACACCGCGCAGCACCTCGTCGCCGACCACGTGCCCGTGGACGTCGTTCACCGCCTTGAAGTCGTCGAGGTCGACCAGCAGCAGGCTCTGCCGTGGGCCGCGACCGACCTCGGCCGGCACCTGCTGATCGGCCGCCGCCCGCAGCGCCTCGGCCAGCGCGCGCCGGTTGCCGACGCCGGTCAGCGGATCCTCCGCGGCCTCGCGGACGGCGATCTCGGTGTCGCGGCGCAGGCGCTCGACGTCGAGCGCGGCGTGCGCGCCGTGCAGGGTGCTGAGCCGCTGCTGCCACAGCACCCGGGAGAGCAGCCGGCCGTAGCGGCGCCCGTCGACCGCACCGGGGACGCCGGCGGAGGCCTCGAGCTCGAGCAGCAGCCACCGGGCGCTCGCTGCCACCTGCCAGTCGCCGGCCGCGTCGGCGTGCTCGGCGGCCTCGCGAGCCACCTGCACAGCGTCGTCCCGTCGTCCGGTCGCCCACAGCGCGCGGGCCAGCCGCCCACCGACCTGCGCCCGGCCACCCTGGTGCTCGCGGTGGTCGGGGCTGTCGAAGGCCGCCCGCAGCTGGGGCAGCGACGCCGAGGCGTCCCGGAGCGAACGCGAGCACAGCTCCATCGCCGTGCAGGCCGCGAGCAGGGCCGGACTGCCGGCAGCCCGGGCGGCCGCGACCGCGTCGATGGCGTGCGCATGGCCCACCGCGCGGTGCCGCTGCACGGCGTCGGGGTCGACGTTCGCCACCGGATCGTCACCGGGATGGGTCGGTTGCACACGCTCGAGCTCGTCGGCCCAGCGCAGGTGCAGCTCGGCGAGGTTCATCAAGTCGATGGTCGCCGCCTCGCGCAGCGGGATCGGGCTGGCGTCGAGGTGGACGGCCGCTTCGAAGTGCGGTCGGGCCAGCTCGTACAGCCGCAGCTCGAGGTAGCTGTAGCCCAGTCCCGTGTGCGCCCAGCAGCGCAGTCCGTCGTCGTCGCAGGCGGCGAGGTCGACCTCGCTGCGGGCCAGGTCGACCAGCGCGGCCTCCACGTTGCCGCTGCGGACGTGCGCCATGGCGCGCATCGACAGCGCGTTGGCGGCCCACCCGAGATTGCCCGCCTCCCGACCGAGGTCGAGGCAGCGCTGGGTGGCCTCGAGCTGGGCCGGCGTGTCCTGCCGGGTGTGGTGCAGCACGGAGATGGCGTACCAGAGGCCGGCCTGCACGGCGGGGGGCTCGTCGTCCGCCCCCTCGAGAGCGCGGCGCGACAGCGCCAGGGCAGCGCTGTGCTGCCCGTCCTGCGCGAGGCTCATCACCTGCGCCGCTGCCGCCGAGAGGGTCACCCCCTCATCATCGGCCGCGGAGGCCCTTCGGTGGAGGGCTAATCCACGGGTTGGTCACTTCCGGTGCGGGCGCTCAGCCCACCCGGACGGCGCTCGCACCGACCCGGACGACGTCGCCGCGGGCCAGCTGGCGGCCGCGGCGGATCTCGACCTCGTCGTTGACCGTCACCTCGCCGCCCGCCAGCACCGCCTTGGCGTCGGACCCGGAGTCGACCAGGCCGGCCAGCTTCAGCAGCTGGCCCAGCCGGATCCCCCGGTCGTCGACGTGCACCTCATCCACGTCCCGATCATGCCACCGCCTCGACGTCCCACCGCCACCCCGCCCACCCCGCCGTGATCATGCACGTTCGCCCAGCCCGGCCGGGGCGAACGTGCATGATCACGGCGGGGAAGGTGGGCGAACGTGCATGATCACGGGCGGGAAGGTGGGGTGGAGCTGGGGTGCGGTCAGGGGGTGGACGACGGTGGGTGGTCGGCAGGGCGGGCGCGTTCGTCGTCCTCGATGGCCAGCGCCCGCAGCACCTGGTCGTGCAGCAACCCGTTGGTAGCGACGGCGTTGCCGCCCCACGGGCCGGGCTCGCCGTCCAGCGACGTGAACCGGCCGCCGGCCTCGTGCACGATCGGGACCAGAGCGGCCATGTCGTGCACGGCCAGCGAGGGCTCGCAGGCGATGTCGACGGCGCCCTCGGCCACCAGCACGTACGACCAGAAGTCGCCGTAGGCGCGGGTGCGCCAACAGCGCCGGGTCAGGTCGATGAAGGTGTGGAACCGGCCGAGCTCGTCCCACCCGCTCAGGCTCGAGTACGACAGCGAGGCGTCCGCGACGTCGGCGACCTGCGAGACGTGCACCCGGCTGGCTTGCGACAGGCTGCGGCCGGTCCAGGCACCAGACCCGTTGGCGGCCCACCAGCGCCGGCCGAGGGCGGGCGCCGACACCACGCCCAACACCGGCTGGCCGTCGTCGACCAGGGCGATCAGCGTGGCCCACACCGGGACGCCGCGCACGAAGTTCTTCGTGCCGTCGATCGGGTCGATCACCCAGCGGCGCGGCCCGTGCCCGGTCGTGTCGAGCTCCTCACCGGCCACGGCGTCGCGGGGCCGGGTGCGCTTGAGCTGCGAGCGCACGAGCTCCTCGGCGCGCAGGTCGGCGTCCGACACCGGGGTCAGGTCCGGCTTGGTCTCGACCGTCAGGTCGTTGGCCCGGAACCGGTCCATGGTGAGGCCGTCGACCTGGTCGGCGATGACGTGCGCGAGGCGGAGGTCGTCGTCGTAGGTCGGCACCTCGGCAACCTACCGTGTGCTGCGGCGCCGGTCGGGGAGCACGCGGCTGTCGTAGCGTTGAGGGCATGACGCACCGGACGACGCACTCAGATCATGAGCGCCGGGACGCCGTCCTGCGGGCCTTCGTCGCCGACGACGGCTCGCTGCACCGGATCCCGGCCCGCCGCGCGAAGCGGCTGGTGGTCCTCGACCGCATCGTGCAGGTCTTCGACGTGGGCACCCGTTACCCCGAGCTGGAGGTCAACGCACTGCTGCGCGCCTTCCACCCGGACGTCGCGGCGCTACGCCGCTACCTGGTCGACGAGGGCTTCCTGACGCGCGCGGACGGCGAGTACTGGCGCAGCGGCGGCACCGTCCTGCTGGCAGACCCCGACCCGCACTGAACCTTTGGGCGGCCAGGCCCGTAGAGATCACCAGAGGTGGATGATCGCTCCAGGTCCCGGCTCACCCCGAGGAGGACGCCGTGTTCGACACGTTCCGCGGTCTGCCCGTCCACATCCTGATCGTGCACGCCGTGGTGATCGGCGTCCCGCTCATGGCCCTGGTCACGACGGTGGTGGCGTTCGTGCCCCGATGGCGCGCCCGGTGGGCCTGGCCCGTCGCGGTGCTCGACGGTGGGCTGTTCGTCGTCGCGCTGGTGGCCAAGCGCAGCGGTCAGGCGCTGCTGAGCCGGATCGGCACCACGCCCGACATCCAGCGGCACGTCAACCTCGGCAACGTCATGCCGTGGTTCGTGCTGGCGCTGCTCGTGGTGGCCGTCGTGGTGGCGCTGACCCGCGCGGCGTCCGGGCCGGTGCCGATGGCCGCCGCGGTGCTGGCGCTGATCGCCTCGCTGGCCGCGACAGGGTGGGTGGTGCGCACCGGCGAGGCGGGCTCGGCCGCCGTCTGGAAGGTGATCATCGCCAACACCACGCCGGGCGGCTGAGGCGCAGCCGCTACGGGCGCTAGTCGGGCGTCTCGCCCCCGGTGCGGGCGCGCAGCACCCGGCGCAGCGAGTCCAGCCGCGACCGGCCGGCCGGCCCGGCGTGGCCGTCCTCGACCCAGGCGTCGAGGGCGCACGCGGCCTCGTCGTGCGTGCACCCGCGCGGGCAGCCCTCGGTGCCCGGCTCGAGGTCGGGGAAGGCGTTGATGATCCGGGCCAGGTCGATGTGCGCGAGCCCGAACGACCGCACCCCCGGGGTGTCGATCACCCATCCTTGGCGCCGGGGTAGCCGCAGGGCCACGGCGGACGACGAGGTGTGCCTCCCGCGCCCGGTGACCTCGTTGACCACCCCGATCGAGCGGTCGGCACCCGGCACCAGCGCGTTGACCAGCGTGCTCTTGCCGACGCCGGAGTGCCCGATGAAGACGCTGCGCCGCCCCCGCAGCCTGGCGAGGACCTCCGCCAGGCCGACGATGGTGCCGTCCGCCTCGCGGTGGGTCACCACGTAGGGGACGTCGAGCGGTGCGTAGCTGCTGACGAACGGCCCCGCGTCGGCGAGGTCGGCCTTGGTGAGCACCAGCAGCGGCTCCAGCCCCGCGTCGTACGCCGCGACGAGGCAGCGGTCGACCATCCGCGGGCGGGGCTCGGGCTCGGCGAGCGCGGTCACCACGGCCATCTGGTCGGCGTTGGCCACCACGATGCGCTCGTAGGGGTCGGTGTCGTCGGCCGTCCGGCGCAGCACCGAGCGCCGGGGTTCCACCCGCACGATCCGGGCCAGCGCGTCCGGCTCGCCGGTGGTGTCGCCGACCAGTGCGACCTCGTCGCCGATCACGATGCCCTTGCGGCCCAGCTCGCGGGCCTTCATCGCGAGCACCCGTCGCTCGTCGCGCCCGCGGCCGACCACGGCGGTGTAGCGGCCGCGGTCGACGCCCACGACGAACCCGGTGTCGGCGTCCTCGTGCTTGGGGCGGTCCTTGGTGCGCGGGCGGGTGCCGCGGCGCGACGCGCGGACCCGGACGTCCGTCTCGTCGTAGTCGGCGGTGCGCCGCCGGCTCATCGGCGCGTCACGCGAGCCCCAGCAGCTGCGCCCAGCGCTCGGTGAACTGCGGCAGCGTCTTGGCCGTGGTCTCGACGTCCTCGATCACCACGCCGGGCACGGCGAGCCCGACGACCGCACCGGCCATGGCCATCCGGTGGTCGTGGTAGGTCGCGAAGCGGCCGCCGTGCAGCGCCGCCGGACGGATCCGCAGCCCGTCCTCGGTCTCGGTGACGTCGCCGCCGAGCCCGTTGATCTCGGTAGCCAGCGCGGCCAGCCGGTCGGACTCGTGCCCGCGCAGGTGCGCCACGCCGCGCAACCAGGACGGCGACTGCGCCAGCGCCGCGAGCGCGGCCACCACCGGCGTGAGCTCGCCGACGTCGTGCAGGTCGACGTCGACGCCCTCGATCGCCCCGGTGCCGACGACGGTCAGGCCCTCGCGGTCGAGGGTGACGTCGGCCCCCATCGCGTCGAGGATGTCGCGCAGCCCGTCGCCCGCCTGGGTGGTGCGCTGGGGCCAGCCGGCGACGCGTACCCGGCCGCGGGTGACGAGCGCGGCGGCCAGGAACGGCGCCGCGGTCGACAGGTCCGGCTCGATCTCGAGGTCGAAGGCGCCGATCGGCCCCGGCTCGACCCGCCACGTGTCCGGGACGTCGTCGTCGACGACCACCCCGCGGTCGCGCAGCACCTCGACCGTCATGGCGATGTGCGGCTGGCTCGGCACCGGCCTGCCGTCGTGGTGCACCGTGACCCCGCGCTCGAACCGGGCCGCCGCGAGCAGCAGCCCGGACACGAACTGGCTGGACGCCGAGGCGTCGATCGTGACGGTGCCGCCGGGCACCGCGCCGCGCCCGCGCACGGTGAACGGCAGCGACCCCCGCCCCTCGTCGTCGACCGTCACGCCCAGCGCGCGCAGCGCGTCGAGCACCGGCGCCATCGGGCGCTCGCGAGCCCGCGGGTCGCCGTCCATCAGCACGTCGCCGTCGGCCAGGGCCGCGACGGACGGCAGGAACCGCATGATCGTGCCGGCCAGCCCGGTGTCGATCCGCACGCCGCCGCGCAGTGGCGCCGGCTCGACCACGAGGTCGTCGTCCTCGTCGAGGACCCGCGCGCCGAGCGCCCGCAGCGCCTCGACCATCAGGACCGTGTCGCGCGAGCGCAGCGGCCGGCGCAGGGTGCTGGGGCCGTCGGCCAGCGCGGCCAGGACGAGCAAGCGGTTGGTGAGCGACTTGCTGCCCGGGACGACGACGGCGGCCTGGACCGGCGAGGTGGCCGTGGGCGCCGTCCAGTCGCGGGGGGCGGTGACGACGTCGGCGCTCATGGCCCCAGTCTCGCGGGTCTGCCCGGACCGCGTCGAACCTGGCCGCCGGTCGGGCGAGGTGCGCTCAGTGACCGGGCAGCGCGTCCTCGACCTCGAGACGGGCGATCTTGGCCTCGCGCCGGGCGGCCCGGGCGAGGTGACGGGCCTCCTTGCGAGCGATCCGGGCGCCGCGGGCCGCGTCCTTGGCCGCACGCCGGGTGCGCCACGGCAGCCCGGGCCGGCCCTCGGTGTCGACGGCGGCGATCAGCAGGCCACCCAGCATGCCGAGGTTCTTCAGGAAGTGCTGGCGCTGCTCGCGTCGCTCGGTCGCGTCCTCGACCTGCCAGAACCGGTGCCCGGCGACGGTCGTCGGCACCAGCGTGGCCGCCAGGGCCGTGGCCGAGGTGCGGGGCAGTCGCCCGCTGGCCAGCAGCAGTCCGGCGGCGACCATGGTCGCCCCGTTGACCCGCACCAGCAGCTCGGGGTCGTTGGGCAGCCCCAGCCGGGGGGCGAGCTTGTCGATCACGGGCGCCGCGCGCTCAACCCGCGGGCCGGGGTGGCGCAGCGTGTTCAGGCCACCATCGACGAACGTGGCAGCCAGCAGCGGGCGGGCGATACGGCGGACGACGGACATGGGTGCCTCCCGTTGAGCGGTCGGCCCCATCCTGCCCACCGGCACCGACCGGCGCGACCCGGGGGTCGGCGTCGGTGGGGGATGGCAGGCTGGAGGCATGTGCGGGAGGTATGCGGCCAGCGCCAGTCCGGACGACCTCGTCGAGGAGCTCGAGGTCGAGTCCGACCAGTCGGGCGGCTCGGTCGAGGCCGACTACAACGTCGCCCCGACCCACCCGTCCCCGGTGGTGCTCGAGCGCCCGCCGCGCGACGACCCCGATGCCGCGCCGGTGCGTCAGCTGCGGGTGCTCACCTGGGGGCTGGTCCCGTCGTGGGCGAAGGACCCGTCGATCGGCAGCCGGATGATCAACGCCCGGGCCGAGTCGCTGCTCGACAAGCCCGGCTTCAAGAAGGCCGCTGTCGCGCGCCGCTGCCTCGTGCCGGCCGACGGCTGGTACGAGTGGCAGACCAGCCCCACCGCCGTCGACGCGAAGGGCAAGCCGCGCAAGCAGCCGTTCTTCACCCACCTGGCGGACGGCGGGCGGCTGGCCTTCGCCGGCCTCTACGAGTTCTGGCGCGACCGCGACCGGCCGGACGACGACGCCGACGCCTGGCTGACCACCTTCACCATCATCACGACAAGCGCCGAGCCCGGGCTCGACCGGCTGCACGACCGGATGCCCGTGGTGCTGCCCCGCGAGCGCTGGGACGCCTGGCTCGACCCAGCGACCACCGATCCGCGCGACGTCGAGGCGCTGCTGGCGCCGGTCGAGCCGGGCCGGTTCACGGCCTACCCGGTCTCGCGGCGCGTCGGCAACGTCCGCAACACCGGCCCCGAGCTGCTCGACCCGGTCGGGGCCGACGAGCTCGACGGGGTCGTCGACCCGATGACCGGCGAGGTGCTGGGGCCGGTGCGTTGATGGCCACCGGCCGTCCGAGCACCCGCCTGGTCGAGGTCGACACGCCGGAGGGCCAGGCCCGCGCGCACGTGCGCCGCCCGGCCCGCGCCGTCGGCACCCTCGTGCTCGGGCACGGCGCGGGTGGCGGAATTGGCGCCCCTGACCTCGTGGCGGTCGCCGGGGCTGCGGCGTCCGCCGGCTGGGCGGTGGCCCTGGTCGAGCAGCCGTGGCGGGTCGCCGGGCGCCGCGTCGCTGCGGCGCCACCCCGCCTCGACGCGGCCTGGGTGCCGGTGGTCGCCGCCCTGCGCGGCGGACGCTCGGCGCTGCCTGGGCCGCTGGTGGTCGGGGGCCGCAGCGCCGGGGCCAGGGTCGCCTGCCGCACGGCAGCGGCGGTCGACGCGGCCGCCGTCGTGGCGCTGGCCTTCCCGCTGCACCCGCCGGGGCGTCCTGAGCGCAGCCGGGCCGACGAGCTGGCGCTGGTGGCTCCCGGGAGCAGCCGCCCGCTGCTCGTCGTCCAGGGCCGCTCGGACGCGTTCGGCGGCGCTTCCGTGCTGGCGGACCTGCTGGGGGGCCGGGCCGAGGTGGTCGCCGTCGACGGCGACCACGGCCTGGCCCGCGATCCGGCCGGCGTGGCCGAGGCGGTGGTCGCCTTCCTGGCACGGCTCGCCGCGGAATGAGCGCCAGGGGGCGTGCGTTCACCCCAACAGGCCCACAGCGAGCGGGCCGCCAGCCACCAATCGCAACCGACGGGAGCCGCGTGCTGACCTCAGCAGTCGACCGGGCGGTCGACGGACCGGTGTTCGCGACCTGGTCGTCCTCGGCCTCGACCCGACCCGATCCCGCACCGCTCGTCCGGCAGGACCGAGGTTCGGCGATAGGCTGGACCTCGATGACACAGACTCCAGGCTCGAGCGCGGGCGCCGCGGCGGACGCACCCGACCCCTTCACCGACGACGGCACGCAGACCACGCGCGCACCCGAGGAAGAGTCCCCGGCGGCGCGTGGTGAGCGGTTCGAGCGGGACGCTCTGCAGTACCTCGACCAGCTCTACTCGGCCGCGCTGCGGATGACCCGCAACCCGTCCGACGCCGAGGACCTGGTGCAGGAGACCTTCGCCAAGGCGTTCGCGGCGTTCCACCAGTACCGGCCGGGCACCAACCTCAAGGCGTGGCTCTACCGGATCCTCACCAACACCTACATCAACACGTACCGCAAGAAGCAGCGTGAGCCTCTGCAGTCCGACGCCGAGTCGGTCGAGGACTACCAGCTCGCACGCGCCGCGTCGCACACCTCGACCGGCCTGCGCTCGGCGGAGACCGAGGCGCTCGACCACCTGCCCGACAGCGACGTCAAGGACGCGCTGCAGCAGATCCCGGAGGACTTCCGGATGGCGGTCTACTACGCCGACGTCGAGGGCTTTGCCTACAAGGAGATCGCCGAGATCATGGGGACTCCGATCGGCACCGTGATGTCACGGCTGCACCGCGGACGGCGTCAGCTGCGTGAGCTGCTGCAGGACTACGCCCGCGACCGTGGTCTCGCCGCTGCCGGCAGCGAGAGCGGAGGCACGTCGTGAGCTGCGGCAACCACCACGACACTGACTGCGGTGAGGTGCTCGACCGCGTCTACGAGTTCCTCGACCACGAGATGGGCGAGCTCGACTACGCCAAGATCCGCCAGCACCTCGACGAGTGCGGGCCGTGCTTGAAGGAGTACGACCTCGACAAGGCGCTGAAGTCGCTGGTGCGGCGCAGCTGCTCAGGGGAGTCGGCGCCCGACCAGCTGCGGGCCAAGATCATGACCCGGATCACCCAGGTCCGGATCGAGTTCGAGGTCTGACCACCGTCACCGCCTGACGTCGAAGGGGCCCGGACCGTAGTGGTCCGGGCCCCTTCGTCACGTCAGCTGCAGCGCCTCAGGCGTTGGGCTTCTTGCCGTGGTTGGCGGCGTTGCCCTTGCGGCTGCGGCGCTTGCGGGCGCGCTTGCTCATCGCTCGCTCCTTCGATGGGGTGCCCGCGCGCGTTCGGCGGGCGGTCCGTTCACCGGCCATGGTCGCACATCGGGTGATCGGGTCGCGATTCGCCGGTGCGGACCGGCCCGCGGAGGTTACGATCCGCAGCGGAAGTGCAGCCGCCGGTGGACACCGGCGGTGACAGCAAAACTCCAGAGCGTGTGAGAAAGACCGCCGCCATCCTTTACCGGCTCCTGGTCCCGCTGTACGTTTGTCCGGTACGTCCTATTCCCCGCCGTGGGGCCTGGGACGACGCCTGGGACAACTGGGTCCTGTGACGCATCGTCAAGGAGTGGTGACCATGAGCAAGATCGTGTCTGCCGTCGAGAAGTTCCTGTCGTCCCAGCCGCACTGGAGCTGGGAGGGCTGAAGCGCCTCCTCGCTCGCTGACACCCATCGCTCACCACGACGCCGGTCTCTCTCACCCGCCCTGGCCAGAAGGCGAGGGAGCTGAGGTGACCGGCTCGATCAGGCGCGTCCGCGTCTACGTGGTCGCGACGTCGCTGCTTGCTGCCTGCGTCCTGGCCGCGGCGTGGACCATCCGGCCACCGACACAGTGGCGGTCGATCGTCGTCCTGGCCGTGCTGTGCATCATCAGCAGCCAGACCCGCGTCCGCCGGCTGTCGGCGCGCACGGGCATGTCCACCAGCTCGATCGTCCAGCTGGCGGCCGTGGTGCTGGCCGGCCCCACCGGCGCGATCCTCGTCGGCGTCGCCTCCTGGTTGTTCGAGGGGCGCGGCAAGAAGTTGCGGGTGTGGGTCCTCAATGTGGCGTTGTTCGCCCTGATGGGCGCTGGCGCTAGCGCGACCTACTACGTGTCCGGTGGCACCGCCCAGCCGGCCAGGCTCGAGACGTCGACCGAGCTGCTCACCCAGCTCGCCCTGCCGCTGGTACTCGCCAACGTGGTCATGTGCCTGGTCAACGCGGTCGTGCTGGCCGGCGTGATCAGCATCGCCGAGGGGGTCCCGTACCGGGAGGTGCTCGCCGGCACGCTGCGCAGCGGCGGCATCGCCTACATCGGGTACGGCCTGTTCGGGCTGCTGCTCGTCGTCCTGTGGGACTCGGCCGGGGTGGGCCCGCTGTCGGCGGTGCTGGTGCTCGCGCCGTTGTTCGTCGCCCGGTGGGCCTTCGCGCAGTACGCGGAGCAGAACGCCGCACACGAGCGCACGGTGGCCTCCCTCGTGCAGGCGGTCGAGGCCAAGGACCCCTACACCCGCGGTCACAGCGAGCGGGTCGCCAGCGCCTCGGTGATCATCGCCCGCGCCGTGGGCCTCTCGCAGCAGCGGACGTCGACCCTGCACTTCGCCGGGATGCTGCACGACGTCGGCAAGCTCGGCGTCCCCACCAGGGTGCTGCAGAAGACCGGCGCGCTCACCGACGAGGAGTTCGCCACGATCGCCCGCCACCCGGTGCGCGGGCTCGAGATGGTCCGCGAGATCGAGTTCCTCGGCGAGGCCTTCGAGGGGATCCTGCACCACCACGAGCGGCTGGACGGCCGCGGTTACCCGATGGGCCTCGCCGGAGCGGCGATCCCCGAGTTCGCCCGGATCATCGCGGTCGCCGACGCGTTCGACTCGATGACCTCGACCCGGTCCTACCGCCAGGCGCGCAGCGTCGACGAGGCGCTGGCCGAGCTCGACGACTGCGCCGGGACGCAGTTCGACCCCACCTTCGTCGCCGCGCTCAATGACGGTCTGCAGCGCACCCCGTGGGTGACCGCGGACGAGCGCGACGGCGACCTCGCGGATGCCGCAGAGCCGGCCGCCCGGGAGAGCACCGATCCGTCGCACCAGCCGGCCGAGGCTCCCGCCGCCTCGGTCGGGATCGGGGTCGGGGACTCGCGCGACCACGACGACCCGGCGTTCGCGGCCGACGCACGGCGTCCCCTTGACCTCGGGGCGCACCTGCTCGACATCGAGCCCTCGTGATCGCCCGCGCCGGGGTCGGGCCACGGGTCTCGATGACGGGCGCCCTGACCGGCATCGCCGCCATCGTGATGGCGGCTGCGGTCGGCTCCGCTGCCGCCGGGGTCACCACCGGCGGACTGGACGACGCGCCCGTCGTCCTGGCGTTCGCCGCCGCCATCGCCCTCGGTGAGTCGCTACGGGTCTGGCTGCCCGGCGAGCGCGAGGCGGCTCCGATCGGCACTGCGGCAGCCGTCGCGTTCGCCCTGGTCGGGCGGATCGGCCCTGGTGCCGGCCCCAGCGTGGGTGCGGCCACGGTCGTGGCGGTGGTCGCGCTGTCGACCCTGCTGGGGATCCTGCCGCACCTGCTGGCATCGCGGTCGCCCGACCTCGCCGGCATCGTGCACCGGTTCCTCGCCGTCACCGTGCTGGTGGTGCTGTGGCGGGTGGTCCCGGTGAGTGCGTACGGCTCCCTGGCCGAGACCGGTCGCGCCTGGACCGGCTACCGCTGGCTGCTGGCGCTGCTCATGCTGGCGGCCGTGCTGCTCGCCCTGAGCCTCGACGCGCTGCTCGCGGCGGTGATGCGGGCGGCCGCCGAGAACGCCCGGCTGAAGTCCGTGCTCGCCGACGAGCTGCGCGTGGCCAGCGGCCTGGGCAGCGCCATCGGCTGCGGTGGGGTGCTGATCGCCCTGGCGGCCGAGCCGATGGGCCTGCTCGCCGTGCCGGTGTTCCTCGCCCCCCTGCTGCTCACCCAGTTCGCGTTCCGGCGCTACGCGACGGTGCAGGCGACGTACAACCAGACCATCCGCTCGCTGTCGCGCGTCACCGAGCTGGGCGGCTACACCGAGTCGGGGCACTCGCGCCGGGTCGCCTCGCTGGCCCTGGCCATGGGGCGCGACCTCGGCATGCACGAGCGGTTCCTGCGCGACCTCGAGTACGCCGCCCTGCTGCACGACATCGGCCAGCTCTCGCTCACCGAGCCGATCCCCGGGGGTGCCACGCTGATGGCCGCGCCGCTCGAGCAACGCCGGATCGCCGACCTCGGCGCGGCGGTGGTGCGCCGCACCGGCGTGCTGGACGACGTCGCGGTGATCATCGAGCGGCAGTCCGAGCCCTATCGGCGCCGGCACGAGACCGACGACCGCGCGGTACCGCTCGCCAGCCGGATCATCAAGGCGGCGAACGCCTACGACGACCTGGTGGGCGACGCCGGCAGCGACACCCGCAAGCGCGAGGCGCTCGAGCGGATCCACCTCGGGCTGGCCTACGAGTACGACCCGCGGGTCGTCTCGGCGCTCACCCGGGTCGTCACGCGCGCCGACTAGTGCGGCCGCCCGACTCAAGTCGTCCCCCCGGATGGCCGATCTGGTCTTCGTGGACGACTCCGCCCTGACCTCCGTCTCGCCGTACCTGCGTGCGCTCGCCGAGCTGCGCGGCTCCGACCTGCACATCAAGGTCGGCTCGCCGGCCCGGGTGCGCATCGACGGCCGCCTGCGCAAGCTGCAGGGCGAGCCGCTGACCCCGGAAGAGACGGAAGCCATCGCCGACGAGGTGATGCGCGACGACCTGCGCAACTCCTTCAAGCGCAGCAACGAGGCCGACTTCGCCTACTCCCTCCCGGGGGTCGGGCGGTTCCGCGTCAACGCGTTCCGCTCGCGCGGCTCGGTGGGCCTGGTGTTCCGGCGCGTGTCTGTCGGCGCCATCCCGCTCGAGGAGCTCAGTGTCCCGGCCGTCATCAGCCAGCTGGCGCTGGAGCCGCGTGGGCTGGTGCTGGTCACCGGACCGACCGGCTCGGGCAAGACCACCACGCTCGCCGGCATGGTCGACCACATCAACACCCATCGCGAGTGCCACATCGTCACCATCGAGGACCCGATCGAGGTGCTGCACCGCGACCAGCTCTCGATGATCAACCAGCGCGAGGTGCGCCTGGACACCGAGGACTTCTCCGTCGCACTGCGCGCCGCGATGCGCCAGGACCCGGACGTCATCCTCGTCGGCGAGATGCGCGACGTAGAGACCGTGAAGGCGGCGCTCTCGGCGTCCGAGACCGGCCACTTCGTGATGTCGACGCTGCACACCACCAACGCGCAGGAGACCGTCGCCCGCATCATCGACTTCTTCCCCCCGCACGAGCAGAAGCAGGTGCGGCTCGCGCTCGCCGGCTCGCTGCGCGGCATCATCTGCCAGCGACTGGTACCCCGCGCCGACGGCAACGGCCGCTGCGTGGCGATGGAGGTCGCGGTCAACACCGGCCGCGTGGCCGACGCGATCGTCGACCCGGACAAGACCAGCACCCTCACCGAGCTGATCACCGAGGGCGGCTTCTACGGGATGCAGACCTTCGACCAGCACCTCACCGTCCTGATCCGTGACGGCGTCGTGACCCTCGAGGACGCGATGGCGGCCTCCAGCAACCCGCACGACCTCACCGTCGAGCTGCGTCGCCTGGGCCTGGTGGCCTGAGCCTGCGCGTGGCTCGGCCACCGGCTGGGTAGCGTCTGCGGGATGGGACGCACCGAACGCCGGTTCGAGGTCACGGACGACGACACTGCCCGCGCGCTCGGCTCCGGCTCGCTGGACGTCCTGGGGACCCCGCGGCTGCTCGCCTGGTGCGAGGCGGTGACCTGCGCGGCCGCCGAGCCGCTGCCGGACGGCGCGACGAGCGTCGGCACCCGGGTCGAGCTCGAGCACCTCGCTGCGAGCCCGGTCGGTGAGCAGGTGCTGGTGCTGGCCGAGCGCACCCACAGCGACGGGCGGCTGCTGCGCTTCGCGGTGACCGCGACCGGCCGTGACGACCGGCTGCTCGCTACCGGCCAGGTCACCCGCGTCGTCGTCGACGTCCGGCGGTTCCTGGACGCGGCTGCCCCGGTGACCGACGCGGGAGATCGCGACGACGGGGCAGGCGGTCCGGCGCTGACCCGGCGCCAGGTGTTGCGCCGGCTGCCACGCGCCACCTCGCGCGCGCTGCGCGGCCACGACCTGCTGCTGTACGCGGCCGGGGTGACCTTCTACGCGGCCCTGGCCATCGTGCCGGCCCTGCTGATCGCGGTGCGGCTGCTGACGTCGGTGCTCGGTGCGCCGCGAGTGCTCGACCTGCTGACCAGCCTGGCCGAGGCGCTGCCGTCGACGCTCGGCGCCGACCAGGTGGCGGCCCAGCTGCTGGGGCAGGGCGTGCGGCTGCCCTGGGTCGTGGCGCTGGTCTCGGTGCTGCCGGCAACCGTCTACGGCGAGGGACTGCGCCGCGCCTATGTGGCGCTGTCCGGGGTGCGCGACACGATGGTCGGCTGGCGTGGCCGCCTCGCGGTCGTGCCGCTGCTGGTGGCTGCGCCGGTGCTGCTGCTGGCCGTGCTGGCCATCACCCCGCTGCTCGGCGGCCTGTTCGGCGCCGGCGCCGGTGGGCGGGTGCTGGGCGTCTACCTCGCGCTCAACGTGGACTGGCTGGTGGTTTCCGTGCCGCTCGCCTGGACCTTCCGCATCGTGGCGCCCGGGCCGATGCCGTGGGGTGCCTGCGTGCTGGGCGGCCTGGCCGTCGGCGCGTTCGTCTCGGGCTTCCTGCAGGGGTTCGTGCTGTTCCTGTCGCTCCCGATCGACCTGGGCGCGCCGTTCGGCGGGCTGGTCGCCGTCGGTGGCGTCAGCGCGGTACTGCTGTGGTTGTGGCTGCTGCACCTGGTGGTGCTGGTCGGGTGGGTCGCCACCCGTGAGGCGTGGCGGATGCGGCGTCCTCAGACACCCGTGGTCGAGCGCGGGTAGGCGGTCTCGGGGTCGGTGAGCACGTTGACCAGGTACGGCACCCCCGCGGCAAACGCGCGGTCGAGGGCCGCGCCGAGCCCGGCCGGGTCGCTCACCGTCTCGCCGCCACCGCCGAGCGCCTGCACGACCTGGTCGTAGCGCGTGCCGGGGGCGAGGTCGGCGGCCACGTCGTAGCCGTAGAGGAACCGCATCGGGTGCTTCTCCAGGCCCCAGGCGGAGTTGTTGCCGACCACCATCACGACCGGCAGGCGGTGGCGCACCAGGGTGTCGACGTCCATCAGCGAGAACCCCGCAGCTCCGTCGCCCAGCAGCAGCACGACCTGGCTGCTCGGCCGGGCCAGCCGGGCGGCGATGGCGTAGCCGAGGCCCGTGCCCAGGCAGCCGTACGGGCCGGGGTCGAGCCACCCGCCCGGCGCGGCCGGCTCGACGAACCGCCCGGCGAACGACACGAAGTCGCCGCCGTCGCCGATCACGACCGCGTCGTCGGCCAGCCGGGGGAGCAGCTCGCCGTAGATCCGGGCGGGGTGCAAGGGGGTCGCGGTGCTTGCCAGCTGTGGCGCGTCGTCGGCGATGGCCGCCTCGTGCGCCGAGCGCAGCTGCATGGCCCACCCGACCGCGTCGGGGTGCAGGCCGGGGTGCAGGCCGTGGCGCAGGCCGGCGGCCAGGGCGCGCAGCGCCGTCGACAGGTCACCGGCGGCGCTGTCGGCCAGCGTGGCGTGGGTGCTGACCTGGCCCGGTGAGTCCGCGACGTGGACGACGTCGGCCGGTGGCGCGCCATCGCGCCCACCGAACTGCCCGTACCCGAGGCGGAAGTCCAGTGGGGTGCCGACCACGATGACGAGGTCGGCGCCACCGAAGGCCCGGCCGCGGGCGCGGGTGACCAGCCGCGGGTGGCCCGGCGCGAGGATGCCGCGCGCCATCCCGTTGGCCACGACAGGCAGCCCGGACTCCTCGACCAGGTCGCGGGCGGCCTGCTCCGCGCCGTCCGTCCACACGTCCGAGCCGAGCACCAGCACCGGACGACGCGCCGAAGCGATGCGGGTGGCGATCCGGTCCAGGGCGTCGGTGTCCGGCAGCGCGGGTGCTCGCGCAGCAGCGGGGGCTGCGGCCGGCACCGGCGTGCGGCCGAACAGCGCGTCCATCGGGACGTCGACGAAGACCGGGCCGCGATGCGGTGCCGTCGCGAGGGCGAACGCGGCCTCGGTGGCGTCGGCCAGCCCGGCCGTGCTGTGCACGGTCGACGCCGACTTGGTCACCGGCGCGAGCAACGGCGGGTGGTCGAGCTCCTGCAGGCTCCCGGACCCCCACCGGTAGTCGGGGGCCCGGCCGCCGAGCACCACGAGCGGCGAGCCGTTGAAGTGCGCCGTGGTCACGGCCGAGACGCCGTTCGTGACACCGGGTCCAGCGGTGAGCACCGCGAACCCAGGACGGCGGGTGAGCTTGGCGGTGGCCTCGGCGGCGAACACGGCCGTCTGCTCGTGCCGGACGTCCAGCAGCCGCAGCGGCTCGGCCGCCGTGACCGCCGCGTCGTAGACGGGAAAGACATGCGCACCGCTGAGGGTGAAGACGGTGTCGACGCCATGCGCCGCGGCTGCTGTCACGACGGACTGGCCGCCGTGCTGGTCGGGCTCGTCGTCCATCAGGTCAACCTAGAGCAGGGGTCGGTGAACGCGGCAACGGCGCATCGCCGGCGATGCGCCGTTGCCGCGATCAGCCCGGGTGCGGCCCTCAGGCGGACAGCTCCGGCAGGTCGTGCACGCTCGGGTCACCGGCGTCCGCGCGGTAGTCACGCGCCGTCGTGATGTCCTCGCCCCGCGGGGCCTTGGCGGCGTTCAGCACCAGGGTCAGCACGGCCGCGACCACGACGTTGATGACGAACGCGGTGAGCGCGATGTAGCCGGCCTTGCCGATGATGTCGATCGGCCCGACCGACGACCCGAAGTGCTTGCCGGTGGCCGGGTTGATCTGCTGGTAGGCCGTGATGGTCCCGTAGACCATCGCAACGGCCCAGCCGCCCAGCAGGGCCCAGCGGTGGAACCACCGGGTGTAGAGGCCGAACACGATCGCCGGGAAGGTCTGCAGGATCCAGACACCGCCGAGTAGCTGGAAGTTCAGGGCCAGCGTCTTGTCGAGGGTGAAGACGAACGCCAGCGCCCCGATCTTGACCACGAGTGACACGAGCTTGGAGACCCGGGCCTCCTGCGCGTGCGTGGCGTTCGGCCGGATGAAGTCCCGGTAGATGTTGCGGGTGAACAGGTTCGCGGCGGCGATCGACATGATCGCAGCCGGCACGAGGGCGCCGATCGCGATGGCGGCGAAGGCGATGCCCGCGAACCACGAGGGGAACTGGTCTTCGAACAGCTGCGGGACGACGAGCTGGGCGTTTGGCTTGCCGTCCAGTCCGATCGGCTTGGTGCCGGCCGCGATGGCGATGAAGCCCAGCAGTGCGAGCAGGCCGAGCAGGAACGAGTAGGCGGGCAGGATCGAGGCGTTGCGGCGGATCACGTTGCGGCTGCGGCTCGACAGCACCGCGGTGATCGAGTGCGGGTACATGAACAACGCCATGGCCGAGCCGAGCGCGAGCGTCGCGTAGGGCCACAGCTGCGCGGTGGTCGGGATGAACGCGCCCGTCGGCTTGTTCGTGACGGGATTGGTCGTGGCCATCTTCTCCTGCGCGGAGGAGAAGATGTTCTCCCATCCACCGACCTTGCCCGGCAGGTAGAGGATCGCCACCAGGATGACCAGGTAGATCAGGCCGTCCTTGACGAACGCGATCATCGCGGGGGCACGCAGCCCGCTCGAGTAGGTGTACGCCGCGAGCACCGCGAACGCGATCAGCAGCGGAAGGTCCTTGGCGATCACGTTGCCGCTGCCGCCGATGCCCATCACCTCGAGCACCGCCTGGATGCCGACGAGCTGGAGCGCGATGTACGGCATCGTCGCGAGGATCCCGGTGACGGCGACCGCGAGGCTGAGGCCACGCGAGCCGTACCGGCCCTTGACGAAGTCGGCCGGCGTCACGAAGCCGTGCGTGTGCGAGACCGACCACAGCCGGGACATGAAGATGAAGATGATCGGGTAGACCACGATCGTGTACGGCACGGCGAAGAAACCCGTGACCGAACCCGTGGCGTACATCGCTGCGGGGACGGCGACGAAGGTGTACGCGGTGTAGAGGTCACCGCCGAGCAAGAACCAGGTGATGAAGGTGCCGAAGCTGCGCCCGCCCAGGCCCCACTCCTGCAGGCTGCCCATGCTGGGGGCGCGGCGCCAGCGGGCGGCCATGAAGCCCATGACGGTCACGAGCAGGAACAGCGCGATGACGATGGCCAGGGCGACGCCGTTGACGCCGGTGTTGGGCGTCGACGCGTCGGCGGCGTGCAGGGCGGCGCTCATCGGCTGCCTTCCTCGTCGCGGCGGTTGCGCTGGTGCACGGCGACGACCTGGTACGCGATGGACGTGCACGCGGCGGCGATGAACACCCACATGAACTGGTACCAGTAGAAGAACGGGAAGCCGAACAGCCTGGGCGTCTCCTTGGCGTAGCTCGAGACCCACATCAGGGCGACCACAGGCAGCGCGAGCAGGACGGCGACCAGCACGAGCTGTGCGGTGGGTACCCTCCTGCTGGCTGGGTCGTCCGGCGGGATCTGGGGGTGGTCGCTGTCCACGGGTGCCTCCCGGCGTGATGGCCGCTTGACCTGCTGCGGGCAGCCTCTTTGCCGCTCGCCGGGCCGGACATTACTCCCGAAGTGACCACATGCAAGTACCCGGGACGCACGCGAGGCCGGTCCCGTGCGTCGCGGGGCCGGCCTCGGTGGTGGGCGGTGGGTTCAGGCGGCCTTCTTGGTCTCCCAGAAGATGGCTGCGATCTCGTCGATCTTGCCGAGCAGCTCGTCGGCCTTGCCCGCGTCGGCGGTGCCCTTGGTGCCTGCGGCGCCGGCCAGCTTGGTGGCGTCGTTGAACAGCTGGTGCAGCTGCGGGTACTTCTCGAAGTGCGGGGGCTTGAAGTAGTCGGTCCAGAGCACCCACAGGTGGTGCTTGACCAGCTCGGAGCGCTCCTCCTTGATGACGACGGCCCGCGCCTGGAACTGCGGGTCGTCGTTGTCGGCCATCTTGGTGATGATGGCCTTCACCGACTCGGCCTCGATCTTGGCCTGCGCGGGGTCGTAGACGCCGCACGGGAGGTCGCAGTGCGCGCTGACCTCGACGGTGCGGGCGAACAGGCGGGAGAGCATGTGGTGTCCCTTCTTTTGCGGCTCGGGGTACGTGCTCAACCTACTCGCGGGGGTCAGTGAGCGCGCGCGCAGGTCGGGGCCACAGGCGCAGCACGACGGAGGCCAGCACGTCGTCGTCCGGCAGCGGGCCGACCTGCCACGAGTCGACGCCTTCGCGCGGGTTGTCGCGCTCGACCCACCAGCCCCCGGCGTCGCGTCGCACGACGCGCTTGACCGCGATCGGGCGCTTCCGGCCGTCGAGGTCCGGCAGCCGGACGACGGCCGGCCGACCGACCCGCGGGCTGGTGCCCCAGCGCACGAGGAGGCGGTCGCCGTCCGCGAGCGTCGGCCACATGGACCGCCCGCGGACGACGACGACGCCCCAGGTTCGGCGCAGCTCAGCTGTCCGCGGACTCGTCGGTCTCGGGTCCCGGATCGAGGTGGATCTGGGCGCCGTGGTGACCTTGCGACTCCTCGGTCTGCATGCGCTGCAGGAAGGACTGCGTGCGGGCATGCTGGGGGTTGCTGATCACCTGACGGGGGTCGCCCTGCTCGACGACGACGCCGCCGTCCATGAACACCACGCGGTCCGCGACCTCCCGCGCGAAGCTCATCTCGTGGGTGACGACGATCATCGTCATGCCGTCGTCGGCCAGCTCGCGCATGACGCCGAGCACCTCACCGACCAGCTCGGGGTCGAGCGCGCTGGTGGGCTCGTCGAACAGCATCAGCTTGGGCTCCATGGCGAGCGCCCGGGCGATCGCCACCCGCTGCTGCTGGCCGCCGGACAGCTGGCCGGGGTAGGCGTGCGACCGGTCGGCCATCCCGACCCGCTCGAGGATCTCGACCGCGCGCTTGCGGGCGGCCGCCTTCTTCTCGCCCTTGACCTGGATCGGCCCTTCCATGACGTTCTCGGTGGCGGTCATGTGCGGGAACAGGTTGAAGCGCTGGAACACCATGCCGATGTCGCGTCGTTGTGCCGCGATCTGCTTGTCGCTCAGCTGGTGCAGGCGGCCGTCGCGCTCGGCATAGCCCATCAGGTCGCCGTCGACCCAGATCCGGCCGCCGTCGATCGTCTCGAGCTGGTTGATGCACCGAAGGAAGGTCGTCTTGCCGGACCCGGACGGGCCGAGCAGACAGACCACCTCGCCCGTGGCGACGTCCATGTCGATGCCCTTGAGCACGTCGGTGCCGTGGAACGCCTTGTGGACGTTGACGGCGTGCACCAGCGGCGGGGCGCTGTCGGCCATGTCAGTGCCCTTCCTTGCTGGACGCTGCGGGGGACGCGGCGCTGGGCTTGGTGCCGAAGCCGCGGCCGAACCGGCGCTCGAGGAAGTACTGGCCCACCATCATGATGCTCGTGAGGATCAGGTAGTAGATCGTCGCGGCCACCAGCACCGGGAAGGTCTTGAACGTGCGGCTGCCGATCGACTGCAGCTGGAAGAACATCTCCGTCGTCAGCGGCAGGCCGATGAGCAGTGAGGTGTCCTTCATCATGGCGATCGTCTCGTTGCCGGTCGGCGGCACGATGACCCGCATGGCCTGCGGCAGCACGATCCGGCGCATCGTCTTCCCGCTGCTCATCCCCAGCGCCTGGGCCGCCTCACGCTGGCCCTGGTCGACGCTGAGGATTCCGGCCCGGGCGATCTCAGCCATGTAGGCCGCCTCGGACAGGCCCAGGCCGAGGACGCCGCCGAGGATGCCGGCGAACACCGTGTTGGCGTTCAGGGTGAGGAAGCGCAGGTCGGACGACATCCCGAGCCAGTCCATGATGACCCAGTCGAACGGCACCCCGAACGACAGGCCCTCGCGGAACAGCAGGCCGAGGACGCCCATGGTCGTGAGCAGCACCAGGCGCGGGATGCTGCGGAAGAACCAGGTGAACACCCAGGCCACACCCGAAAGGATCGGGTTGGACGACAGCCGCATCACCGCCATGATGACGCCGCCGACCACGCCGACGAGCATGGACAGGACCGTGACCAGGATCGTGCCCTTGAGCAGGCCCTCGATCACCGGCGCCTGGTTCATGGCCTTGACCACGAACGACCACTCGAACGCCGGGTTCGCGAGCAGCATGTGCAGCAGCATCAGGCCGAGTACGGCGATCACGGCGATGGTGGCCCATCGCCCGTAGTGCCGCAGCGGAACCGCGTCGATGGCGCCGGGGCGGACCTCCGCCCCGGCGGTCGACGTCTCTCGTTGGCTCACGGGTTGACGGCGAAGTCGCTGATGCCGCCGGACGTCACGCCCCACTTCGTGAGCACCTTGTCGTAGGTGCCGTCGGCCTTCAGTGCGGTGAGTGCTTCGGTGATCGCGGTGGCGAAGTCGGTCTGGTCCTTCGGGATGACGTAGCCGTAGGGGGCCGAGTCGTAGACGTCACCGATGGTCATCAGCGCGCCGTTGGACTGCAGCACCGCGTAGGCGCAGACCGGGGAGTCGGCGAGCATGGCGTCGGCCTTGCCGGTCGCCACGGAGGCCGTGGCCTGGTCCTGGCCCTTGTACGGCTGCACCTTGATCGCCGGCTTACCAGCGGTCTTGCAGTCGGCCTGCCGCTTGGGCAGGTCCACCTCCTGCTGCACGGTTCCGGTCTGTACCGCGATGGTGAGCCCACAGGCGTCGTCCGGGCTTACCTGCTTGGGGTTGCCCTTGGCGGTTGCCCACTGCGTGCCGGCGCTGTAGTAGCTCACCATGTTGACCTGCTTCTTGCGCTCGTCGTTGATCGTGAACGACGAGACGCCGACGTCGAACTTGCCGCCTTGCACACCCGTGATGATGGTGGAGAAGTCCGCCGGGACGAACTCGACGCCGACGCCGAACTTCTGCGCCACCGCGGTGAACAGGTCGACATCGAAGCCCTCGACCGTCTTGCCGTCCGCGGCGAGGAACTCGCTCGGCGCGTACGACGCGTCGGTGCCGACGACGATCTTCTTGGCGTCCTGGATCTTCTGCGGCAGCTTGGCCGTCAGCGCCGCGTCCGCGGTGGCTGCGGAGACGGACTGGGTATTCGACCCACCGGGCGTCTCCAGCGAGTTCGACCCACAAGCCGACAGGAAGAGGGCTACACCGGCGCTAGTCGCGACGGCAACAGCCAGACCACGGGAACGCAGCAACACAAGTGCCTCCTAGGCTTCGTTCTGGTGTGCGCATCCTGCCACCCAGAGGACCGAACGTGATACGCGCCACCTGCCATCGGGACCGACTCGTGATCGCCCACGCAGGGACGCGACCGATCTGCGAGGTTCGTGACGCGCGTCTCTTACGGCCGTGGCCTCTCGTGCTTGCCGCCGCGGTGTGCCACCATGGGTAACGCCTTGCGGGAGACCCCCGTGCGAGGACCTCCGGCCACACCCGGCCGGGCCCTGGACCGCCGCCGCGACATCGTCGCGCGAGCCGCCGGCCAGCAACGGCAGGTCCTTGAGGTCTCCCTGAGAGCACGCCACGCACAGATGAGGTGAACGGACGCATGTCCGCCGAGCCGATGTCCCCGTACCTGCCTGCGGTCGCCACGACCGCGGCGCCCACCCACGACCCGGACCTGCCGGTCTTCCTGCACCACCTCGGCGGCAAGCTCGAGGTGGCGGCCCGTCGTCCGCTGAGAGGCCGCGAGGACCTCGCGCTGGCGTACACCCCCGGGGTGGCCGAGGTCTCGCGGGCCATCGCCGCCGACCCGAGCCTCGCCGACGTCTACACCTCGCGCGCCAACACGGTCGCGGTCGTGACCGACGGGACGGCGGTGCTCGGGCTCGGCGACATCGGCCCGGCCGCCGCGCTGCCGGTGATGGAGGGCAAGGCGGTGCTGTTCAAGCACTTTGCCGGCGTCGACGCGGTGCCGGTGTGCCTGGACACGAAGGACGTCGACGAGCTGGTCGAGACCGTCGTGCGCCTCGCCCCGACGTACGGCGGCATCAACCTCGAGGACATCTCCGCGCCGCGCTGCTTCGAGGTCGAGCGCCTGCTGCAGGAGCGGCTCGACATCCCGGTCTTCCACGACGACCAGCACGGGACGGCGATCGTCGTCCTTGCGGCGCTGCTGAACGCCGCGCGCGTCGTGGGCAAGGACCTGGCCGGCCTGCGCGTCGTGGTGGGCGGCGCCGGTGCGGCCGGGGTCGCCGTCACGCGGATCCTGTTGCGCGCCGGCGTCGTCGACGTCGTGACGTGCGACTCGCGGGGCATTGTCGAGCCGAGCCGGGCCGACCTCGCGGCGCACAAGCGGCGGCTGGCGGCGACGACCAACCCGCGCGGCGCGACCGGCACCCTGAGCGATGCACTGGCCGGGGCCGACGTCTACGTGGGCGTCAGCGGCGGCACCGTGCCCGAACCGGCCCTGGCCGCGATGGCCGGGGACGCGATCATCTTCGGTCTGGCCAACCCCGATCCCGAGGTGCACCCGACCGTGGCGGCCCGCTACGCAGCGGTGGTCGCCACCGGGCGCAGCGACTTCCCGAACCAGATCAACAACGTGCTGGCGTTCCCGGGGGTGTTCCGGGGAGCACTGGATGTGCGCGCCAGCCGGATCAGCGAGGGGATGAAGCTGGCCGCCGCGCACGCCATCGCGGCGCTGGTGCGCGAGCCCACCGCAGGCGAGATCGTGCCGAGCGTGTTCGACGAGCGGGTGGTGCCGGAGGTGTCTGCCGCCGTGGCCGATGCCGCCCGCGGGGAGGGCCTCGCCCGGCGCTGACCCCGGCTCACCCCGCCCCCGCACCCCCGCCCCGCCCCCGCCCCCCCGCCCCGCACTTGTGACGCGTTGTTGTTGTCTCCCGGCGCCGGGAGACAACAACAACGCGTCACAAGTGGTCAGGGGCGGGCGTGGGGGGTGAGGGTCTGGGTGAGCGTGCGGTCGAGCACCTGCGCGCCGCCGACGACCTTGGCGTGCTCGACCTCGACCGACGCGGTGCGCCCGTCGATCGCCACCGTCATGACGCCGTTGTCGAACCACGGGCCATGCGGCACCTGCCAGGTGATCCCCGGGTCGCGGACGCCGGCCCGGCGGGCCACCCAGGCGAGCGCCGCGACGACCGGACGCCGTTCGAACCACGCGTTCGCCACGCGCACCCACGGCTCGAGCGGGTTGCGGAACGGCGACATGGTCAGCTGGTGCACCGAGGTGCGCTCGGGGTCCACGCCCTCGACCCGGGCGCTCGCCAGGTACGAGCAGTGCACGTCGCCGGACAGCCACATCACGCTCGCCGGCGGTCGCTCCCGGCCGCCGATCTCGGCGATGCGCGCGACCATCGCGTTGAACGAGCGGCGGAAGGCCGCCCAGTGCTCGAGGTCGAGCGCGCGCCGCAGGTACTCGCCCATCCGGCGTCCGGGCCGGCCCCAGGCTCCTTCTGCCGTGGCCTCGTCCCACCCCTCGAGGTGGTGCACGCCGTGGAGCAGCAGGAACGGCAGCGAGGTACCGATCAGCAGGTGGTCGACGTCGGCCTCGGTGACGTCGGTGAACCAGCTCCACTCCTTCGCGTCGACCATCGTGCGGTGCTCGGGGTCGAGGTCGCGTGAGCAGCGGGAGTCGAGCACCACCAGGCGGGTGCGGCCGAAGTCGCGGTGGAAGCTCCATCGCGCGGTGTCGGGCTCGCGGTCGGCCCGCCAGGCGAAGTCGGCCAGCAGCTGCTCGCGGGTAGCGGCGTCAGGGGCCTCGCGCACCTTGCGGTAGACCTCGTCCTCGGCCAGGGCGGTGGGGGAGAGGTTGCCCAGGTGCTGGTACACCCAGTACGACGAGAAGGCCCCGACGACGCGCGCCCGCCACCAGGGCTTCTGCTCGATCTCGCGGCGCCACGACCAAGAGCTGTTCCAGTCGTCGCGCAGGTCGTGATCGTCCAGGATCATGCACGTCGGCACGGTCGACAGCAGCCACCGCACAGCCGGTGTGCGCCACGACTCCTGGTACAGCCAGGTGTACTCCTCGAAGTCGATGATCTCGTCGAGGACGTCGTCGGTCTCGCCCTCGCCGCGCCGCCCGCCGAGCTCGTGCAGCCGGTGCAGTCGTTGCTTCATCGCCGGCGACGGGTCGTCGGCGTACACCTGGTCGCCGGCGAGCAGCAGGGCGTGCGGCCACTGCTCGTACCCGCCGCCCATCATCCGCTCGGCCAGGGCGACGAGCGCGTCCGCGCCCACCGCCCGCAGGCTGCGCCGGTCGAACGGGGCTGCCCGCCGGCAGGAGCCGAAGGCGAGGCGCAGGTGGGTGTCGTCCGCCACGGTGCGGATAACGCTGGGCGGTTGCCGTGAGCCGGGCTCGGGCCACGCCTGGATTCCGTTGAGCCGCACGGTGTACGGCGTCCGCGTGTCGGGCTCGAGTCCCTCGATCACGACCAGCGCGTAGTGGTGGCCGTGCAGCTCCCACGTGCGCTCGGTGTGGCCGAGGACCTCGACCTCGCAGGGCCTGTTGGCCTCGACCCAGACGGTGGCGGTGGTGTCGTCGACGTACCGCAGCAGCGGGCCGACGACGACGTAGGGTCCGTCGAATGAGGTGGTCACGGAGGCTAGGGTCGCACCATGTTCGCCGTCTACGCCTCCGCAAGCTCCGCCGACGACCCCCTGTCCGCCCTGACGCTGGGTGAGCGACCCGCGCCCGAGGTGCCGGACGGGTGGGCGAGGGTCCGCCTGCGCGCGGCCAGCCTGAACCACCACGACCTGTGGAGCCTGCGTGGGGTCGGGCTGCCGGCCGACCGGCTGCCCATGGTGCTCGGCTGTGACGGGGCGGGCCTGGACGACGACGGTAACGAGGTCGTGGTGCACGCCGTCGTGTCCGACCCCGACTGGAGCGGCGACGAGACGTTCGACCCGCGCCGCAGCCTGCTGTCCGAGCGCTACCAGGGCACGTTCGCCGACGAGGTTGTGGTGCCCAAGCGCAACCTGGTGCCGAAGCCGGCCGAGCTCAGCTTCGAGGAGGCGGCGTGCCTGCCGACCGCGTGGCTCACGGCGTACCGGATGCTGTTCACCCGGTCGGGGCTCGCGCCCGGCTCGACGGTGCTGGTGCAGGGAGCGGGCGGTGGCGTGGCGACGGCGTTGGTGGCGCTGGGCTCGGCCGCCGGGTACCGGATATGGGTCACCAGTCGTGACGAGGCCAAGGGCGCCAAGGCCATCGAGCTGGGGGCCGACCGTGCGTTCGCCTCGGGCGAGCGGCTGCCCGAGCGGGTGGACGGCGTGATGGAGTCTGTCGGCCAGGCCACCTGGGCGCACTCGGTCAAGGCGCTCAAGCCCGGCGGGGTGATCGTGACCTGCGGAGCCACCAGTGGCGACGCGCCGCCGGCGGAGCTGACCCGGGTGTTCTTCCTGCAGCTGCGCGTGGTCGGCTCGACGATGGGCACTCGGGAGGAGCTCGAGCGGTTGATGCGGTTCTGCGCCGTCACCGGAGTGCGCCCGCTGGTCGACCAGGTGCTGCCGCTCGAACAGGCACGCGACGGCTTCGCCCGGATGCTCGACGCCGACGTCTTCGGCAAGGTGGTCTTCACCCGTCCGTGAGCGGGGCCTCACGGAGGGCTCAGGAGCGGCCGCGGGGGTTGCGCAGGGCACGCTCGACGACCGCCACGACCTCGTCGCGAGCCCGCTCGACGATGGCCACGAGCTCGGCAACGGCGTCCTGGTCGATCCACTGCTTGCGGGTGGCCGTGCGTAGGCCGCGCCGCAGCTCGTCCACCGCGAGGTCCAGCTGGGGCAGCCGGCCGGCCGGCGGGGCGCTCGGGGTGTCGGACGGCTCGTCCCGCGCGTGTCGGCGGGCGGTGCGGGCCGCGGAGATCAGCTCGGCGCGCAGCTGCGACGAGCCACCGCGCACCTGCGCGCGCACCTGCTCGGCCAGCTGACGCACCGTGCGAGCCAGGTCGGCCTCCAGGTCCTGGACGTCGTCGCGCCGCGCGGCCAGCTCGGCCCGGCCGGCGTCGGTGATCCGGTAGACGGCCTTGCGGCCCTCGTCCTCGCGGACGACGAGCCCCTCCTCCTCCAGCCGGGCCAGCCGCGGGTAGACGGTGCCGGCGCTCGGGGCGTACAGCCCGTCGAAGCGCTGCTCGAGGTCGCGGATGATCTCGTAGCCGTGCCGTGGTCCGTCGGCCAGCGCCAGGAGCATGTAGAGCCGCAGCTGGCCGTGGGCGAAGACCGGGCTCACGAGTCGGCCGTGCGCAGCAGGGTGACGTCTCCGCTCACCGAGATGGCCGAGACGTGTACCGACTCGTCGCCGTCGCGGATCTCGCCCTGGGGCGGACCCGGACGGCCGGCGCCGATCCGACGTCCGTCGGCGATGATCTGGCCCGAGACGCTCTTGGCATCCAGCCGGAAGCCCGAGGCGGCGGGGATGCGCACCACGAGGTCGCCGGAGACGCTCTTCATGTCGACCTTGCTGGGCGAGGCATGCAGGTCGACCACGAGCTCGCCCGACACGGTCTTGACGTCGAGCTGCGGCAGCGAGGCGGCCTGCACGACCAGCGACCCGCTCACCGACTCGCCACTGAGGCTGCCGTGCAGGTCGCGGACGTCGATCCGGCCCGAGATGGTGCGCGCATGGACGTCGCCGTGCACGCCGTCGACGGCGAGCTCACCGCTCACCGTGCGCACGGTGGCCGGGGCGCGCAGGCCGCTCAGCAAGCCGTCGGCCGAGACGGTCGAGATCCGCACGGTGGTGCCGCGTGGCACGGCGATGCTGAGCTCGGCCACGTCGTCGCGGCGGCTGAGGCTCTTGAGCCCCTCGAGCAGCCCGTCCCAGGTGACCTTTGGGTGGGCGACGGACAGCGCGCCGTCGGCCCAGGTCACCTCGAGCGGGCGGCCGGTGACCCGGCTGACCTCGATCCGGGCGCTCTCGTCGTCCGCGCCGTCGTGCGCCACCACGTCGACACGTCCGCCGATCAGGCCGACCCGGAGCTCGCGGACCGGCTCCTCGCCGCCGCCCACCTCGAGCACCGTGGGGGAATCGATCTGCCAGTGCTGCGTCATGCTGCTCTCCGCTCACGAGATATATCGCGTCTGGAGAACTCACGATATATCTCGATCACCCACCCCCGTCAAGCCCCTTCGATGTTGATCACGTCAAGCAGGCTTCGGTCTGCTTGCCGAGGGTTACAACCCTCGGCAAGGGGGCCGTCCCCTCGGCCAGTACGGCGGGACGCCGCCTCAGCGCGCCCGGACGGCGGGCGGCCGGCTCAGCGCGACTCGATGCCGAGCCACTGCGGCCACCCGCAGTTGAGCACCAGCCACGCGAGCAGTCCGTAACCCGCCTGCCCCGGGTGGATGCCGTCGCCGGCCGACAGGTCGGCGAACCACTGCTCGTGCGACAGCAGCGGAGTGAAGCAGTCGACGAACGGCACCCCGCGGCGCTCGCAGACGTCGCGCTCGGCGTCCACGACGGCCCGCAGCCGGTCGTTGTCGGCCGGCTCGAGCCACGGCGCCGGCCCGACCACGAAGGGCTTCAGCCCGTCCGTCACGGCCTCGTCGACGACGTTGGCGAGGTTGAGCCGCGTGCGCGCCAGCGAGATGCCCTGGCCGATGTCGTTGGCTCCGACCGCGATCACGAGCCGGTTGTCGACGCCGTCCGTGAGCCGGCGCGAGGTCTCGTCGCGCCAGCGGTCGAGGACGCCGGCAGTGGAGTCGCCGCGGATGCCGAGCTGGTGCACGGTGAGGTCCAACTCGTCCTGCGGGGTGCGTGCCGCCACGCGACCGACCCAGCCCAGCCCCTTGGGGTCGCCGTAGCCGGTGACGTAGGAGTCGCCGATGACCGTGACGCGCACGTCACGGCGTCCGGCCGGAGTGGACATCGAGGCGCCGCCGCCCTGCGTCTGGAGGCTGTCGACAGCGGTGTCGTCGGGCGTCATGGGATCACTCGTCCTCGTCGTCCAGGCGCGCCAGCCAGGTGGCCAGCCGCTCCACCGGGGTCTCGAACTCGGGGAAGAGGTCGACGAACTCGCGCAGCCGCTCGGCGACCCAGGCGACCGAGACGTGCTCGTCGCCCCGCCGCTGCTCGAGCTCCTCGATCCCGCGGTCGGTGAAGTACATCGGCTCAGCGGCCCAGCGCCTGCTCGAGCAGCGCGCGCTGCTCGGCCTCGTGGCGCTTGGACGAACCGCTCGCCGGCGAGGCCGACGCCGGCCGCGAGGCCCGGTGCAGGGCGCGGCCGCCGAGGTGCTCGGGCAGGTTGAGCGCGACGTGCGGCCAGGGACCCATGTTGGCCGGCTCCTGCTGCGCCCAGACGAGCTGAGCGTCGGGGAAGCGGGCCAGCTCGGTCAGGATCTCCTCGACCGGCAGCGGCGCCAACTGCTCGACCCGCACGATCGCGGTGGCCTCATCGCCTCGCGCGGTGCGCTCGGCCACGAGGTCCCAGTAGACCTTGCCGGCGCACAGGACGACACGGTCGACGCGCGACGGGTCGACCGAGGCGTCGCCGATCACCGGCAGGAAGTGCCCGCTGGTGAAGTCCTCCGGTGCGCTGGTCGCGGCCTTCAGCCGCAGCATCGACTTGGGGGTGAAGACGATGAGCGGACGGCGCGGCCGGGCGTACGCCTGCCGGCGCAGCAGGTGGAAGTACGACGCAGGCGTGCTGGGCATCGCCACGGTCATGTTGTCCTCCGCGCACATCTGCAGGAAGCGCTCGATGCGGGCCGAGGAGTGGTCGGGGCCTTGGCCCTCGTAGCCGTGCGGCAGCAGCAGCACCACGGAGGAGTGCTGGCCCCACTTCTGCTCGGACGAGGAGATGAACTCGTCCATGATCGTCTGCGCACCGTTGACGAAGTCGCCGAACTGGGCCTCCCACAGCACGAGCGCGTCCGGGCGCTCGACCGAGTAGCCGTACTCGAAGCCCATCGCCGCGAACTCGGACAGGAGCGAGTCGTACACCCAGAACCGGGCCTGGTCGTCGCTGAGGTACAGCAGCGGCGTCCACTCCTCGGCGGTGTTCTTGTCGATCAGCACCGAGTGCCGCTGCACGAAGGTGCCGCGCCGGGAGTCCTGGCCGGCCAGCCGCACCGGCGTCTGCTCCACCAGGAGCGACCCGAACGCGATCAGCTCGCCCATCGCCCAGTCGATCCCACCCTCGCGGGTCATCGCCCGGCGCTTGTCGAGCAGCTGCTGGAGCTTGGGGTGCACGGTGAAGCCCTCGGGCACGGCAGTGAAGGAGTCACCGATCCGGTGCAGGACCTCGGTGGTGATCGCCGACGGGCGGGCGACCGAGAACACGTCGTCGTCGACCTGCGCCTGGGGACGCTCGAGCCCGCCGCGCTCGTCGGTGGACTCGCTCGCGCCCTTGGAGGCCTCGCGCGTCTCGGTGAACACCCGCTCCAGCTGCTGCTGGTAGTCGCGCAGTGCGGCTTCGGCGTCCTCGATGGTGATGTCGCCGCGACCGATGAGGGACTCGGTGTAGAGCTTGCGGACGCTGCGCTTGTTCTCGATCAGCCGGTACATCAGCGGCTGGGTCATCGACGGGTCGTCGCCCTCGTTGTGACCACGACGGCGGTAGCAGACCATGTCGACGACGACGTCCTTGCCGAACTCCTGGCGGAACTCGAACGCCAGCTCGGCGACCCGCACGCACCCCTCAGGGTCGTCGCCGTTCACGTGGAAGATCGGCGCCTGGATCATCCGGGCGACGTCCGTGGAGTAGAACGACGAGCGCGAGGCGGACGGCGCGGTGGTGAACCCGACCTGGTTGTTGATGACGACGTGGATCGTGCCGCCGGTGCGGTAGCCGCGCAGCTGCGAGAGGTTGAGGGTCTCGGCCACGACGCCCTGGCCGGCGAACGCCGCGTCGCCGTGCAGCAGCACGGGCAGCACGGTGAACGACTCGCCACCGAGGTCGAGCCGGTCCTGCTTGGCTCGCACGATGCCCTCGAGTACCGGGTTGACCGCCTCGAGGTGGCTGGGGTTGGCCGCCAGGTAGACCTTGGTGTTGTCGCCCTCCTCGGAGGTGAACTTGCCCTCGGTGCCCAGGTGGTACTTGACGTCGCCGGAGCCCTGGACGCTGCGCGGGTCCTGGGTGCCCTCGAACTCGCGGAAGATCTGCGCGTACGACTTGCCGGCGATGTTGACGAGCACGTTGAGCCGGCCGCGGTGCGGCATCCCGATGCAGACCTCGTCCATGTGCTCGCTCGCCGCTGACGACAGGATGCGGTCGAGCAGCGCGATCACCGACTCGCCGCCTTCGAGGCTGAACCGCTTCTGACCGACGTACTTGGTCTGCAGGAACGTCTCGAACGCCTCGGCGGCGTTCAGCCGGCGCAGGATCCGCAGCTGCTCGTCGGGGGAGGTCTTGGCGTAGGGACGCTCGACCTTGCTCTGGATCCAGGCCCGCTGCTCGGGGTCCTGGATGTGCATGTACTCGATGCCGACGGTGCGGCAGTAGGAGTCCCGGAGCACGCCGAGGATGTGTCGGAGCTTCATGAACGGCTGGCCGCCGAAGCCGCCGGTGGGGAACTCGCGGTCGAGGTCCCACAGGCTGAGCCCGTGGGTGATGACGTCGAGGTCGGGGTGGCGGCGCTGGCGGTACTCGAGCGGGTCGGTGTCGGCCATCAGGTGGCCGCGCACGCGGTAGGCGTGGATCAGCTCCTGCACGCGGGCGGTCTTGGTGATGTCGTCGTCGTGGCTCGCCGAGATGTCCCGCACCCACCGGATCGGCTCGTACGGGATCCGCAGCGAGCGGAAGATCTCGTCGTAGAACCCGTCCTCGCCCAGCAGGAGCTGGTGGATGCGACGCAGGAAGTCGCCGGACTGCGCGCCCTGGATGATCCGGTGGTCGTACGTCGAGGTCAGCGTCACGATCTTGGAGATGGCGCTGCGGTTGAGCGTCTCCTCGCTGGCGCCCTGCCACTCCGCCGGGTACTCCAGCGAACCGACGCCGATGATCGTGCCCTGGCCGCTCATCAGCCGCGGCACGGAGTGGTTGGTGCCGATCGTGCCGGGGTTGGTCAGGCTGATCGAGGTGCCGGCGAAGTCGTCGGCGGTCAGCTTCTGCGCCCTGGCCCGCCGGATGATGTCCTCGTAACCGGTCCAGAACTGGGCGAAGTCCATGGTCTCGGCGGCCTTGACGCTCGGCACGAGCAGCTGGCGGGTGCCGTCGGGCTTGGCGAGGTCGATCGCGATCCCGAGGTTGACGTGCTCGGGCTTGAGCACCGCGGGCTTGCCGTCGCGCTCGAGGTAGCTCTGGTTCATCTCCGGCATGCTCGCCAGCGCCTTGACGACGGCGTAGCCGATCACGTGGGTGAACGACACCTTGCCGCCGCGGCTGCGCTTGAGGTGGCTGTTGATGACGATCCGGTTGTCGATGAGCAGCTTGGCGGGGACGGCGCGCACGCTCGTCGCCGTCGGGACCCCGAGGCTCGTCTCCATGTTGGTGACGACCCGGGCCGAGGCGCCGCGCAGCTTGGTGATGTCGGGCTCGTCCGAGCCGGTCGTAGGCGCGGGATCGGCCGTGGCGGGCGGCGGGGTCCTGGGTTGACCGGTGGACTGGCCGTCCGAACGAGGCTCGGTGTGCTCGGCGGGCCGCGCCGCCACCGGCGTCGGCGGGGCGGAGACCTTCACGGGTTCCGGCGCCGGGTCGGCCGGGACGGGGATGGCCGGTGACGTCGCGCGCTCAGGCTGCGCGGGCACGGTGGCGGCCACCACCGAGGCCGCGGCGGGCGGAGCCGGAGAAGCGGGGGCCGCGCTGGCGGACGGCTGGCCGTTGCCGGTGGGCGTCTCGGACGGCGTGTAGTCCTTGAAGAACTCCCACCAGGCGCGATCGACGGAGGACCGGTCCTTCAGGTACTGCTGGTAGAGCTCGTCCACCAGCCACTCGTTAGGCCCGAAGGCCGCCATCGGGTCGCTGTTCGGTGACTCCTGCGACACGGCGGTGATCGCCTCTTCCGTCTCGTTCTCGTGGTGCGGGTGATCCGACCACCGGGGGCCGGCCGACGGCTACAGGCTAGTGCGTCGGCCTGCGCAGCGACGACCGGCACGCGCACAGCGCGGTGGCGGTGGCTCAGGTGACGTCGCGACGCACCGTGAGCAGCCACCCGGCGACCGCGATGACGAGGGCGTAGCCCAGCATCACGAGGCCGCCGGCCCACCACGGCAGCAGGGGAGTGCCGGTGAAGCCCTCGACGAGCGCCGTCGACGCACTGCCGAGCGTGTACTGGTCGACCGAGCCGACGTCGAGCTGGCGGAGCGCGAGCCCGGCGAGCGGGTCGATGAGGAAGACGAACCCGACGGCGACGAGCACGGCGGCTATCTGGTTGCGCAGCAGGACGCCGAGGCTCACCCCGATCACACACCACAGCAAGATGCCGGGAACCCCGAGCGCCAGCGAGCGCAGCACGGACGAGTCGCCGAGGTCGACCGAGATCCCGCGCACCGCCGCCACGACCAGCACGACCAGCACCGAGAGCAGCTGGGTGACCACGGCGTAGACCAGGCCGTAGGCGGCGGATGCGAGCAGCTTGGCGGTGATCACCCGGCCGCGGTGCGGCGTCGCGAGGAACGTCTGGGTCGCGGTCCGGTGCCGGAAGTCGACGGCGCCGATGATCGTGCCGAGCACGAGCGCCATCAGATACCCGCTCTGGAAGCCCGCCGAGAGCGCCGTCCGCAGGCCCTCTGCCGAGTCCAGGGTCGGCAGGGTCGGGCCGCCAGGGCCGGACTGCTGCCCGGCGAAGGCCGCCGTCACGGCGGCCTGCAGGGCGACGAGAGCCGCCAGCCCGAGCAGCAGTCCCCACCACATCCGCGTGGTGCGCACCTTGACGAGCTCTGCGCTCAGCGCCCGCCCCAGCTCGCCGCTCATCAGGCCACCGCTCCGGTCGGGGCGGCGGTCTCGGGTGGACCGGACTCCCGGCGCTGTCGCTCGATCCGCTGCTCAGCGTCGCTCACCATCCGCAGGAACGTCGTCTCGAGATCGTGGTGCAGCGGCGCGAGCAGGTGCAGCCGGGCGCCGGCAGCGTGCGCCAGGTCGCCGACCTGCTGGGTGCTGCTGCCGCGGACGACAAGGCCCCCGTCGGCGCCGTCCTCGCAGGCGAGCCCCGCGGTCCGGACCGCGGCACGGACGGCGTCGACGTCCGGGGTGCGGACCTCGATCCCCGGCTCGCCGGCCAGCGACGACAGCGGGCCGGTGTGCACGAGCCGACCGCGGGCGAGGATGACGACGTCGTCGACGGTCTGCTGCACCTCGGACAGGACGTGACTGCTCACCATGACGGTGCGGCCCTCGCTCGCCAGGTGGCGCAGGTAGCCCCGCAGCCAGGCGATCCCCTCCGGGTCCAGGCCGTTGGCGGGCTCGTCCAGCAGGAGCACCGCCGGGTCGCCGAGCATGGCGCCGGCCAGGGTGAGGCGTTGCCGCATGCCCATCGAGAAGCCGTTCACCCGCCGGTCGGCGGCGTCGGTGAGCCCGACGAGGGCAAGCACCTCGCCGACCCGGCGGGTGTCGATGCCGCCGCTCGCGCACATCCACCTCAGGTGGTTGCGGGCCGTGCGTCCGGGGTGGAACGACGACCCGTCGAGCCCGGCGCCCACCACCCGCAGCGGCTCGCGCAGCTCGGCATAGGGCCGTCCGTCGATCGTCGCCGAGCCGGCGGTCGGGGTGAGCAGGCCGAGCAGCATGCGCAGCGTGGTGGTCTTGCCGGCGCCGTTCGGACCCAGGAAGCCGGTGACCCGGCCGGGCTGGATGTCGACCGAGAGGTCGTCGACGGCGAGCACGCTGCCGAACCGCTTGGTCAGGCCGCTCAGCTCCAGCCGGCGCCCGGCATGCTCGGCTACTACAGGCTCGGTGCTGATGGAACCCACCCCCGTCGTCGTCGTCGTCGGACGGCGACCCGCCCAGCGGGGCCAAGCCTTCCACCTCACTGCACGTCAGGGTCAAGCCGCCAGGCCGATGCATCCCTGATCGTCGTCAGGGCTGTCAGTGGTCGAACGTTGCGGCGAACCGGGCGACCCGCCGGGGCTAGGTGGCGGCGGCTCCCCGTGGCACGATCTCGCAGGTGACCAGCGGCTCCGAGGTGACATCGCGACTGCGCGATCTGGCGCGGCTGCGCCGGGTCCGCGACCGGATCGACCGTGACTACGCGCAGCCGCTGGACGTCGAGGCGCTGGCCCGCGGCGCGCACATGTCGGCCGGGCACCTCAGCCGCGAGTTCAAGCTGGCGTATGGCGAGTCGCCGTACGGCTACCTCATGACGCGGCGCATCGAGCGGGCCATGGCCCTGCTGCGACGCGGTGATCTCAGCGTCACCGCTGTCTGCTTCGCCGTGGGCTGCTCGTCGCTGGGCACCTTCAGCACTCGCTTCGCCGAGCTGGTCGGTGTGCCGCCCAGCGTCTACCGGCGGCAGGCGGCGCAGGCGACGGCGGGGATGCCGGCCTGCGTGGCGAAGAAGGTCACCAGACCGGTCAGGAATCGAGAAGCGCGGGTGGACGAGCCGCATCTAGCGTGACCGTCATGAACATCACCATCCACGCCAGCTACCTACCGCACAACGACCCGGAGGCCTCGCTGGCCTTCTACCGCGACACCCTGGGCTTCGAGGTCCGCAACGACGTCGGGTACAACGGGATGCGCTGGCTCACGGTCGGGCCCGCCGACCAGCCGGGCACCTCCATCGTCCTGCACCCGCCGGCCGCCGACCCCGGCATCACCGACGAGGAGCGGCGCACCATCGCCGAGATGATGGCGAAGGGCACCTACGCCAGCATCAACCTCGCCACCGCGAACCTCGACGCCACCTTCGAGCGGGTGCAGGCGAGCGCCGAGGTGGTCCAGGAACCGACCGAGCAGCCGTACGGCGTCCGCGACTGCGCGTTCCGCGACCCGGCCGGCAACATGGTCCGCATCCAGGAGCTGCGCTGAGATGGCCACCCTCGCAGCGGTCACCCTCGAGGTGAGTGACCCCACGGCGGCCGAGACGTTCTGCGCGGCGGCCTTCGGCGTGGACGGCCAGGTGTGCGCCCGCGCTTCGCAGGCACCGACCACCGGCTTTCGCGGGTTCACGTTGTCGCTCGTGGTGTCGCAGCCCAGCACCGTCGACTCCCTTGTCGCCAGCGCCCTCGAGGCCGGCGCCACGACGCTCAAGCCGGCTACGAAGGGGTTCTGGGGCTACGGCGGCGTCGTGCAGGCACCGGACGGGACGATCTGGAAGGTCGCGACGTCCGCCAAGAAGGACTCCGGCCCGGCCACCCGGCAGATCGACGACATCGTGCTGCTGCTCGGAGTTGCAGACGTCAAGGCGAGCAAGAGGTTCTACGTCGAGCGCGGCCTGGCCGTGAAGCGGAGCTTCGGCGGCAAGTACGTGGAGTTCGACACCCCGGGGTCGCGGCTCAAGCTGGCGCTCTACGGGCGCAAGGCCCTCGCCAAGGACGCCGGTGTGGCACCGGACGGCTCGGGGGCGCACCGGATCGTGGTGGGCAGCGACGTCGGGCCGTTCACCGACCCGGACGGCTTCGTCTGGGAGGCTGCATCGGCCTGAGGCCCGACCGGACGCGAACGGATGGAGACGCGATGAGCAAGGCCACGAAGCCGGGCGCGGCGCCGCCGGCGCTGCAGGCTGCCGACAACCACGACCGGATCCGCGTGCACGGCGCCCGGGTGAACAACCTCAAGGACGTGAGCCTCGAGATCCCCAAGCGCCGGCTGACGGTCTTCACCGGCGTCTCCGGCTCGGGCAAGAGCTCGCTGGTCTTCGGCACCATCGCCGCCGAGTCGCAGCGGCTGATCAACGAGACCTACAGCGCCTTCCTGCAGGGATTCATGCCGACCCTGACCCGGCCCGACGTCGACGTCCTGGAGGGCCTGACGACCGCGATCATCGTCGACCAGGAGCGGATGGGCTCGAACCCGCGCTCGACCGTCGGCACCGCCACCGACGCCAACGCGATGCTGCGCATCCTGTTCAGCCGGCTCGGGCAGCCGCACATCGGCCCGCCCACGGCGTTCTCGTTCAACGTCCCGACGCGCAAGGCGAGTGGGGTGATGAGCACCGAGAAGGCGGGCGGCCGGGTCGAGAAGAACGTGGTGCGCGACGTGGTCTACCTGGGCGGCATGTGTTCGCGCTGCGAGGGCATGGGCTCGGTCTCGGACTTCGACCTCGCGGCGTTGTACGACGAGAGCAAGTCCCTGGCGCAGGGCGCGCTGACGATCCCCGGGTACAGCATGGACGGCTGGTACGGCCGGATCTTCAGCGGCGCCGGGTTCGACATGGACAAGCCGATCGCGAAGTTCACCAAGAAGGAGCTGCAGGACCTGCTCTACAAGGAGCCGACCAAGATCAAGGTCGAGGGCATCAACCTGACCTACGAGGGCGTCATCCCGAAGATCCAGAAGTCGATGCTCGCCAAGGACGTCGACGCGATGCAGCCGCACATTCGCGCCTTCGTGGAGCGGGCGATCACGTTCCAGCGCTGCCCTGAGTGCGACGGCACCCGGCTCACCGCGGAGGCCAGGTCCTCGACGATCGATGGCAAGAATATCGCCGACCTCTGCGAGATGCAGATCAGCGACCTGGCCGACTGGGTCCGGGAACGTCACGAGCCGTCCGTGGCCCCGCTCCTCACCGGCCTGCAGCACCTGCTCGACTCGTTCGCCGAGATCGGCCTGGGCTACCTGTCCCTCGACCGGCCGGCCGGGACGCTGTCCGGCGGCGAGGCGCAGCGCACCAAGATGATCCGCCACCTCGGCTCGTCGCTCACCGACGTCACCTACGTGTTCGACGAGCCCACGATCGGGCTGCACCCGCACGACATCGAGCGGATGAACGACTTGCTGCTCCAGTTGCGCGACAAGGGAAACACCGTGCTCGTGGTGGAGCACAAGCCCGAGACGATCGCGATCGCCGACCACGCGGTCGATCTCGGCCCGGGTGCCGGCTCGGCGGGCGGCAGGGTGTGCTTCGAAGGCACCGTGGAGGGGCTGCGTGGCAGCGACACCACGACGGGGCGCCACCTCGACGACCGGGCGACCCTCAAGACATCGGTCCGCTCGCCGGCCGGCACGCTGGAGGTTCGCGGCGCCACCACCAACAACCTGCGGGACGTCGACGTCGACCTGCCGCTGGGGGTGCTCTGCGTGCTGACCGGCGTCGCGGGCTCGGGCAAGAGCTCGCTGGTCCAGGGCTCGGTGGCGGGCCGGGACGGCGTCGTGGTGATCGACCAGGGTGCGATTCGTGGTTCGCGCAGGAGCAACCCGGCGACGTACACCGGACTGCTCGACCCGATCCGCAAGGCCTTCGCCAAGGCGAACGGCGTCAAGCCGGCGCTGTTCAGCTCGAACTCGGAGGGCGCCTGCCCCACCTGCAACGGCGCCGGCGTCATCTTCACCGACCTCGGGGTCATGGCCACGGTGGAGTCGGTCTGCGAGGAGTGCGAAGGGAAGCGGTTCCAGGCGCAGGTCCTGGAGTACCGGTTCGGCGGCAAGGACATCAGCGAGGTGCTCGCGCTGTCGGTGAACGAGGCAGCGGAGTTCTTCGGTGGCGGGGACGCCAAAACGCCTGCGGCGCAGAGGATCCTGGACCGGCTCAGCGATGTCGGTCTCGGCTATCTGGGCCTCGGCCAGCCCCTCACCACGCTCTCCGGCGGCGAGCGGCAACGGCTCAAGCTGGCGACCCGCATGGCGGAGAAGGGCGGCGTCTACGTCCTCGACGAGCCGACCAGCGGTCTGCACCTCGCCGACGTCGAGCAGCTGCTCGGGCTGCTCGACCGGCTCGTCGACGGCGGTACGTCCATCGTGGTGATCGAGCACCACCAGGCTGTCATGGCGCATGCCGACTGGATCATCGACCTCGGCCCCGGTGCCGGCCACGACGGTGGGCGGGTGGTCTTCGAGGGCACTCCGACCGACCTCGTGGCCGCCCGCGCCACGCTGACGGGCGAGCACCTCGCGGCGTACGTCGGCGCCTGACCGGCTGCGCCGCTAGGCGTCCTCGAGCGCCACCTGCGGCAGGGTGACCCGGATGTCGCAGCCGTGGGCGGACTCGGCGACGCGGATCGTGCCCTGGTGCAGGTCGACCACCCAGCTCGCGATGGCCAGGCCGAGGCCGGTGCCGCCGTCGTGCGCCGACGTCCCGCCGCGGTGGAAGCGGTCGAACACCCGCACCCGGTCACGCGGGTCGATGCCGGGCCCTTCGTCGATGACGTCGAGCTGCACCTCGCCATCGCCACCGCGGGCTCGGGTCGTGACGGCGCCGCCGGGAGGGGAGTGCCGCGCTGCGTTGTCGAGCAGGTTGGCCACCACCTGGTGCAGCCGGTCCTCGTCGGCCACGATCGCGAGGTCGGCGGGCTCGACGTCGACGACGTAGCTGACGTCGCGACCGGCCAGCTCGGCCTGTGCGACGCAGGTCTGCAAGAAGTCTCGCAGCGGCATCCGGTTGCGGTGCAACGGAACCGCGCCGGCCTCCACCCGCGAGAGGTCGAGCAGCTGGCTGACGAGGTCGCCCAGCCGTTCGGTCTGCGCCAGGGCCGCGCGCAGCGAGGCGTCGTCGGGTGAGGTGACCCCGTCGACGAGGTTCTCCAGCACGGCACGCAGGGCCGAGACGGGCGTGCGTAGCTCGTGGCTCACGTTGGCGACCAGTTCGCGGCGCTGCCGGTCGGCGTCGCCGAGGTCCTCGGCCATCCGGTTGAACGCCCGGGCGAGCTCACCGACCTCGTCGCTGCTCGTCGCCTGCACCCGGCGGCTGTAGTCACCGCGCGCCATCGCCTGCGCCGCCGCGGTCATCTCGCGCAGCGGGGACGTCATGCCCCTGCGCCAGGAGCTGGGTGACGAGCAGGGCGAAGATCACCGACAGGGGCAGGGTGTAGCGGGTCGCCAGGTCGTTGTGCAGCCCGGCCCAGACGAAGATGGCCGAGGTGCTGCAGGTGGCTCCGACGAGCACGCCGAGCTTGATCTTGATGGACTGGAACGGGTCGAGCGGGCGCAGGTCGCGCACCCGGCCGGCCGTGGTGGTGGGGTTCACGAGCTGCCGTCGTCGCCGTCGCCGTCGACGTGCGGCTCGGCGGAGTACCCGACGCCGTGCACGGTGCGGATCAGGCCGGGACCGAGCTTGCGGCGTAGCGCCTTGATATGGCTGTCGACGGTGCGGGTGCCCGAGGCATCGGCCCAGTCCCAGACGTCAGCCAGCAGCGTCTCTCGGGTCAGCACGGTGCGGGCGCTGGAGGCCAGGCGCACCAGCAGGTCGAACTCGATCGGCGTCAGGTGCACCTCCTCGCCGTCGCGGCGCACGCGGCGCTCGCCCCGGTCGATCACCACCGGCCCGAGGGTGATGGCGGACGGACCCTCGTCGTGCGCGACGAGCTGCTGCGCCCGCGCGACCCGGCGCAGCAGGGCGTTGACCCGCGCCACCAGCTCGCGCATCGAGAACGGCTTGGTCATGTAGTCGTCCGCGCCGACGCCGAGCCCGACCAGCATGTCGGTCTCGTCGTCGCGGGCGGTGAGCATCAGCACCGGCAGTGGGCGCTCCGCCTGCACCCGCCGGCACACCTCGAGCCCGTCGAACCCCGGCAGCATGACGTCGAGCACCATCGCGTCGGGCGGGTTGGCGCGCGCCGCCCGCACGGCACTAGGCCCGTCGCCCGCGACCTCGACCTCGTAGCCCTCCGCCCGCAGCCGGTGGGCGACCGACAGGGCGATGGTGGGCTCGTCCTCGACGACCAGGACGCGACGGGGCGTGGGGGAGTCCCCCGGTGAGTGCTGGCCGGTCATGACCACGACTCTACGGCGCAGGTTGGGTACGAGGTGTGCCGCCGCCGTATCGTTCCGGTGTGCGTTTCCTCGATGGCCACAGTCCGCGTGCCGACCTCACCTACAACGACGTCTTCCTCGTGCCGGGTCGCTCTGAGGTGATCTCGCGCCTGGACGTCGACCTCGCCAGTGCCGACGGCACCGGGACGACGATCCCGGTGGTGGTCGCCAACATGACCGCCGTCGCCGGCCGGCGGATGGCCGAGACGGTCGCTCGACGCGGCGGCCTCGTCGTCGTGCCGCAAGACATCCCGACCGACGTCCTGACCGACGTCGTCGCCTGGGTCAAGCAGCGGCACCCGGTGTTCGACACCGCGCTCACCCTCACCGCGCACGAGACGGTGCTCGATGCGCTGCACCTGATCCCGAAGCGCGCCCACGGCGCGGTGGTCGTGGTCGACGCCGGACGCCGTCCGGTCGGCCTGGTCACCGCGCACGACTGCGCCTCGGTCGACCGGTACACCTCACTGGCCGAGGTGATGAGCCGCGACCTGCTCACCATCGACGCAGACCTGCTCGACGGGCCGGACGGACTGCGCGCGGCGTTCGAGGTCCTGGACGCCGGCCGCCGCAAGGCCGCCCCGGTGGTGCGCGACGGCGTGCTGGTCGGGCTGCTCACCCGCACCGGGGCCCTGCGCTCGACGATCTACCGGCCGGCGCTGGACGACGCGGGTCGGCTGCGGGTGGCTGCGGCCGTCGGGATCAACGGCGACGTGACGGCCAAGGCGGCGGCGGTGCTGGCCGCGGGCGTCGACACGCTGGTCGTCGACACGGCGCACGGGCACCAGGCCAAGATGCTCGAGGCGCTGAAGGCGGTGCGCTCGCTCGACCCGCAGGTGCCGGTGGTGGCCGGCAACGTCGTGACGGCCGAGGGGGTGCGCGACCTCGTCGCGGCCGGGGCCGACATCGTCAAGGTCGGCGTAGGCCCCGGTGCCATGTGCACCACCCGGATGATGACCGCCGTCGGGCGCCCGCAGTTCTCGGCCGTGCTCGAGTGCGCGGCGGCGGCGCGTGAGCTGGGCCGGCACGTGTGGGCCGACGGCGGAGTGCGGCACCCGCGCGACGTCGCGCTGGCGCTCGCCGCCGGTGCGAGCCAGGCGATGGTCGGGTCGTGGTTCGCCGGCACCAACGAGAGCCCCGGCGACCTGATGTCGGATGCGCAGGGGCGCGAGTACAAGGAGAGCTTCGGCATGGCCTCGGCCCGCGCCGTGGCCGCGCGCACCCGGGACGAGTCGGCCTTCGACCGCGCCCGCAAGGGGTTGTTCGAGGAGGGCATCTCCAGCTCGCGGATGATGCTCGACCCGCGGCGCCCCGGTGTCGAGGACCTGCTCGACCAGATCACGTCCGGCGTGCGCAGCGCGTGCACCTACGTCGGCGCGCGCACCCTGGAGGAGCTGCACGAGCGGGCGGTGGTGGGACTGCAGTCCAGCGCCGGCTACGACGAGGGGCAGCCGCTGCCGTCCGGGTGGTGAGCGCCGAGCCCCTACGATGGCCCAGATGACTTCGGTAGTCGGCGACCCCACGGACGAGCCCCCGCAACCCGCCCCCTCAGCCAGCAGGAGCACGCGCTCGTGACCCAGTGGCTGCTCGTCCTGGCCGGTGTCGTGCTCACCGGCGGTACCGCCGTCTTCGTGGCCTCCGAGTTCTCGCTCGTCGCCCTCGACCGGTCCTCGGTCGAGCGCTCCGTGGCCGCCGGCGACACGCGCTCGGTGGGGGTGCTGGCGGCGCTGCGCCAGCTGTCCACCCAGCTCTCGGCGTCCCAGGTCGGCATCACGCTCACCACCTTGCTGGTCGGCTACCTCGCCGAGCCGAGCGTCGCGGCCCTGCTCAGCGGCCCGATCGGTCGGGTCGGCCTGCCGGAGTCAGCCGTCGACCCGCTGGCCGTGGCCCTCGCCCTGCTCATCGCCACCGGCTTCTCGATGGTGATCGGCGAGCTCGTCCCGAAGAACCTCGCGATCGCCCGCCCGCTGCACACCGCTCAGCTCATCGCGCTGCCCATGCGGGTGTTCTCGGTCGGCGCCCGCCCCCTCATCGCGCTGCTCAACGGCAGCGCCAACGCCCTGCTGCGCCGAGTCGGCGTCGAGCCCCGCGAGGAGCTGTCGAACGCCCGCACCCCGCAGGAGCTCGCCTCGCTGGTGCGCCGCTCTGCCGAGGCGGGGACGCTGGACGCCGGCACGGCCGAGCTGCTCACGCGGTCGCTCGGTTTCGGTGAGCGCACCGCCGAGGACGTCATGACCCCCCGCCTGCGGTGCACGGTCGTGCAGCGCGACGAGAGCGCGGCGGACGTCGTCCGGCTGGCCCGCACGACCGGCCACTCGCGCTTCCCCGTCGTGGACGAGGACCTGGATGACGTCGTCGGCGTCGTGCATGTCAAGCGCGCCGTCGCCGTCCCGCTGGAGCGGCGCGCCGAGGTCCCCGCGGCCGCCGTCATGTCGCCGCCGCTCATGGTGCCCGAGACCGTGCGCCTCGACCCCCTGCTGGCCCAGCTGCGCGAGCAGGGCCTGCAGCTGGCGGTCGTCGTCGACGAGTACGGCGGCACCTCGGGCGTCGTCACGCTCGAGGACGTGATCGAGGAGATCGTCGGCGAGGTGGCCGACGAGCACGACCGCGGCCGGTCGAGTGGCCGCGCGCTGCGCGACGGCACCTGGGTGGTGCCGGGCCTGTGGCGTCCGGACGAGGTGCGAGACCGGGTGGGCGCGGACGTTCCGGACGACGGGGCCTACGAGACCGTGGGCGGGTTCGTTATGGCCCGGCTCGGCCGGGTGCCCGAGGTGGGCGACGTCGTCGTGACCGAGGGGTGGCGGCTGCAGGTGACCCGGATGGAAGGTCGCCGCGTCGACCGGCTGCGCGTCGTCCCGGCCGAAGGCCCGGTGCAGCAGCGATGAGCGCCACCGTCGCCCTGCTGGTGGCCGTGGGGCTGCTGCTCGCCAACGCCTTCTTCGTCGGGGCCGAGTTCGCGGTCATGGCCGCCCGGCGCAGCCAGATCGAGCCGCTGGCGGCCCAGGGGTCGCGCCGGGCTCGCCGGACGCTGTGGGCCATGGAGCACGTCTCGCTCATGCTCGCCTGCGCCCAGCTCGGCGTGACAGTGTGCTCGGTCAGCCTCGGCGCCGTCGCCGAACCGGCCCTCGCGCACCTGATCGAGCGGCCGTTCGACCTGCTCGGTGTCCCGGAGAGCCTGGTGCACCCGGTCGCGTTCGCGCTGGCGCTCGCCATCGTCGTCTACCTGCACGTGGTGATCGGCGAGATGGTGCCGAAGAACCTCGCCATCGCCGGGCCGGACCGCGTGGCGCTGGCACTGGCCCCGCCGCTGGTGTGGCTGACCCGGGTGCTCGGCCCGATCATCACGGTGCTGAACGGCCTCGCGAACGCCGTCCTGCGGTTGATGGGGGTCGAGCCCAAGGACGAGGTCACGTCGACCTTCACCGCCGAGGAGGTCTCCTCGATCGTCGCCCAGTCGCGCCGAGAAGGACTGCTCGGGGTCGAGCACGACCTGGTGACCGGCGCGCTGGAGTTCAGCCAGCGGGACGCCGGTGACGTGGCCGTGCCGCTCGCCGAGCTCGTGACCGTCGCGGTCGGCACCAGCCCCGCGGACGTCGAGCGGCTGGTCGGGCGCACCGGGTTCTCCAGGTTCCCGGTCGCCCGTCACGACGGTGAGCTGGTCGGGTACCTGCACCTCAAGGACGTCCTGTACGCCGAGGACGAGCGGTACGAGCAGCCGGTGCCCGCCAAGCGGGTGCGCTCGCTGGTCACCGTGGGTGCCGGGGACGACGTCGAGGACGTGCTGGCGACGATGCAGCGCTCGGGCGCGCACCTGGCCCGCGTGGTAGAAGGCGACCTGGTCAGCGGCGTGGTGTTCCTGGAGGACGTCCTCGAGGAGCTGGTCGGTGAGGTGCAGGACGAGACTCGACGGCAGTCGTCCCCGCCGGCTCGGCGCAATCGCGCCACCTGAGCGCCATTTCGTGTGGTGTGTGTCACATTCTGCGCCCACGCCCCTGTTGCGCAGCGGCCGTTTCACCTATGGTCGACAGGCCCCCCCGCTGCCCGTGACCGCCCCGCCTGTCGACCGCTGCTGGAGACCCCGCGTGCCCGCTGCTCACCCCGTGACGACGCCTGATCGGTTGTCCGTCGTCACCCCGCTCGAGGGGGAGCCCGGCCCCGGCTATCGCGGCCGCCGGCGGCGCGCGGCGAGCCGGCCGGACGATCTCGAGCTGCTCCCGGACGTCGAGGTCACCGAGCCGGTGCTGCTGCCCGAGCTCGTCGCGCCCCGGCAGTTCCAGACCCGGGCCGAGGCCAAGGCCGCGGCGCGCGCCGAGCAGCGGTCCCGGCCCACGACCACTTCGGGTCGCCGGCCCGCTGCGTCCGCCAACGTGCGCCGGGCTCCGCAGCGCCGGGTCACCGCCCCGCCGCCGCCCCCGCGGCGGCACCGCGGCCTGTCCGTCCTGACGGCCCTGGGCGTCGTGGCTGCCCTCGGTGCTGCGGCCGTGGCGGCTGACGCGCTGCCGTCGCAGGCGTCCAGCCATGCCACGTCCAGCCTGGCGGGTCAGGCCGTGGCCGGCTCAGGCCTGGCCGCCGCCGACACCGCTCACCGCTCAACGGCCTCCCAGCAGTCGTCGGCCAGCGTCCTGGCCGGTGAGTCCGACACCGCCTTCCGGATGGTCGCGGTCTCGCGGTCGCAGGAGCGCGGCCCCATCGCCGGCTGCAGTGGGCAGGTGCCCGCAGGCCACTTCGCCAACGGCCAGCTCCCGCCGGCCGTGCTCTGCTCGCTGCCGTTCGCCCCGCCGCACCGGCTGCGAGCCGATGCCGCCGTGCGGCTGATCCGGCTGAACGAGGTGTACAAGGGCAAGTTCGGCGAGGACCTCTGCCTGACCGACTCCTACCGCTCGCTGTCGTCGCAGTACAGCCTGGCCGGGCGCAAACCGGGACTCGCCGCGCGGCCCGGCACCAGCGAGCACGGCTGGGGCCTCGCGGTCGACGTGTGCAAGGGCCCGGACCAGCCGGGCAGCGCGCGCCGCGCCTGGTTCCTCGAGAACGCGCCCGCCTTCGGCTGGGCCAACCCCGACTGGGCGCTCCCGGGTGGCAGCAAGCCCGAGCCCTGGCACTGGGAGTTCGTCGAGGGCGAGTGAGCGATCGCAGGGCGCTCGAGGGCGCCTGCACCGGCCGGGGCGTGTCCCGGCCGCCGGCGTCGGGCTGGTAACCTCGTCAGGCCCGAGCCCCCGTAGCTCAGGGGATAGAGCACCGCCCTCCGGAGGCGGGGGCGCAGGTTCGAATCCTGCCGGGGGCGCCCAGTTGCCGGAGCTGTAGCGACTCGCACCTACCCTGTGGACATGACGCAGCAGGGGAGAGGGCGCCGACGCCGGTCGGTGAGCGAGCTGTCGTCGCCGCGCGTGCTGGTCTGTGACGACACCGACTCGGTGCGCTCCCTGATCGTGATGAACCTCGAGCTTGAGGGCTACGACGTCATGGAGGCCCACGACGGCCAGGAGGCGCTCGACCTGCTGAGCGACCCCAACTCGATCCTGCCGGACGTCGTCACGCTCGACGCGCTGATGCCCCGCCGGGACGGCTGGTGGACGGTGTCGATGATCCGCAGCGACCCGCGCCTGGAGCACCTGCCGGTGGTCATGGTCACCGCGTCCGTGCAGCGTCACCACCGCGCGCAGGCCGAGCAGGCGAGCGTCGACGCGTTCATCGCCAAGCCGTTCGACCCGGACGAGCTGGTGGCGATCGTCGGCGTGCTGGCGTCGGCCGGCCGGGTCAGCTGAGCGCGCCGGTAGCCTTGCGGGGTGACCCCCGAGCAGCTGTCCCTGGCCATCCGTCGCGTCCTGGCCGACGCCGTCACCTCCGGCGAGCTGAGCTGCGCCGTGCCCGACGACGTCCGGGTTGACCGGCCGCGCAACCGCGAGCACGGGGACTGGGCCACCAACCTGGCCCTGCAGCTGGCCAAAGGTGCGGGGATACCGCCCCGCGCGCTGGCCGACGCGCTGGCCCGCCGGCTGGGCGAGGTCGAAGGCATCAAGAGCGTCGACGTGGCCGGCCCCGGCTTCCTCAACATCACCCTGGACGCCGGCGCCGCGGCCGAGCTGGCGCGCACCATCGTCGAGGCGGGGTCGACGTACGGCGAGAACGTCGCGCTGGCCGGGCACGTCGTCAACCTCGAGTTCGTCTCCGCCAACCCGACCGGCCCGCTGCACATCGGGCACACCCGGTGGGCCGCGCTCGGTGACTCGCTGCGCCGGCTGCTGGCCGCCAGCGGCGCCGACGTCACGAGCGAGTACTACGTCAACGACGCCGGCGCGCAGATGGACAAGTTCGCGGCCTCGGTGCTGGCGCGCGCCAAGGGTGAGCCGCTGCCGGAGGGCGGCTACCCCGGCGAGTACGTCGAGGAGCTGGCCAAGGCGGTGCTGGCGCAGCGCCCCGACCTGCCGTCGCTGCCTGAGGCCGACGCGCTCGAGGTGTCGCGCGAGCTGGGCTATGCGGCCCAGCTGGCCGAGATCCGCGAGGTGCTGGCGTCCTTCGGCGTGCACTTCGACGTGTGGTTCAGCGAGCGGAGCCTGCACGACGGCGGGGCTGTGGGCCAGGCCGTCGAGCGGCTGCGCGAGCAGGGCCACGTCTACGACTCCGAGGGTGCGGTGTGGCTGCGCACCACCGACTTCGGTGACGACCGCGACCGCGTGCTGATCCGCACCGACGGCGCCCCCACCTACTTCGCGGCCGACGCGGCGTACTACCTGAGCAAGAAGGACCGCGGCTTCCCCGAGAAGGTCTACATGCTCGGAGCCGACCACCACGGCTACGTGGGCCGGCTCAAGGCCATCGCCGCCTGTGCCGGCGACGACCCGGAGCGCAACATCGAGGTGCTCATCGGCCAGCTGATCAACCTGGGCGGCGCGCGGCTGTCCAAGCGGGCCGGCAACACCATCGAGATGCGCGACCTGATCGCGTGGATCGGCAGCGACGCGGTGCGGTACTCGCTGGCCCGCTACCCGGCCGACTCCCCGCTCAACCTCGACGGCGAGCAGCTGCGCAAGCGCAGCAACGACAACCCGGTGTTCTACGTCCAGTACGCGCACGCCCGGATCAGCCGGATGTCGCGGCTGGCCGCCGAGGACGGCGTGCGCCGCGAGGACGGCTTCGACCCCGGACTGCTCGACCACGAGACCGAGTCGGTGCTGCTCGGGACGCTGGGCGAGTTCCCGCGGGTGGTCGCGCAGGCAGCCGAGCTGCGCGAGCCGCACCGCGTCGCCCGCTACCTCGAGACGCTCGCCTCGGCCTACCACAAGTGGTACGACGAGTGCCGGGTCCGCCCGCTCGGCGACGAGGAGGTCACCGACCTGCACCGCACCAGGCTGTGGCTCAACGAGGCCACCCGCACGGTGCTCGCGCGCGGCCTCGACCTGCTGGGCGTCTCGGCTCCGGAGCAGATGTAGTGGCCGCCGGGTCGCCGTCATGAGGGCGCACGAGGCGGGCGCTCTGCACGCCGAGGGCTACCACGGGCCGTCCTGGCTGCGCTCGCCCGAGGACGTGAACGCCCTGCTGCCGCACCTGTGGGCACGCACCGTGCGCCGGCAGGACGCCGACGGGCGGATCGAGGTCGGCGGGGTCGACGTCCGGCAGATTGCCGCTGACCACGGCACGCCGGCGTACGTGCTCGACGAGGTGGACTTCCGGGTCAGGGCGCGCGCGTTCGCCGAGGGGTTCGACCGCGCGTTCGCCGACCTGTGCGGGGGAGCCGACGTCTACTACGCGGGCAAGGCGTTCCTGTGCACCGAGGTGGCCCGGTGGGTGGTCGACGAGGGCCTGAGCCTCGACACCTGCACCGGTGGCGAGCTCGCGGTGGCCCTGCGGGCTCAGGTGCCACCGGCGCGGATCGGGTTGCACGGCAACAACAAGAGCGACTCAGAGCTCGCCCGTGCGCTCGACGCCGGGATCGGGCGGATCGTCGTCGACTCGCTCGACGAGATCGACCGGGTGGCCGAGCTGGCCGGCGCGCGTGGCCTGCGCGCGCCTGTGCTGCTACGGGTCACCGTGGGCGTCGAGGCGCACACCCACTCCTACATCGCGACGGCGCACGAGGACCAGAAGTTCGGGCTCTCGTTGGCCGAGGGCCAGGCGGAGTCGGCGGTCGCGCGGGTGCTCGCTCGTCCCGAGCTCGAGCTGCGCGGCCTGCACTCGCACATCGGGTCGCAGATCTTCGACGTCCAGGGCTTCGAGATCGCGGCCCGCCGCGTGCTGGGACTGCACGCGAAGGTCGCCGCCGACCACGGCAGGGCGCTGCCCGAGCTCGACCTGGGGGGCGGGTTCGGCATCGCCTACACGACCCAGCACGACCCGATGCCGCCCGCCGAGCTGGCCGCCGGTCTCGCCCAGATCGTCGGCAAGGAGTGCGCCGACCTCGGCGTCGAGGTCCCGCGCATCTCGGTCGAGCCCGGGCGGGCGATCGCCGGGCCGAGCACCTTCACCCTCTACCGGGTCGGCACCGTCAAGGACGTCGGCCTGGACGGCGGGGGCCAGCGCCGCTACGTCGCGGTCGACGGCGGCATGAGCGACAACATCCGCACGGCGCTGTATGACGCCGACTACTCCGCGACCCTGGCCGGACGGTCGTCGCCGGCCGCCGCCGTGCTGTCCCGCGTGGTCGGGAAGCACTGCGAGAGTGGCGACATCGTCGTGAAGGACGAGTTCCTGCCCTCCGACGTCGGCCCTGGTGACCTGCTCGCCGTGCCCGGCACGGGGGCCTACTGCCGCAGCATGGCCAGCCAGTACAACCACACGCCTCGACCGCCGGTGCTGGCTGTCCGCGACGGCGCGGTGCGCGTCGTCGTCCGCCGCGAGACCGAGGACGACCTGCTCGCGCTGGACGTCGGGTGAGCCGCGCCCCCGGCCCGGTCGTGGGTCCGGATCCTGGACCGGCGGACGACCGAGGGGCGGACACCGGCCATGATGTGCGTCGCGAACCAGGAGGTGGGGCCGAGGTGGTCACAGACCCGGGGGCGGCGCCCGTGCCGTCGTCGTCAGCGCTGTCGCCGCACGGCCGCGCCCTGCGCGTGGCCCTGCTGGGGTGCGGCGTCGTCGGCACGCAGGTGGCGCGACTGCTGACCTCGCACGCGGACGAGCTGGCGGCCCGTTCTGGCTGCCGGCTCGAGGTCGTCGGCGTCGCCGTGCGGCGCACCGGCCGCGACCGCGAGGCCACCGGGCTCGACGACCGGCTTTTCACCACCGACGCCGCCGAGCTCGTCACCCGGGCCGATGTCGTCATCGAGGTGATCGGCGGGATCGAGCCTGCCCGCTCGCTGATCCTTTCCGCGATGGAACACGGCGCCTCGGTCGTCACCGCCAACAAGGCGCTGCTCGCCGAGGACGGTCCGGCGCTCTATGCGGCGGCCGAGGAGTACGGCGTCGACCTGTACTTCGAGGCGGCTGTCGCCGGTGCCATCCCGCTGGTGCGGCCGGTGCGCGAGTCGCTCGCGGGCGACCGGATCCGCCGGGTGCTGGGCATCGTCAACGGAACGACGAACTACGTGCTCGACCAGATGGACACCACCGGCGCCGGCTTCGCCGAGGCCGTCGAACAGGCGCAGGCCCTGGGGTACGCCGAGGCCGACCCGACGGCCGACATCGAGGGTTTCGACGCGGCGGCCAAGGCGGCGATCCTGGCCTCGCTCGCGTTCCACACCCGGGTGCCGGCGTCCGGCGTCTACCGCGAGGGGATCACCGACGTCACGGCCGCCGATGTCGCAGCCGCCCGCGAGATGGGGTGCGTCGTGAAGCTGCTCGCGATCTGCGAGCGCTCCGGTGGCGACGGCGAGCCCGACGGCGTGTCGGTGCGCGTGCACCCCGCGATGCTGCCCCGCACGCACCCGCTGGCCGGCGTACGGGGCGCGTTCAACGCCGTCTTCGTCGAGGCCGAGGCCGCCGGCGAGCTGATGTTCTACGGTCCGGGCGCCGGCGGGGCGCCTACTGCCAGCGCGGTTCTGGGTGACCTCGTCTCGGTGGCGAGGCACCGGGTCAGTGGCGGCCGTGGTCCGGGGGAGTCGTCGTACGCCGAGCTGCCAGTGCTGCCGATGGGCCGCACCCGCACGCGCTACCACGTCAGTCTGGACGTCGCCGACCGTCCCGGCGTGCTGGCCCAGGTGGCGCAGGTCTTCGCCACGCACGGCGTCTCGATCGAGACCGTCCGTCAGCAGCTGCACCCCGGCGAGGGCACGGCCGACGCGCGGGCCGCCCTCGTCGTGGTCACCCACCAGGCACGCGACGAGGCGCTCTCGGCGACGGTCGACGAGCTCGGCGGACTGGACGTCGTCCGCGCCGTCGCCAGCGTCATGCGGGTGGAGGGGGAGTAGTGGCCCACCAGTGGCGCGGCGTGCTCGAGGAGTACCGCGACCGGTTGCCGATCGACGCGGCAACCCCCGTGGTGACCCTCGGGGAGGGTGGCACGCCGCTGGTGCGCGCCCGGCACCTGTCGCAGGCCACGGGCTGCGAGGTGTGGCTGAAGGTCGAGGGGATGAACCCGACCGCCTCCTTCAAGGACCGCGGCATGACCATGGCCATCTCGCACGCCGCGCAGGCGGGCGCGCGTGCCGTCATCTGCGCCTCCACCGGCAACACGTCGGCCTCCGCTGCCGCGTACGCCACGGCCGCGGGGATGGCGTGTGGCGTGCTGGTTCCCGAAGGCAAGATCGCGATGGGCAAGCTGAGCCAGGCGATCGCGCACGGGGCCACCCTGTTGCAGGTCGACGGCAACTTCGACGACTGCCTGACGCTCGCGCGCAAGCTGGCCGAGTCGTTCCCGGTCGAGCTGGTCAACTCGGTCAACCCCTACCGCATCGAGGGCCAGAAGACCGCGGCGTTCGAGGTGGTCGACGCGCTCGGTGACGCTCCCGACGTCCACTGCCTGCCGGTCGGCAACGCCGGCAACATCACCGCCTACTGGAGGGGGTACACCGAGTACACGCAGCGCGCCGCCCAGCCCGGGCCGGCCACCCACGTCCCCGCCATGTGGGGGTTCCAGGCAGCCGGCGCGGCGCCGATCGTGAAGGGCCACCCGGTCGACCAGCCCGAGACCATCGCCACGGCGATCCGGATCGGCAACCCGGCGTCCTGGCAGCAGGCGGAGACCGCCCGTGACGACAGCGGTGGGCGCATCGACGCCGTCACCGACGAGCAGATCCTCGCCGCGCACCGCCTGCTGTCGAGCCAGGAGGGGGTCTTCGTCGAGCCGGCGTCGGCGGCCGGCGTCGCCGGGCTGCTCGCGGTGCACGCGGCCGGCGGTCTCACCTCCGGTCAGCGCGTGGTGTGCACGGTCACCGGTCACGGGCTCAAGGACCCGCAGTGGGCGTTGCGCACGGCCGACGGCTCGGAGGTGGTGCCGGTGCGCGTGCCGGTCGACGCGATGACCGCGGCGGCCGCCCTGGGGCTGGACGGTTGACCGCGGTGCTCGCGCGAGCCGTGCAGGTGAAGGTCAGCGCCACCAGTGCCAACCTCGGCCCCGGCTTCGACTGCCTCGGTCTCGCCCTGGGCGTGTACGACGAGGTCGAGGTCCGCGTCACCGACACCCCGGGCACCCGCGTCGTGGTCCGCGGAGAGGGAGCGGGTGAGGTCGGCGACGGCGACGACCACCTCGTCGTCCGCGCCTTGCGCGCCGGGCTGGCGGCTGCTGGCGGCCCGACCGACGTCGGGCTGGACCTGTTGTGCCGCAACGCTATCCCGCATGGCCGGGGGCTCGGCTCGTCAGCCGCTGCCGTGGTGGCCGGCCTCGCGGCAGCGCGAGCGCTCACCGGCGACGTTCTGGACGACGAGCGGGTGCTGGCCCTCGCCACCGACCTCGAAGGTCACCCGGACAACGCGGCGGCGGCGCTGCTCGGCGGCCTGACCATCGCCTGGTGCGACCCGGCCGGTCCGCGGGCGGTGCGGCTCGACCCGCACCCAGACATGGTGGCCGTGGTCCTCGTTCCGGCGGGCCGGCTCGCCACGCACCACGCCCGGTCGGTGCTGCCGGTGAGTGTGAGCCATGAGGCCGCCGCGGCGAACTCGGCCCGGGCTGCCCTGCTGGTGCACGCGCTCACGGCGCGCCCGGACCTGCTGCTGCCGGCCACCCTCGACCACCTGCACCAGCGCCAGCGGGCCGACGCCATGCCCGCGACCATCGGGCTGGTCGAGCGGCTCCGGTCGACCTCGCTGGCGGCCGTGGTGTCCGGTGCGGGGCCGTCCGTCCTGGTGCTCGGCGATGGCAGCACCGGCACCGACCTGGCCGACCGGTGCGCCCAGGTTGCGGGCAGCGACTGGCAGGCCAGGCAGCCGGGCATCGTCGCCCACGGCGTGTCGGCGACCGTCGCCGGATGAGCCCGGCGCGCCGTCCTGTGGTTGGGAACACACCGGCCAGGCGATGGTGTTATCGTGACAACGCGTCCCCGCTCCGGCACGCTCCCCGCCTTCCGGAAGCCGACGCAGTTGCCATCTCGGTCGTGATCCCCTTGGGGGACCTGACTTCGGCGAATCCGAAACACAGGCGGTACTGCCATCGCGGCAGGTCTGCCGTATCGCCCGGATGACGACGACACCGCACCCAGGCATCAGCGCCGGGTGTCACATCTCGCACGCGGCGTCTGCGCCGGGTGCGACGAGGGGAGAAGGATCCTTCGTGACCGACACCACCGAACGTGCTGGCGTGCCGGCGTCTGACGACGCCGCGCAGACCAGCACCACCCGCTCGTCCACCGGACTGAGCGGCAAGCGGCTGCCCGAGCTGCAGGCCATGGCCGCCTCGCTGGGCATCAGCGGCACCGGCCGCATGCGCAAGAGCGACCTGATCGCCGCCATCGGGGAGCGCCGCGGCGGTTCGACCGCCCGCGCCGCCTCGCCCGAGCCGGCCGCCGAGCCGCGCGTCGCCCGCGACGAGCAGCCCCGCGCCGAGCGACCGGCCGAGACGCACGTGCCCGACCAGCGCCGCGCGCAGCGCGAGGAGCGGGCCGAGCGCACCGAGCGGCCTGACCGTGCCGAGCGTGCCGAGCGTCAGCAGCGCGACGACCAGCCCGGCGAGCGCCAGCAGGGCAACCAGAACCAGGGCCAGAACCGCCAGCAGGGCGAGCGCCAGCAGCGTGACGGCCAGCAGCGTGACGGCCAGCAGCGTGACGGCCAGCAGCGCGACGGCCAGGGCCAGTCCCAGGGCCAGAACCGGCAGCAGCGCGACGGCGCCCCCCGTGACGGCGCCCCCCGTGAGGGCACCGCCCGTGAGGGCACCGCCCGTGAGGGCACCGCGCGCGACGGCGGCCAGGGCAGCGACCGGTACGAGGACGACGAGAGCGGCGGCCGTCGCCGTCGCGGCCGGTATCGCGACCGCAAGCGTCGTGGCGGCGGCCGCACCGGCGAGCCGGGCCAGCAGCTGGACGAGCCGGAGATCAGCGAGGACGACGTCCTGCTGCCGGTGGCCGGCATCCTCGACGTGCTCGACAGCTACGCGTTCGTCCGCACCTCCGGCTACCTGCCCGGGCCGAACGACGTGTACGTCTCGCTCGGCCAGGTCAAGAAGAACGGCCTGCGCAAGGGTGACGCGGTCACCGGCGCCGTGCGCCAGCCGCGCGACGGCGAGCAGCCCGGCAGCGCGCAGGGCAACCGCAACAAGTTCAACGCCCTGGTGCGGCTCGACACGGTCAACGGCATGACGCCGGACGAGGCGAAGGAGCGGGTCGAGTTCGGCAAGCTGACCCCGCTCTACCCGCAGGAGCGGCTGCGCCTGGAGACCGAGCCGGGCATCCTGACGACGCGGATCATCGACCTCGTCGCGCCGATCGGCAAGGGCCAGCGCGGCCTGATCGTCTCGCCGCCCAAGGCCGGCAAGACGTTGATCCTGCAGGCGATCGCCAACGCGATCAGCACCAACAACCCCGAGGCCCACCTCATGGTCGTGCTCGTCGACGAGCGCCCCGAGGAGGTCACGGACATGCAGCGGACGGTCAAGGGCGAGGTCATCGCCTCCACCTTCGACCGCCCGGCCGAGGACCACACCACGGTGGCCGAGCTGGCCATCGAGCGCGCCAAGCGGCTCGTCGAGCTCGGCAACGACGTCGTCGTCCTGCTCGACTCGATCACCCGGCTCGGCCGCGCCTACAACCTGGCCGCACCGGCCAGCGGACGCATCCTGTCCGGTGGGGTCGACTCCAGCGCCCTCTACCCGCCGAAGCGGTTCTTCGGGGCGGCCCGCAACATCGAGAACGGCGGCTCGCTGACGATCCTCGCCACGGCCCTGGTCGAGACCGGGTCGAAGATGGACGAGGTCATCTTCGAGGAGTTCAAGGGCACCGGGAACATGGAGCTGCGGCTCGACCGGCGGCTGGCCGACAAGCGGCTCTTCCCCGCGGTCGACGTCAACCCCTCCGGGACCCGTCGCGAGGAGATCCTGCTCGGCCGCGAGGAGCTCCAGGTCTCCTGGAAGCTGCGCCGTGTGCTCTCCGGCCTGGACTCGCTGCAGGCGCTCGAGCTCCTGCTGTCGAAGCTGAAGGAGACCAAGAGCAACACCGAGTTCCTCATGCAGGTGCAGAAGACGACTCCGGTGCCCGGCAAGGGCGACGAGGACTGACCCTTCGACGTCCGCGGACGTCGTCGGCCGTGGCCCCGCTACCGTGTGTGGTGGCGGGGTCACGTCGTGCCATCACCCGTTCGGCTCAAGGCAGGCGGCATACTGGCCGAAGTACGGCACTGGGACGCCGACCGCGCCCGCCGGATTGCAGCCTGACGAAGGGGCTCTTGTGACCACGGTGCTCGTGGCGGATGACGACCGCGACATCCGCGACCTGGTGGCGTTCAAGCTGGAGGCCGCCGGTTTCACCGTGCTCACCGCAGGTGACGGCGACGACGCGCTCGCGCAGGTCGTGGAGCACCACCCCGACCTGGCCGTCCTCGACGTCATGATGCCCGGCATGAGCGGTACCCAGGTGCTGCAGGAGATGCGGGCTCGCGACGACGTGGGGACGACGCGGGTGATCCTGCTGACTGCCAAGGCCCAGGAGGCGGACGTCGAAGGCGGCTTCTCGCTGGGAGCCGACGACTACGTGGTCAAGCCGTTCAGCCCGCGCGAGCTGCTGAGCCGCGTCCAGGCGGTGCTGGCCCGCAGCACGACGTGAGCATCGGTGCCGCGTTCGCGGCCGGGGGACTGTCGATCGCCTTGCTGTGCGTGCTGCTCGGCCTCGCGATCGTGCTGCGCCGCAGCCTGCGGCTGCGGGGCGAACGGCGCGAGCTGGCGCTCGCCGAGCCGTACCGTCCGCTCCTGGTCGCGCTCGTGGTCGACGAGAACCCGGACTCCCGGCACGTCGAGGCGCTGCTGGCCGTTGACGAGCGCAGCTGGCACGCACTGGAGCCGATCGTCGTCGCGATGGTCCGCAAGCTGCGCGGCGAGGCGCGAGCCTCGCTGGTCGACCTGCTCGATCGCCGCGGCACCATCGAGCGGCACACCCGACGGCTGCAGGGCCGCGGCGCGGTGCGCCGCGCCCGGTCCGCCGAGCTGCTGGGGCTGCTCGGCCGGCACGCCCCGCGCGAGGCCCTGGAGCAGATGCTGGCCGGCGACCGCGACCCCGAGGTGCGCATCGTCGCGGCCCGTGCGCTCGGTGAGATCGGCGACCCGGCGTCGGCGGCCGCGCTCGTCGCCGCGGTCAGCGGGCCGCAGGCGGTGCCCCTGCGCATCGTCGCCCGCAGCCTGGCTCGGCTCGGCCCCGGCGCGGCGCCCGTGCTGGTCGACGCCATGACCTCGCAGGACGCCCAGGCCCGCGCGGTCGCGGCCGAGATCCTCGGCCTCGGCGGCGCCGTCACCGCCGTCGGTATCCTCAGCAGCCACGCACTGCACGACCCCGACGAGGACGTGCGGATCCGCTGCGCCCGCGCCCTGGGCCGGATCGGGGTGCCCAGCGCGCTCGCCGTCCTGGGGCGGTGCCTCGGCCAGGACGAGCCGCCCGCACTGCGGGCCGTCGTCGCCCGGGCCATCGGCGACGTCGGGGGTCCCGAGGCGGTCCGGCTGCTCGAGCCGCTGCTGCTGGACGAGGAGCACCGGGTGGCGAGCAACGCGGCGCGCGCCATGGGCGGGCTGGGTCCGCGGGCCGTCGAACGGCTGGCGCAGATCGCCGGCGGGGACGGGCCCGGAGCGATCTACGCCGCCGAGGCCCTCGCGATGAACCACCTCTCGCTGCCGCGCGACGTCGTGGCCGAGCGCGAGCAGGCGGAGCTGACCACGTGAGCGGGCTGCTGGAGACGCTGCGGCCGGGCATCGTGCAGCTGCTCACGATCTTCGACGTGGGTGTCCTCGTCTACTTCCTCGCGATCAACACCTCATACCTCATCCTGCTCGTGCTGGCCTCGCTGGAGTTCGCCCGCCAGCTGCGCCGGGTGCCGTTCGCCGGCTACGACGAGGCGCACGCGAGCCCCCTGACGATGCCGGTGTCGGTGATCGTGCCGGCCTGGAACGAGTCGGTCGGGATCGTGGAGTCGGTGCGCGGCATGCTGTCGTTGCGCTACCCCGAGTTCGAGGTGGTCGTCGTCGACGACGGCAGCACCGACGACACCTTCGACGTCCTGGACGCCGCGTTCGACCTGCGCCCGATGCCGCGGGAGGTGCCGCAGGACGTCCCGACCCTCGGCGCGCTGATCGACGTCCACATGTCGGCGTCCGCGCCGCTCGTGGTGGTACGCAAGGAGAACGGCGGCCGCTCCGACTCGCTGAACGCAGGTGTCAACGCGGCGCGCTACCCGCTGGTCTGCTTCGTCGACGCGGACTCGCTGCTCGACACCGACGCGCTCCTGCTCGTGAGCAAGCCGTTCGCCGACGACCCGGCACGCGTCGTGGCCACCGGTGGTGTGGTGCGCGCGGTCAATGACTGCGCGGTCGCCGCCGGTCGGGTGGTCGACGTGCGGATGCCGCGCACCTGGCTGCCCCGGATCCAGGCGGTCGAGTACCTGCGCGCGTTCCTCATGGGGCGCACCGGCTGGTCGCGCCTCGGGGCACTCGCGATCATCTCGGGAGCGTTCGGCATGTTCCGGCGCGACATCGTCGTGACCGTCGGCGGGCTGGACTGCACCAACCTCGGTGAGGACTTCGACCTCGTCACCCGCATCCACCGGCACATGCGACGCGAGCAGCTGGAGTACCGCGTCGTGTTCGTGCCCGAGCCCGTGGTCTGGACCGAGGTGCCGCCGACCCGCGCCGTGCTCGCCCGCCAGCGGCGGCGCTGGCACCGGGGCCTCACCCAGACGCTGTGGCGGCACCGCGACATGATCCTGAACCCGCGGTACGGCCGGATCGGTCTGGTCACCTTGCCCTACTACGTGGTGTTCGAGCTGCTGGCGCCCGTCGTCGAGGTGGTCGGCCTGTTCGCGATGGCGGCCGGGCTCGCCGTCGGGGCGATCAACGTGCCCTTCGCGTTGCTCTTCATGGCCGTGGCGTTCGGCTACGCCTTCCTGCTGACGGTGGCGGCCGCCGCGCTGGAGGAGTTCTCCTTCCACCGCTACCGGCGCTGGAGCGACCTGCTCCTCACCGTCGTGTCGGCCCTGGCCGAGAACGTCGGCTACCGGCAGCTCACGGCGGTGTGGCGGCTGCAGGGGCTATGGGACGAGCTGCGCGGCACCGCCTACGAGTGGGGGGTCATGACGCGCGTCGGCTTCGCCACGGGCGACCGGCCCGCCACGACCGGCTCGGTCCCGGCCCAGCGGACGCCCGACGTCCGCCACGCCCGTGACGTCCCCGACGCCGGCGGTGCGCCGTGACCGACGGCGCGTTCACCACGACCGGGTGGAGCATCCGGGCCCGGCTGCTCGCGGCGTTCGCCGTGGTCGGCGTCCTGGTGGTGGGCTCGGCAGTGGCCGGGCTGGTCGTGACCGGCGCCTCCACCACGACCGTGCGCGACGTCGCCGCTGACGGGCGCTCGCTGCAGCAGGTGAACTCCCTGCTGCGCGAGGCGGCCACCGCAACGGCGGCCGACCTGCGCGGCTACCTGATCTCCGGTGACGACGCGCTGCGCCAGGAGGTCGCCCGCAGCTGGGCCGACTACCAGGGTGCGGCGGCGCTGTCCCGCACCAGGTGCGCCAGCCAGCCGGGTGCCTGTGCCCTGGCCGACCAGCAGATCGTGGCGATGCAGCGGTGGTACGACGCGTACGCCGGCCCGGTGCTGACCGGCACGAGGACCCGGAGCGAGGCCAGCCGGCTCTACCCCGAGAGCAGCGCCGCGTTGGCGACGTCCCTCACGCTGAACGACGAGGTGACACGCACCGTCGACCGGGGGGTTGACGACGCACTGCGCCGCGCCGACCGCCGTCGCTGGGTGGGGCTGCTGCTGCTCATCGGCAGCACGGTGCTGGCAGCCGTCTGCCTCGTCGTGCTGGCCTGGCTGACCGTGCGCGAGGTCGTGCACCCGCTCACCTCCCTGCGCAACGTGCTGCGCCGGCTCACCGCGGGTGACCTGGAGGCCCGGGTCGAGGTGCGCGGCCCGATCGAGATGCGTGGTGTGGCGACGAGCGTCAACCGCCTCGCCGAGCAGAGCCTGCGCCTGCGGGACGCCGAGTTCGCCCGCGCCCAGATCCGGGGCCTGACCCGCGACCTGGACCGCCGGATGCGCCAGCACCTGCATGCTGACGCGGTCGCGGACGAGGTCGTCACCGGGCTCGGCCCGATGGTGCGTGCCGACCGCGTGCACGTGCGCTTCATCGATGGCGGCCGGATGGGACCGGTCGCCGCGCAGTGGTCGACACCGGCCCTGCCCGAGGTCGCGCCCGAACCACCGGCCCCGACCGATCCGCTCGAGTCGGCCGGGTCGGTGGCCGCCCGCGGGCACCAGTCGCTCGTCGTCGACGACATCGCGGTGCACCTGAGCAGCGTGGCGCCGGAGAACGTCACGACAGTGGTCAACGGCTACGCCGACGTCGGCCCGGTGGTGGTGGCGCCGGTGCTCGTGGGGCTGGAGCGGGTCGGCGTCCTGGTCTGCGCCCGCAGCCGCGAGCGCGGCCGGTTCGACGCCGCAGAGACCGGCCTGGTCGAGACGGTGGCCGGTGACCTCGCCCGCGCCGTGCAGCATGCGCGGCTGTTCGAGCAGCAGAGCTCGCTCGTCGGCCAGCTGCGTGAGCTCGACCGCACCAAGTCGGACTTCCTGTCGACCATCAGCCACGAGCTGCGCACTCCGCTGACCAGCATCGCCGGTTACGTCGAGATGATGCGCGACGGCGACGCCGGTGCGCTGGAACCCCTGCAGGACAACATGCTCGAGATCGTCGGGCGCAACACCCAGCGGCTGCGCGACCTGATCGAGGACGTGCTGATGATGTCGCGGGTCGAGTCCGGCGCGGTGCGCAGCGAACGGGCGCCGGTCGCGCTGGCCGGCATCGTCGACCACGTCGCAGCGTCGCTGCGCCCGCAGGCGGACGCGGCGGGCGTGGCCATCGACACCTACCCGGTGCCGGACGGCGCGATGCTGCTCGGCGACGCCGCCCAGATCGACCGGATGCTGCTGAACCTGGTCGGCAACGCGGTGAAGTTCACGCCGCGCCGGGGCCGGGCGACCGTGAGCGTCGAGGTCACCGGCGCCGATCTCGTGGTGCGGGTGGAAGACACCGGCATCGGCATCCCGGCCGACGAGGTGGCCTCGCTGTTCACCAGGTTCTACCGCGCCTCGAACGCCACTCAGCGCCAGATCCCCGGGACCGGGCTCGGGCTGGCGATCATCGCCGGCATCGTCGCCTCGCACGACGGCCGGGTCGAGGTCGACTCCCGCGAGGGCTCCGGGACGACGTTCACGGTGACCCTGCCCCGCTGGGACCCGGGCGCCGTGCCCGGCCAGGCCGGGGGACTGCTGCGGGTCTGAGCCCGCGCCGTCCGGTCGGAATGCGCCCCTGGCCGTGCTGGTTGTGACCCATGGTGCCGTGTCTGGCACACTGGAGCGCTGGTTCCGGTTCACGCCCGCGCCACCGCGCGGACGACCCGGCGACCGTCCACCCCTTGAGGAGCATCGTGAGACAGAACATCCACCCCGAGTACGTCGAGACGCAGGTCACCTGCACGTGCGGCGCGCAGTTCACCACTCGCAGCACCGCCACGTCGGGCAGCATCCACGCCGACGTCTGCAGCCAGTGCCACCCCTTCTACACGGGCAAGCAGAAGCTCATGGACACCGGCGGCCGCGTGGCCCGGTTCCAGGCCCGGTACGGCAAGAAGGACGCCACGGCCGAGGCCAAGTAGCTCCGTCCAGGTGCCGGTACCCCTCGGGGTGCCGGCACCGGTGCGTTTGCCCCCACCCGCTGCGAGCGCCCCCACCCCGCCGTGATCATGCACGTTCGCCCAGCCGAGGAGGACCCGGTGCAGGACGCCGTCGAGGCCCTGGTCGCCGAACACGCCGAGCTCGAGCGCCGGCTGGCCGATCCCGCCGTCCACACCGACCAGCCGCTGGCCCGCCGGTTGGCCCGGCGCTACGCCGAGCTGACGCCGGTGGTGTCGGCGCGCGCCGCGTGGCTCGCCGCGCGCGACGACGCCCAAGCGGCGCGCGAGCTGGCCGCCGACGACGCGGGCTTCGCCGCCGAGCTGCCCTCGCTGGTCGAGCGCGAGGAGCAGGCCGGCGAGGTGCTGCGCCGGCTGCTGGTGCCCCGCGACCCGGACGACGACCGCGACGTGATCCTGGAGATCAAGGCCGGTGAGGGCGGCGAGGAGTCGGCGCTGTTCGCCGGTGACCTGCTGCGGATGTACCTGCGGTTCGCCGAGCGGGCCGGCTGGTCGACCGAGGTGCTCGACGCGACCGAGTCCGACCTCGGCGGCTACAAGGACGTGTCGGTCGCCATCAAGGCGCGCGGCACCCCCCAACCCGGGCACGGCGTGTGGTCGCGGCTGAAGTACGAGGGTGGGGTGCACCGGGTGCAGCGGGTGCCCGTCACCGAGTCGCAGGGTCGCATCCACACCTCGGCGGCCGGCGTGCTCGTCATGCCGGAGCCGGACGAGACCGTCGAGCTCGAGATCCCCGCAGCCGACCTGCGGATCGACGTGTTCCGGTCGAGCGGGCCGGGCGGGCAGAGCGTCAACACCACCGACTCCGCCGTCCGGATCACCCACCTGCCCACCGGCGTCGTCGCGTCCTGCCAGAACGAGAAGAGCCAGCTGCAGAACCGCGAGCAGGCGATGCGCATCCTGCGTGCCCGGCTGCACGCGATCGCGCAGGAGGCCGCGGACGCCGAGGCCGCCGCCGCCCGGCGCAGCCAGGTGCGCACCGTCGACCGCTCCGAGCGGATCCGCACCTACAACTTCGCCGAGAACCGGATCAGCGACCACCGCACCGGGTTCAAGGCGTACAACCTGGACGCCGTCCTCGACGGCGACCTCGACGCGATGGTGCAGTCGGCGGTCGACGCGGACGAGGCGGCCCAGCTCGCCGCGATGGGCGACGGGTGAGCGGCACCGGGCTGTCCGCGGCCGTTCGGGCGGCGGCCCGCCGGCTGGAGCAGGCCGGGGTGGCCAGCCCCCGCCACGACGCGGAGGCGCTCGCGGCCCACGTCCTGGGTCGTCCGCGCCACGAGGTCACCGTCGCGGTGCTGCGCGGCGACCAGCTCGAGCTCGGCGACGCCTTCGACGAGCTCGTGGCCGAGCGGGCCCGGCGGGTGCCGTTGCAGCACCTGACCGGCACCGCGCCGTTCCGCGACCTCGAGCTGGCGGTCGGCCCCGGGGTCTTCGTCCCGCGGCCGGAGACCGAGGTGGTGGCCCAGCCGGCGATCGACGAGGCTGCGCGGCTCGTGGCGGCCGGTCGCCGTCCGGTCGTCGTCGACCTGTGTGCCGGCTCGGGCGCGATCGCGCTGGCCGTGGCCACCGAGGTTCCCTCGGCGCAGGTCCATGCCGTCGAGCTGTCCGAGCACGCCGTGGCCTGGGCGGCGCGCAACGTGGCGGCCCTGGCACCCTCGGTCGACCTGCGCACCGGCGACGCGGCCACGGCCTTCCCCGAGCTCGACGGCCTGGTCGACGTGGTGGTGAGCAACCCGCCGTACGTGCCGCCGGGCGCGGTACCGGTCGATCCCGAGGTGCGCGACCACGACCCGCAGGTCGCGCTGTACGGGCTCGGTCCGGACGGACTGCAGGTGCCGCGGGCCGTGCTGCTCGCCGCCGAGCGGCTGCTGCGGCCTGGCGGTCTCGTGGTGATCGAGCACGCCGACGTCCAGCAGCCCGGGCTGCTCGCTGCGCTGACGTCGTCCGGAGCCTGGGTCGACCCGGCCGGCCACCCGGACCTGACCGGGCGCCCGCGCTTCGTCACCGCTCGCCGCGCCTGACCGCAGAAAGCCGGATACGTGGGGCAGGTAGCCGGCTGGCAGGATGGCGGCCGTGAACCGCATCGACGCCCGCACCGACACGGGCCGGACGACGGGTGCCCGGCTGGCCGCGGACGCCGTGCAGCGCGGCGAGGTCGTGGTCATCCCCACCGACACCGTCTACGGCGTGGGCGCGGACGCCTTCGACCGCCGCGCCGTGGCTGCCGTGCTCGCGGCCAAGGGACGCGGGCGGGACGTCCCGCCACCGGTGCTGGTGCCGAACAGCGCGCACGCTGGACGGCCTGGCCACCGGCGTGGGTCAGGCCGCGCGCGAGCTGGTGGCGGCGTTCTGGCCCGGCCCGCTCACCCTCGTCTGCCACGCGGTGCCGTCGCTCGACTGGGACCTCGGTGACACCAACGGCACCGTCGCGCTGCGGATGCCGCTGCACCGGGTCGCGCTGGCCGTGCTCGAGCTCACCGGCCCGATGGCCGTCACGAGCGCCAACCGCACCGGACAACCGCCGGCCACCACGGTGGACGACGCCGAGGAGCAGCTCGGCGACGCCGTCAGCGTCTACCTGGACGGCGGCCCGAGCCCGGCCGGCACGGCGTCCACCATCGTGGACGTGACGGGCGCCGTGCCACGGGTGCTGCGCGCCGGCCCGATCCCGCTCGAGCGGCTGCGCGAGGTCGCGGGCGACGTCGAGGGCATCCGGGCCTGACCGGTCAGGGGCGGATCAGGCCCAGGCAATAGAGTGACGTCGGCCGCCTCCCCGAGCACACCGGAGCAACCGTCATGAGCGACACCTACTGGGGTCCGGACTTCGACGCGCTGAGCGCCCAGGATCCCGAGATCGCTGCCGTGATCACCGACGAGCTCGACCGGCTGCGCAGCGGCCTGCAGCTCATCGCCAGCGAGAACTTCACCTCACCGGCCGTCCTGGCCGCGCTGGGCTCGACGCTCAGCAACAAGTACGCCGAGGGCTACCCCGGACGTCGCTACTACGGCGGGTGCGTCGAGGTCGACAAGGCCGAGTCGCTGGGCATCGAGCGGGCCAAGGAGCTGTTCGGCGCGGACCACGCGAACCTCCAGCCGCACTCCGGTGCGAGCGCCAACATCGCGGCGTACGGCGCCTTCTGCGCGCCCGGTGACACGGTGCTCGCGATGAGCCTTCCGCACGGCGGCCACCTGACCCACGGCACGAAGGTGTCGTTCAGCGGCAAGTGGTTCAACGCCGTCCACTACGGCGTCGACGCCAAGACCGAGGACATCGACTACGACCAGGTGCGCGACCTCGCCCGCGAGCACCGGCCGAAGATGATCATCTGCGGCGGCTCGGCCATCCCACGGCTGATCGACTTCGCGGCGTTCCGCGAGATCGCCGACGAGGTGGGCGCGATCCTCATGGTCGACGCGGCGCACTTCATCGGCCTGGTGGCAGGCAAGGCGATCCCGAGCCCGGTGCCGTACGCGGACGTCGTCACGTTCACCACGCACAAGGTGCTGCGCGGCCCGCGTGGCGGCGCATTGGTGTGCAAGGCCGAGCACGCCGCGAAGCTCGACAAGGCGGTCTTCCCGATGATGCAGGGCGGTCCGCTGATGCACGCCGTCGCGGCGAAGGCGGTCAACCTCAAGGAGTGCATGACCCCCGAGTACCAGCAGTACGCCCGCCAGGTCGTCACCAACGCGCAGGCGCTCACCAAGGCGCTCGGCGAGCACGGCATGCGGCCGGTCACCGGCGGCACCGACACCCACCTGGCGCTGCTCGACCTCGCCGCCACCGGCGTCACCGGCAAGGACGCCGAGGCGCGCTGCGACGCGGCCGGCATCGTGCTCAACAAGAACGCCATCCCGAACGACCCGCAGCCGCCGAGCATCGCCTCCGGCATCCGGGTCGGCAGCCCGTCGGTCACCACGCAGGGGATGGGTGAGGGCGAGATGACGCGGATCGCCGGCCTCATCGGGCGGGCCGTCACCGAGACGGACGGCGACCCCGAGCACCCGGTGGCGCGCGAGGTGCGCGCCGAGGTCACCGAGCTGGTGACGGCGTTCCCCGCCTACCCGCGGGGCTGACGGCGTGACCCGTCGGCGCGGGGCGGGCGGCCACCTGGCGGGTGGGGGCTGAGTGCGCGAGTACCTCTTCGTGCTGCTGGTCGCTGCGGCCGTCACGTACGTGCTGACGCCGGTGATCCGCTCGGTCGCCATCAGCCGTGGTGCCGTGACGGCGGTCCGCGACCGCGACGTGCACGCGGTGCCCATGCCGCGGCTGGGTGGGCTGGCGATGTTCGCCGGGTTCGCGGTGGCGCTGCTGGTCGCCACGCACCTGCCGTTCCTGTCCGGCGTCGCGCGCGACTCCGCCGACCTGCGGGCGGTGCTCGTCGGCGCGGCCCTGGTGGTGGCCCTCGGCGTGGTCGACGACATCTGGGGCCTGGAGGCGTGGACGAAGTTCGCCGGGCAGCTGCTGGCGGCGGGGGTGATGGCCGCGCAGGGGGTGCAGATGCTCTCGCTGCCGGTCTTCGGCGTCACGTACCTGCCCACGACCGTGCTGGTGGCGATCACCATGCTCGTCGTCGTCACGACGATGAACGCGGTCAACTTCGTGGACGGGCTGGACGGCCTTGCAGCGGGGATCACGTGCATCGCGGCGATCGGCTTCTTCAGCTACGCGTACTCGATCTCCAAGGACTACTCGGCCAACGTGTTCTCGGTCGCCGCGCTGATCGCGGCGGTGCTGATCGGCTGCTGCCTGGGCTTCCTGCCGTTCAACTTCAACCCGGCCAAGATCTTCATGGGCGACACCGGGGCGATGCTGCTCGGCCTGCTGCTGTCGGCGGCCACGATCTCGCTCACCGGCAACATCGACCCGCAGGCGCTGCGGGCCGGCGACCTGCCGCCCCAGCTGCTGTACCTGTTCCCGTTGCTGATGCCCGTCGCGGTGCTGGTGGTGCCGCTGCTCGACCTGGTGCTGGCCATCGTGCGCCGTACCCGGGCCGGACGGCTGCCCTGGCAGCCGGACGCCCAGCACCTGCACCACCAGATGCTGTCGTTGGGGCACAGCCACGCCGGGGCGGTGGTGGTGCTCTACCTGTGGGCGGCGCTGGTGGCCTTCGGCATGGCGGCCCTGGCGCTGCTCCCGCTGCGGTGGGCCGTCGTCGTGGTGGCCGCACTGGCCCTGCTCGCCGTGACGTTCACCGTGGCCCGGCCCCTCGCGCGGCGGGCGTCCACCCGGGCCGCCCGCCGGGTCTGACCGGCAGAGTTGTGGAGGGCTTGTGATAGCATTCACAAGCAGCACACCCCGCCCGACGACCACCCCTCGAGCCGCCGAAAGGCAGGCCCCGTGATGGCCAAGGACGACCGTCCGCTTGCCGAGAGCAGTGCCGCCACCGCGCACGCCTCGGCGCAGACGTCAGCCCAGTTCTCGGCGATGCTGCGCGGTTCACTCCTGCCGACGCTCGTCGTGGGCGTGCTCGCCGTGGTCGTGGCCGCCGTCGTCGGCGACGCCCGGTCGGCCTGGTCGGCCGCGCTCGGCGCGGGCCTGGTCGTGGTGTTCTTCTCACTCAGCCTGGTCGTGATGCGCCAGACCGCCCACCTGCAGCCGATCGCCGTGATGTCCGTCGTCCTGGCGACCTACACAGCGAAGATCCTGGCGCTGGGGATCGCGATGATCCTGCTGCGCGATGCCGCATGGCTGTCCGGCCAGGCCCTGGCGCTGTCCGTGATCGTCTGCACGGTCGTCTGGCTGGCGTTCGAGATGCGCGCGTTCACCAGGATGCGCGTGCTGGTGGCTCCCGAGGCTGCTGCGCTGGACGAGGAGGGCCAGCGATGACCCGTTGCTACCGTGGAGCCCGCCATGACGCCGTCCGCCCCTGTGCCCTCCGACCCGCCGCCGACCGACCCACCACGGCCCGTTGCCGGGCCGCCGGGACGCGAGGCGGACCAGGCCTGGCGCTCGTTCGCGTACCTGCTGTCCGGGCCCCTCGTGTACGGCGGGCTGGGCTGGCTGGCGGACCGCTGGCTGGGCACCGGGTTCCTGCTCCCGGCCGGGCTGGTGGCGGGAATGGCCCTGTCGCTGTACCTGATCTGGTTCCGGTACGGTACCCACTGACCCCGGCCGCAACACGACGAGGCGCTGTCGCGCGCCCGATGGTCGGATCGCGTCGCAGCACCTGGAGCACTTCGTACACCCCGTCTGCTGAGGAGAACCTGTGAGCACCGTGGCTCTGGCCGCCGAGGGCTCGACCTACGAGACCCCCGGCGTCTCGGACTTCTGGCAGCCGCTGATCGGCGACGGCGCCTTCGCCATCACCCGCGCCTCGATCGTCATCCTGCTCTCGGTCGCGCTGATCGCCTGGCTGCTGCTCGCCGGCACCAAGAAGCTCGCCGTGGTGCCGAGCCGCAAGCAGGCCACCACCGAGGCGGCGTACGGGCTGGTCCGCAACGGCCTGGGCCGTGACGTCATCGGCAGCCACGACTTCCTGAAGTTCATGCCGCTGCTGTTCACGCTCTTCACCCTGATCCTGCTCAACAACCTGTTCAGCATCATCCCGGTGGTGCAGTTCCCGACGATGAGCCGCGTCGCCTTCCCGGCGGTCCTCGCGCTCGTGGTGTTCGGGGTCTACCACTGGATCGGCATCCGCAAGCACGGCTTCCTCGGCTACTTCAAGTCGCTGGTGCCGGCCGGCCTGCCGGCCGGGCTGATCCCGCCGATCTTCGTGCTCGAGCTCATCACCGACCTGTTCACCCGGCCGGTGACCCTGGCCCTGCGACTGTTCGGCAACATGTTCGCCGGTCACCTGCTTCTGGTGCTGTTCATCGGCGGCGGCGAGTACCTGCTGCTGCACGGCGGCTTCGGACTGAAGATCGCCGGTGCCGGGTCGCTGCTGATGGGCTTCGTGATGACCGTCTTCGAGATCCTGGTCCAGGTCCTGCAGGCCTACATCTTCACGCTGCTGGCCGCCATCTACATCGCCGGTGCCCTCGCCGACGAGCACTGACCAACCCGCTCCACCTGCACCCGTCCCACCCCGCGGGCAACCGGCCCCGGGGCAACCGCAAGAGAATGGAATGCACATGACCGGCGACATCGCCATCCTCGGCTACGGTCTGTCCGCCATCGGCCCCGGTATCGGTGTCGGTCTGGTGTTCGCGGCCTACATCAACGGCGTCGCACGCCAGCCCGAGGCCCGCGGCATGCTCCAGCCCATCGCGTTCCTGGGCTTCGCCCTCGCCGAGGCGCTGGCCATCTTCGGTCTCGCGCTGGCCTTCGTCTTCAAGGGCTGACCGAGCTCTCCCCGACCACTCCAGGAGTGACCGTGCACCTCGCAACGATCCTTGCGGCCGAGGGTGAAAAGAGCGGCTGGGCGACTGCCTATCCGATCATCCCGCACCCCGGTGAGCTGATCTTCGGCATCATCGCGTTCGCGATCCTGTACTGGGTCGTGGCCAAGATGGTCGTGCCCCGGCTCGAGACCATGTACGCCGAGCGGGCCGCTGCCATCGAAGGCCAGATCGAGGAGGCCGACCGGGCGAACGCCGAGGCTGCCGAGCTCCTCGAGCAGTACAAGGCGCAGCTGGCCGAGTCGCGGGCCGAGGCGAGCGCCATCCGCGAGGAGGCGCGCGCCGAGGGTGCGCAGATCCTGGCCGAGCTCAAGTCGCAGGCCCAGGCCGAGTCGGCCCGCATCACGGCGGCCGCGCAGGCCCAGATCGCGGCCGAGCGTCAGCAGGCCGTGATCTCGTTGCGCGCCGAGGTCGGCACGCTGGCGACCGACCTCGCGTCCAAGGTCGTCGGTGAGTCGCTCGAGGACGAGGCGCGGCAGCGTCGCACCGTCGAGCGGTTCCTCGCCGAGCTGGAGGCCGGTGACGTCGAGCGCGTCTCGGTGGCCGGCCCGGCCGCGCCGGCGGAGCAGGACTCCTGATGCAGGGCAGCAGCCGGGCGGCACTGGCCGAGGCACAGGAGCGTCTGGAGGCCCTCCTGGGCGCGGCCGGCACCGACGGCGCGTCGATCGGCGGCGCGCTGTTCGCCGTCGTCGACCTGCTCGACGCCAACGTGGCGCTGCGGCGCGGTCTGACCGACCCGTCGGCGCAGGCCGACGCCAAGGCCGCGCTGATCGGACGGCTGCTCGAGGGCAAGGTCTCGGCCGACGTCCTCGGGCTGGTCAGCGAGCTGGTGCGCGAGCGCTGGTCGCGAGCGCGCGACCTCGCCGACACCGTCGAGGACCTCGCCGCCCGGGCGTTGGTGGCCGGCGCCGAGAGCGCCGGTCGCGCCGACCGGGTCGAGGACGAGCTGTTCCGCTTCGAGCGGGTGGTCGACGCCGATCCCGCGCTCGCGCGGGCCCTGGCCGACCGCGCCGCCCCGGTGGCGAGCAAGGCCGGCCTGCTCGACGACCTGCTCGCCGAGAAGGCAGCGCCCGAGACCCTGGCGCTGGTGCGCCGCGCGGTGCTGACCGGCCGTGGCGAGCAGCTGAGCAGCACCCTGGAGCGCTTCGTCGCGATAGCGGCGGCCCGCCGCAACCAGCTGGTGGCCTACGTCCGCGTCGCGCTGCCGCTCGAGGCGGACCAGCGCGCCCGGCTGGCTGCAGCCCTGCAGCAGATCTACGGCAAGCCCGTTCAGCTGAACGTCGACATCGACCCCGAGCTGCTCGGCGGGATCCGCGTCGAGGTCGGCAACGAGGTGCTTGACGGCACCGTCGCACGCCGGCTCGACGACGTCCGCCGGCGCCTGGCCGGCTGACCGCACCACCCAGACCTCTCGAACCCCGCACCACGACCGCGAACAGAAGGCAGGCACCACGATGACGGAGCTCACGATCCGCCCGGAGGAGATCCGAGCAGCACTGGACGGCTTCGTGCAGTCCTACGAGCCCGGGGCAGCCGCCCGCGAAGAGGTCGGCCGGGTCAGCGAGGCCGGTGACGGCATCGCGCGCGTCGAGGGCCTGCCCTCGGTCATGGCCAACGAGCTGCTGCGCTTCGAGGACGGCACCCTCGGCCTCGCCCTGAACCTCGACGTCCGCGAGATCGGCGTCGTCGTCCTCGGCGAGTTCTCCGGCATCGAGGAGGGCCAGGAGGTGCACCGCACCGGCGAGATCCTCTCGGTGCCGGTCGGCGACAACTTCCTCGGCCGCGTGGTCGACCCGCTCGGCACGCCGATCGACGGCCTCGGCGAGATCGAGACCACCGAGACGCGCGCGCTGGAGCTGCAGGCCCCGTCGGTCGTGCAGCGCAAGTCGGTGCACGAGCCGCTGCAGACCGGCATCAAGGCCATCGACGCGATGACCCCGATCGGCCGCGGCCAGCGTCAGCTGATCATCGGCGACCGCCAGACCGGCAAGACCGCGGTGGCGATCGACACGATCATCAACCAGAAGGAGTTCTGGGACTCGGGCGACCCGACCAAGCAGGTCCGCTGCATCTACGTCGCCATCGGCCAGAAGGGCTCGACGATCGCCGCGGTGCGCGGCGCGCTCGAGGAGGCCGGCGCGATGGAGTACACCACCATCGTCGCGGCCCCGGCCTCCGACCCGGCCGGCTTCAAGTACCTCGCGCCGTACACCGGCTCGGCCATCGGCCAGCACTGGATGTACGACGGCAAGCACGTCCTCATCGTGTTCGACGACCTGAGCAAGCAGGCCGAGGCCTACCGCGCCGTGTCGCTGCTGCTGCGCCGCCCGCCGGGCCGCGAGGCCTACCCCGGTGACGTGTTCTACCTGCACTCGCGGCTGCTCGAGCGCTGCGCGAAGCTCTCGGACGAGATGGGCTCCGGCTCGATGACCGGCCTGCCGCTGATCGAGACCAAGGCCAACGACGTGTCGGCGTACATCCCGACCAACGTCATCTCGATCACCGACGGCCAGATCTTCCTCGAGTCCGACCTGTTCAACGCCAACCAGCGCCCCGCGGTCAACGTCGGTGTCTCGGTGTCCCGCGTCGGCGGTGCCGCGCAGATCAAGGCGATGAAGTCGGTCGCCGGCCGACTCAAGATCGACCTCGCCCAGTTCCGCGCCCTGGAGGCGTTCGCGCTGTTCGCCTCCGACCTGGACGCCGCCTCGCGCCAGCAGCTGTCCCGCGGGCAGCGCCTGATGGAGCTGCTCAAGCAGGCGCAGTACTCGCCGTACCCGGTCGAGGAGCAGGTCGTCTCGGTCTGGCTGGGCACCACCGGCCAGCTCGACGACATCGCCGTCGGCGACGTCCGGCAGTTCGAGCGTGAGCTGCTCGACCACCTGCGCCGCTCCAGCCAGGTCCTCACCACGATCCGGGAGACCGGCAAGTTCGAGGACGACACGGCCGAGGCGCTGAAGAACGAGACCGACGCCTTCAAGAAGACCTTCAAGACCGACGACCGCAACGTGGTCGAGGCCGGTCACGAGGAGTCCTCGGCACTGGAAGAGGACGCGGTCGAGCAGGAGAAGATCGTCAAGCAGAAGCGGGGCTGACGCGATGGGAGCCCAGCAGCGGGTCTACCGCCAGCGGATCAGCTCGACGTCGTCGCTGAAGAAGATCTTCAGCGCGATGGAGCTGATCGCCACCTCGCGGATCGCCAAGGCTCGCGCGGCGGTCGCGGCGTCGTCCCCGTACGCCCAGGCCATCACCCGCGCCGTGTCGGCGGTGGCGACGTACTCCAACACCGACCACCCGCTGATCACCGAGAAGGACGAGGTGAAGCGAGCCGCGGTGCTGCTCATCACGAGCGACCGCGGCATGGCCGGCGCCTACTCGGCGAACGTCCTGAAGGAAGGTGAGCGGCTCGGCGAGCTGTTGCGCGAGCGCGGCGTCGAGCCGGTGCCGTACGTCGTGGGCCGCAAGGGCTCGGCGTACTTCCGGTTCCGGCGGCGCGAGACCGCGCAGGAGTGGAGCGGGATCAGCGAGGCTCCGCAGTACTCCGACGCCCGCGAGATCGGCGACGTCCTGGTCGACGCGTTCCTCAAGGGCTCGACCGACGGCGGGGTCGACGAGATCCACGTCGTGTTCACCCGCTTCGTCAACATGGTCACCCAGACCCCCGACGTCATCCGGCTGCTGCCGCTCGAGGTGGTCGAGGGTGAGGAGAAGCCCGACGAGGCCGACGTCCTGCCGCTCTACGAGTTCGAGCCCAACGCCGAGGCCGTCTTCGACGCGCTGCTGCCCCGCTACATCGGCAGCCGCATCTTCAACTGCATGCTGCAGGCGGCCGCCAGCGAGCAGGCAGCCCGCCAGCGTGCGATGAAGTCGGCGTCGGACAACGCCAGCGACCTCATCCGCCTGTACACCCGGTTGGCCAACCAGGCCCGCCAGGCCGAGATCACCCAGGAGATCAGCGAGATCGTCGGCGGAGCCGACGCGCTGGCCTCCGCCGGAGTCGAGAACTGAGAGTGAGAGACATGACCGCCACTGCCACCGAGACCGCCGCGACCGCCGGCACCGCGGGTGTCGGCCGCATCGCCCGGGTGATCGGCCCCGTCGTCGACATCGAGTTCCCCGCGGACGCGATGCCCGAGATCTACAACGCGCTCGAGGTCGACTACGACCTCAGCGGTGAGCACCGCACCCTCGTGCTCGAGGTCGCCCAGCACATCGGCAACAACGTGATCCGCGCGATCGCGATGAAGCCCACCGACGGCCTGGTGCGGGGCGCCCCCGTGCGCGACACCGGCGCGGGCATCTCGGTGCCCGTCGGCGACGTCACCAAGGGTCACGTCTTCAACGTCACGGGCGACTGCATGAACCTCAAGGAGGGCGAGAAGCTCGAGATCACCGAGCGCTGGCCGATCCACCGCAAGGCCCCGGCGTTCGACCAGCTCGAGTCCAAGACCGAGATGTTCCAGACCGGCATCAAGGTCATCGACCTGCTGACGCCGTACGTGCTCGGCGGCAAGATCGGCCTGTTCGGCGGCGCCGGCGTCGGCAAGACGGTGCTGATCCAGGAGATGATCGCCCGCGTCGCCCGCGACCACGAGGGCGTCTCGGTGTTCGCCGGCGTCGGTGAGCGCACCCGTGAGGGCAACGACCTGATCGAGGAGATGACCGAGTCCGACGTCATCGGTCAGACCGCCCTCGTCTTCGGCCAGATGGACGAGCCGCCGGGCACCCGGCTGCGCGTCGCGCTGTCCGCGCTGACCATGGCGGAGTACTTCCGCGACGTGCAGAAGCAGGACGTGCTGCTGTTCATCGACAACATCTTCCGGTTCACCCAGGCCGGGTCCGAGGTCTCGACCCTGCTCGGCCGGATGCCGTCGGCCGTGGGCTACCAGCCCACCCTGGCCGACGAGATGGGCGTGCTGCAGGAGCGCATCACCTCGACCCGTGGTCACTCGATCACCTCGATGCAGGCGATCTACGTGCCCGCCGACGACTACACCGACCCGGCACCGGCCACGACGTTCGCCCACCTCGACGCGACCACCGAGCTCTCGCGTGACATCGCCTCGATCGGGATCTACCCGGCCGTCGACCCGCTGACCTCCACGTCACGGATCCTCGACCCGCGGTACATCGCGGAGGACCACTACAACACCGCGGTGCGCGTCAAGCAGATCCTGCAGCGCAACAAGGAGCTGCAGGACATCATCGCGATCCTCGGCATCGACGAGCTGTCGGAGGAGGACAAGACGCTCGTGCAGCGCGCGCGTCGCATCCAGCGGTTCCTCTCGCAGAACACCTACGTGGCCAAGCAGTTCACCGGCATCGAGGGCTCGACCGTGCCGCTCGCCGACACCGTCGAGGCCTTCACCAAGATCGCGGACGGCGAGTACGACCACGTCTCGGAGCAGGCCTTCTTCATGTGCGGCGGCCTGGACGACGTCGAGCGCAACTGGGCCAAGATCCAGAAGGACCTCTGACCCACCCGCCGCCCCCTTGCGGCAGTTGATCACGTTCAGCAGACGAAGAGCCGCTTACCGAGGGTTAGATCCCTCGGTAAGCGGCTCTTCGCCTGTGCCGGCACGCCGCTGAGCCTCGTCCGGCGAGTGGGCTTGGCTCGGTAGGGTGCCGCCGTGCCACAGACCCCGCAGGAGTTCTACGACCACGTCCGAGCGGCGGCGGACGCCGACGGGCGGCTGCCGCTGTCCCGGATGACCGGCTGGGAGGTCTTCCCGTTCGAGCGCGAGGGGCTGCGCGTCGTCCCGCTGGACCCGCCACGTCTCCCGGAGCCGCCGCGGCGGGGCGAGGGCGGCGTCGAGTGCGAGGCGTGCTCGCGCTCCGACGCGCGCAACAGCGCGGACGCCGAGATCTGGCGGGACGACCGCTGGCGGCTCGTCGCCCTGCCCGGCACGGGGGCGCCGCTGGTGCTGCTGCTGCAACCCCTGGCCCACCATGACCTCGTCCACCTGCCGGACGACCTGGCGGCCGAGCTCGGCGTGCTGCTGGTGCATGTGGCCCGGGCGATGGAGGCGCTGCCACACGTCGGGCGGGCGCACGTGAGCAAGTGGGGCGACGGCGGCGCGCACCTGCACGTGTTCTTCTTCGCCCGTCCCGAGGGCTTCCCCCAGCTGCGCGGCACCTGCCTGGCGATCTGGGACGACCTGCTGCCGACAACGCCGTCCGAGATCGCCGACGCCGACGCGGCGAGGGTCGCTCGCACCCTCGCCGAGTCCTACGGCGGCAGCGCCGGCCGATGAGGTCGGCTTGCTGTGACCCGGTCACCGCAGGGCGCAGCGAGCCGGTATCGTGGGGGCATCCCCTGACGGAAGGACCCCCGTGGCGCTCACCGTTGAGCTCGTAGCCGCCGACCGCAAGGTCTGGAGCGGCGAGGCAACCCGGGTCATCGCCCGCACCACTGACGGCGAGATCGGCATCCTGCCCGGCCACGCGCCGCTGCTCGGTGTGCTGGTCGAGGGCAGCGTGCGGATCGCCGGCGAGGGCGGCGAGGTTCGCGCGGAGGTCGACGGCGGGTTCCTGTCCGTCGACCACGACCGCGTCACGATCGTCGCCGAGAACGCGCGCGTCGGCGCCGACAGCGCGAACTGACCCGGCGCGCACGTGGACGGCTTCCTCATCCCGCTGGAGGCCGTCGGCGCGCTCCTCGCGCTCGTCGTCCTCGCGCTGGCCGGGGTCGTCGTCCGTCGTCGCTGGCTGGCGCGCGGGATCGGGACCTTCGACTGCTCCCTGCGCACGGCCCCAGGCCCGCACGGCAAGGGGTGGGTGCTCGGCGTGGCCCGTTATGAGGCCGACCGGATCGAGTGGTTCCGGGTCTTCGGCGTGTCGCCGCGGCCCGGTCAGGTGCTGCAGCGCAGCGACCTGATGGTGCAGGAGCGCCGCGTGCCGAGCGGCACGGAGGCGTTCTCGGTGATGTCCGGCTTCGTGATCGTGCGGTGCCGTCGAGGCTCGGGGTTCGTCGAGCTGGCGATGAGCGAGCAGTCGTATACCGGCTTCGCGTCCTGGCTCGAGGCCGCCCCGCCCGGCCAGAACGTCTCCGTCGCCTGACCGGCGCCTCCCGACCCCAGCGGGCTACTGCTCGGGGGGAGCCTCGCGTCCGCCACCGGGCTGCCACAGGACGTCGCCACCCCGGCCGTGGTTGGCGTACCGCGCCAGGATGAACAGCAGGTCGGACAGCCGGTTGAGGTACCGGGCCGTCAGCGGGTTGACGCCGCCGGGGCTCTCGGTGCCGTGCGCCTCGATGGCCGCCCAGGTCGAGCGCTCGGCCCGCCGCGCCACCGTGCGCGCCACGTGCAGGTGCGCGCTGGCCGTCGTGCCACCGGCGAGCACGAACGAGCGCAGCGTCTCGAGCGGCTCGCTGTAGGTGTCGCAGGCCTGCTCGAGCTCGCCGATCCAGGGCTCCTGCACCCGCAGCGGCGGGTGCTCGTAGCTGTCGGCCAGGGGAGTGCAGAGGTCAGCGCCGACGTCGAAGAGGTCGTTCTGCACTCGCTGCAGCAGGGGGGCCAGACCCTCGGGCAGGTCGCCCGTGGCGATGGCCACGCCGATCACGGCGCCGGTCTCGTCGCAGTCGGCGTAGGCGAGCAGCCGGGGGTCTGTCTTGGCGGTCCGGGTGAAGTCCCCGAGGGACGTCGTCCCGTCGTCACCGGTACGGGTGTAGATGCGCGAGAGCACGACCATGCCCAGCACACTAGCCTGGCCGCTCGTGGAGAGGTTCCGAGTGGTCGGTGGCGGCCCCCTGCGCGGCGAGGTCGCCGTGGTGGGGGCCAAGAACAGCGCGCTGAAGCTGATGGCCGCCGCGCTGCTGGCCGTCGGCCGCACCACCCTGCGTCGCGTGCCCGACATCGTGGACGTCGCGATCATGGCCGAGCTGCTCCGCCGGCTGGGCTGTGCGGTCGAGCACGACGTCGCCGGGGGCGTCGTCGAGATCGAGGTACCGGAGCGGCTCGGCCATCGCGCCGACTACGAGCTGGTGCGGGCCATGCGCGCGTCGATCAGCGTGCTCGGTCCCCTCACGGCGCGTTGTGGCATCGCGGACGTCGCGGTGCCCGGCGGTGACGCGATCGGCTCGCGCGGTCTCGACCTGCACGCCGACGGGCTCACCCGGCTGGGCGCCAACGTCCACGTCGACCACGGCTACCTGATCGCAGAGGCGCCGAACGGCCTGGTCGGCGCACCGATCTCGCTGGACTTCCCCTCGGTCGGGGCGACCGAGAACGTCCTGATGGCCGCCGCCCTCGCCCGCGGGACGACGGTGATCGAGAACGCCGCCCGCGAGCCGGAGATCGTCGACCTGGCCCGGATGCTGACCGCGATGGGCGCCGAGATCGAGGGCATCGGGGGCTCGACGCTGGTCATCACCGGGGTCGAGCAGCTGTCGCCGGTCGACCACACGGTGGTAGGTGACCGCATCGCGGCCGGCACCTGGGTGTTCGCGGCGGCGCTGACCCGCGGCGACGTCACGGTGACCGGCTTCGATCCTCACCACCTCGGCTTCGTGCTCGACAAGCTGGCCGATGCCGGCGTGGTCATCGACCGCCGGCCGGACGGCGTACGGGTGACCTGCCCGCGCCGGCCGCGCGCCTTCGACGTCATGACGCTGCCGTTCCCCGGCTTCCCGACCGACCTGCAGCCCTTCGCGCTCGTCTTCGACGCGCTGGCCGACGGCTCGGCCATGGTGACCGAGAACCTGTTCGAGGCGCGGTTCCACACGGCGTCCGAGCTCGCCCGGCTCGGGGCGGACGTGCGCGTCGACGGCCACCACGCCCTGGTGCGCGGCCGCGAGCGGCTGTCCGCCGCGCCCGTGGTGGGTGGCGACATCCGCGCGGCGGCAGCGCTGGTGCTGGCCGGCCTGGCGGCGGACGGCGTGACCACCGTCGAGGGGGTGCGGCACGTCGACCGGGGCTACCCCGGGTTCGACGCCCAGCTACGCGACCTGGGGGCGGACGTCGTGCGCGAGGAGGTCGTCGACCTCAGCTTCGTGCCGACGGCGCACGGCTAGCGCGGCCCGCGCAGCAGTGCCCGCGCCGCGCGCGCCTCCTCCTGGAAGACCAGCACCCGGGGCCCCTGCGTGGTCGGAGCCAGGGTCGCGCGCACGCCCAGGCCGACCAGCCGGGCGCGGATCAGCTCGGCCTCCGCGAACGACGGCGGCTCGGCGACGGAGACGAGCAGGCCGTAGTCGTCCGGAGCGCCCGCACGCGGCGGGGCAGCCACCAGGGAGCGGCCCCGGCGGAACGTCCAGCGCAGCAGCAGCATCAGCACCCCGACGGCGGCGAACGCGACGATCGGGCCGTACACGAAGGAGTAGCTGCCCCACTGCGGCACGCCACCAGTCTGCGCCGCCGCACGCGGGCCCGCCAGGCCACCCGGGCGCGGCCGGCGCGCTCGCCGGTCGTTACAGTCCTCGCCATGTCGCAGCAGCAGAAGATCACCGTCGTCGGGGCCGGTCTGATGGGCGCGGGCATCGCCCAGGTGAGCGCTCAGGCCGGGCACCAGGTCGTCCTGCGGGACGTCACCCAGGCCGCGCTCGACCGGGGCCGCGGCACGATCGAGGCGTCCTACGCGCGCTTCGTGGCCAAGGACCGGCTCAGCCAGGGCGACGCCGACGCCGCCCTGGCACGGATCACGACGACCACCGACCTGGACGCCGCGCACGACAGCGACCTCGTCGTCGAGGCGGTGTTCGAGAGCCTCGAGGTCAAGACCGCGCTGTTCGCCGACCTCGACCGGATCTGCCGGGACGGCGCCGTGCTGGCCACGAACACCTCGGCCATCCCGATCACCCAGATCGCGGCTGCGACCCAGCGGCCCGAGCAGGTCGTGGGCACCCACTTCTTCTCGCCGGTGCCGATGATGGCGCTGTGCGAGCTGGTGCGCGGGTACAAGACCAGCGACGCCACGCTCGCCACCGCGCGCGAGTTCGCCGAGTCGGTGGGCAAGACCTGCATCGTGGTCAACCGGGACGTCGCCGGCTTCGTCACGACGCGGTTGATCGCCGCGCTCGTCGTCGAGGCGGTCAAGCTCGTCGAGTCGGGCGTCGCCACCGCCGAGGACGTCGACACCGCCTGCAAGCTGGGATTCGGGCATGCCATGGGCCCGCTGGCCACGGCCGACCTGACCGGCGTCGACATCCTGCGCAACGCCAGCCGCAACATCTACACCGAGACCCAGGACGAGAAGTTCAACCCGCCCGAGACGCTGAACCGCATGGTCACGGCCGGTGACATCGGCCGCAAGTCCGGGCGCGGCTTCTACTCCTACGACGACTGACCCGCCTCGGCCTAAGCTGGCCCGGCCGCACGTCATGATGGCGGCGTGCACATCGCCCTCGCCTTCGTGGCGCTCGCGCTCGTCGTCGTGACGGTGGCCGGGCTGGCCTCGCGCTACGGGGTCTCGCCGCCGCTGGTGCTGGTCGGGGTCGGCGTGGTGGGCGCCTACCTGCCGTTCGTCCCCGACGTCCGGCTGGAGCCCGAGCTGGTGCTGGTCGGGCTGCTGCCCCCCTTGCTGTACGCGGCCGCGATCCGCACCTCGCTGGTCGACTTCCGGGCCAACCGCGGCTCGATCGCGTTGCTGTCGGTAGGCGCCACGCTGTTCACCACCGGGGCAGTGGCGCTGGTCGCGCTGTGGGTGGTGCCCGCCCCGTTCAGCATCGCCGCGGCGTTCGCGCTCGGCGCCGTCGTCGCCCCGCCGGACGCCGTCGCGGCCACGGCCATCGCCCGCAAGGTGGGCCTGCCGCGCCGGGTCGTCTCCATCCTCGAGGGCGAGAGCCTGGTCAACGACGCCACCGCGCTCGTGGCCCTGAACACCGCCCGCGCGGCGATCCTCACGACCGTCACGGTGTGGCAGGTCGGCTGGGACTTCGCCCGCGCCAGCGTCGGCGGGGTGGTGGCCGGCCTCCTCGTCGCGTGGGTGTTCGCGGTGGTGCGCCGGCGGGTCCAGGACCCGGTGCCGGACACCACGCTCTCGCTGGTGGCACCGTTCGTGGCCTACCTGGTCGCCGAGCAGGTGCACGCGTCCGGCGTCCTGGCGGTCGTGGTGACCGGCCTGGTGCTCGGCCACAAGTCGCACCTGCTGCAGTCCGGGGCGTCCCGGCTGGCCGAGGCGAGCAACTGGCGCACGGTCCAGTTCCTGCTGGAGAACGCGGTCTTCCTGCTGATCGGCTTGCAGACGCCGTACATCATCGACGAGGCACGGGCCGAGCTCGACGTCGGGACGCTGGCATTCGTGTGCCTCGCGGTGCTGCTCGCGGTGCTGCTCAGCCGGTTCGTGTGGGTGTTCGGCGCGTTCCTGGTGCGCCAGGTCGTCCGCCGTCCGGTGACCGAGGGTGGCTGGACGTGGCGCTCGTCGGTGCTCGTCGGCTGGGCCGGGATGCGCGGGGTGGTGACGTTGGCGGCCGTGCTGGCGCTGCCGTCCGAGACGCCGCGCCGTGGGGTGCTGCTGCTCGTGGCGTTCGTCGTGGTGATCGGCACGTTGGCGTTGCAGGGCCTGACGCTGCCGGTGCTGGCCCGGTGGCTCGGTCTGCCGGGGCCCGACCCGGCCGAGGATGCGCTTGCCCAGGCGGCGCTGATGAGCGAGGTGTCGAGGGCCGGGCTGCGCCGCTTGGAGGACGAGCGCACCGACGACGACCCGGACGACGTCGTGGCGGCGCTGCGGTCGAGCTCCACGGGCCGTGTCGACCGGGCCTGGGAGCGGCTGGGCCGCTCGCACGCCGACTACGAGCCGCCGACCGCTGCCTACCTGCGGCTGCGGCTGCGCATGCTGGAGGCGGAGCGGACGGCCCTGATCGCCGCCCGCGACGCCGGCCGGTACGACGACGTGGTGCTGCGCGGGGTCACGGCCATGCTGGACGTCGAGGAGTCCCTGCTCGACCGCACCGAGCTCGCGGCCGAGCGGGCCATGGACCGGCTCACGCCGGAGCGGTCATCGCAGGGCTGCGAGCACCTGCTCGAGGCGCCGACGCTGGTCAAGCCGCGGACGCCGGACGGGTGCGAGGAGTGCCTGCGGGACGGGACGTCGTGGGTGCACCTGCGGCTGTGCCTGACCTGCGGCCACGTGGGCTGCTGCGACAGCTCGCAGGGTCAGCACGCCGACCGCCACTACGACCAGTCGCAGCACCCGGTGATGCGCAGCTTCGAACCGCACGAGCACTGGCGGTGGTGCTACGTGGACGAGCTGTTGGGGTGAGTGCCGTGACCGACCACGACCTGCTGCGCCGGATCGAGACCTTCTACGACGCCGTGCCGCGGACCGGTGCCCGCGCCGAGGTGGTCGGGCCGCTCGTGTTGTTCGTGCGCGAGGGCGCCGGGTGGCCGTACTACGCCCGGCCGACCGCGCCGGACGTCGAGGTCGGCCCGGACGACGTGCGCGCCGTCCTGGACCGCCAGGTCGCGCTGGACCTGCCCCGCCAGCTGGAGTGGGTACACGATCTGACGCCGTCGCTCACCGCCGCGGCGTCGGACGCCGGGCTCGCCGTGCAGCTGTGCCCGCTGATGGTGCTCGACCCGCCGCGGCTGAGCCGGCCCAGGCTCACCGGGATCTCGCTCGAGGTCGTGGACGCCGACCTGGCCGACCTGGCGGTGGTCGAGGCCGTGGCCTCGGTCGGCTTCGGGGCCGGCATCGGCACCCGCGTCGGGCCGGCCGGCCCCGCCGAGCGGGACGCCGCTGCGGCCGAGTACGACCCAGCCCGGCTCGACCGGCTGCGCGCGAGCCTGGGCGCCGGCCTGCAGGCCCGGGTGGTGGCGCGGTCGGCCGACGGGCCGGTGGGGGTCGGCGGCTACCAGCAGTCCGCGGGAGTGGCCGAGCTCGTGGGCATCGCCACCCTGCCCAGCGTGCGGCGGCGCGGAGTCGGCGCGGCCGTGGCCGCCGAGCTGGCCGGGCTGGCGCTCGAGCGCGGGCTGGGCACCGTGTTCCTGTCCGCCCAGGACGACGACGTGGCCCGGGTCTACGAGCGGGTGGGCTTCCGGCGGATCGGCACCGCCGGGATCGGCGAACCGCCGACGTGACGACGCTCACCGGCTGAAGGCGTTCCGCGCCAGGGTTACCGGCGGGTACGGTGCGAACCGACCCCCGAGGAGGACCCGTGCCCGAGCAGTCGTCGCCAGGACGTCCGCAGCGCGATCGCCCCTGGGTGATGCGCACGTACGCCGGTCACTCCAGCGCCAGTGCCTCCAACGCGCTGTACCGGCGCAACCTGGACAAGGGGCAGACCGGCCTGTCGGTGGCCTTCGACCTGCCCACCCAGACCGGCTACGACCCCGACCACGAGCTGGCCCGGGGCGAGGTGGGCAAGGTGGGGGTGCCGATCAGCCACATCGGCGACATGCGCCGGCTGTTCGACGGCATCCCGCTGGCCACCATGAACACCTCCATGACGATCAACGCGACGGCGATGTGGCTGCTCGCGCTCTACCAGGTGGCGGCGGAGGAGCAGGCGCTCGCCGATGGCGCAGACCCCGCCGAGGTCGTGCAGCAGCTGGCCGGCACGACCCAGAACGACATCATCAAGGAGTACCTGTCGCGCGGGACGTATGCGTTCCCGCCCGCGCCCAGCCTGCGGCTGATCACCGACATGATCGCCTACACCGTCTCGAGCATGCCGCGGTGGAACCCGATCAACATCTGCAGCTACCACCTGCAGGAGGCCGGGGCGACGCCAGTACAGGAGGTCGCCTTCGCGATGTCGACGGCCGTCGCGGTCCTGGACGCGGTGCGTGCCAGCGGTCAGGTGCCGCCGGAGCGGTTCCCGGACGTCGTTGCCCGGATCTCCTTCTTCGTCAACGCCGGGGTGCGTTTCGTCGAGGAGATGTGCAAGATGCGGGCGTTCGTGCAGCTCTGGGACGAGCTGACGCTGGAGCGGTACGGCGTGCAGGACGCCACGGCCCGCCGGTTCCGCTACGGGGTGCAGGTCAACTCGCTCGGTCTCACCGAGGCGCAGCCGGAGAACAACGTCCAGCGCATCGTGCTCGAGATGCTCGCTGTGACGCTGAGCAAGGACGCCCGGGCCCGCGCCGTCCAGCTGCCGGCCTGGAACGAGGCGCTCGGCCTGCCGCGGCCGTGGGACCAGCAGTGGTCGCTGCGCATCCAGCAGGTGCTGGCGTTCGAGTCCGACCTGCTCGAGTACGACGACCTGTTCGAGGGCAGCCACGTGGTGTCGGCGAAGGTCGCCGAGATCGTCGAGGGCGCGCGCGCCGAGATGGCAAGGGTGCAGGACCTCGGGGGTGCCGTCGCCGCGGTCGAGAGTGGCTACATGAAGTCCGCGATGGTGGCCTCGCACGCCGCCCGGCGAGCCCGGATCGAGTCCGGTGAGGACGTCGTCGTCGGCGTCAACCGGTTCGAGAGCACCGAGCCCAACCCGCTCACCGCCGACCTCGACACCGCCATCCAGGGCGTCGACGCCGACGTCGAGCAGCACGCGGCCGACGCGGTACGTCGCTGGCGCGGCGAGCGCGATGCCGACCCGACGACTCGTGAGGCTGCAGCGGTTGCGCTGCAACGGCTCCGGGCGGTCGCCGCCACCGACGAGAACCTCTTCGCCGCAACGCTCGACTGCGCTCGGGCCGGCATCACGACAGGGGAGTGGTCGGCCGCGCTGCGCGACCAGTTCGGTGAGTTCCGCGCCCCCACGGGGGTCAGCGGGTCGGTCGGCGTCGGCGAGGTGAACGACGAGCTCGTGCAGGTGCGCGAGGCGGTGCGGACGACGGCGGACGAGCTGGGCGAGCGGCTGCGGCTGCTGGTGGGCAAGCCTGGGCTCGACGGCCACAGCAACGGCGCCGAGCAGGTCGCCGTCCGGGCCCGTGACGCCGGCTTCGAGGTGGTCTACCAGGGCATCCGGCTGACGCCGTCGCAGATCGTCGCCGCAGCGGTGGCCGAGGACGTGCACTGCGTCGGGCTGTCGGTGCTCTCGGGGTCGCACATGGAGCTGGTGCCGTCGGTCATGAAGGGCCTGCGCGAGGCCGGCGCGGGTGACGTGCCGGTGATCGTCGGCGGCATCATCCCCGAGGCCGATGAGCGCGCCCTCCGTGCGATGGGCATCGCGGAGGTGTTCACCCCCAAGGACTTCGGGCTCACCCAGATGATGGGTCGCATCGTCGACGTGGTGCGGTCGAGCCGTGGGTTGCAGCCGCTGGGGCGCTAGCGCGCCAGGGCGAGCGCCAGGGCGTCCACGATCCGCTCGACCCGGGCGGCGGACGTCGCCAGGTTGACCCGCAGGTGTCCTTCACCACCGGGACCGAACGTTCGACCGTCATTCACCATGACGCGACCCCGTTGCAGGGCAACGGCTGCGGGATCGTCGTGCCCGTACGACCGGACGTCGAGCCAGGCCAGGTAGGTCGCCTCGAGCGGCCGCAGCCTGGCCAGCGGCAGCCGGTCGGCGACGAGCGCCGCGAACAGCCGGCGGTTGGCGTCCAGCCTGCTCACCCAGGCGTCGAGCCACGGCTGGCCGTCCTGGTAGGCAGCGAGCGAGGCCACGATGCCCAGGGCCGACGTCCCGTGGTTGGCGACGAGAGGGAGGGCGCGCAGGGCGGTCAGGTCGGCGGCCGAGCCGGTCACCACCTGGGCGCACTTGAGGGCCGGCAGGTTCCAGGCCTTGGTCGCCGACACCACCGTCGTGGTGAGCTCAGCGGCTCCCGGGAGCGTCGCGAACGGCACGTGCCGGGCACCGGGCAGCACCAGCCCGGCGTGGATCTCGTCGCTGACCACGCGGGCGCCGTGCCGCTGCACGACGTCCAGCAGGCTGGCGAGCTCGTCGCGGCCGAAGGTCCGGCCCCACGGGTTGTGCGGGTTGCAGAGCAGCACGGTGCGGGCACCGGCCGCCAGGGCGGTCTCGATCCGGTCGAGGTCGAGCCGGGCAACCGGGTCGCCGGGGTCGAGCGGCACGGGAACGAGCTCGCGGCCGGCCAGCGGGACGACGTCGAGGAACGGCGGGTAGGTGGGGGTCGGGACGACCACCGGTGCCGGCTCGCACAGCGTGGTCAGGGCGAGGTGGATCCCGTGCATGACGTCGGCGGTCAGCACCACCCGGCCCGGGTCCAGCTCCCAGTCCCACTGCCGCGCGGCGTACGACGCCAGCGCCTGCGGCAGGCCGGAGCCGGCGTCCAGCGGTGGGTAGCCGAAGTCGCCGCGCGCCACGGCGTCCGCCAGGGCAATGGTCACCACGGGCGCCGGAGCGACGTCGGTCTCAGCGACCCACGCGGGCAGGACGTCGTCGGGCGGGTAGCTCCACTTCAGGCCGCCGCGGCCGCGTAGCTGCTCGTCGGTCAGATCGACGATCGTGGGCTCCACCATCGCTCGATCCTGCCAGTCGGTAGCGTGGTGCGCGTGAGCGACCTGCAGTGTCCGGCAACGGTGATCGTCATGCGCCATGGGCAGAGCGAGGGCAACGTCTCGCGCCGGTTGTCGTCCGCGGCACCGGGCGGAGCGCTCACCGAGGTCGGTCTGCGGCAGGCCGCGGACGCGGCCCGCGCGCTCGTCGACCGCTCCGTCGCCCGGGTGTTCGCCAGCCCGCTGCTGCGCGCCCAGCAGACCGCCGCGGTGGTCGCCGACCTGCTCGGTGCCGGGCCAGTGGTCGTCGTCGACGGGATGCGCGAGTTCAGTCTCGGCGACTGCGAGGGCAGTGACGCCGACGACGACTGGGCGCTGGTCGACGGCGTGTTCGACGCCTGGCTGGACGGCGACCTCGACCAGTCGCTGACGGGGGCCGAGACCGGGCACGAGGTGGTGCAGCGGGTACGGGCGGTGCTCGACGAGATCGCCGACCAGCACCGCGGTGAGACCGTCGTCGTGGTGAGCCACGGCGGGGCGATGTCGCTGGCGCTGCCCTGGCTGGCCGGCAACGCGCCGAACGACCGGGCCCGCGCATCCGGCGTGCCGAACTGCGGGTTCGTCGAGCTGGAGGGCGACGCCGACGGCTGGCGGCTGCTGTCGTGGCCGCGCCGGGTACCGCAGCTCGGCAGCGACGCGCACCCGGGTGACCTGGGCGAGCTGCTCGACCGGGCGGACGCCGAGCGCAACGTCCCGCCCCCGGGCGGCGGCCCGCCGGGCGCGGAGTACGCGACGGTCGGTCCCGTCCCCTGTGCGCACCTGCCGATGCCGTTCGCCTGGGCGACCCAGGCATCGGTCACGGCTCTCGGCCACCCGCCGTCCCCGCGGCTGCTCGACGACGTCACCGGCTGGCTCCAGGCGAGGTCCGCGAACTCCTGGCACCTGGTGGTCTCCGAGGCGTGGTCGGAGCAGGTGGCCGGGCAGGGCGGCCTTGTCGAGCACCTGCGGCACGGTGCCTGGGTGTGCGAGGCCCCGCCTGACGTGCGGTTGCCGGCCGGCGTCGAAGGCCCGCTCGAGCTGGTCCCCGCGGCCGACGTGTCGGAGTTCCTGGCGGTCTTCGGTGAGCAGCTGCGGCCGGTCGTCGACGGCCAGATCGGCCTGCCGGACCGGGAGTTCGTCGTGGTCCGACACGAGGGGCGGCCGGTCGCCTGCGCCCGGCTGCGCGACCTCGCGGGCACGACGTACGTCGGCGGCATCACGGTGCTGCCCGAGTACCGCGGGAAGGGGTGGGGGCTGGCCGTGTCGGCGCTGGCCACCCGGCGCGCCCTGCTGCGCTCACCGCTGGCCTGGCTGCACTGCGACGACCAGCTCGGTGCCCTGTACTCCCAGCTGGGCTACCGGCGCGCGACCACACACGTCCATCTCGGTCCTCGTGGTGCGTGAGGGGCGACTCGGCGCGAGACTGGCGGCCATGGACGACACGCAGCAGCCAGACATGCCGCCGCCGGCCACCGGCGAGGACGCCCACATCGAGCACGCGCAGGCCGCCCAGGAGGTGTTGCAGCGCATCGTCGACGAGCTTGTGCCGCGGATGGCCCACCGCTCGCCCGCCAGCGTGCGCGACCGGCTGATGACCGCGATCGCCGACGCGGGCCTGGCCCCTCCGCCGGACGCCTGGCTGACGGCCACGGTCACCGAGATCGCCGCGGGTCGCCGGGTGATCATGGATGCCCGGTACCAGCCCAGCGAGGCCGAGCTGGAGCGCGACATCGCGCACGATCGCGCCCACGGCTGATCTGCCGTTGTGATCATCTCGTCGTTGTGATCCACTGCTGCGCAGTGGTCAAGCAGCGGTGCCACCGATCCTTCACTGGACGGAGGTTGTCATGACGACGATGGGTTACCAGGCACCTGACGACGTGCGGGTCGAGCCCGCAGCCGGTGCGCGACCGCGGCGCAGCCTCGACCAGCGGTTGGCCAGTGCGTACGCCGAGCGGCTGTCGCTGCTGCGGAGTGACGGCACGGACGCTGAGCTGGCCGAGAGCACCGGGCTGATCGCGGTGCTGGAGCACCAGTACCGCAGCCGGTGGGGCGCGGCCGAGCAGCCGCAGCTGATCGAGCTACCGGACGTCGACGGCCAGCCGCGCACCGAGCTGCGCCTCGACCCCACCCTGTACCTCGGCTGAGGAGGACGACATGCCCCGACGCGAACCAGGTCCGAGCGTGAAGGACCCCGAGCTGTACGAGGCGCTGCGGGACGACGGTGCGAGCAAGGAGAAGGCCGCCCGCATCGCCAACGCCGCGGCAGCCAGCTCGCGAGAAGCGGTGGGCCGCAAGGGCGGTCAGGCCGGCGACTACGAGGACTGGACCAAGGACGACCTGCTCGACCGCGCGCGCGAGCTCGACGTCCCGGGCCGGTCCGGCATGACCAAGAGCGAGCTGATCGACGCGTTGCGCCACCACTGACGGCGGGTCAGGCGGGTCAGGCGGGTCACGGTCGCGTCGCATCCTGACGCAGCCGCCGGGGGACGACCCACCACGAACTGGCGATGCCGACGAGCAGCACCGTGCCCGCAACCGCGCCCGCCCAGCCACCGAGCACGACGGTGAAGACGAGGGCGACGACCCCGCTCACCGTCAGCCCCAGGGCGACGAGGCCGGCGCGGGCGAGCCGGTCGGCGGCGGCGACGATCCGGGCCTTGCGGTGCTGGCGGAACAGCGCGCGGTGGATGGCTACCGGGGTGATCAGCAGGATCGTGGCGACACAGGCCACCACCACCGTGAGGAGGTAGAGCGCGCGCTCAGCCGAGGAGAGGCCGGCGAACCGGGTCTGGAACGGCAAGGTCAGCAAGAAGCCGGCCAGGATCTGTACACCGGTCTGGCTGACCCGGAGCTCCTGCAGCAGCTCCATCCAGTTGCGGTCGAGCCGCTCGTCCGGGGTCTCGTCGCGCCCGCCCGCAGGGTCCACTTGGCCGGTCATCGCCCGACGGTAACGCCGGTCACCGGACCTTCGCCCGGACGACGGGTCGCGTTGGCCCCACGAGGACCACGGGAGTGGCACGCTCGTCTCATCCCGAACGGGGACAAAACGGACGAACAGGAGACCCCATGCGTCACCGGACCATCGCCACGACAGCCGCCCTCGCGGCCGTCGTCGCCACCAGCGCGCTGGCTGCCACCAGCGCTGTCGCCGCCGCGGCCGAGCCCGCGCAGGCCGCACCCACGGCTGCCGCCACCTCCGCGCGCATCCTGTTCGACAACGCGCACGCGGAGACCGCGGGCAACGCGGACTGGATCATCTCGACGGCGCAGCCGGATCCGTTCGCGCAGAACGCCTCCCCGGCGTCCGAGACGGACTGGACCGGCGCCATCTCGGCCTGGGGAGTGTCCCTGGCGCAGTACCCCGCCGACTACCCGACGCTTCGGACGACGAAGACCGCCCTGACCTACGGCAGCACCGGGAACGCCCTCGACCTCACGACGTTCGACGAGCTGGTGATCCCGGAGCCGAACACCGCCTTCACCGCGGCCGAGCGAACGGCGATCATGCGGTTCGTCCAGGACGGCGGTGGGCTGTTCCTGATCGTCGACCACGACCAGAGCGACCGCAACAACGACGGCGTCGACAGCGTCGACATCGCCAACCAGCTGTTCTCCAGCAACGGGATCGACGACACGAACCCGTTCGGTGTCACGGTGGACTATAAGAACTACTCCAGCGAGAACGAGACCAACATCCCGTCGTCCGCGAGGAGCCACCCGGTGATCGACGGCCCGTGGGGCACCGTCACCGGCAGCATCCTGCGGGGTGGGACGACGTTCACCATCTCGACGTCGAGCAACCCGGCCGCGCGCTGCCTGCTCTACCGCAACGCGGTGTCGAGCAGCGGCTCGACCGGCTGCTTCTTCGCGGTGTCGCAGTTCGGCGCGGGCCGGGTGGCGCTGTGGGGCGACTCCTCACCCGTGGACGACGGCACCGGGCAGAGCGGCAACACGCTCTACGACGGCTGGAACGACCCGGCCGGCACCGACGCCGAGCTCGCGCTCAACGCCACGGACTGGGTGGCCGGGCTGTCCTGAGCGCTCTGTCTCACACTCTGAGCCGGGCTCAGAACAGCCGGGACTCGACGTCGTCCAGCCCGCGCAGCGCGGTGTAGTCGAGGGTGACACAGCGGATGCCGCGGTCGTGCGCGAGGGTGCGTGCCTGCGGCTTGATCTCCTGCGCGGCGAAGACGCCGGAGACCGGCGCCAGATGGGGATCGCGGTTCATCAGCTCGAGGTAGCGGGTGAGCTGCTCGACCCCGTCGATCTCGCCGCGCCGCTTGATCTCGACGGCCACCGACCCGCCGGCGGCGTCGCGGCAGAGGATGTCGACCGGGCCGATCGCGGTCATGTACTCGCGGCGCACCAGCGTGTAGCCGTCGCCGAGCGTCTCGATCTGCTCCGCGAGCAGGTGCTGCAGGTGGGCCTCGACGCCGTCCTTGACCAGGCCGGGGTCGATGCCCAGCTCGTGGGCGGTGTCGTGCAGCACCTCGTGGACGCGCACGGTGAGCAGATCGTCGGTCTTCGCCTGCTGCACTGTCCAGACCTCGGTGACCCCCTCGGCCGCGTCGACCTCGGATGCCGGGCCGACGCTCAGGCTGCACGGCGGGCTCATCCAGTTCAACGGCTTGTAGGAGCCGCCGTCGGAATGCACGAGCACGCTGCCGTCGGCCTTGACGAGCAGCAGCCGCGTTGCCAGCGGGAGGTGGGCGGTGAGCCGGCCGACGTAGTCGACCGAGCACCGCGCGATGACCAGGCGCACGGCGGGCAGCCTAACGGGCGGTTCGACCCGGCCGGTCAGCCGTCGTCGAAGTAGCGGACGCTGGTGCGCACCACGATCTTCAGGCCGCTGCCCGCCAGGGCCTCCCGGAACGCCGCCAGGTCTCCCTGCACGAGCGTTGCGGGGTCGTAGGGCGCTGCACCGACGACCGGCGAGGTGGGCCGGGTGGTCACGCCCACGTCGAGCTGGTGCCGCAGGCGCTCACCCGCAGTGAACCGGCCGGACCGGGACGTCCGGAGGTCGCTGTGGTCCGGCTCGTCCGGTTCGTTGAGGTCGTCGCTGCCTTCCTCGGGCCGCCAGCCGGCCGCCCTCAGCGCCCGGTCGAGCCGTCGTCCGGCCGTGGTGACGTCGACGTCCGTCGCGCTCAGCACCACCGACTCGGCCAGCTCGCAGCGCAGCGTGTACCCGTCGTGCCGCTTCCAGTTGTTCTGGCCCTGCTGGCAGTCGTCGAACCGGATCCGGGCCAGCTCGCGCCCCGGCGCGGCCGCGTCCAGGGTGCGACTGGTGAGCTCGCTCAGCTCGTCGCCGGCCGCGCGCCGCGCGGTCACGACCCGCCGGTCGTCAGCGCTCGCCGTCGGGCGCAGGCCGTCCCAGCCACCGGAGAGGGCCCACACGAACAGCGCGACGACGGCCAGCACGGCCACCACCGCGATCGAGAGCAGCACGAGCAGCACCTTCGCCCAGCGCGGTAGCCGACTGCCGCTGCGATACCGGTCGGGACGCAGCCGGGTGGGGGAGGGCATGCGCGACAGTGTGACCCACGCCGAGGTGGCGTACGTCACCAAGGGTGGGGACGACGGCCAGGCTCTGGGAGGATGCCAGCCGACGGTCGGACAGACGGCGGACAGATGGCGGACAGACGGAGGAACGAACGCACATGGCGCGTGAGCTGAGCAGGATCGGCGTGGTCGGGCTGGGCACGATGGGTGCGGGGATCGTCGAGGTCTTCGCCCGCAACGGGCTGGAGGTCGTCGCGGTCGAGGCCGATGCCGACGGCCTCGAGCGGGGCCGTGGCCACCTCGAGCACTCCACCGGTCGTGCGGTGGCGCGCGGCAAGCTCACCGAGGCCGAGCAGGCCGAGCTGATCGGGCGGGTCCGCTTCGCCGGCAGCCTCGAGGACCTGGCCGACTGCGACCTCGTGGTCGAGGCGGTGCCCGAGCACCTGGATCTCAAGCGCGAGATCTTCGGCAAGCTCGACTCGATCGTCGGCCCGGACGCCATCCTCGCCACCAACACCTCCAGCCTGTCGGTCACCGAGATCTCGGTCGCGACGCACAACCCGCGGCGCGTCGTCGGCATGCACTTCTTCAACCCGGCGCCGGTGTTGAAGTTCGTCGAGGTCATCCGCACCGTCGTCACCGACGACGGCGTGGTGGACGACGTCAAGGCACTCGCCGCGCGACTGGGCAAGATGCCGGTCGTCGTGGGCGACAAGGCCGGCTTCATCGCCAATGCCCTGTTGTTCGGCTACCTGAACCACGCGGTCTCGATGTTCGAGTCGCGGTACGCCTCGCGGGAGGACATCGACGCCGCGATGCAGCTCGGCTGCGGGCTGCCCATGGGCCCGCTCGCGCTGATGGACCTGATCGGTCTCGACACGGCCTACGAGATCCTCGACACGATGTACAAGCAGGGCCGCGACCGGCTGCACGCGCCGAGCCCGATCCTCAAGCAGATGGTCACCGCCGGGCTGAAGGGCCGCAAGACCGGCCGTGGCTTCTACACCTACGCCGAGCCTGGCTCCAGCGCCGTCGTCGACGACCTGCTCACGCCGGCCGACGGCGCGGGGGAGCACGTTGCCCTGCGCCCGGTGTCGAGCATCGGCGTCGTGGGCTCGGGCACGATGGCCACCGGCATCATCGAGGTGCTCGCCAAGGGTGGGTACGACGTCGTGTTCGTCGCGCGGGGCAACGAGAAGGTCGCCGCGGTGCAGGCGGGGATCGCGAAGAGCCTCGAGAAGGCGGTGCAGCGGGGCAAGCTCGACGCAGCCGACCGAGACGCCGCGATCGCCCGGATCACCGGGACGACCAAGCTCGAGCAGCTGGCCGGCGTCGACCTCGTCGTCGAGGCGGTCGTGGAGGAGCTCAGCGTCAAGCAGGCGTTGTTCGAGAACCTCGACGAGATCTGCAAGCCGGGGGCCATCCTGGCCACCACGACGTCATCGCTACCCGTCGTCGAGTGCGCGGCGGCGACGTCCCGGCCGCGCGACGTCGTCGGCATGCACTTCTTCAACCCGGCGCCGGTGATGAAGCTGGTGGAGGTGGTGCACACCGTCTCGACCTCGGACGACGTGGTGGCCACGGTCACCGAGCTGTGCCGCGCGGTCGGCAAGCACCCCGTGACGTGCGGCGACCGGGCCGGGTTCATCGTCAACGCGTTGCTGTTCCCGTACCTGAACGACGCGGTGAAGATGCTCGAGGCGCACTACGCGAACGCGGACGAGATCGACACCGCGATGAAGACCGGGTGCGGCTACCCGATGGGACCGTTCGAGCTGCTCGACGTGGTCGGGCTCGACGTCTCACTGGCCATCCAGCGCGAGCTGTACCTCGAGTTCCGCGAGCGCGGTTTCAGCCCGGCGCCGCTGCTGGAGCAGCTGGTGACAGCCGGCTACCTGGGGCGCAAGGTGGGACGCGGCTTCCGCACCTACGCCTGACGGCTGCGACCATGGGGTCGTGCCGCGCAGCAACCGACGCCACCGCGACGAGACCGAGCTCGATCTCGCTCGTGCGCTGGGTGGCACCGCGCGGCGGGAGGTCTTCGCGGACGGCGAGTGGTTCGTCCGCTCGGTGAGCGGGCCGATGGCCACCAAGGCCTACCGGTGCCCGGGGTGCGCCCAGGAGGTGCGCCCCGGTCAGGCGCACGTGGTCGCCTGGCCGGCCGATGGAGCCCGCAGCGACGCGGACTCCCTCGGCGACCGCCGGCACTGGCACACGCCGTGCTGGGCGGCTCGTGCGCGCCGTCGTCCGCGCTGACGCTCTGGGGGGCGCGCGCTCAGGCCGGCGGGCCGGGCGCGACGTCTGCGATGTCGGCGGCCGGCCACGGCGTGCCGGGCTCGTGCTCGAGCCGGACGACGTCGACGACCGTCTGGGCGGGGATGACGCCGTACACGTGCGGGAACGGCGCGTCGGTGCCCGGCACGTTCTCCCAGACGACGTTGGCGCCCTCGTGGTCGAGCTTGGCGAGGTCGATCACGAGCACGTCGACCGCCGGGACGTCGGCGTAGAACCCGTCGAGCACGCCGGGCAGCTGGGCGAGCGTCGAGGCGTGGATGAAGCCCTCGTCCACCAGTGTGCGGCCCCTGGTCGACACGTCGTAGCTGCCGTCGGCGCGGGCGCGCTCCCAGTCGGCGGGCAGGGCGGCGTGCAGGATGCGCATGCCCGCGACCCTACGCTGCCCACCAGGCGCCAGTGCGGCGCCGATAGGCTGACCGGCGATGAGCGACGATGCGCACACCTTCCGCGACAACATGATTCGCGCCAACACCGTGCTGCCCGCACGGCGCGAGGACATTGAGCTGCACACCGCGGACGGTCTGACGCTGGTCGGCGAGCTGGCGCTGCCCGCTGACCGCGACCCGGTGGCCACGCTGGTGACGCTGCACCCGTTGCCCACGCACGGCGGGTTCATGGACTCGCACGTCTACCGCAAGGCCTCCTACCGGCTACCCGCGCTCGCCGACCTCGCCGTGCTGCGGTTCAACCTGCGCGGGGTCACCAGCCCGCGCGGAACGAGCGAGGGCTCCTTCGACTCGGGCGACGCCGAGCGGTTCGACGTGGCCGCCGCGATCGAGCTGGCCGAGTTCCGCGAGCTGCCGCACCCGTGGCTGGTGGGCTGGAGCTTCGGCACCGACCTGGTGCTGATGCACGGCTGCGACCCGGCCGTCGAGGGCGCGATCCTGCTCAGCCCGCCGTTGCGGTTCTCCGCGCCCTCCGACCTCGACCGGTGGGCGTCGTCCGGCAAGCCGGTGCTCGCGCTGGTGCCCGAGCTGGACGACTATCTGCGACCGCCGGAGGCGCGGGAGCGGTTCGCCGCCATCCCGCAGGCTGAGGTGGTGGGCGTCGACGGGGCCAAGCACCTGTGGGTGGGGGAGCCGTCGGTGCGCCGGGTGCTGGACGAGATCGTGGCGCGGGTGGCGCCGGGACGCGAGCCGTTGCCGACCAGCTGGGACGGCCCGCTCGGCTCGCCGCTGCACGCCGACTGACGGCCCCCGGGTTGTGGACTACGGCCATGGGGGAGGTTGTGCACAGTCCACCGGCCGGACGGATCGTCACGTCGTCCACAGAAGTGTTGCGGCGCAGGCGCTGTGGCTGCGCTCGCACCTAGCCTGGATACGTGACGATCCAGCTGGACGACCAGACGTCCGGCGCGGCAGAGGCCGCGCTGGATGCGCTGTCCGGCGCGCTCGACGAGCTCGCGGCGGTGCCGGGATGGCGGCTGGATGACGCTGCGCTGACGGCGGCGGTAGCCGGGCTCGACCGGATCGTCAGGCTGGTGCAGGCGCAGCGAGTGCGGCTGGTCGGCGAGGCAGGGGCCCGCGGCTTGCCGGGCCGCAGCGGGATGGGCGGGCTCACCGGCTGGATCAGGCAGGTGGTTCCGACCACCAGCCCGCGCGAGGCCATGGCGCTGGCCCGGCGGGCGGAGGCGCTCTACCTGGCCCCCGTCGCGGCCGAGCTCGGCCCGACCCGCGACGCCGCGCTGGCCGGCGACCTGGCGCCGGAGCAGGTCGACGCCGTGGCTGCGACCGTCGCCGGGCTGGTGGCGCCGGCGGTCCCGCCCGGCACCGTCGACCCGGACACCCTGGCCGAGGCGCAAGGACTGCTGATCGAGCAGGCGCGGGTGCTGGATGCCGGTCAGCTTCACCGCCTGGGCGGCTACCTGCGAGCCCGGCTGGACCCGGGCGCGGACGACCGGCTGGCCCGCGATGAACGCGCCCAGCAGCGCGCTCGGTCGCTGACCGTGTGCCCTACCGGGTCCGGGATGGTGCACCTGGCGGGGTTGCTCACTCCGGAGTGCGGCGCCGCCGTGGTCACTGCGATCGACGCACTGTCCGCCCCACTCCCGGCCGACGCGGACGGTCGCCCCGACCCGCGCACCAGCGCCCAGCGCCGTCACGACGCGCTGCAGCGGCTGGTCGAGACCGGCCTCACCGGCGATAGCTCGACCTCGCCCTCAAGGGTGCCGCGCACGCGTCGCTCGGCGCACCGGATCATCACCACCGTCAGCCACGACACCCTCACCGCGGCCCTGGCTCACCTGGACCCGACCGCCCTGCAGCCGGCCACGCGGCCCGATGGCGCGCCCATGTCGGCCGACGCGCTGCGACTGATCGCCTGCGAGGCTGACATCGTCCCGGTGCTGCTGGATCCAGCCGGCAGCCCCCTGGACGTCGGCCGGACCCAGTACGCCTTCACGGCCCGGCAGCGCACTGCGATCACCGTCCGCGATGAACACTGCACCTGGGGCAGTTGTCGCGCCCCCGCCACCTGGTGCCAGATCCACCACCTGACCCCGTTCAGCGCCGGCGGACGCACCGACCTGGCGAACGCCGCCCTGCTCTGCGGTCGCCACCACCGTCACGTCCACCGCACCGGGCAGACCGGACGGGTACAGGACGGCCGCGTCACCTGGGACGACCCGCCAGGTCCCGCGACCGCCGAGTCGGTCGCCGAGCCGACCGCCCAGGCGACCGGCGCCATCACCCGCGCCACCCAGGCTCTCGACCACCTGACCCAGCGCTGGCTGGTCCGCCGGCGGCAGTGAGCGATCGGCGTGCAATGTGCCGCGACTGCGGCCAGGCGAGGCCGTACGGTCATGGCCCATGCCTCGCCTGATCGCCCCGACGTCACAGCTGCGCGCGTCCTGGCTCGCGTCCCGTGCGGAGTGGGGCCGAGCGACGCATCAGGGAGGTTCCGGCCTGGGCGCGGAGCACGATGTCGACAGCCCTGCGGGTTTCGAGCAGTGGGTGCGCTGGCTGCGGCAGCAGGGCGACACCACGGTTCCGGTTGCCGCGGGCCGGGTGCACGCCAGCTACTGGTGGATCGCGGACGACGACACCTACCTCGGCGCGATCAGCCTCCGGCACGAGCTCAACGACTTCCTGCTCGAGGCGGGCGGCCACATCGGGTACGGCGTGCGCCCATCGGCGCGCCGGCGCGGGCTGGCGACCTGGGCGCTCGGTGAGGTGCTCCGCGAGGCGCACGTGCTCGGCCTGCCTCGGGTGCTGATCACCTGCGACGACAGCAACGTCGCGTCCGCGCGGACGATCGAGGCGAACGGCGGCGTGCTCGAGGACGTGCGCGACACCGTGCTCGGCCGCACCCGCCGTTACTGGATCGCGCTGGCCACCCGGCCTCAGTGAGCCTGCTGCCGCGGCAGCAGGACCTCCTCGTAGAGCAGCAGCAGTCCCGCGGCCGCCGGAATGGCCAGCAGTGCACCCACCAGGCCGAGCAGCGTGGCGCCGGCCAGGGCGGCGACCACCGTGATCGCGCCGGGCACACTCACCGTGCGCTGCATCACCCGTGGAGCGACGACGTAGTTCTCGAGCTGTTGGTACACGAGGTAGTAGACGGCGACGATGATGGCCGCCTGGGTCGAGGTGAACAGCGCCACGAGCACGACCAGCACGGCGCCCAAGGTGGCACCGACCATCGGGATCAGCCCGAGCACGCCGACGCTCACCGCGAGGACCGCGGCGTACGGGATGCCGATGATCGTCATCATGATGAAGCTGAAGACGCCGTTCACGGTCGCGACCGCGATCTGGCCCAGGAAGTAGCCGCCGACCCGGCGGGTGATCTCCTCAGACAGGAAGCTCACTCGCTGACGCCGGCTCCGCGGCACCATGCGGTACATGCTCGACTTGAACCGCGGCAGGGACGCCGTGAAGTAGAGCGTCAGCACCAGCACGGTGAACGCGCTGAACAGGCTGGACACCACGACGCGGCCTGCACCGAGCACCCCGCCGAACACGGTCGTCCACACGGACTGGTCGGTGAGCCGCTTCTGCATCTCGGCCTGCGCCTTCGAGATGATGCCGTACTGGTCGTCCAGCCGGCGCAGCGTGGAGTTCTTCAGCAGGTTGTCGATGAACTCCGGGGCCTGGTCGGCGAGCTGGGTGGCCTCGTTGATCACCGGCGGCACGATCAGCGCGATGATGCCGACGAACACCAGGATCACCGCGATGAAGACCAGCGCCACGGCGCGCGTCCGGCGTATGCCTCGCGCCTGCACCGCCTGCACCACCGGGTCGAGGCCGAGGGCCAGGAACAGTGAGACGACCAGCAGCGTCAGCACCGACGACAGCTGGGTCAGCATGTGCAGCAGTCCCCAGGCCATCAGCACCCCGACCGCGCCGACGAAGCCGATGTAGAACGGTGAGTGCCGGTTCAACGGGTTGCCGGGCACCCCGAGCCCGTTGGGCGACGGGTCGCTGGAGCGCTCACCGGCCGCGTCGGCCGCCGCCGCCCCCACCGCCTCGCTCGCCGTCTGCACGGCATCGGACGCCGCGTCCGCGGCATCGGCGCGCGCCTCGAGCTCGCGCTCACCCGGCGACTGCCCCTCGGATCCTGCCGTGCTCTGTGTCATCGGGCTCCTCCCGCCGTGGAGCCTAGGGGCTCAGACGTCCCGGAACCGGTTGATCTTGCTCAGGAACGCCGCGCGCTTGGCCGGGTCGCGGACGCCGAGGCCCTCCTGGGGTGCCAGGCACAGCACGCCGACCTTGCCCTGGTGGCGGTTCTGGTGGACGTCGTACGCGGCCTGACCCACGTCGTCCAGCGGGTAGACCTTCGACAACGTCGGGTGGATCAGCCCGCGGTTGATCAGGTCGTTGGCCTCCCACGCTTCGCGGTAGTTGGCGAAGTGTGACCCGACGATGCGCTTCAGGCTCATCCACAGGTACCGGTTGTCATACTCGTGCATGTAGCCGGATGTCGAGGCGCAGGTGACGATGGTGCCGCCCTTGCGGGCCGCGAAGACGCTGGCGCCGAACGTCTCCCGTCCCGGGTGCTCGAAGACGATGTCGACGTCGCGGCCGCCGGTCAGCTCGCGGATGCGGGCGCCGAAGCGACGCCACTCCTTCGGGTCCTGCGTCGTCTCGTCCTTCCAGAACCGGTAGTCCTCAGCGCGCCGGTCGATGACGAGGTCCGCGCCCATCGCCTGGCAGATCGCTGCCTTGTCCTCGCTCGACACCACGCAGACCGGCGTCGCCCCTGCAGCGAGCGTCATCTGGGTGGCGTAGGAGCCGAGCCCACCGGACGCGCCCCAGATGAGCACCGTGTCGCCGAGCTTGAGGCCGGCCCCGTTCTTGGAGATGAGCTGCCGGTAGGCCGTCGAGTTCACCAAGCCGGGGCTCGCGGCCTCCTCCCAGGTGAGGTGGGCCGGCTTGGGCATCAGCTGGTTGGCCTTCACCAGCGCGAGATGCGCCAGGCCACCGAAGTTCGTCTCGAACCCCCAGATGCGCTGCTCAGGGTCGAGCATCGTGTCGTTGTGCCCGTCCGGGTGCTCGAGCTCGACGGACAGGCAGTGCGCCACCACCTCGGTGCCGGGCTTCCAGGTGTGCACGCCTGGCCCGGTACGCAGTACCACGCCGGCGAGGTCCGAGCCCACCACGTGGTAGGGCAGGTCGTGCTTGAGCGCGAGCGGTGACGTGCGCCCGTACCGCTCGAGGAAGCCGAACGTCGGCACCGGCTCGAAGATCGACGTCCAGACGGTGTTGTAGTTGATCGCGCTGGCCATCACGGCCACCAGGGCCTCGCCGGGGCCAAGCTCGGGTAGCGCCACGTCCTCGACGTGCAGGCTGCGCCGAGGGTCCTTGTCGCGCGAGTCCATCCCCTCGAACATCGCGATCTCGTCGCGGTGGACGGTGACCGCCCGGTACGTCTCCGGAACCGGCAGCGCGGCGAACTCCTCGGCAGTCGTGTCACCGGCGGTGATGGCCTCAAGGATCTGCTGCACGTCGTCCTCCTGGGAGTGGCGGGGCTGGCCCGAGGTTACTGACCAGTCACCCGCAAGGGCAGACCCCACGGACCGGTGTGATGGACGACACGGCTCCGCTCAGGTCGGGCGTGCTGTCGTCCGATCAACCAAGCAGGACGTCGCGCCGTCCGACGACTCGGCCGAACGGCGCGCAGTGGCAGGGGGATGCCGTGGCAGGGGTGACGCGCCGCACAGTGCTGACCGGTGCCGGCGCCTGTGTCGCGGCCGCCGCCGGAGTGCTGGGAGTGCGTGCCGACGCCTCGTCGGCCTACGTTCCCGGCTCGCAGACCACCACGTTCCGCTCGCGCCGGGCCGCCCAGCCGGACGCCGTCTTCGCGGTCTCGACCAGGCACCGCATGGTGGCCCTCACCTTCGACGACGGGCCCGATCCCGACTACACCCCGCACGTGCTCGACCTGCTCGACCGCCATCGTGCCCGGGCGACGTTCTTCATGGTCGGGGTGAACGCGCTGGTCTGGCGCGACCTCGCCGCCGAGGTCCTGGCCCGCGGGCACAGCGTCGCCAACCACACACACAGTCACGTGGACCTGGAACAGCTGGACGGCGCTGCGGTGACCGCGCAGCTGCGTGCGGGAGGGGCCGACCTCGGGCTGGTCGGCCTGGGCAACCCGGTGCTGTTCCGGCCACCCAAGGGATTCACCAGTCCCACGGTGGCCCGGGTTGCTCGGCGGCTCGACCTGCGCACGGCATTCTGGTCGCAGTGTGTCGAGGCGCAGCACGTCCGGCACGGGACGGCGCGGGACGTCGCCGTGCAGATGGTGCAGCGCGTCACGCCCGGCCAGATCCTGCTCGCGCACGACGGCGGCCGAGTGATGGCTCCCGGCGGGCAGACCATCGACCGCAGCCGCACCATGGAGGTCCTGCCGTTCCTGCTGGCAGGACTGCGTTCGGCCGGCTGGCAGGTCGTCGACCTGCCGACGTTGATGCGCGCGGGCCCGCCGCGCTGATCCGGAGGTGGCGTCGCCGTGGCCGACACAGGGGACGAGCGGCGCATGCGCTCGCTCGATCTGCTGCGCGGCATCGCCGTCGCGGGCATGGTCGTCGTCAACGGCGAGGGCAACCCGCGCGAGAAGTTCCCCGGCGTCAGTCACGCGGCGTGGGACGGCTTCACCGCCGCTGACCTGGTGTTCCCGATCTTCCTGCTGGTCAGCGGGGCTGCCCTGGGGGTGGCCCTGCGTCGCCGACCCGGGGTGCATGCGGGCCTGCTGCGCCGCGCCGCGTTGTTGTTCGCCGTCGGGCTCGCGCTCAACCTCGTGCCGTGGACCGGGCTCGGTGACCTGCGGGTGATGGGCGTGCTGCAGCGGATCGCGTTGAGCACCCTGCTCGCCGCGCTGGTGCTGCTGCACCTGCGGACCCGACCGGCCCTGGCGCTCGCCGCCGCCGTCGTCGGCGGGTACGCGGTGGCGCTCCTGGCCGGCGGAGCCGCCGCCCGGGCACCGGAGACGAACCTGCCCCGGCAGGTGGACGCCGCGCTGCTCGGGGTCGGCCACCTCTACAGCTCGACGCGCGGCGACCCGGAGGGACTCACGACCACGCCGGCAGCGGTGGTCACCGTGCTGCTCGGCGCCTGGGGTGTGCAGCTGCTGCGCGACCGCGGCCCGCGCGTGACCGCGCTGCTCGGCGCGGGGTTGACCGCAGGCGGAGCCGCAGGCTCGCTCGTCCTGCCGGTCAACAAGTTCCTGTGGTCACCCACGTTCGTGCTCGTGACCGCCGGGCTGGGGTTGCTGGCGCTGACCGCGTTGTCGTCGCTGGCCGACTCTTCCGCCCGCCGGGTGGTGGGCCGGCCGTGGGAGGTGCTGGGCCGCAACGCGCTGGTCGTGTACGTCGGCTCCGAGGTGACCATCGCAGTGCTGCGCAGCGTCCCGGTCGGCGCGGGATCGAGCGTGCGGGACTGGCTGTACCGCACCGTGTTCGAGCCGGTCGCAGGCGCGCCCGGCGGGTCGCTGGCCTACAGCCTCAGCGTGCTCGCCGTCTGGTGGGCGGTGTGCGCGCTGCTCTGGCGACGTCGCACCTTCGTCACCGTCTGAGCACTACCCGGCAGGGGCCGGCTCGACCAGCTCGACCAGCACGCCGCCCGCGTCCTTGGGGTGGACGAAGTTGACCCGGCTGCCGGCCGTCCCCCGGCGCGGCTCGTCGTACAGCAGCCGCACGCCGCGATCCCGCAGCACCGCGCTGACCGCCTCGACGTCGTCCACTCGGTAGGCGACCTGCTGCACCCCTGGCCCGCTGCGGTCCAGGAACCGCGCGATGGTCGACCCCGCGGTCAGCGGGGCCAGCAGCTGCACACACGAGCCGGAGTCACCGACCGCCATCATCGCCTCCCGCACGCCCTGGTCCTCGTTGACCTCCTCGTGCTGCAGCGTCATGCCGAACGTGTCGCGATAGAACGCGATGGCCGCGTCGAGGTCGCTCACCGCCACCCCGACGTGGTCGATGGCGGTGAACAGCCCGCGGGGCAGCTCGGCGGGCAGTTCGGTGGGTACCTCGTCGGACGTCATGCGGGCAGGCTAGGCGGGCGGCGTGCGGCAGGGAAACGCCGCCGCGGCAGGTGTGGCCAGCGCCACGCTGAAGGCGGGCCGCGGCGCGGTTAGGCTGAGGGTGCGCGACAGCGACGTCGCGCCGAACGACGACGCCCGGAGGTCCACCGTGTCCGCACCCCAGTCCGACCCGCAGCGCAGCTCCGTGATCGTGGGTGGTGCGCGGACGCCGATGGGCCGCCTGCTCGGGTCGCTCGCCGGCTTCAGCGGCGCCGACCTCGGCGGCGTCGCGATCAAGGGCGCCCTCGAGCGATCTGGTGTCTCTGCGGACGCCGTGCAGTACGTGATCATGGGCCAGGTCCTGACCGCCGGCGCCGGCCAGATCCCGGCCCGCCAGGCCGCCCAGAAGGCCGGCATCTCGATGAACGTGCCCGCGCTGACCATCAACAAGGTCTGCCTGTCCGGCGTCGACGCCATCGCGCTCGCCGACCAGCTGATCCGGGCCGGCGAGTTCGACGTCGTGGTGGCCGGCGGCCAGGAGTCGATGAGCCAGGCCCCCCACCTGCTGGAGAAGTCGCGCAGCGGGTTCAAGTACGGCGACGTCACCATGCGCGACCACATGGCCTACGACGGGCTGTGGGACGCGTTCACCGACCAGGCGATGGGCAACCTGACCGAGACGGCCAACGCCGGTGACGGCGCGTTCAGCCGCGAGGAGCAGGACGCGTTCAGCGCGCGCTCCCACCAGCTCGCAGCGCAGGCCTGGAAGAACGGCCTGTTCGACGACGAGGTCGTGCCGGTCGAGATCCCGCAGCGCAAGGGCGACCCCATCACCTTCGCCACCGACGAGGGCATCCGCGCCGACACCACGGTCGAGTCGCTGTCGCGGCTGCGCCCGGCCTTCAGCAAGGACGGCACGATCACTGCGGGCTCGGCGTCCCAGATCTCCGACGGCGCCGCCGCCGTCGTGGTGATGAGCAAGGCGAAGGCCGAGGAGCTGGGGCTGACCTGGCTGGCCGAGATCGGCGCGCACGGCGTCGTGGCCGGCCCGGACTCCACGCTGCAGAGCCAGCCGGCCCGGGCCATCGCGGCCGCCTGTGCGAAGGAGGGGATCGAGCCGGGCGCCCTCGACCTGGTCGAGATCAACGAAGCCTTCGCCGCGGTCGGCCTGGCCTCGACCCGCGAGCTGGGCCTCGACCCCGAGATCGTCAACGTCAACGGTGGTGCCATCGCGCTGGGGCACCCGATCGGGATGTCCGGGGCCCGGATCACGCTGCACCTCGCGCTCGAGCTCAAGCGGCGTGGCGGCGGGGTAGGCGCGGCCGCGCTGTGCGGGGGTGGCGGTCAGGGCGACGCGCTCATCGTGCGCGTGCCGCAGGCCTGACCTCCCACGTGGCGCGCGCTGTCGACGTACCCTCCCTGGTCGAGCAGGCCCGGGAGGGCAGCCCGCGTGCCGTCGCGCGGCTCATCTCACTCGTCGAGGATGCTCACCCTGCGCTGCGCGAGGTGATGTCGGCGCTCGCTCCGCACACCGGGTCCGCGCACGTCATCGGCATCACCGGCAGCCCTGGGGTGGGCAAGTCGACGAGCACGTCGGCGGTGGTGAAAGCGTTGCGCGGCAGAGGACTTCGCGTCGGCGTATTGGCCGTTGACCCGTCCTCGCCGTTCTCCGGCGGGGCACTGCTCGGCGACCGGGTGCGGATGCAGGACCACGCGCTCGACCCTGGTGTCTACATCCGGTCCATGGCCAGCCGCGGCCACCTGGGCGGGTTGTCGTGGGCCACCCCGCAGGCGTTGCGGGTGCTCGACGCCGCCGGCTGCGACGTCGTCCTCGTCGAGACGGTCGGGGTGGGGCAGAGCGAGGTCGAGGTCGCCGGCATGGCCGACACCACGCTCGTGCTGCTGGCCCCCGGAATGGGCGACGGCATCCAGGCGGCCAAGGCCGGCATCCTCGAGGTGGGTGACGTGTTCGTCGTCAACAAGGCCGACCGCGATGGCGCGGACGCCACGGTCCGGGACATCCGGCACATGATCTCGCTCGGGGAGTCGCGCTCACCGGGTGACTGGCGACCCCCCGTGATCAAGACCGTCGCGTCCCGCGAGGAGGGCCTGGACGACCTGCTCGACGCCCTCGACAAGCACCGTGCGTGGTTGGGCGAGACCGGGCACCTGCGCGAGCGCCGGCTCCGTCGCGCCTCCGACGAGGTCGAGGCGATCGCCCTCGCGGCATTGCGTGAGCGGATGGGCGACCTGCGCCACGGCACCGGCTTGGACGACCTCGCGGCCGAGGTGGTCGACGCCCGCACCGACCCCTACTCGGCCGCCGACCGGCTGGTCGCAGCGGTCTCCGCCGCCGCCACCTGATCGCGTAGGGTCGCGAGCGTGACGACTCCTGGGGTGGGTGCGGGTCGGCTGCGCGCCGAGACCGCGATCGAGGTGCAGGGACTGGTCAAGCGCTACGGCGACCTGACCGCCGTCGACGGCGTGTCCTTCGACGTGGCCCGAGGCGAGTTCTTCGGCATCCTCGGGCCCAACGGCGCGGGCAAGACGACGACGCTGGAGATGGTCGAGGGCCTGCGCGAGCCGGACGCCGGGTCCGTTCGGCTGCTCGGTGAGTCGCCGTGGCCGCGCAACCCCCGGCTGCTGCCTCGCATGGGCGTGCAGCTGCAGGCGACCGCGTTCTTCGAGAAGCTGTCGGCGCGCGAGCAGCTCGCGACGTTCGGAGCTCTGTACGGCGTCACCGGCAGCCGGATCGAGGAGATGCTCGAGCTCGTCGGGCTGACCGACAAGGCCGCGACGCGCGAGGACAAGCTGTCCGGCGGCCAGCGGCAACGACTGTCCATCGCCTGCGCGCTCGTCCACGACCCCGAGCTCGTGTTCTTCGACGAGCCCACCGCAGCACTCGACCCGCAGGCCCGCCGCAACCTGTGGGACGTCCTGCGTGAGGTGCAGTCGCGCGGCACCACGGTCGTCTACACGACGCACTACCTCGACGAGGCCGAGATCCTCTGCGACCGGGTAGCCATCATGGACGCCGGCCGGATCCTCGCGATGGACACGCCGGCGGCCCTGGTGCGCGGCCTGCGCGCCGACACCCGGGTGGCGCTCCCGGACGGCGCCCTCAGCCTGGCCGAGGCTCGTGGCCTGCCCGGAGCCGACACCGTGCAGGACGCCGAGGGCGAGCTCGTGATGAGCACCCGCACCCCGGCGGTGCTGCTGCAGTCGTTGGCCGAGCGCGACCGGCTGGACGGCGTAAGCGTGCGGACCGCGACGCTCGAGGACGTCTTCCTGCACCTCACCGGACGGGAGTACCGGGCATGAGCTCGACGCTCGACACCAGCGCAGCGGCCACCAGCCGAGGGCAGCGCACCACGTACACCGCCTCGCCTCTGGCCTCGTTCCGCTGGCTGGCCAGGGCCATGCTGCGCAGCTTCTTTCGGGACCGGATGGCGCTGTTCTTCACCTTCTTCTTCCCACTCATGTTCCTGGTCGTGTTCGGGCTGATCTTCAACTCACCGAGCTCGAGCCGCACCTCGATCGGCGTGGTCGGCACCGGGTCGCTGGTGCAGCAGCTACCGCGCGATGTCCTGGAGACCAAGGCGTACCCGTCGCTCGAGGCGGGCATCGCAGCCGTGCGCTCGGGCGAGATCCCGGCCGTCGTCGAGCAGGACGGCGACCGGCTGGTGCTGCGGTTCGCGGCCAGCGACGTCGTGAAGGCGGCCACGGTGCGCGGCATCCTCGGCGCCGTCGTCGACCGCAGCAACCTCGCCGCCACCGGCCAGCCCCCTCGGCTGACCCTGCAGTCGCAGCAGGTCGAGGACGAGTCGCTGAAGCCGATCCAGTTCACCACCGGCGGGATCCTGTCGTGGGGCGTCGCGACGTCCGCGGCGTTCGGCGCGGCGCTCACCATCGTGAGCTGGCGCAAGAAGCAACTGCTGCGCCGTGTCCGCCTGTCGCCGGCGCCGGTGTGGACCGTCGTGGCTGCTCGCGTCGGCGTCAGCCTCGTCGTCGCGTTCGTGCAGGCCGCGATCTACATCGGGGTCGCACTGACGCCGCCGTTCGGCCTGCAGCTGTCCGGCAGCTGGTGGCTCGCCGCGCCGCTGCTGGTGTGCGGCACGCTGGCGTTCCTGTCGATCGGCCTGCTCGTCGGGTCCGTCGCCAAGACCGAGGAGGCCGCCAGCGCGATGGCGAACTTCATCGTGCTGCCGATGGCCTTCCTGTCCGGCACCTTCTTCGACATCTCCGGTGCTCCCGCCTGGCTGCAAGCCGTCAGCCAGCTGTTCCCGTTGCGGCACATGAACGACGCGATGCTGGCCGTGCTCGCCCGCGGGCAGGGCCTGTCAGACATCCTGGCGCCGTGCGGCATCCTGCTCGCCTTCGCAGTGGTCCTCACCGCGATCGCGACCCGGCTGTTCCGCTGGGACGACGCGTAGTGCCTGGCACTACGGTGGCGCCATGCTGATCGCCTTCTCCGTCGCTCCCTCCGGCACCGGTGACTCGGTGTCCGCAGCCGTCGCCGATGCCGTGCGCGTCGTCCGCGACTCCGGGTTGCCGCACCGCACCGACTCGATGTTCACCACGATCGAGGGTGAGTGGGACGAGTGCCTGGACGTCGTCAAACGCGCCTGCGAGGCGGTGGGCCGGCACGGCGAGCGCGTCTCGCTCGTGCTCAAGGCCGACATCCGCCCTGGCCGCACCGGTGAGCTGCAGGCCAAGCTCGACCGGCTCGAGGCGGCGATGGACGCCGGGTGCTGACCGTGCCGCCGGTCTACGCCGTCCGGCAGATGCGGGTCGACGACGCCGACGAGCTCGGGCGCGTCCACACGCAGGTCTGGCGGACGACGTACGCCGGCCTGATGCCCGCGGACTTCCTCGCCGGTCTCTCCGCCGAGGGATCAGCCCAGCGCTGGCGCGAGATGCTGACCGAACCCGCTCCGGCAGTGGCGCAGCTGGTCGGCACGGCGGACGGCGTCCCGGTGGGGTTCGCGCTCGCCGGACCCTCCCGGGACGACCCGCCGGACCCGCCGAACGAGCTCTGGGTCGTCAACGTCCTGGCAGTCCATCACGGCTCGGGCTTGGGTCAGCAGCTCCTCACCCAGGCCCTGGCGGCCACCGCCTCGACTGGGCCGGCGTCGCTGTGGGTGCTGCGCGGAAACGACCGCGCCCGGGCCTTCTACGCCCGCAACGGTTTCGCGCCGGACGGGTCGACCAAGGTGCACGAACGCAGCGGTGCGGTCGAGGAGCGTTGGGTCCGACCGGGCGTGGATGACATCGGCTGATGGCAGGGTCCGCCGGTCGTGACCGCGAAAGCCGTTGAGCCGCAGGGGATCGGGCCCGACACCGTGGATCACGAATGGGACACGATGACGTCACGATGCCCGCTGGCCAGTAGGCGCGCGGGTGATTGTGGTCCACGCTGGCCCGCGTGACGGGACTGGTGGTGGCCCGGCTGCGCGCCCAGCCCGGCCAGGCCGTCCTGGTGGGAGCGCTGTCCGGCGTGCTCGCGCTCACTGCTGTCCTGGGACTGGCGTACGCGCGCGCCGTCGAGGAGTCGGTACAGCGCAGCGTGCTGTCGGACGCGGCGGTCGACGTCCGCGGCGCCTCAGTGTCGGTCGAGGGCGAGCGGCCGCCGAGTGCCGCGGAGCTGCGTGACCTGCTGGGGCCAGCGGCCGCCAGCCCCACCTGGAGCGAACCGGTCGCCGGTGCCTCGGCCAACGGCCTGATCGGCGCCGGCCGCCAGCGGGTGCTGGTGCCGGTGGTCGCGCGCGAGGGCAGCTGCGCGCACCTGACCATCGCGTCCGGCCGCTGCACGACAGGTCCTGGTGACGTGGTCCTGGCCCAGGCCACCGCGTCCCTCACGGGCCTGCGGGTAGGGAGCCGCGTGTCGGTGGTCGACGCGTCCGCCGGCTCCGACGTCACCACTCCGGTGCTGCGCGGGCTGCGCGTGGTGGGGCTGTACCGACAGGCGCGTGACCTCGACACCTACTGGTTCGCCCGGCCGCTGACCGCGTCGTCGCCGGGTGACGGCACGATCACCCCGAGCGGGGCGGTCTTCGTGGGTTGGTCGACGCTGCGGTCGGGTCCGTGGCGCACGCTGGACGTCGCGGTCGACCTGCCGCTGGACGTCGGTCGGCTCACCATCGCGCAGGTGCCGACGGCGCGCCGCGACGTGGAGGCGTTGCAGCGCAGCGCGTCGAGCACCGGCGGCCGGCTGACGTCGCAGCTGGGTCCGCTGCTGGACGACGCGGCCGTGCAGCGTCGCCAGGCGCGCGCGCCGCTGCCGTTGCTCGCACTGCAGGGCGTGCTGCTGGCACTGGTGGTGCTGGCCTACGTCGCTGCGGCCACCACCGAACAGCGGCGCCCCGAGGTGGCGCTCGCCCGGCTGCGCGGCCAGCTGCCGGCCAGCGCCGCCCGCATGCTGGTGCGTGACCTGACCGGCGTGGTCGTGGTCGGCTGCCTGGTCGGCGGTTCGATCGGCTGGGGGCTGGCCCGCCTCGCCGCGGCCCGCTGGCTGGAGCCCGGCGTGCCCGTGGTGCTGGGCTGGCAGCTGGTGGCGGCTGTCCTCGCCTGTGCCGCAGCGGCCGTCGTGGCGGTCACCCTCACCGCCGTCCCGACCGTGCGGGAACCGCTCGTGACGTTGCTGCGGGCTGTGCCGCCACGCAGCTCGACGCTGCGCGCCGGCCTGGCCGACGGGGCCGTGGTGGCGCTGTGCGTCGCCGGCCTCGTCACCCTGCTGAGCGGAGACCCGGCCGCGCCGACAGCGCTCGTCGCACCCGGCCTGCTGGCGCTCGCCGGCGGGCTGTTGCTCTCGCAGGCGGTGGTTCCCGCGGCGGGTGCGCTGGGACGGCGCCAGCTGGCTCGTGGCCGGCTGGCCACCGGGCTGGCCTGCGTTGCCGTGTCGCGTCGGCCGGCCCTGCGGCGGCTCGTCGCGATCGAGACGGTAGCCGTGGCACTCCTGGTCTTCGCCGGTGCCGCCGGGGCGGTGAGCAGCCAGCAGCGCGAGACCGCCGCCCGCCGCGAGGTCGGTGCGCCGGTCGTCCTGACGGTGCGCTCGGACAACCCCGTCGACTTGATGCGCGCCGTGTCCGCCGCCGATCCGGGCGGCCGGTACGCGGTGCCGGTGATGCTGGCCCGGCCCGCCTCAGGCACCGGGACCACGACGGTGGCGGCGGATGTCGACCGATTGACCCGGGTCGCGTTCTGGGACGACTCAGGCGAGCCGGGCCAGGGTGCGCCGAAGCTCGGCCTGCTGACCAAGCGCCCGGCCTCACCGATCTCGTTCTCCGGCAAGCGGTTCGCGGTCGACGCGGACTTCAGCTGGAGGCCATTCACCCCCCGGCTCGGTGAGCTCGGCACGGCCAGCCCGCCGCCCGAGGGCCTGCTTGCACCGGCGCATCTGGTGGTGGTCGTCGCTGACCACCGTGGCCTGCTCAGCCGGGTCGACCTGGGGGTGCTGCGGGTCGGACGGCACCGGCTCGCGGCCGACCTGCCCTGTCTGGACGGGTGCCGCCTGCGGCTGGTGCGGCTGGAGCGGGCTCCCACCGATGCCGGCACCGCCCTGCTGGACCTCGTGCTGCGGCGGGCCACCGTCGACGGCCGACCGCTCGACCTGCTGGCCTCCGACCGGGGTTGGGCCGCGACCGGCTACGCCGACGCGCCGAGGGTCGACGACGTCGGCGGGTTGCACGGCTCGGCCCGCAGCTTCGGCGCCAGCCTGCTGCTCCAGCGGCTCGACGTGCCGCTCACCGTGCGGGCGTTCAGCAGCGGCGGGGTCGCCGCCTCGCCGTACGGCCTCGGCGAGGCGGGTGACCCCAGGATCGAGTCCGACCGCGTGGTGAGCGGCCCCGCACTCGCCGGCTCCGACGAGGGCTATGAGCGGGTCGGCACGCTGAGCCGGGTGCCGGGGGCGCCGACCCCTGCCCTCCTCGTCCCGCTCGGACCTGATGCCGAGGTGGACGGACCGCTGCCGTCCTCGACCACCGCGCAGGTCTGGCTGTCGGACGACGACCCCGCCCGCGCGGCGGGGCTGGCCCGGCGGCTCGCCGAGCAAGGCGTGCCAGTGGTCGGGCAGACCACCGTCACCCAGGTCGCCACCGCCGCCGCGCAGCGCGGCACCGGCCTGTCCCTGCACCTGGCAACCGTGATCGGCGTGGTCGCGCTGCTGCTGGCGGCCAGCGTCCTCGCGGTGGGGGTGGCGACGTCCGGGCAGGTACGCGCGACCGACCTCGCCGGACTACGCGCGGTCGGTGTACCGCGGCGCGTGGTGGGCGCGGCTGCGGTGCGCGAGCAGCTGCTGGTGGCCGTGGCGGGCGTGGTCGCCGGGGCCGTGTTGGGTGCTGCGGGGGCCGCGCTGACGCTGTCGAGGTCGGGCGACGACCCCTCGCTGCCGGCTCCGCAGGTGCTCACCGGTCTCCCCTCGGTGGTCCTGCTGATCGCGGTGAGCCTGGCTGTCCTGGGCGCCGTCTGCCTGCTGCTCGGCACCCGACTGGCCCGGTCGGCGCGTCCCGAGCTGCTGCGCGAGGGGGTCCGATGAAGCACCACGGCCGCCCCCAGGGTCGGCTGGCCGGACTTCGCCTGGCCCTGCGCGGCATCGCCTACCGACGGTTGACGGCGGCGGTGGTGCTCGTGCTCGCCGTCGTCGCCGCGACCGCGGCGGTGGTCGCGCCGCTGTACGCGCGAGCGGCCGAGGAGTCGATAGCGCGCAGCGCACTCGCCCGTTCTGACGTCTTCGCCCGCGCCGTCCACGCGGACGTCTCGGCCAACGCCTCGCGGGTGGCCCCGCCGGCGAGCGTCACGCTCGACACCCTGCGGCGCCGGCTGCCGGCGCCGGTGTTCGGCACGCCGCTCGTCTCGGTCCTCACCGAGGGGCTGGTGACCCCGGACGCCGGTCCTCAGGCGGGCGGGCCGGTCGAGGTGCCGCTGCTCGAGCGGCCGGGTCTGTGCGGGCACCTGCCGATCGCCAGCGGCCGGTGTCCCACCACCGCCGGGGAGGCTGCGCTGACCACCCGCAGCCTGCAGCTGCTCGGCCTGCGGCTCGGCGACCGCTTCACCGCGGCGCTGACCGACGTCCAGCGGGCCGACGGGTCGCAGCAGGTGGCTCGGCTGACCGTCGTCGGGACGACCGAGCCGTTCGCCCTCGACGACGACTTCTGGGTGGGCCGGCCGCTCTTTCGCTACTACCCGACCGAGCGCCCGGACGGACTCAGCTCCCTGCCGCCCATCACGGACACGGTGTGGATGGGCGACGGCGCTGCCGCGGCGCTGCGGGTGCCGGCCTACTCGGTCGACGTCCCCGTGGACGGGCGAGCCATCGCGCTGGACGAGGGCCCGGCCGTCGCCGCCGCCGTGACCCGGACGCGCGACGCGCTCGGCAAGGACGGCGTCGCCGTCACGAGCCAGCTGCCGGCCCTGATCGCGACGTCAGCCCAGCGCAGCGAGATCGTGCGAGTCGCTGCCCCGCTCGCCGCGTTCCAGCTCGTGCTGCTCGCCTGGGTGGTCCTGGCGCACGTGGTCGGCTCGGCCACCCAGGAACGCGCCCCCGAGCTCGGGCTGGCCAAGCTGCGCGGCCTCACCCCGCCGCGCACCGTGCGGTTCGGGCTCGGCGAGGTGGGCGTGCTGCTCGCCGTCTCCGCTCCGGTCGGCACGCTGCTCGGCTGGTGGATCGTGCACGAGGTCGCGCTGCACCTGCTCGAGCCTGGCATCGCGCTGCGGCTCACGGCGACGGTGGTCGCCTCCGTCGGGCTCGGGGTGCTGGGGGGTGTCGCCGCGGCCGCGGTCGCCGCGCGTGGAGTGGCCAGGGGACACGTCGCCGACCTGCTGCGCCGCGTGCCCGGGTCGGGAGCCGGACGACGAGCAGGCGCAGTCGAAGGCGCCGTGCTCGCGCTCGTCGTGGCCGGCGTCGCCCAGCTCGCGCTCGCGCCGGGCTCGGCTCCCGGACCGGTCGCCTCCGCCGGACCCGGCATGATCGCGCTCGGCGGCGCGCTCCTGGCCGCGCGCACGGTGCGCCGTCTCTCCCGTCGGCGAACCGCGCGCTCGCTCGACCGCGGTCGTGCCGGTGCGCTGATCGGCTGGGCGGGGGTCGCGCGCCGCGCCGGCACCGCTCGGACGACGGGCGTGCTGGCCGCCGCGCTGTGCCTGCTGCTCGTCGGCGTCCAGGCCTGGACGGTCGCCGCGCGTGAACGCCAGGCCCGCGCGCTGGCCGAGACAGGCGCCGCGGTCGTGCTCGACGTCCGCGCCACCTCACCGGCCGTTCTTCTGGCCGCGGTGCGGGCCGCCGACCCCGGTGGCCGCTACGCGATGGCCGTGCTGGGCCTGCCGGGCAGCAACCAGTCCACCCGCGGGCTGGCGGTCGACGCTACCCGCGCCGACGCCGTCCTCGACTTCGCCGGTCGTTCGCGCGGACCGGTGGTCGGCGTGCTGCGACCTAAGGTCCCCGAACCCCTCCGGCTACGGTCCGGCGTCGTCGAGGTCGCGGCCACCGTCCGTTCGGTCGACAGCGAGTCCCCGCTCGAGCTGTCCGCCACCATCGAGACCCCGGCGGGCTGGCAGGAGCTCGACCTGGGCACGTTGCGCCCTGGGTCTCGCGCCTACCGGGGGGCCGTGCCGGCAGCGTGCGCGCCCGGCTGCCGGCTGGTCGGACTGGCCGTGAGCCACCCCGGCGCAGGCATCGTCACCGGGCGCGCGGCCCTGAGCTTCACCGCCTTGTCGGCAGGGCCACGTGGGTCGGTCCGGCCGGTCGCGGCCGGCTTCGACGTGCCCGGCGCGTGGCGCCCCGGTCAGGCGCTCGCCGCCACCGCGACCGCCGCCCTGCGACCCGGCGCGAACGGAGGACTCGACGCGGACGTCGCGACACCGGTGGGGTTCCCGGCGCGGATCGTGCACGGCGACGCCCCGTTCCCGCTGCCCGCCGTGCGTGCCGCGCAGACGCCGGTGCGCGACGGGTCCATCGCGGTGACCGGTCCGGACGGCAGTCTCACCAGGGTGCGCGAGGCGCAGGTCGCCGACTTCGTCCCCGGGATCGGTCGGGCCGGCGTCGTCATCGACCTGGAGCTGGCGTTGCGCGGGGTGGAGCACGCGCCGTCCGACCAGCTGCAGGTCTGGCTGGGGCGGGACGACCCGGTGGCCGAAGGCGCGCTGCGGGCGGCGTTGGCCCGGGCCGGAGTCGTGCCGACCGGGCGACACACGTCCGCCCAGGCGCTGCATCTGCTGGACCGCGAGGGCGCAGTGCTTGCGTTGCTGCTGTTCCTCGCCTGCAGCGCGGTCGCGGTGGTCGTGGCGGTCGGTGCCCTGCTGGTGGCGGCGTTCGTGGGGTCGCGGCAACGCGCGGCCGAGGTGGCGGCACTGCGGGCGGTCGGGGTGCGACGTCGGGTGCTGCGGCGCGCGCTGCTGGTCGAGAACCTCGCGGGGGTGGTGGTGGCGCTCGCGCTGGCCGTGCTCGCCGCCGTCGTCGCCGTCGTGGTGGTGCTGCCGGTGCTGCCCTTGGCCGATGAGGAGTCGGCGGTGCTGACCCTGCACACCGCCCCCGACCTGGTGGCCGGCGCGTGGTCGGTGCTCGCCGTCGCGGCGCTCCTGACGGTGCTGGCGGTGCTTGTCGCCCTCGCGCAGCTGCGCGGCGGATCAGTGGACCGGATGAGAGAGGGAGCCAGATGAGTGGCCTGGACGTCGCGGCCCACGGGCTCGTGCACATCTACCGGCTGGAGGGCAATGACGTCGTCGCGCTGTCCGGTGTCGACCTCGATATCGCCTCGGGTGAGGTCGTCGGCCTGCTCGGCCCGTCGGGGTCGGGCAAGTCCACGCTGCTGAACCTGCTGGCCGGGTTGCTGCGGCCGAGTGCGGGCCGGCTGCGGGTGGGCGACCACGACCTGACCCGGCTGGACGAGAAGGGCCTGGCCCGGATGCGGGCGGGGGACGTCGGGATCGTCGTCCAGGGCGCCATGCGCAACCTGCTGCCGTACGCCTCGCCGGTCGACAACGTGCGGTTCGCCCAGCGAGCGGCGCGGGCGATCAGCCGCGACCTGCCCGACCCGCACGAGGTGCTCGACCTGGTCGGCCTGGCCGACCACGCCCGAACGCCGCTGGGCCGGCTCTCGCCCGGCCAGCGCCAACGGCTGGCCGTCGGCGTGGCGCTCGGAGCCCGCCCGGGCCTGCTGCTGCTGGACGAGCCCACCAGCCAGCTCGACCACGAGGGCCGCGACGAGGTGCTGGCCGCGGTCGAGGACGTCAACCGGGTGATCGGCACGACCGTCGTCGCGGTGACCCACGATCCCGAGGTGGCGTCGCGGCTCCCGCGCACCGTCACGATCCGGGACGGACGGGTCGGCTCGGAAGGACGGCGCGGGGAGGACTTCGCGGTGGTCGGCCGCGACGGCTCGCTCGCTCTGCCGCCGGATGTCCTGGACGTCGTCCCGCCCGGCTCGCTGCTGCGGGTGCAGCTGGAGGCGGACGGCTCGGTCCGGCTGGTGCCCGAGGTCGAGGAGGCGATCGCATGAACGGCGTCGAGGTGGTGCTGGAGGGCCACGGCCTGCGCGTGTCCTACGGCGGGCGCGTCGTCCTCGACGGCGTCGACCTGCGGGTGCCCGGTGGCCGGCTGCTGGCGGTCACCGGCCCGTCCGGCGCCGGCAAGACGACCCTGCTGTGGGCGCTCGCCGCGTTGCGGCCCGCGGACGACGGTGAGGTGCTCGTCGACGGCAGCGCGCCCGCGAGCCGGGACGACGCCGCGGGCCAGGGCGTGGTGATCGTGCCGCAGGGCAACGCGCTGGCCACGGTGCTCACCGCGACCGAGAACGTCGTCGTCCCTCTGCTGGCGGCCGGCGTCGACCCTGCCCACGCCCGCGCGACGGCGGCCGCGGCGCTGGAGGCGGTCGGACTCGGGCAGTCCGGGCACCAGCTCGTCGAGGAGCTCTCCGGCGGGCAGCAGCAGCGGGTGGCCGTCGCGCGTGGCCTGGCGCAACGCGGGCGAGTGCTGCTCGCCGACGAGCCCACCAGCGAGCTCGACGCCGTCAACCGGGCGCGGGTGGTCGAGCTGCTGAGGGGCGAGGCCGAGCGCGGGGCAGCGGTGGTCATGGCGACGCACGACCCGGAAGCCGCCGCCGCGTGCGATGGCGAGCTGCACCTGGATGCCGGTGTGCCGCAATGGGTCCGGCCGCTCTCAGCGCTCGATCCCACCACGGCCGGCGCGGCGCCCTGACCATCGTCCGGCGCGGGCGTTCTGGTGGGCGGTACGGTGCCGCTCATGCCCAAGCCGCTGCGTCTGAGCTTCGACCCGGTCGCGCGCGCCCAGCAGCTGTGGCGCGAGCGCTGGCGTGCTGACGACTCGATGGCGGCGGCGACGTCCGTGATGCGGGTGCAGCAGCTGCTCATCGGCCGCTACGACGAGGCGTTGCGCGCTCACGGCCTGACCTTCGCGCGGTACGAGGCGCTGGTGCTGCTGACGTTCAGCCGGGCCGGGCGGCTGCCGCTGTCGAAGATCGGTGAACGGCTGATGGTGCACCCGACCAGCGTGACCAACATCGTGCAGCGGCTCGAGCAGGCCGGGCTGGTCGAGCGCAGCCCGAACCCGCAGGACGGCCGCGGGACGCTGGCCGGCATCACGGACACCGGTCGGCAGGTGGTGCAGGCGGCCACCGCCGACCTCGTCGCGCTCGACTTCGGCCTGGACGCGCTGGACGCCGGCGAGCGGGTGCAGCTGTTCGCGCTGCTGCGCAAGGTCCGCGTCGCCGCCGGCGACTTCTCCGCCTGACCCCCCTCAGCTTCCGCCACTCAGGCCGGTTTGCGTCACTCAGGCCGGTTTCGACGTCCCCAAACCGGCCTGGTTGGCGGAAACCGGCCTGGGTGGCGGAAAGGGTCGGGGTGGTGTGGGAGGACGGATAGTAGGACGTCCACGTAAAGTGCCTGGCATGAGCGCCCACGAGCAGGACGACGTCATCGCGGCCGGTCGCCGTCGCTGGCAGCAGCGGTACGACGCGGCGCAGGCCGCCGGTGCGGTGCGCGACGCCGACTTCACGACGCTGTCCGGCGATCCGGTCGATCCGGTCTACGGGCCACCGGACGGCGCGGTCGACCCGCGGATGGAGCGGATCGGCTGGCCGGGGGAGTTCCCGTTCACCCGTGGGCTCTACCCCACCGGCTACCGCGGCCGCACCTGGACGATCCGCCAGTTCGCCGGCTTCGGCAACGCCGAGCAGACCAACGAGCGCTACCGGATGATCCTGGCCCGCGGCGGTGGTGGGCTGTCGGTCGCGTTCGACATGCCGACCCTGATGGGCCACGACTCCGACGACCCGAAGAGCCTGGGCGAGGTCGGGCACTGCGGCGTCGCCATCGACAGCGCCGCCGACATGGAGCGGCTGTTCGCCGACATCCCGCTGGGCGACGTGACGACGTCCATGACGATCAGCGGCCCGGCGGTGCCCGTGTTCTGCATGTACCTCGTCGCCGCCGAGCGCCAGGGCATCGACCTCGGCTCGCTCGACGGCACCCTGCAGACCGACATCTTCAAGGAGTACATCGCCCAGAAGGAGTGGCTGTTCGCCCCCGAGCCGCACCTGCGGCTGATCGGCGACCTGATGGAGTACTGCGCCGAGCACATCCCGGCCTACAAGCCGCTCAGCGTCAGCGGGTACCACATCCGCGAGGCCGGTTCGACGGCCGCGCAGGAGCTCGCGTACACGCTGGCCGACGGCTTCGCGTACGTCGAGCTGGGCCTGTCGCGGGGCATGGACGTCGACGCCTTCGCCCCCGGTCTCAGCTTCTTCTTCGACGCCCACGTCGACTTCTTCGAGGAGATCGCCAAGTTCCGGGCGGCCCGCCGGATCTGGGCGCGCTGGCTGCGCGACACGTACGGCGCGACCACCGACCGGGCGCAGTGGCTGCGGTTCCACACCCAGACCGCCGGGGTGTCGCTCACCGCGCAGCAGCCCTACAACAACGTGGTGCGCACCGCCGTCGAGGCGCTGGCCGCCGTGCTGGGCGGCACCAACTCGCTGCACACCAACGCCCTCGACGAGACGCTCGCGCTGCCCACGGACGAGTCCGCCGAGATCGCCCTGCGCACCCAGCAGGTGCTGATGGACGAGACGGGCATCACCAACGTCGCCGACCCCCTGGGTGGGTCCTGGTACGTCGAGGCCCTCACCGACCGGATCGAGGCCGAGGCCGAGGCGGTCTTCGAGCGGATCCGCGAGATGGGCGAGCGCGGCCGCGACCGCGACGGCGAGGGCGCGGTGGTCCACCCCATCGGGCCGATGACCAGCGGCATCCTGCGGGGCATCGAGGACGGCTGGTTCATGTCCGAGATCGCCGAGGCGGCGTTCCAGTACCAGACCGCTCTCGAGAAGGGGGACAAGAAGGTCGTCGGCGTCAACGTGCACACCGAGTCGCTCACCCACGAGCTCGAGATCCTGCGGGTCAGCCACGAGGTCGAGCGCGAGCAGGTGCGCGTGCTGGCCGAGCGCCGGGCCGCGCGCGACGACGCGCAGGTGCGGGCCCGGATCGACGAGATGGTCGCCGCGGCCCGCGGCGACGCGAACATGCTGCCCGCCATGCTGGACGCCGTGCGGGCCGAGGCGACGCTCGGCGAGATCTGCGACGCGCTGCGCGAGGTGTGGGGCGTCTACCGGGAGCCCGCGCGGTTCTGAGGATTCGGCCGTCCGCCGTCCCGCGGTTACTGTGGTGGGCCGAAGCCGCCCGTCCGCCGGGCCGCCCGTCCGCACCACGAGGAGCACCGAGTCGATGAAGAGAGCCGCCACGGGGGCTGCCACCTTCGTCGGACTGGTGCTCGTCATCTGCGCGGTCATGGGGTTCATCACGCTGGGCGCGCACGGCACCTGGCGCAGTGACCTGCAGGTGCCTGCCGGGCGATCGGCCGTGGTGATCGAGCCGGCTCTGGCGAGCGTCATGGGCCCGCGGATCACCGTGCGCGCCAGCGCCTCCGACGACGCCCAGCTGCCGCTGTTCGCCGGCCGGGCCCGGCCGGACGACGCTTCAGCCCTCGTCGAGGGCTCCGACCGCCTCGTCGTCCAGGGCCTGGACGGCGGCCGCGACCTGCGGACGACGTCCGGTTCGGGGTCGGACCCCATGCCGGCGCCGGACGCCGTCGACGTCTGGGACACCAGCGCCGTCGCCCCGGGCTCGGTGCAGCTCAGCTACCGCGCCACCCGGGGCGCCCAGTCGGTCGTCATCGCCCGGGCCGACGGGCAGCCGATGCCGGCGCTGTCGCTGCGGATCAGCTGGGCGAAGGCCCTCTGGTACTGGGTGCCCGCGGTCCTGCTGCTGGCGGGGCTCGCGCTGATCGCGCTGGGCCGCTGGGCGAACCGACCGCGCACCGCCGTCCGGTCGACGTCCGCGAGCGCCCGTCGGCGTCGGCGCCCGGTCGCGCCCGGCCGTCCGTCCGCTGCGGGTACCAAGCACGTCGGCAAGCGACGCGCCACGACGGGACGTCGGGCATGAGCGCGCGCAGCCGGGCGAAGGCGGCGGTCGCGGCGGTGCTCGTCGCGGCGCTGGCCGGCGCCTGCTCGCCGGTGCAGGCCGTGCTCGGCCTGCACCCCAACACCGCCGTCCTGAGCAACTCCCCGGCGGTGAGCGCCGGCCAGGCCGTGCGCATCGCGGCCCGGGCGCTGGGTCAGGCCCAGCGGGCCGACGCGCTGCGTACCGAGGAGGCCGCGCGCACCGCCTACACCGGTCTGGCCCTGAAGATCGCGCCGAACCGCTACGTGATCGAGAAGGTGCTCGACCCGGCGGCCTCCACCACCACGGGTGGCGCGCTGGAGCCCGTGATCAAGCCCTCGCGCGTCGTGGTGACGGCAGGGCGCGCGTTCCCGCGCACCATCGTCGCGGTCTGGACGCCGCAGGGCTCGTCCATCGCGCAGGTCGCCGTGCTCGACAGCGCCGACGTCCGCACGCCGTTCAAGGTCTCGGCCCGCACCGACCTGCTGCCGGGCCAGGGGCTGCCTGCCACGCCGCCGAACAGTCGCGGCGCCTCGATCCTGCCGAAGGACGTCGACGGCCTCGTGGCCACTCCCGAGCAGGCCGTCACCGACCTCGCCACCCTCCTGCAGACCGGCAAGGGCGGCTCCACGACGTTCGCGTCCAGCGCCGTGGTGCGAGAGGTGCGCACGAAGGCCGCCGCGCAGGCGAAGGACGTCTCGAAGGTGGCCGTGTTCCGTCAGACGCATGTGCCCGAGAAGACCGGTATGCGGGTGATCCGGACGGCGGACGGCGGCGCGGTCGTCATCGCGGCGATCGACCGCACCGACCGGTTCACCGTCCGCAAGGGCGCGGGGGTCATCACGCCGCCGCCGGCCTACCGGGCGCTGTCCAAGGGGCTGAAGAAGATCACCAAGTCGGCGTCCGTGACGACGGTGCAGACCGTCGTCCTGGTGCTGCCGCCGCAGGGCAGGGGCTCGGCCCGGTTGATCGGGTTCAGCGAGGTACCGGTGGCCGTCAGCGGGTCCTAGGCGTCTGACAGAATCGGTGTCCATGAGCCAGCCGACCGGATCCTCGCCAGCCCCCTCGCAGGTCTCCCTGCGCGGCGCGGTCGACCTCGCCGCCGTCGCCGCCCAGGCCAAGCGCCGCGAGCAGGGCGCGGGCGGTGGCCCCGCTGCGGCGTCGTCGTCCGGCGTGGTCATCGACGTCACCGAGGAGCAGTTCCAGACCGAGGTCGTCGACCGCTCGATGGACGTCCCGGTCGTCATCGACCTGTGGGCGACGTGGTGCGAGCCGTGCAAGCAGCTCAGCCCGGTGCTCGAGAGCCTGGCCCGCGAGTACGCCGGCCGGTTCCTGCTCGCCAAGGTCGACGTCGACGCCAACCCGCGGCTGGGCCAGGTGTTCCAGGCGCAGTCGATCCCCATGGTGGTCGCCGTCGTCAAGGGCCAGCCGGTGCCGCTGTTCCAGGGCGCGCTGCCGGAGGCGCAGGTGCGGGCCTACCTCGACGAGCTGCTGAAGGTCGCCGAGGCCAACGGCGTCACGGGCCGGGTTGCCGTCGGTGACGACAACGGCACCGGCGAGCCGGCTGAGTCGGCCGAGCCCGCCGAGCCGCCGCTGCCGCCGCTGCACCAGCAGGCCTACGACGCGATCGACCGTGGTGACCTCGACGCCGCGGCCGCCGCCTACGAGCAGGCGCTCTCCCAGGCGCCGGCCGACGCTGAGGCCAAGGCCGGACTGGCCCAGGTCAACCTGCTGCGCCGCACCGAGGGCGTCGATGTGACCGCGGCGCGGGCCGCGGCGGCGGACGCCCCCGCCGACCCAGCGGCGCAGATCATGGTCGCCGACCTCGACCTGCTCGGCGGCCACGTCGAGGACGCGTTCGTCCGGCTCGTCGACACCGTCCGGGTGACCTCCGGTGCCGAGCGCGAGCAGGTGCGCGCGCACCTGGTCGAGCTGTTCGAGGTCGTCGGTGGCGACGACCCGCGGGTGGCGGTGGCCCGGCGCTCGCTCAGCACCGCCCTCTTCTAGGCCGGACCGCCCCCACCCACCACCTCACCCTGCGGTGATCATGCACGTTCGCCCGGGCTGCCCGGGGCGAACGTGCATGATCACCGCAGGGGGTGCGGGGGAGGGGTCAGGTGTCTGGGGAGCCGTCGAGCAGCAGCAGCGGCGGGCCGGGCAGACGGCCGGAGCCGAAGGCCTGCAGCGCAGCCGACAACCGCGTTCCGACCCGCGGCCCGCAGCGTTCGAGCACCGCGCTGGGCTCGATCCAGTGCGCTGCCGCCAGCTCGCCGTCCGGGTAGCTGAACGAGTCCACGAACGACTCCTCGTGCTCCCCGCCGTCGAGAAGCGCGCAGGTCACCTCGCCGCGGGTGCCTGACGCCCGGCAGGTGTCGACGACCAGCAGGTCGCCCACCGCCAGCGCGATGCCGGTCTCCTCCAGCGCCTCGCGGCGGGCAGCGCCGGCCAGCCCCTCACCGGCCTCCACCATCCCGCCGACCACGTCCCAGTGGGCCTTGTACGTCGTCTCGACCACGAGCACACGGCCTGCCGTGCTGCGGATCACCAGCCCGGCGGACAGCGCGCGCCGGTGTGCGCTCGCCCGCCATCAGTCAGCCGCCGAGTGCCGCGTTGACCACCTCGCGGGCGGCGGCCTGCACCTGCTCGAGGTGGTCGGGGCCACGGAAGGACTCGGCGTAGATCTTGTACACGTCCTCGGTGCCCGAGGGCCGGGCCGCGAACCACGCAGACTCCGTCGTCACCTTCAGCCCGCCGATCGCCGCGTCGTTGCCCGGGGCGCGGGTGAGCTTGGCGGTGATCGGCTCGCCGGCCAGGTCGGTGGCGGTCACCGCGTCCGGCGACAGCGCCGCGAGCGCCGTCTTCTGCTCGCGGGTCGCCGGGGCGTCGACCCGCGCGTAGGCCGGCTCGCCGAACCGAGCGGTGAGGTCGCGGTAGTGCTCGGACGGCGAGCGGCCGGTGACCGCCTGGATCTCCGAGGCCAGCAGCGCCAGCAGGATGCCGTCCTTGTCGGTGGTCCACACCGAGCCGTCACGCCGCAGGAACGACGCGCCCGCGCTTTCCTCGCCGCCGAAGCCCACCGAGCCGTCGAGCAACCCGGGCACGAACCACTTGAAGCCCACCGGGACCTCGACCAGCCGCCGGCCGAGGTCGTCGGCGACCCGGTCGATCATGGACGACGACACCAGCGTCTTGCCCACGGCGGCGGCCTGCCCCCACCCCTCGCGCGCGCCGAACAGGTACTGGATCGCCACGGCCAGGAAGTGGTTCGGGTTCATCAGCCCTGCGTCGGGCGTCACGATGCCGTGGCGGTCGCTGTCGGCATCGTTGCCCGTCGAGATCGCGAACGCGTCCTTGTTGCCGATCAGCGACGCCATCGCGTACGGCGACGAGCAGTCCATCCGGATCTTGCCGTCCCAGTCGAGCGTCATGAACGACCACTGCGGGTCGACCCGCGGGTTGATCACCGTGAGGTCCAGGCGCAGCCGCTCGGCGATCGCGGCCCAGTACCCGACGCTCGCCCCGCCAAGCGGGTCCGCGCCGATCCGGACGCCGGCCTCGCGCACCGCGTCGATGTCGAGCACCGCCGCCAGGTCGTCGACGTACGGCGCCACGAAGTCGAACGTCGTCGCGTTCGATCGCGCTGCCGACGCCGCGACCCGGCGCACTCCGTCCAGACCGGAGCGCAGCAGGTCGTTGGCGCGGTCCTGGATCCAGCCCGTCGCGTCGCTGTCAGCCGGACCGCCGTGGGGCGGGTTGTACTTGAAGCCGCCGTCGCGCGGCGGGTTGTGCGAGGGGGTGATGACGATGCCGTCGACCGCACCGGCGCCCGCGTCGCGCTCGCGGTTGAGCCGCAGGATGGCGTGCGACACGGCGGGCGTGGGGGTGAAGACGTCGGCCGCGTCGCACAGCACCTCGACGTCGTTGGCCACCAGCACCTCGAGGGCGGTCTGCCAGGCCGGTAGCGACAGGGCGTGCGTGTCCTTGCCCATCAGCAGCGGGCCGCGGGTGCCCTGTGCCGAGCGGTACTCGCAGATGGCCTGGGTGATGGCCAGGATGTGCGCCTCGTTGAACGCGCCGTCCAGGCTCGACCCGCGGTGGCCCGAGGTGCCGAACGCCACCCGCTGCCCTGGGTCGTCGAGGTCGGGCGTTCGATCGGTGTAGGCGGCGAGCAGGGCGTCGACGTCGACGAGGTCTGCGGGAGCGGCCAGCTGGCCGGCGCGGGGATCCGTCATGTCCCCATCCTGGCCGAAACCGGCGCGGGGCGACATCAGCTGGAGGCGATGGATCCGATCGGCACGAAGGCGCGGTAGAGGAGGGCGCTCGCGGCGAGCGCGAGCACGCTGCCCACGACGGACGCATCCAGCGCGGTGCCGCGGCCGTACAGCTCGAGCAGCCAGCCGGTGGAGCCGTCGCTGCAGCCGATGGCCACCAGGTGCCGCATGCCCATGTCGCGCAGGACGGCGCGCTCCTCCGGGTCGGCGTGCTCGTCGTCGACGGCGACGCTGAACCAGCCGTCCCGCTCGATGGCCTGCGTGCTCATCGGGTAGTCATCCAGCCGGAAGGTTCGGTCGACCTGCAGGTCGTAGGCCTGGGGCGCGCTGATCGGCGTGTGCCGCAGGCCCAGCGAGTCGGTCAACAGCAGCCGGTCGCCGTTGAGATCGACCCGGCTGAGCGACCACTCCTGCAGGTCCAGGGGAGCGAGCAGGCGCTCACCGATCCAGCGCAGCCGGCCGCCGACGGAGTCCGGTGCGTCGGCGAGCAGGTCGGCCAGCTCGGTCACCACCTGCGCCAGGCCCTCGCCGAGGGCGCTCGGCGCGCGGGGTCGGTCGGTGAGCCGGCGCCGGGAGCGACGTCGCTCCGGCTCCAGCTCGGTGAGGTCGGACGCCACGACGAGCAGCGCGCCGCGTGACTTCGCGGCGTACTGCGCCGCGTCGGCCGCGGCCAGTGCGTTCCGGGCCGGCAGGCCGGGCGGCGCGACGGCGATCCCGCAGCTCACCTCGACCGGCTGCTCGACCGCGCCGAGCGTGTGCGCGGCTGCCTCCACGACGGTGATCGCGCCGGCCCGCTGCTCGCCGACGAGCAGCACGGCGAACTCGTCACCGCCGAGCCGCACCGTCACCGAGCCGGGGATGTGGCTCGCGGCCGCCGCCAGGGCGTCGGCCGTGGCCACGATCGCGCGGTCGCCCACCTCGTGGCCCTGCTCGTCGTTGAGGTCCTTGAGGTTGTCGATGTCGCACATGACGACGGTGACGCCCGCGCCCCCGGGCGCCAGGAGCTCGCTGAGGGCGTCGTCCAGCACCCGTCGGTTACCCACGCCGGTGAGTGGGTCCTCGAAGGCCAGGCGGGCCATCCGCTGCAGGCGCTCGGCGACGGCAAGCATGCTCGACACCTCGCGTGCCACGTCCTTGGCTCGCGCCAGGTCGTCGTCGGTGAGGTAGCGGTGGTCGCAGCTGAGCCACAGCTCGCCCCAGAGCCGGCCGTCGACCAGCAACGGCAGGCTGAGCGAGGAGGACTTGGCCGAGAAGTCGAGCAGGGCCGTCCCGTGCTCGTCCAGGCCGGGGTCGTCGCGGCTGTACCGCGTCGGCTCGCCGTCCAGCACGCGGGCGATGGCGCTGTCGGTGGCGACCTCGTACACCTCCGACCGGGGGAACCGCGTCTCGGCCGCGCTGAGCGAGCCGACGTTGACCACGGTGCGCAGCAGTCCGCGGTCGCGCTCCCAGCGCGAGAGCGAGGCGCTGTCGACGCCGACCGCCCGCATCGCGTACTCGGCCGGGATCGCCAGCATCTCCTCGTAGCGACCGTCGGGCAGCAGGATCAGCTCGTGCAGCGCCCGGTCCGCGGCCGTCGGCTGGGCGGGGCCGGTGGGTGCCGTCGGGTCGGTTGCGGGTCGTCGGGTGAGGCGTCGGGCTCCGGTGCGGACGCGGCGGCAGGCGGCATCAGCTCGCGTGCTCCTCTCCGCGACGGCTGTGTGCCCTCGCCCACCTCACGATCTCGGCAGGGTCAGTGTCACCCTTGAACAGGCTCGGCGGCCAGCCACACCGCCCCGAGCGGCGGAACGCTGAGGACGGCCGACGCCGGCAGCCCGTGCCAGCCCTCGTCGGTCGCCTCGACGCCGCCGAGGTTCCCGACCCCGGATCCGCCGTACACGTCGGCATCGGTGTTGACCACCTCGCGCCAGCGACCGGCGAACGGCAGCCCGATCCGGTAGCCCAGGTGCGGCGTCCCGCTGAAGTTGACCACGCAGGCCAGCACCTGGTCGGCCGGGTCGGCCGGCAGCCGCAGGAACGAGAAGACGTTGCCGGCGGCGTCGTTCGCGTCGATCCAGCGGAAGCCGTCCGGCGAGTGGTCCTGCGACCACAGCGCCGGCAGGTCCTTGTACGTCGCGTTCAGGTCGCGCACCAGCGAGTGCACGCCACGGTGCGCGGGCTGGTCGAGCAGCCACCAGTCCAGGCCGTGGCCGTCGGCCCACTCGGCCTCCTGGGCGAACTCGGTTCCCATGAACAGCAGCTGCTTGCCGGGGTGGGCCCACATGAAGGCCAGGAACGCCCGGATGGTGGCCAGCTGCTGCCAGCGGTCGCCCGGCACCTTGCGCAGCAGTGACCCCTTGCCGTGCACCACCTCGTCGTGGCTGATCGGCAGCACGAAGTTCTCGGTCCAGGCGTACATCAGCGAGAAGGTCAGCTGGTGGTGGTGCCACTGGCGGTGCACCGGCTCGTGGGCCACGTAGTCCAGCGAGTCGTGCATCCAGCCCATGTTCCACTTCAGCCCGAACCCCAGGCCGCCGAGGTGCGTCGGGCGGGTCACGCCGGGCCAGGACGTGGACTCCTCGGCGATCGTCACGACGCCGGGGACCCGCTTGTAGAGCGTCGCGTTGGTCTCCTGGAGGAACTGCACCGCCTCGAGGTTCTCGCGGCCCCCGAACTGGTTGGGGATCCACTCACCGTCGTTGCGGGAGTAGTCGAGGTAGAGCATCGAGGCCACGCCGTCGACCCGCAGCCCGTCGGCGTGGAACTCCTCGCACCAGTAGACCGCGTTGGCCACCAGGAAGTTGCGCACCTGGACCCGGCCCAGGTCGAAGATGTACGAGCCCCACTCGGCGTGCCATCCGCGGCGCGGGTCCGGGTGCTCGTAGAGCGCCTCGCCGTCGAAGCGCGAGAGCGCCCACGGGTCGGTGGCGAAGTGACCCGGCACCCAGTCCAGGATCACGCCGATCCCGGCCTGGTGCAGTGCGTCGATCAGGTGGCGCAGCTGGTCGGGGGAGCCGAACCGGGCGTCAGCGGCGTAGTACCCGGTGACGTGGTAGCCCCAGGACGGGCCGTAGGGGTGCGCCATCACCGGCATCAGCTCGACGTGGGTGAAGCCGGTCTCGACGACGTAGTCGACGAGCTGCTCGGCCATCTCGGTGTACGACAGCCCCTCGCGCCAGGATCCGAGGTGCACCTCGTAGGTGCTCATCGGGCCGGTGTGCGGGTTGGTCGCGGCGCGTGCGGCGATCCACGCATCGTCGCCCCACGTGTAGGTGCTCTCGGTGACGACGGAGGCGCTGGACGGCGGGATCTCGGCCGCTTGGGCCATCGGGTCGGCCTTGAGCCGGCGCACGCCGTCCGAGCCGGTGACCTCGAACTTGTAGCGGGTGCCGTCGCCGACGTCCGGGACGAACAGCTCCCACACGCCGGTGGAGCCGAGCGAACGCATCGGATGCGCGCCGCCGTCCCAGTGGTTGAAGTCGCCCACCAGGCGGATCCCGCGGGCGTGCGGGGCCCAGACCGCGAAGGACGTACCCACGACCTCGCCCATCTGGCCCGGGTACCGGCGGACGTGGGCGCCGAGCACGGTCCAGAGCTGCTCGTGCCGGCCTTCGCCGATCAGGTGCAGGTCGACCTCGCCGAGCGTCGGGAGGAACCGGTACGGGTCGTCGGCCGGGTAGGTGACCGGCCCCTGCGGCCCGTCGTAGGTGACATCCAGCCGGTAGTCGGACGGCGTGTCGCCCGGCACCACGCCGACGAAGACGCCGTCGTACTCGTGCTGCAGCGCGGTGCGCGAGCCGTCCGGGAGGACGGCGACGACCTCCCGGGCGTGCGGGCGCAGCGTGCGCAGGGTCAGTCCGCCGTCGTGCGGGTGCATGCCGAGGACGCCGTGCGGGTTGCCGTGCGAGCCGTGCACCAGCTCAGCCAGCTCGCCGGCCTGCAGCGGCCGCACCTGCGGCGGCGCGGGGGAGCCCTTCGCGGGCGAACCTGCGGTGGGGCGGATGTCCTCGGTCACGGCGTTCCGCTCCTTCGGGTCGGGTCGTGCAGCGAGCAGCCGGTCGACGGCGGCCAGCGGGATGGGGAGCCAGGCCGGGCGGTTGCCCGCCTCGTAGGCCGCCTCGTACAGCGCCTTGTCGAGCTCGAGGGCGCTCAGCAGGGCTGCGCCCTCACGCGGATCGTGACCGGCGACGTCGGCGTAGCCGGTGCAGTAGGCGCCCCGGCAGGCCGCGGCCCAGGCGGCCGCCCTGGCCCGCACCGCGTCCGCAGCGTCGCCCGCCTCGGCGTGGCTGACCACGAGGTGCCCGGCCGCGTAGTCGAAGGAGCGCAGCATGCCGGCGACGTCGCGCAGCGCCAGGTCGGGGAGCGTTCGTTCGGCGAGCGGTCGCAGCGGCTCGCCCTCGAAGTCGATGACCAGCCAGCCTCGCGGGCCGCCGTCGAGGACCTGGCCGAGGTGCAGGTCGCCGTGAATCCGTTGCAACACAGGGCGAACCGTCAGGTCGCGGACGGCGTCCAACAGCTCGCGCGCCTGCGCGGCCCGGGGGCCGAGCTCAGGTACCTGGCGCACCGCCCACTCCAGCCGGGCGAGCAGCCCGTCGGCGAGCAGCGCCGCCCCGGCATCGTCGAGCGTGGTCGTGGGCATGGCGTCGGCGAGGGTGGCGTGCACGCGGGCCGTGGCCACGCCGAGCTCGTACGCGGCGCGGGTGAAGTCGACGCCGTCGCCGACCGCGTCGACTGCCTCGCGCCAGGCGTCGCGGGCGTCCGGCACGAACTCCTGGGCGAACGCCAGGTGGCCGGTCACGAGCTCGCCGTCCAGCGGCCAGCTGCCCTCGACGTGCCCCACAGGGCGCGGCACGAGGGTCGACCCGGCGTCGGCGAGCGCGGACTGGACGACGACGTCCGGGTTGTCGCCGGGGTGCAGCACCCGGAAGAGCTTGACCACCAGCGGGTTCACCGGCGCGGCCGCGGTCGCCATCTGCAGCACGATCGAGGTGTTGGACTGCTCACCTCGCAGCACCTGGCTCGCCGTCACCTGGCCGAGCGTGGCCGGGTCGGCGTCCTGCTGGCGGTGCCCGCGGGCCGTGCCCTGCCCGGCCGGGCCGTCCGAGGCGACCTGCGCCTCGTCGAGGACGAGGTCGAGCAGCGCCCGGACGAAGACCGGGTCGTGCGGAGCGTCGTAGATCCACCGCGGGCCGAGCTCGCTGTGCTGGGCCTGCGCGATGAGGGCATGCTCGGCGCCGGGCAGCGGGGCGGACCGGTAGGTGAGCGGCACCTGGTAGACCGTCGGGCGTTCACCGGCGGTGTCGAGCACCAGCCAGGTCTCGATGCCGACCGCGCCCTCGGCGTCCTGCCAGCGCAGGCCGCCGATCCGGCGCAGCTGCGGCTCGCGGCCCTTGCCGGCGTACCAGCGCTGCCCGGCCAGCCATGCCGGCAGGAAGGTGGCGAACGAGGGGGTCAGGGTGCTCCTTGTGTCAGCCACGGTCTCCGTCCTGGTGCTTCAGGCGCAGCCAGAAGAAGTCCCGCGATCCGAGCGAGAGGCTGATTCGTCCCGTGTCGGCGACGTCCGGGAAGCCGGAGCCGCCGAACAGGTCCTCCAGCGCGGCGCCCGGGTGGTCGGGCAGCTGCAGCGTCGCACCCTGCGGGGTCTGCGCCAGGTTGTTGACGCACAGCACCGTCTCGGGCGCCTCACCGGACTCGGCCGAGTCGATGACCCGCAGGAAGGCCAGCACCGCGTCGTTGTCGGAGTCGACGGCCACGTAGCGACCGAGGCCGAAGACGGGGTGGCGCTTGCGGATCGCCAGCATGCCGCGGGTCCAGTGCAGCAACGATGACCGGGTGGCCAGCTGGGCTTCGACGTTGACCGTGTTGTAGTGGTGCACGAGCGACTGGATCGTCGGCAGGAACAGCTTGCCGGGATCGGCGGAGGAGAAGCCGGCGTTGCGGTCGGGTGTCCATTGCATCGGGGTGCGGACGGCGTCGCGGTCGTCCAGCCAGATGTTGTCGCCCATCCCGATCTCGTCGCCGTAGTACAGGCAGGGGCTGCCGGGCAGCGACAGGAGCAGCGCGTTGATCAGCTCGACCTCGGCGCGCGAGTTGTCGAGGAGTGAGGCCAGGCGGCGGCGGATCCCGATGTTGGCGCGCATCCGCGGGTCCGGGGCGTACCAGCCGTACATGGCGGCGCGTTCCTCGGTGGTGACCATCTCGAGGGTGAGCTCGTCGTGGTTGCGCAGGAAGGTGCCCCACTGCCCGTGCGTCGGCAGGTCAGGGGTGTCGGCGAGGATGTCGATGATGGGGCGCGCCGACTCGTCCCGCATCGCGTAGTAGATCCGCGGCATCACCGGGAAGTGGAAGCACATGTGGCACTCGGGGTCGTCGTCGGTGCCGAAGTACTCGACGACGTCCTTCGGCCACTGGTTGGCCTCAGCCAGCATGACCCGGCCCGGGTACTCGTCGTCGACCATGGCGCGCAGCCGGCGCAGGAACTCGTGCGTCTGGGGGAGGTTCTCGCAGTTGGTGCCCTCCTCCTCGAACAGGTAGGGGATGGCGTCCAGCCGGAACCCGTCGATGCCGAGGTCCATCCAGAACCGCACGACGTCGAACATCGCCTCCTCCACTGCGGGGTTCTCGAAGTTGAGATCCGGCTGGTGGCTGAAGAAGCGGTGCCAGAAGTACTGCCGGCGCACCGGGTCGAACGTCCAGTTGCTCGTCTCGGTATCGACGAAGATGATCCGGGCGTCCTCGTACTTGTCGTCGGTGTCGCTCCAGACGTAGAAGTCGCCGTACGGGCCGGTCGGGTCGGAGCGGCTGGCCTGGAACCACGGGTGCTGGTCGCTGGTGTGGTTCATCACCAGGTCGACGATGACCCGCAGCCCGCGGGCGTGCGCCTGGCTGACCAGCTCGGTGAAGTCCGGCAGGGTGCCGAACTCGGGCAGCACCGAGCAGTAGTCCGCGACGTCGTAGCCGCCGTCGCGCAACGGCGAGGCGTAGAAGGGCGGCAGCCACAGGCAGTCGACACCGAGCCACTGCAGGTAGTCCAGCCGGCCGATCAGGCCGGTGAAGTCGCCCGAGCCCGACCCGTTGGAGTCGGCGAACGCGCGCACCAGGACCTCGTAGAAGACGGCCTTCTTGTGCCAGTTCGGGTCGTGCCGCAGCCCGGGGGCTGACAGGTTCAGGCCCTCCACCTCAGACCCCTCTCACGTGGACGATGTGAACGGGCTCGTCGTGCGGGTCGAGCCGCACGTACACGTTCTCACCCCAGTGCCACGTGTGTCCGGAGAGGAGGTCGTGCGCCACGAAGCCGTCGTGCCAGTCCATCCCGAGGGACGGCATGTCGAGGTGGAGCGACGTCTCACGCGCCCCGTGCGGGTCGAGGTTGGCCACCACGATGATCGTGTCGGCCCGCCCGCTCGGCGACTGGTCGGCGGTCAGCCGCTTGCTGAAGCAGAGGATCTCGCTGTCGCTGGACTGATGAAAGGTGATGTTGCGCAACCGCTGCAGCGCAGGGTGGGCGCGCCGGATCTCGTTCAGCCGGGTGAGAAAGGGGGCCAGGCTCGAGCCGTCGGCCTCGGCGGCCGACCAGTCGCGCGCCTTGAACTCGTACTTCTCGTTGTCGATCTGCTCCTCGGCGCCGGGCCGCGCGACGTTCTCGACCAGCTCGTAGCCGGCGTAGATGCCGTACGTCGGCACCATGGTGGCGGCCAGGGCGGCCCGCAGCTTGAATGCCGGCCGGCCGCCGTACTGCATGTACGGCGTGAGGATGTCGTGAGTGGTCGGCCAGAAGCTCGGCCGCATGTAGTCAGCGGCGGGACCGGACAGCTCGGTGAGGTACTCGGTGAGGTCCACCTTGTTGTTGCGCCACGTGAAGTACGTGTACGACTGGTGGAACCCGACCTTCGCCAGGGTGTGCATCATGGCCGGCTTGGTGAACGCCTCCGCCAGGAAGATGACGTCCGGATGGTCCCGGTTGACCTCCGCGATCACCCACTCCCAGAACTGGACCGGCTTGGTGTGCGGGTTGTCGACGCGGAACAGCGTGACGCCGTGCTCGACCCAGACGAGGATGACGCGCAGCACCTCGCGGTAGATGCCCTCGGGGTCGTTGTCGAAGTTCAGCGGGTAGATGTCCTGGTACTTCTTGGGCGGGTTCTCCGCGTAGGCGATCGTGCCGTCGGCGCGGGTGGTGAACCACTCCGGGTGCGAGGTCACCCACGGGTGGTCCGGCGAGCACTGCAGCGCCAGGTCGAGGGCCACCTCGAGCCCGAGCCCGCGCGCCTCGGCGACGAAGGCATCCCAGTCCTCGAAGGTGCCCAGGCTGGGCTCGATCGCGTCGTGCCCGCCGTCGGGCGAGCCGATGGCGTACGGCGATCCCGGGTCCTCGGGCCGCGGGTCCAGGGTGTTGTTGCGGCCCTTGCGGTTCGTCGTGCCGATCGGGTGCACGGGGGTCACGTACGCGACGTCGAACCCCATCGCGGCGATGGCGGGCAGGCGGCGCGCGGCGGTGCGCAGGGTGCCCGTCGTCCAGGTGCCGGTGGCCGGGTCCTCGACCGCCCCCTCCGACCGGGGGAAGAACTCGTACCAGGCGCCCACCAGGGCGCGCTCGCGCTGCACCCGCAGCACGTGGTCGTCGCTGGCGGTCACCATCTCGCGCACCGGGTCGTCGGCCAGGGCCGCATGCACCGCGGGCGAGGTGCCCGCAGCGAGGCGGGCCTGCGGCGGCCGCTCGGTGTCGCGCAGCCCGATGACCGCGTCGCGCAGGGCTGTCACGTGCGTGGCCGGGCGCCCCGTGGTGGCCGCTGCCCGCTCGAGCAGCAGGGCACCCTCGGTGAGCATCAGCTCGGTGTCGACGTCCGCGGCGACCTTCAGCACCGCGTCGTGCTCCCACGTGCCGTACGGGTCGGACCACCCCTCGACCCGGAAGGTCCAGTCGCCGGGTCGGTCGGGGACGACGTCCGTGCCCCACACGTCGAGGCCGGGTTCGAGCAGCGTCATGCGGCGGCGTACCCGCTCGGTGCCCTCCGGGTCGACGAGCACCGCGGTGGCGGCGACGGCGTCATGCCCCTCGCGGAACACTGTCGCTCGCACGGGCACGGCTTCGCCGACGACGGCGCGCGCCGGCCACCGGCCGGAGTCGACGACGGGGGACACGTTCAGGACGGGGATGCGACCGATCACCGGGCCGACGCTACCGAGGTCGGGAGGCCGTCGCACACCCCGACCGCGCCGTGATCACCTGCGGAGCCGCCACGAGCCACGCGCGAGCGACGCGCGGGGGATGTCGCCGGCCGTGCTGCGGCGTCCCAGCATCTGAAACATCTTGCAGAAGATCGCAAGAACCCGACCGGACGGGAGGAAGCGCGCCGTTCGGGAGGCTACGCTCTCTCGTCGTGAGAGCTATCCGCCGCTTCAGCGTCCGCACCGTCCTGCCCGAGCCGATCGCCCCGCTCGGTGACCTCGCGAGCAACCTGCGCTGGTCCTGGCACGCGCCGACCCGTGACCTGTTCGCCGGTCTCGACCCCGAGCGCTGGCAGGCCGTCCGGCACGACCCGGTCGCCCTGCTGGGCGACCTAGGACCCGACCGGCTGGCCGAGCTCGCGGCCGACCCGGCGTTCGTGGCCCGGGTCGACGCGGCGGCGTCCGACCTCGCGCGCTACCTCGAGCAGCCGCGCTGGTTCCAGGAGTACGCGGAGCGCTCCAGCGAGGACGGCGTTCCGCGGGCGATCGCCTACTTCTCCGCGGAGTTCGGCATCACCGCGGTGCTGCCGCAGTACTCCGGCGGCCTGGGCATCCTGGCCGGCGACCACCTCAAGGCGGCCTCCGACCTCGGCGTGCCGATCGTCGGCGTGGGCCTGTTCTACAAGACCGGGTACTTCAAGCAGTCGCTCACCCGCGAGGGCTGGCAGCAGGAGACCTATCCGGTGCTCGACCCGGACGGCCTGCCCCTGGCCCTGCTGCGCGAGGCCGACGGCACCCCCTGCGTGATCGAGGTCGGCCTGCCCGGCGGGCGCACGCTCGCCGCCCACGTGTGGCGGGCGCAGGTCGGCCGGGTGCCCCTGCTGCTGCTCGACTCCGATGTCCAGGCCAACGACGAGGCCGCGCGCGGCATCACCGACCGCCTCTACGGCGGCTCCGGCGAGCACCGGCTCCAGCAGGAGATGCTGCTCGGCATCGGCGGGGTGCGCGCGCTGCGGCTGTGGTCGCGGCTGACCGGCGCCCCCGACCCGGACGTCTACCACGCCAACGAGGGGCACGCCGGCTTCCTCGGGCTCGAGCGGATCCGTGAGCTCGTCGCCGCGGAGCAGCTCACCTTCGACGAGGCGCTCGAGGCCGTCCGTGCGGCGACCGTATTCACCACCCACACGCCGGTCCCGGCGGGTATCGACCGGTTCGGCACCGACCAGATCCGCACCTACCTCGGCGGCGACGCAGGCCTCGACGGGGTGCCGATCGACCGCATCCTCGCGCTCGGCGCCGAGGACTACCCCGGCGGCGAGTCCGGGGTGTTCAACATGGCCGTCATGGGCCTGCGCCTCGGTGGGCGCGCCAACGGTGTCTCGCAGCTGCACGGCGAGGTGAGCCGGCACATGTTCGACGGGCTGTGGCCGGGCTTCGACGACCGCGAGGTGCCGATCAGCTCGATCACCAACGGCGTGCATGCCCCCACCTGGGTCGACCACCGGGTGTTCGACCTGGCCGAGAAGCACCTCGGCACCCGCCAGGTCTCCGACGCCGGGATGTGGGACGACGTCCCGCGGGTTCCGGCAGCCGAGGTCTGGGCCGCTCGTCGCGAGATGCGCGAGCAGCTGGTCCTCGAGTCGCGCCGCCGGCTGCGTGGCTCGTGGCTGCGCCGTGGGGCCAGCAACGCCGAGCTCGGCTGGGTGCAGTCCGCGCTCGACCCGGACGTGCTGACGATCGGCTTCGCACGGCGCGTGCCGACGTACAAGCGGCTCACCCTGATGCTGCGCGACCCCGAGCGGCTCAAGGCGCTGCTGCTGCACCCCGAGCGCCCGATCCAGCTGATCATCGCCGGCAAGTCGCACCCGGCCGACGACAAGGGCAAGTCGCTCATCCAGCAGATCGTGCGCTTCGCCGACGACCCCGCGGTGCGGCACCGGATCGTGTTCCTGCCCAACTACGACATCGCGATGGCGCAGTACCTCTACCCGGGCTGCGACGTCTGGCTGAACAACCCGCTGCGCCCGTTCGAGGCCTGTGGGACGTCGGGCATGAAGTCGGCGCTGAACGGCGGGCTCAACCTGTCGATCCTCGACGGCTGGTGGGACGAGTGGTACGACGGCGAGAACGGCTGGGCGATCCCCACCGCCGACGGTGTCGACGACCCTGAGCACCGCGACGACCTCGAGGCGGCCGCGCTGTACGACCTCATCGAGGGCCAGGTGGCGCCGCGCTTCTACGCGCGCGACGAAGAGACCGGGCTGCCGGGCCGCTGGCTCGAGATGGTCAGCCACACGCTGCGCTCGCTCGGCCCGAAGGTGCTGGCCAGCCGCATGGTGCGCGACTACGTCGAGCAGCTCTACACGCCGGCCGCCCGCGCGGGCTGGGCGCTCAACGGCGACGGCCACCCAGGGGCCAAGGAGCTCGCCGCCTGGAAGGCGCAGGTGCGCCGGTCGTGGGGATCGGTGCGGGTCGACCACGTGGAGTCCTCCGGGGTGAGCGACTCCCCGCAGGTGGGCGACGTGCTCTCGGTACGGGCCTTCGTCTCGCTGGACGGCCTGCAGGCCGGTGACGTGCAGGTGCAGGTCGTGCACGGCCGGGTGTCGTACCAGGACGTCCTGACCGACACCCAGCTGGTGACCCTGCACCACGCCGAGACCTACGAGGGTGGCCGGCACCGGTTCGAGGGCGACATCAAGCTGGCCCGCACCGGTGCGTTCGGCTACACCGTGCGGGTGCTGCCGGCCCATACCGGCCTCGCCAACGCCACCGAGCTCGGCCTCGTCGCCAACGCCTGACCCGCCGTCCGCCCGAGGGGGTGGGGTTGGCGCGGGCTCAGGGGGTGGCGGCGTAGAGCCGCATCGACAGGGGGGCGACCAGCTGGGCGCCGCTGTGCCCGCACGTCGGGGCCGCCGGCCGCTCGTCGGCGCTGTCGAAGAGCAGCTCGTACGACGTCGCCCACGGCGTGCCGGGCAGGGTCACCTCCGCGTCGGACGGCGCGCCGCACAGCACCAGCAGCATCGAGCGGCCGCCGGCCGGCTGCCCGTGGAGGAACGCTTGCAGCACCCGGGCCTGCGGGTCGTGCCAGCGGACGTCGTCCATCGGCGAGCCGTCGGCGGCGAACCATGCGAGGTCGCGGGTGCCGTCGGTGTGCGCGGCGCGGGCGCCGAAGAACTCGCGCTGGCGCAGCGCGGGGTGCTCGCGGCGCAGCCGCAGCAGGTGCGTCGTGGTGGCGAGCAGGTCACGCTGCGCGTCGTCGAGGTCCCAGTCGAGCCAGGAGATCCGGTCGTCGCGGCTGTACGCGTTGTTGTTGCCCCCCTGGGTGCGGCCGAGCTCGTCACCGGCCGCGAGCATCGGGACGCCGGTCGAGAGCAGCAGCGTGCCGAGCAGGTTGCGCTGCGAGCGGCTCCGCGCGCGCAGCACTGCCGGGTCGGCGGACGGTCCCTCGACGCCGTGGTTCCAGGCGCGGTTGTCGTCGTGCCCGTCCCGGTTGCCCTCGCCGTTGTCGTGGTTGTGCTTGTGCTCGTACGCCGTGGCGTCGGCGAGGGTGAACCCGTCGTGCGCGGCGACGTAGTTCACTGAGGCGAGCGGCCCGCGGTCACGGGCGCCGAACAGGTCCTGCGAGCCGCTGATCCGGGTGGCCAGCTCGCGGACGCCGTGCCCGGCCTCACCCCGCAGCGCCCGCGCCGCGTCGGCCAGCCAGAACGTGCGCACCGTGTCGCGGTAGCGGTCGTTCCACTCGGCCAGCGGGGGCGGGAACTGGCCGGTGCGCCAGCCGTGCGGTCCGACGTCCCAGGGCTCGGCCACCAGCTTGACCCGGGACAGCACCGGGTCGGCGCGCAGGGCGACGAGGAACGGGTGGTCGGGGTCGTAGCCGTCGTCCCGGCCGCGGGCCAGCGCGGTGGCCAGGTCGAACCGGAAGCCGTCGACGTGGCACTCCTGCACCCAGTAGCGCAGCGAGTCCAGGGCCTGTTGCACGACGAGGGGGTGGCGGAAGTCGAGGGTGTTCCCGCAACCGGTGACGTCGACGTCCCGGCCGTAGTCGTCCAGCCGGTAGTAGGCCCGGTTGTCGAGCCCGCGCCACGACAGCGTCGCGCCGTCCCGGCCCTGCTCGCAGGTGTGGTTGTAGACGACGTCGAGCACGACCTCCAGGCCGGCAGCGTGCAGCAGCCGCACCATCCCCTTGAACTCGGCGACCGCACCGGCCGGGTCCTCGACGCTGGCGTACGCGCTGTGCGGTGCGAAGAAGCCCAGGGTGTTGTAGCCCCAGTAGTTGGTGGCTCCCCGCCGGGCCAAGGCGGGCTCGTGGGTGAACGCGTGCACCGGTAGCAGCTCGACCGTGGTGACCCCGAGTCCGCGCAGGTGCTCGAGCGTGGCCGGGTGGGCCAGCCCGGCGTAGGTGCCGCGCAGCCGCTCGGGCACGCCGGGTAGCAGCCGGGTCAGCCCGCGTACGTGCGCCTCGTAGACGACGGTCTGCGACCACGGCACCGCGGGCGGCTCGTCGTCGCCCCAGTCGAACGCGCCGTCCAGCACGACGCCGCGGGGCACGAAGGCCGCCGAGTCGCGATTGTCCCGGACGTCGGGGTCGCCGACGAGGTCGGCCCCCACCACGTGGCCGAACACCTCCGGGCGCCAGGTCACCTCGCCGGCCACCGCTCGCGCGTACGGGTCGAGCAGCAGCTTGTCCGGGTTGTAGCGCAGTCCGCGGGAGGGGTCCCACGCGCCGTGTGCCCGCAGCCCGTAGCGGTCGCCCTCGCCCATGCCGGGCACGAACGCGAAATACACCCCGTGCACGCGCTCGGTCAGCTCGATCCGCCGCTCGGTCGCGTCCGCCCCGCGGCCCTCGGTGAGGCACAGCTCGACCGCCTCGGCGTGACCGGCGTACACGGCGACATCGGCGCCCCCGTCGCGCAGCGTCACACCGAGCAGCGGTGGCGTGTCGGGGGATCGGTGGAGTCGGGTCACCGCGGCAGTCTGCCGCACCCGGCCCCCGGAATAGGTCTGCCGGACGCCGTGTTGAGCGGCTCATGGCACTCACCGGAGAGTACGAGCCGAGCCCCGAGCAGTGGGTCCGCGACCAGGTCGAGCTGTACGAACGCTCGGACGGCACCGAGGGGACGACGCTGCGCGGCGTCCCGGTCATCGTCCTGACCAGCCGTGGCGCGCGCAGCGGCAAGCTGCGCAAGACGCCGCTGATGCGGGTCGAGCACGACGGCCGCTACGTCGCCGTGGCCTCCAAGGGCGGGGCGCCGGAGCACCCCGTCTGGTACCACAACCTCAAGGCCGACCCGCGGGTCGACCTGCAGGACGGCGGCGAGCGGCGCGAGATGCGGGCCCGCGAGCTGGCGGGCGACGAGCGGGCCACCTGGTGGGAGCGGGCCGTCGAGGTGTGGCCGGACTACGCCGGGTACCAGACCAAGACCGACCGGCTGATCCCGCTGTTCGTGCTCGAGCCGACCGACGCCTGACCGGGTCGGCCGTCGCCGGACCGGCTCAGACCACCAGGACGATCTTGCCCGGCGGGTGGTGCCCGAGCAGGGCGGCGTGCGCCGCTGCCGCCTCGACGAGCGGGTACTCGCCCGCCACGATCACGCGCAGCCGCCCCTGCGCCGCCGACGCGAGCAGCCCGGGGCGGGCCGCCATCCGCACCTGCTCGCCGGGGTCTGCCCCCGGGCCGCTGCCGAGCAGCCGGATTCCGGTGCCCGGGCCGCGGTCGAACGCCGCGATGCTCGCGACCCGCTGCGGGTCGGCCACCAGCTCGAGCGAGACGTCGACCGCCTCGTCGGTGCCCACCGTGTCGATCGCCGCGTCCACGCCGGACGGCGCGGCTGCGCGTACCCGGTCGGCCAGCCCGGCGCCGTACTGCACCGGGACGGCGCCGAGCTCGCGGAGCAGCTCATGGCTGGCGTGGCCGCCGGTCCCGACGACCGTCGGCGCCGCGCGCGACCGCCAGCTGCACGGCCATCAGGCCGACCCCGCCGCTGGCGCCGTGCACCAGCACCGTCTCACCCGCCGTGACCGCCGTTGCCTCGAGCGTGTGCACCGCCGTCGACCCGGCCAGCAGCAGCCCGGCGGCCTGCGACCAGCCCAGCCCGGCCGGCTTGGCCAGCACCGCGGAGGCCTTCGCGACGACCTGCTCGGCGTACGCGCCCGACGTCCGGAAGACCACCACCTCGTCGCCGACGGCGATGGGCCCGGTCGGACCCACCGCGTCCGCGCCGACGGCGCTGACGACTCCGGCCGCCTCATAGCCCAGCCGAAGCGGCAGGCGCGCCGGGTCCGAGCCCCAGACGCCGCTGTAGGACTTCGCGTCCGCCGGGTTGGTACCCGCGGCGCGGACGTCGACGACGACCTGGCCGGGCCCGGGTCGGGGCGGCTCGGTGTCGATCACGGACAGGACCTCGGGGCCGCCGTACCCGGTGGCCACGACGATGCGCGTCATGACGGCGGCAACGACGCGCCGAGGCTGCTGATTCCGGCGCACGACTACGGTGGATGCCATGACCGACCCGACGGCGATGCCCGACTTCCCGCCCCCCTCGGACGAGCGTCCGCTGCGCGGACGGGTGCTCGACGTGCTCATCGACGAGGGGTTCCGACCCGACATCGACGAGGACGGCGACGTCGCGGTCAAGGTGCAGGGCCAGCAGCTCTACGTCCGCAGCACCGAGGGTGAGATCACCGTGCTGCGGGTCTTCGGCCAGTGGCGGCTGGGCGATGCGGCGGGCCAGGACGAGCTCGGGCTGCTGCGCGCCTGCAACGCGGTCACCTCGAGGCTCTCGGTGGTGAAGGCGACGCTGGGCGACGCGATCCTCGTGGTCTCCGCCGACCACGTCGTCACCGCCGGCACGCCGCTGAAGGTGGTCATCACCTCCTCGCTCGAGCTGGTGCTCACTGCGGTCAACCTGTGGCACGAGCAGCTCGAGGGTCCGGCGACGACCGACACCTGAGCGTCGGCCGCCCGCCGGTTAGGGTGGTGGCCGTCCGCAGGCACGCCACCAGGCGCAGGAGGTCACGTGAGCGAGTTCGTCCGGCTCGAGGTCGAGGGCGGCATCGGCACCATCCGGCTCGACCGACCCCCGATGAACGCGCTCAACGCGCAGGTGCAGGAAGAGATCCGCGCGGCTGCGGCCGAGGCGGGCGAGCGGCGCGACGTCAGCGCCGTCATCGTCTTCGGCGGCGAGAAGGTGTTCGCTGCGGGCGCCGACATCAAGCAGATGCAGCAGATGTCGTTCACCGACATGGTCGACCACTCCTCGGCGCTGCAGTCGTCGCTGACGGCGGTGGCGCGCATCCCGAAGCCGACCGTGGCGGCCATCACCGGCTACGCGCTGGGCGGCGGCCTCGAGCTGGCCCTGTGCTGCGACTTCCGGGTCTGCGGTGACAACGCCAAGGTCGGCCAGCCCGAGATCCAGCTGGGCATCATCCCCGGCGCCGGCGGCACCCAGCGGCTGCCGCGGCTGATCGGCACCGCCAAGGCCAAGGACATCGTGTTCTCCGGTCGGTTCGTCGGCGCAGCGGAGGCGCTGGACATCGGCCTGGTCGACCGGGTCGTCGCCCCGGACGACGTCTACAGCGCGGCCCGCGACCTGGTCGGGCGCTACGTCGGTGGCCCGGCGTACGCGCTGCGCGCGGCCAAGGAGGCGATCGACCGCGGCACCGAGACCGACCTCGACACCGGCCTGGAGATCGAGCGGATGCAGTTCGCGGCGCTGTTCGCCACGCACGACCGCGCGGCCGGGATGGAGTCGTTCGTCAAGGACGGCCCGGGCAAGGCCACCTTCGAGGGCCGGTGATGGGCGAGCCCGCGCCGCACCCGGTGGCCTCGGCCGCCGAGGTCGAGCGGGCCTGGTCCGACACCAAGCTGGCCCAGGTGCTCTACCACGACTGGGAGGCGAGCAGCTACGACGAGAAGTGGTCGATCTCGTTCGACCAGCGCTGCATCGACTATGCCCGTGACCGCTTCACGGCGGTTGCCGGCGACGACGGCTGGCCGTATCCCACGGCGCTCGAGGTGGGCGCGGGCACCGGCTTCTTCTCGCTGAACCTCAAGCAGGCCGGGGTGATCGAGCAGGTCCATGTCACCGACCTGTCGCCCGGCATGGTCGACGCCGCCCGGCACAACGCCGAGCAGCTGGGCTTCACCGTCGAAGGCCGGGTCGCGGACGCCGAGCACCTGCCGTACGACGACGACACCTTCGACCTCGTCGTCGGCCACGCCGTCATCCACCACATCCCCGACGTCGAGCTGGCGTTCCGCGAGATGCTGCGGGTGCTGCGGCCCGGCGGCCGGATCGTCATCGCCGGCGAGCCCACCCGGATCGGCAACTGGTACGCCCGCCACCTCGGTCGGGCTACCTGGGCCGCTGCGACCCGAGTGACTCAGCTGGAACCGTTGCGGCACAGATGGTCTAGGCCGCAGCACGAGCTCGACGAGTCGTCCCGGGCGGCTGCGCTGGAGGCCGTCGTCGACCTGCACACCTTCGACCCAGACGAGCTCGCCCGCACTGCGCTGCGCGCCGGCGCCGTCGACGTCCACACCGTCACCGAGGAGCTCACCGCAGCCCTGCTGGGCTGGCCGGTGCGCACGATCGAGGCGGCCGTGAACCCCGAGCGGCTCGGCCTGCGCTGGGCGATGTTCGCCTTCCGCGGGTGGCAACGGCTCTCAGCGGTCGACCGGGCGCTGTCGCGGGTCGTCCCGAGCTCGTGGTTCTACAACGTCGCCGTCACCGGCACCAAGCCCGGCTGAGGCGAGCGTGCGCGTGAGCCGTCCGGTGCCGTCCGGGCTGCTGGGCGCCTGGCTGGTGCGGCTGCGCGACGGTCGCGACCCGCGGCAGGCGAGGTACCTCACCACTGACAGCCTGCGCTGGGTGGTGCGCCACCGAGCCGTCACGCCGTGGTACCTCGTGCGCTACTGGCGGCTGCTGGTGTTCCGGCTGCGCAACCCGCACGTGGTGACGCAGGGGATGGTCTTCCTCGGCCGCCGGGTCGAGCTGTGGGCGCGCCCGGGCTTCGGCCGGCTCGTCGTCGGCCGCTGGGTGCACGTCGGTGACGAGAACCGGCTGCGCGCTCACGAGGGCACCCTCACCATCGGCGACAAGTGCGTCTTCGGCCGCGACAACACGGTGAACTGCTACCTCGACATCGAGATCGGGGAGGCCACGATCGTCGCCGACTGGGTGTACGTCTGCGACTTCGACCACGTGACCGACGACGTGCGGGTGCCGATCAAGGACCAGGGCCTGGTGAAGTCGCCGGTGCGGGTCGGGCCGGACGTGTGGATCGGCGTCAAGGCCACGCTGCTGCGCGGGACCACGGTCGGGCGCGGCAGCGTGCTGGCCGCGCACGCGGTGGCCCGCGGCGCCTACCCCGAGTACTCCGTGGTGGTGGGCAGCCCGGGCCGGGTGGTGCGCGACCGCCGGGACGCGTATGCGGCTGGGGAGGAGCGCCGCGCCGCACTGGACGACATGGCGCGCAAGCACCGCGAGGCGGCGCGCGGACGCCGCCCGGCGTCAGGTGCCGACGTACACACCGTCCAGCGCGGCCGCGACGGCTGACCAGGTACGGGCCCGCGCCGACCGGCGTCCGGCGTCGGCCAGCCGACGGGCCGACGCGGGGTCGCCCAGCAGCTGGTCGAGCACCTCGGCGAGCCGGTCGACGTCGCCCGGCTCGACGACCCGGCCGGTGACGTCGTCATCGACCAGGTCGCGCAGGCCGCCAGTGCGGGTGACGACCACCGGCGCGCCCGCCGACTGCGCCTCCAGGGCGACCAGCCCGAACGGCTCGTACCGGCTCGGGACGACGACGGCATCGGCCGCGGCGAACAGCCGGGCGAGGTCGGGGTCGGGCAGGTGACCGCTCAGGTCGGTGCACCCGTCCGTCCCGAGCTCGGCGAGCAACCGTCGCAGCGTCGGCTCGTACGAGCCCGTGCCGGCCAGCACGACGCGGGTGCGCGGACGACGGGCCAGCAGACCGGGTGTGGCGCGCAGCAGGGTCGAGAAGCCCTTCTCCCACTCCAGGCGGCCGGCCGCCACGACGAGGTGCTCGTCCGGCCAGGCCCGGCGGCCCCGCTCGCTGGCCCGCTCGGTGGGGGGCACGACCCAGCACGCCGCCTCGACCCCGCCCGGCACGACGTGCACCGAGCCGGCTCGAGCGCCGTGCCGCTCGACCTCGTCGACCATCGCCGTCGAGCAGACGACGACCTGGTCGGCGACGGAGACTGCAGCGCGCTCCGCGTCGTGCACCGCCTGGTGCAGCGTCCCGTCGAGCCGGCCGAACCGGCGGCCGAGCTCGGTCGCGTGCACCGTGAGCACCAGGGGGCATCCGACCCGGTCGGCCACGGCCCGCCCGGCGCGGGCCACCATCCAGTCGTGGGCGTGCACGACGTCCGGCGCACGGTCCGCCGCGTCCCGCACCATGGCTGCCTGCAGTGACCCCATCGCCTGCGGCAGGTCGAGCGCGGCGCTGGGCGATCCGACCCGCCGGACGTCGACGCCCGACCGGCGCTCGCGGGCCGGTGCGCCGGCTCCGTCCTTGCGGACGTCGTGCGCCGCCGTCAGCACGGTCACGGCGTGGCCGGCCTGCGCCTGCGCGCGGCTGAGGCCGTCGACGTGCCGGCCGAGTCCGCCGTAGACGATCGGCGGGTACTCCCACGCCAGGTGCAGGATGTCCACGTCAGATGCCCTGTGCCGCCAGGGTTCTGGCATCGAGGCTGCCGAACGGACCGTCGGTGCGGCGCTGGTCGTGCACCAGCTGGGAGGCCGCGGGGTCGCCGCGCTCGACCAGCACCGCCAGGGCGTGGAAGGCCACGCGATGCTCGTCGGCCCGGCGGAGCGCGTAGTCGGCGGCCTGGTCGCGCGTGACCATGAAGGCCCAGTCGCTCGACAACGTCAGCAGCGCCTGCCGGGCGAGCTGGTCGAGGTCGGGGCGGCGGGTGACCAACCGCCCGGCGCGGTGCTCGCGGTCGACGAGGTCGAGCAGTCGGCGCTGCACCCAGAACCCGTCGTCCACCAGCGGTCGCACCGCAGGCCCGTCCCACACGCGGAAGTCCTTGCCGGCACCCCAGGAACCGGCCGGTAGCTCGACCTCGCCCCGCACCGCGCCCGCAGCCAGGGCGGCGCGTAGCGTCGTCAGACGCACGCCGGCCGCCGGCAGCAGGCGCAGCACTCGCGCGAGGAAGGCGGGACCCTCGTGCCACCAGTGACCGAACAGCTCGGTGTCGTACGCGGCGACCACGAGCCCTGGCCGGCCGTCGCGGTCGGCGACCTCCGCCAGCCGCCCGCGCACCCGCGCCGTGAAGTCGATCGCGTCCCGCTCGACGGCGGCCGCCGCCCGCTCGGCCTCGTAGCGGCCCTTGGCGTGCTGCGGCACGTCGCTCCCGGTGACCCGGTACGGGCGCATCCCGGAGGCATGATCGAGGGCGTGGAAGTCCCGGTAGTCGGCTCCACTGGGGTAGCCGGTGCGCGAGCTCCAGATCCGGTCGGTCACCGACAGGTCACGGCCGACGACGGCGACGTCGCTACCCGCCACGTGCCAGGCGCCGGCGGTGGACCGACCGGCAGCGGCCAGCGTCGCCTCGTCAGCCACGAAGTGGCTGACCCCCGCCTGGGCGTAGACCTGTTGCAGCCCAGGGGAGAAGGCGCACTCCGGTGCCCAGATCCCCCCGGTTGTCGGGCCGGTGCGCAGCCGGGCATCGTCCAGCCCGGACCGGACGGCGAACGCGGCCACGCGGTGGTCGAGCAGCGGCAGGAAGGGGTGCGTCGACGGCCCGCCCAAGAGCTCGACGACGCCCGCGTCGGCCAGGCGTCGCAGCACCGGGGAGCCGCCGTGTCGCCAGGGGGCCGCGAGGTCGTCCAGGGCGCGGCTCGCGGCTCGGAACTCCCGCGCGGCGAACGCCCGCAGCCCGTCGTCCGGCCGCTCCGCGAGCTCTTGCGCGCGCGCCTGCCAGAGCCCGACCCAGGTCGTCATCTGGGCCAGGCAGTACGGGTCGTCGAGCTGGGCCGCCAGCACCGGGGTCACGCCGAGCGTGAGGACGTCGCGTCGTCCCTCGCGCGCCAGGTCGTGCAGCACGCGGGTGAGTGGCAGGTAGCAGCCGGCCCAGGCCTGGTACAGCCACTCCTCGCCGACCGGCCAGCTGCCGTGGTGGGCCAGCCAGGGCAGGTGGCTGTGCAGTACCAGGGCGAACGAGCCCACCGGCCGGCTCACGCGGCGACCGGCTCGGCCAGCACCAGCAGGTCGAGGCTGTCGTCGACGTCCCGCTCGCTCACCGCGAAGTCGGCCGTGGTCACCGACCGCACGTCGCGGGCCAACGCGGCGTCCCACTGCTGCGGCGGCACGGCCAGCTGGGCGCGCACCAGGCCGGCGTGGTCGCGGTCGAGCCCGCGCAGCCGCGGTCCGGCGTGGACGCCGAGCAGCCGCGTGACGCGCAGGTGCGCGCCGACCAGGTCGACGAGCTCCGCACCGTCCAGCTCGCGGACGTGGAACGGGTTGGTGGGACGCGCGCCCCGGGCGAGCCCGGGGGAGAAGGTGCGACGGTTCGGCGTCGACATCGCGAGCACACCCCCCGGACGCAGCACCCGGGCGGCCTCGGCGAGCAGCTCCTGCGGGGTCCAGATGTGCTCGACCACCTGCAGGCTCAGCAGGACGTCGACCGCGTCGTCGACCAGCGGCAAGCGCACCAGGTTGGCCCGGCCGAAGGCGACGGCCGGGTAGCGCCGGGCGGCGTGGGCCACCGCCGCGGCGTCGTAGTCCAGTCCGGCGACCCGGCGCGCGCCGGCCGAGCGCACCAGCGCGGCGCCGTAGCCCGAGCCGCACCCAGCGTCCAGCACGCTGCGGCCCGCGCAGTGCGGCAGCAGGTACTCGTACGCCGCGAGGTGCCGCGCGTACCAGTACTGCTCGTGCCAGACCCCTGGCGCGGTGCGCTCCCCGGTGAGCGGCAGTGCGGCGTCGCGGTCGTCGATCGTGATCCCACCTTCCGTCGGCCCGCTGGCCGACCGCGCGAATCTACCCCGGCCGGCTCCGGGTGTGACCGGCCTCACCGGCCGCCGGGCTTGCCGCTACATTACCGGCCGGTAACATCAACTCCGCGAGGCTGCCCGGACCGGTGGTGCCGCCGTCGGCCCCGACTGGCAGGCTGGCCTCGTCGAGCGGGACACCCGTCCATCCCGGCTGCCGGCCGGTCGAGCGCAGTGGAGGTCGAGACCCGACCATGAACATCGTCGTGTGTGTGAAGTATGTGCCGGACGCCCAGGCGGACCGCACGTTCACCGAGACCGACCACACCACCGACCGGGTGGGCGTCGACGGACGGCTGTCCGAGCTGGACGAGTACGCCGTCGAGGAGGCACTGAAGATCGCCGACGCCTCTGAGGGCGAGGTCACGGTGCTGACCGTCGGCCCCGAGCAGGCGGCCGAGGCCGTCAAGAAGTCCCTGCAGATGGGTGCGGCCAAGGGCGTGCGGGTGACCGACGAGGCCATCGCCGGCTCCGACGCCATCGCCACCTCGTTGGTGCTGGCCAAGGCGATCGAGAAGATCGGCGAGTCCGGCGCGGTCGACCTCGTGCTGACCGGCATGGCGTCCACCGACGGCTCGATGAGCGTCGTGCCGGCCATGGTCGCCGAGCGGCTCGGCCTGCCCCAGGTCACGTTCGCCAGCGAGCTCACGGTGTCCGACGGGTCCGTCACGATCCGCCGCGACGGCGACGCCTCGACGCAGACGATCACCGCCAGCCTGCCCGCCCTGGTGAGCGTCACCGACCAGATCAACGAGCCGCGCTACCCCTCGTTCAAGGGAATCATGGCGGCTAAGAAGAAGCCGGTCGAGACGTGGGGCATCGCCGACCTCGGGATCGATGCCGCCGACGTCGGCCTCGCCGCGGCGTGGACGTCGGTCGAGTCCGTCGAGGCCCGGCCCCCGCGCGCGCAGGGTGAGGTCGTCACCGACGAGGGCGACGGCGGCACCAAGCTCGCCGCGTTCCTCGTGTCCCGCAAGTTCGTCTGACCGCGCCCTCGACCGCTAGGAGCCCTGAGCCATGAGTGAAGTCCTCGTGCTCGTCGACCACGTCGACGGCGTCGTCCGCAAGACCACCACCGAGCTGCTGACCATTGCCCGCCAGCTCGGCGAGCCGTCCGCCGTGTTCGTCGGCGCCGGTTTCGACGAGGCCAAGCCGGTGCTGGCCGAGTTCGGTGCCGTGAAGGTCTACCGGATCGAGTCGGCCGACGTCACCGACCACCTCACCGCGCCCACCGCCGAGGCGCTCGCCCAGCTGGTCGAGCGCACCTCGCCGGCGGCGGTGCTCATCCCGTCCAGCGCCGACGGCAAGGAGGTCGCCGCCCGGCTGGCGATCAAGACCGGCTCCGGGCTGATCACCGATGCGGTCGCGGTCGGGGCCGACCTCACCACCACCCAGTCCGTGTTCGCCGGCTCCTACAGCGTGCAGGCCAAGGTCACCCGAGGCACTCCGATCATCACGGTCAAGCCCAACTCGGCGACGCCCGAGCCCTCGGCCGCCGACGCCGCCGACGAGGTGTTCGAGCCGCAGCTGTCCGATGCCGCCACGGCGGTCACCATCACCGAGCGCAAGCCGCGGGAGAAGTCCGGCCGCCCCGAGCTCACCGAGGCCGCGATCGTGGTCTCCGGCGGTCGCGGCACCGGCGGTGACTTCGGGCCGGTCGAGGCGTTCGCCGACTCCCTCGGGGCGGCCGTCGGCGCGTCGCGAGCCGCCGTCGACGCCGGCTGGTACCCGCACGCCAACCAGGTGGGGCAGACCGGCAAGACCGTCTCGCCCCAGCTCTACATCGCCAACGGGATCTCCGGTGCGATCCAGCACCGCGCCGGGATGCAGACCTCGAAGACCATCGTCGCGGTCAACAAGGACGAGGAGGCGCCGATCTTCGAGCTGGTCGACTTCGGCGTCGTCGGCGACCTGTTCGCCGTCCTGCCGCAGGCCACCGAGGCGATCGAGAAGTCCAAGGCCTGAGTCCGGCCCGGCGGCTCGTAGACTCGCGGGGTGAGCGTCTACCTCGACCACGCGGCGACGACGCCGATGCTGCCCGAGGCCATCGAGGCGATGGTCGCCGAGCTGGCGGTGGTCGGCAACCCGTCGTCCCTGCACACGGCCGGACGACGGGCCCGCCGGGTGGTCGAGGAGTCGCGCGAGCAGCTGGCCGCGGCGCTGGGCGCCGGGCCGAGCGAGATCATCTTCACCGGTGGTGGCACCGAGGCCGACAACCTCGCGGTCAAGGGCACCTTCCTGGCCCGGCGCGATGCCGACCCGCGGCGCCGGCGGCTGCTGGTGAGCGCGATCGAGCACCACGCCGTGCTCGACAGCGCCCAGTGGCTGGCCGACCATGAAGGAGCCGAGCTCGTGCTGCTCCCGGTCGACCCGGTCGGGCGGGTCGAGCTCGAGGCGCTGCGGGCCGAGATCGCGCGCGACCCCGACGCCGTGGCTCTGGTCAGCGTCATGTGGGCCAACAACGAGGTCGGCACCGTCCAGCCGGTCCACGAGATCGCCCAGATCGCGCACGAGCACGGCATCCCGGTGCACACCGACGCCGTGCAGGCCGTGGGTCAGACGCCGGTCGACTTCGCCGCCAGTGGCGTCGACCTGATGAGCGTCACCGGCCACAAGCTCGGGGGGCCGGTCGGTGTGGGCGCGCTGGTCGCCGTCCGCGGCGCCGTGCTGACGCCGCTGCAGCACGGTGGTGGGCAGGAGCGCCAGGTGCGCAGCGGCACCCTCGACGAGCCCGCCGTGCGCGCGTTCGCGGTGGCCGCCGACCTCGCGGTGTCGCGGATGCCGCGCACCGTGGCCCGGCTGACCGCGCTGCGCTCGGCGCTCGTCGCCGGGGTGCGCGCCGAGGTCGCGGACGTCGTCGTGCACGGCGACCCCGACCCCGCCGGCCGCCTGCCCGGCAACGCCAACCTCTCGTTCGCCGGCTGCGACGGCGACTCGCTGCTCTACCTGCTCGACGCCCAAGGGGTGCACTGCTCGACCGGCTCGGCCTGCCAGGCAGGGGTGCCGCAGCCGAGCCACGTGCTGGTGGCGATGGGGGTCCCGCCCGACCTCGTGCGGGGTGCGCTGCGGCTCTCGCTCGGCCACACCTCGACCGAGGGCGACGTCGCGGCCGCCGTCGCCGCGCTGCCGGGCGCGGTGGCGCGGGCCCGGGGCGCCGGCCAGGCGTCGTCCGTCGCCACCGCGGCAGCGGCTCCCGCGCCGTCCGCACCGGCCGGCGCCTGATGCGCGTCCTGGCCGCGATGAGCGGTGGCGTCGACTCGGCGGTCGCGGCCGCCCGCGTCGTCGAGGCCGGCCACGACGTCGTCGGGGTGCACCTCGCGCTGTCCCGGCAGCCGGCGACACTGCGCACCGGCGCCCGGGGGTGCTGCACAGCCGAGGACGCGAACGACGCCCGCCGGGCGGCCGATGTCCTGGGCATCCCGTTCTACGTCTGGGACCTGTCCGAGCAGTTCACCGAGGCGGTGGTCGACGACTTCGTGGCCGAGTACGCCGCGGGTCGCACGCCCAACCCGTGCCTGCGCTGCAACGAGTCCATCAAGTTCTCGGCCCTGCTCGACAAGGCTGTCGCGCTCGGCTTCGACGCGCTGTGCACCGGCCACTACGCCCGGGTCGAGCGGCCCGCCGACGGGCCGCCCGAGCTGCACCGCGCCGTTGACCCGGCCAAGGACCAGTCCTACGTGCTGGGCGTGCTCACCGCGGACCAGCTGGCCCGGGCGGTGTTCCCGCTCGGCGACACCCGGAAGTCGCAGGTGCGCGACGAGGCCGCCCGGCGCGGTCTGGCCGTGGCGGCCAAGCCGGACAGCCACGACATCTGCTTCATCGCCGACGGCGACACCCGCGGCTTCCTCGAGCGCCGCCTCGGCCGGCGCCCGGGTGCGGTCACCGACGAGTCCGGGCAGGTGCTCGCCGAGCACGACGGCGCCTACGGCTTCACGATCGGCCAGCGCAAGGGCCTGGGCATCGGCTACCCGGCCGCGGACGGCCGGCCGCGCTACGTGCTCGACATCCAGCCGGTCGACGGCACCGTGGTCGTCGGCCCGGCCGAGGCGCTGGACGTCGGGTCGATCGTCGCGCACGCGCCGCGCTGGTGCGGTCCGGCGCCGCACGGACCGGTCGACGTGCTCGCACAGGTGCGCGCGCACGGCGAGCCGGTCGCGGCGGTCGCGACCCCGCGGCCGGCCGAGGACGGGCGCCCGGACGAGCTGCACGTCGCCCTGCGCAGGCCGGTGCGCGGGGTGGCGCCCGGCCAGGCCGTCGTGGTGTACGACGGCACCCGGGTGCTCGGCTCGGCGACCGTCACCGCCACCGCCCGCTGAGCGCCGACACCGTAGGGTCGGTCGACGTGAACACCGACCGCGCGCTCGCGACCGGTCTCGGCTCGTGGCCCGGCACCGACCAGGCGCAGGCCCTGGCCGTCGTCCGCGACCTGCTGCCCGACCTCCCCCACCTGCCCGAGCTGCCCGCCCGCGGGCCGGGCGCCGACCTGGTCGGCCGGGCAGCGGCCCGGCTGGTGGCGATGCCGATCGACCTGCAGCCGCACGGGTGGCGCCTGGTCGACCACCCCGGCCGCGACCAGGCGCGGGCCGAGGCGTTCTGGCGCGAGGACCTCGATCGCCTGGCCTACGCGTTCGACGGGTGGCAGGGACTGCTCAAGGTGCAGCTGGCCGGACCGTGGACGCTCGCGGCCGGCGTCTGGTTGAACCGCGGCGAGCGGGCGGTGGTCGACCGCGGGGCGACCCGAGACCTGGTGGCGTCGTCGGCCGAGAGCGTGGCGGCCCTGGTCGCCGACGTCGGCCGGCTGGTGCCCGGAGCCGAGGTCGTGGTGCAGCTCGACGAACCGTCGCTGCCCGCCGTCCTCGACGGCCGGGTGCCGACCGCCTCGGGGTACGGGCGGTTGCGGGCGGTGGCTCCGGCCGACGTGCGACAGGGCCTGACGACCGTGCTGGACGCCGCTCATGCGGCGGGCGCCACCACGGTGGTGCACTGCTGCGCCGCCGACGTCCCGGTGGCGCTGCTGCGCGAGGCCGGCACGCAGGGCGTGTCGCTCGACGTCGCCCTGCTGGACAACCGAGGGTGGGAGTCGGTGGCGACCGGTCTGGAAGCCGGGCTGCGGCTGTGGGCCGGTGTGCTGCCCACCGCCGGGGAGCCACCGCGGGCCACCGTCGTCGCCGACCGGCTGGAGCGCACCTGGCGCGACCTCGGGCTCGACCGGTCCCTGCTCGCCGGGGTCGTCGTGACGCCGTCCTGCGGGCTGGCCGGGGCGGCCCCGGCCATGGCCCGGACGACGTTGGCGCGTTGCGTCGAGGCGGCCCGCGAGCTCACCGAGCGCGCCGGGTCCTGACCTCGGCGGATGTCGGCGGCACCCGGCACAATGGCGGCCGTGAGCGACCCCGCAGGCTCCTCGATCGAGCTCCCCGACGTCCCCGCCGACGCCCGCCACCGGTGGGCCGAGCTGGCCGAGCAGGTGCAGCAGCATCGCTTCGCGTACTACGTGCGCGAGGCGCCCACCGTCAGCGACGGCGAGTTCGACCGGCTGCTGCAGGCGCTCGAGCAGCTCGAGCACGACCACCCAGGACTGCGCACGCCCGACAGTCCCACCCAGCAGGTCGGCGGCACCTTCTCGACCGACTTCGCCGCGGTCGACCACCTCGAGCGCATGCTCAGCCTCGACAACGTGTTCTCCCTCGACGAGCTGCGTGCCTGGGCCGAGCGGGTCGGCCGCGACGCCAACGCCGACGTGCACTGGCTGTGCGAGCTGAAGATCGACGGGCTCGCCATCGACCTGGTCTACGAGCGCGGCCGCCTGGTGCGCGCGGCCACGCGCGGTGACGGCCGCACCGGTGAGGACGTGACCCTCAACGTGCGCACGCTGCGCGACGTGCCGAGCGAGCTCACCGGCGACGTCCCCGAGCTGGTCGAGGTACGCGGCGAGGTGTTCTTCCCGATCGAGGCCTTCGCCGACCTCAACGCCACCCTCGTCGAGGCGGGCCGGGCACCGTTCGCCAACCCGCGCAACGCCGCCTCAGGTTCGCTGCGCCAGAAGGACCCTCGGGTCACCGCATCGCGGCCGCTGCACCTGATCGTGCACGGCATCGGCGCGCGGCGCGGCTTCGACGAGCTCGGCATCGAGCTCACCCGGCAGTCCCAGGCCTACGACCTGCTCGGTGGCTGGGGGCTGCCGGTGAGCCCGCACGCGCGGGTGCTCGACCGGATCGACGACGTGACGGCCTTCGTCGAGCACCACGGCGAGCACCGGCACGACGTCGAGCACGAGATCGACGGCGTGGTCGTCAAGGTCGACGAGCTCGCCGTGCAGCGCCGGCTCGGCTCGACCAGCCGTGCGCCGCGCTGGGCCATCGCCTACAAGTACCCGCCCGAGGAGGTCACCACCCGGCTCCTCGACATCCGGGTCAACGTGGGGCGCACCGGCCGCGTCACGCCGTACGCCGTGATGGAGCCGGTGCTGGTGTCCGGCTCGACCGTCGAGATGGCCACGCTGCACAACGCCGACGAGGTCCGCCGCAAGGGCGTGCTGATCGGCGACACGGTCGTGCTGCGCAAGGCCGGCGACGTCATCCCCGAGGTCCTCGGCCCAGTGGTCGACCTGCGCCCGGCCGACGCCCGCGAGTTCGTCATGCCCACGACCTGCCCGTCCTGCGGCACGCCGTTGCGCCCGCAGCGCGAGGGTGACGTCGACATCCGCTGCCCCAACACCCGCTCGTGCCCGGCCCAGCTGCGTGAGCGCCTCTTCCACGTCGCCTCGCGCGGGGCCTTCGACATCGAGGCAATGGGCTGGGAGGCCGCCCAGGCCCTGCTCGACGCCGAGGTGGTGCACGACGAGGGCGACCTCTTCTCGCTCGATGAGGCCCAGCTGCGCCAGGTGCCCCTGTTCACCCGCAAGGACGGCGAGCTGTCGGCGAACGGCGTCAAGCTGCTGGCCAACCTCGAGGCAGCGCGCAGCCAGCCGCTCTGGCGGGTGCTGGTGGCGCTGTCGATCCGGCACGTCGGGCCGACCGCAGCCCGTGCGCTGGCTCAGGAGCTGCTCAGCATCGAGCGGGTCCGCACCGCCGACCAGGACGAGCTCGCCGCGGTCGACGGCGTAGGCCCGGTGATCGCCGCGGCGGTGCGCGAGTGGTTCGACGTCGACTGGCACCGCGAGGTCGTGCGCAAGTGGGCCGAGGCCGGCGTCCGCATGCAGGACGAGCGCGACGCCGGCGTCGCGCGCACCCTCGAGGGGCTGACCCTCGTGGTCACGGGCTCGCTCGAGAACTTCAGCCGCGACCAGGCCAAGGAGGCGATCCTGGCCCGCGGCGGCAAGGCGTCCGGCTCGGTGTCGAAGAAGACCTCGTTCGTCGTGGTGGGGGAGAGCCCGGGCAGCAAGCACGACAAGGCGGTGCAGCTTGGCGTCCCGGTGCTCGACGAGGCCGGGTTCCGCCGCCTCCTCGACGACGGGCCTGACGCCGTCTGAGCCCCCCGCGCCCGCGCCCGCCATCGGTAAAGGCGGGGGCGATTCGTGCCGAAAGCAGCAGCAGACACGGACGTCGCGGCGCGAGTATGCCCGCTCGAGGGGATCGAGGTTTCAGTGAGCGGAGCTGCCGAGGCACGCAACCACGTGCGCACGGCCCCCCGACCGCGACTGCTCGCCTCCTACGTAGGCGTGGTGATCGTCGCCGGTGTCGGGGTGGTTGCGCTCACGCTCGCGTCCGCCCATCCCGCGTCGCTCGTGCACATGCCGAGCGGTCAGGTACTGGCCCTGGCGACCTGCTTCATCCTGGTGGTGCTGGGCGAGCTGCGGCCGGTGGTCGGCTCGCAGACCCACGACCCGATGGGGGTCGCCCTCTCCACCACGTTCGTCTTCCCTGTGCTCCTGCACTTCGGCCTGCTGCCCGCCGTCCTGCTGCACGCGCTGGCGACGGTGCTCGCGGGACTGGTCGAGCACAAGGCGTTGTGGCGCACCATGTTCAACGTCGGGCAGTACTCACTCAGCGCGGCTGCCGGGTGGGCGGTGCTCGCCGCCTTCGGCCAGATGCCGACGCTGCTCGACACCTGGACCCCGACGACGTTGAGCGACCTGGCGATCATCGTCGTGGTCGCCGCTGCCTGCTTCCTGGTCAACGACGCCCTGGTGGCCACGGCCATCGGGCTGATCGAGGGCACCTCGCCGTGGACGGCCTTCATGGCCGACCTGCGGTTCCAGTTCCTGGTGTCGTCGGCGCAGTACGGGCTGGCCCCGCTGGTGGTGGTGCTGATGGAGCACGCACCGGTCTACGTGGCCCTCACCGTGGTGCCGATGTACGCGATCCAGCGCAGCGCGGCGGCCTCCCTGCGCAGCGAGCACCTGGCCCAGCACGACGACCTCACCGGCCTGGCCAACCGCAAGATGCTCGTCACCGAGGCGACGGCGGCGATCAACCAGTCGCTGCGCACCGGCGAGCCGTGCGCCCTGTTCCTGCTCGACCTCGACCGATTCAAGGAGGTCAACGACGTCCTCGGGCACCCGGTGGGCGACCAGGTGTTGCGCACCGTGGCCCAGCGGCTCGAGCACACGTTGCGTCCCGGCGACCTCGTGGCGCGGCTGGGTGGCGATGAGTTCGCCGTCCTGGTGCGCCAGGTGCGCGACGCCGATGCCGCCGTGACCATCGCCCAGCGGGTGCGCGCCGCGCTCGACGTCGAGCTCGTCATCGACGGCCAGCTGATCGACCTCGAGGGGAGCGTCGGGGTCGCCCTGGTCCCCGAGCACGCGAGCGAGTACGAGCTGCTGTTCTCCCGTGCGGACGTCGCGATGTACCTCGCCAAGGCCGACCGCACCGGCGTCGAGGTCTACGACTCGAACAGGGACGAGAACTCGACCTCCCGAATCGGCATGATCAGCGGCCTGCGCAACGCGATCGAGCAGGGTGAGATCGAGCTGCACTACCAGCCGAAGGCCCGGCTGACCGATCAGCAGGTCACCGGCGTCGAGGCGCTCGTGCGCTGGAACCACCCGGTGCGCGGGCTGGTGCCGCCGGATGAGTTCATCCCGATCGCCGAGCAGTCCGGGCTGATGCACCGGCTCACCGACCTCGTCCTCGACCTCGCGCTCACCCAGGTGGGCGAGTGGCGCCGCGGCGGCATGACCGTGCCGGTGGCCGTCAACGTGTCGTTCCGCGACCTGCTCGACAGCACCATGCCCGCCCGGTTGCAGCACACCCTCGACCGGCACGGTGTCGATGCCGAGATGCTCACCCTCGAGATCACCGAGCGGGTCCTCACCGCCGACATGGACCGAGCCCGGCTCACCCTGAACGCGTTGCGCGACCTCGGCGTCCGGCTCTCGCTCGACGACTTCGGTACCGGCTGGTCGTCGCTGCGGCTGCTGCGCGAGCTGCCCCTCGCCGAGATCAAGATCGACCGCAGCTTCGTCAGCCGCGCAGCGGTCGTCGAGGAGGACGCCGTCGTCGTCCGGGCCACGACCCGGCTGGCGCACGGGCTGGGCCTGCACGTCGTGGCCGAGGGGATCGAGACGGCGGTCACCTGGGCCGCGATCACCGAGATGGACTGCGACACGGCCCAGGGCTGGCACCTGGCCCGGCCGATGCCGGCCGCGCAGGCCACCCAGTGGCTGGCCGGGCGGCTGCTGGCTCCCGTGCAGGTGGGCCACCCCTAGACTTGCCCGCATGTCCGAACGGCCCCCTGCACCGACCATGCCCGCCGACGGCCCGCCCGTCGCGGCCAGCACCGCTGACAGCCACCTCACCCGCGACGACGTCGCGCACCTGGCCCAGCTGGCCCGGATCGAGGCGACCGACGACGAGCTCGACCGGCTGGTCGGCCAGCTCGGGGTGATCCTCGAGTCCGTCGCCCGCGTCGGCGAGGTCGCCGCGGACGACGTGCCACCCATGTCGCACCCCCTGCCGCTGACGAACGTGACGCGCCCCGACGTCCGCGTGCCCGGGCTCACCAGCGAGCAGGCGCTGTCCGGCGCCCCCGCCAGCGACCAGCAGCGGTTCATGGTCCCGCGGATCCTGGAGGAGGACTGATGGCGTCCGCAGGCGACGACCTCACCCGCGCCACCGCGAGTGACCTGTCGGCCGCGCTGTCCCACGGCCAGGTCAGCGCGGTCGAGCTCACCCAGGCGCACCTCGACCGGATCGACGCGGTCGACGGCGCCATCCACGCCTTCCTGCACGTCGCGCGCGACGAGGCGCTGGCGTCGGCCCGCTCGGTCGACGAACGCCGGGCGGCCGGCGAGCCCCTGCATCCGCTGGCCGGCGTGCCGGTCGCGGTCAAGGACATCGTGGCCACGCGCGGTCTGCCGACCACCGCCGGCTCGAAGCTGCTCGAGGGCTGGATCCCGCCGTACGACGCGACGCTGGTCGAGCGGCTCAAGGCCGCCGGCCTGGTGCTGCTCGGCAAGACCAACATGGACGAGTTCGCGATGGGCAGCTCGACCGAGCACTCGGCGTTCGGGCCCACCCGCAACCCCTGGGACACCGACCGCATCCCGGGGGGTTCCGGCGGCGGCTCGGCCGCAGCCGTGGCGGCCTTCGAGGCCCCGCTCGCGATCGGCACCGACACCGGCGGCTCGATCCGCCAGCCGGCCGCCGTCACCGGCACGGTCGGCGTCAAGCCCACCTACGGCGGGGTGTCGCGGTACGGGCTGATCGCGCTGGCCAGCAGCCTCGACCAGGCCGGCCCCTGCACGCGCACGGTGCTCGACGCCGCACTGCTGCACGAGGTCATCGGCGGCCACGACCCGCGCGACTCGACCAGCATCGACGCCCCGGTCCCGGCGGTGGTCGACGCGGCCCGCCGGGCCGACGTCAAGGGCGTCAAGGTCGGGGTGATCCGCGAGCTCGGCGGCGAGGGCTACCAGCCTGGCGTGCGGCAGCGGTTCGACGAGGCGGTCGCGCTGCTGTCCGAGGCGGGCGCCGAGGTGGTCGAGGTGTCGTGCCCGCACTTCGAGTACGCGCTCGCGGCCTACTACCTGATCCTGCCGAGCGAGGCGAGCAGCAACCTCGCCAAGTTCGACGCCATGCGGTACGGCCTGCGGGTGCTGCCCGAGGGCGTCGACGCGCCCACGGCCGAGCAGGTCATGGCGGCCACCCGCGACGCCGGGTTCGGCGACGAGGCCAAGCGGCGCATCATCCTCGGGACGTACGCGCTGTCCAGCGGCTACTACGAGGCGTACTACGGCCAGGCACAGAAGGTGCGCACCCTGATCGCGCGCGACTTCGCCGCCGCCTTCGAGCAGGCCGACGTCCTGATCTCGCCCACCGCGCCCACGACGGCGTTCCGGCTGGGCGAGAAGCTCGACGACCCGCTGGCCATGTACCTCAACGACATCGCCACGATTCCGGCCAACCTGGCCGGCGTCCCGGGCATGTCCCTGCCGGCCGGCCTGGCCGACGAGGACGGCCTGCCGGTGGGCGTGCAGCTGCTCGCCCCCGCCACCCACGACGACCGGCTGTACGGCGTGGGCGCCGCCCTCGAGGCGCTGCTGCTCGACCGGTGGGGCGCGCCCTTGCTGTCCAAGGCCCCCGAGCTGGAGGTGCTGGCATGACCACCACGGCCGACGACGTCCTGTCGTACGACGAGGCGCTCGCCCGGTTCGACCCCGTGCTGGGGCTCGAGGTGCACGTCGAGCTCTCGACGCTGACCAAGATGTTCTGCGGTTGCGGCACCGAGTTCGGTGCCGAGCCGAACTCGCAGGTCTGCCCGGTCTGCCTCGGCCTGCCAGGCGCCCTGCCGGTCGTCAACGAGAAGGCCGTCGAGTCCGCGGTGCGCATCGGGCTGGCCCTGCACTGCGACATCACGCCGTGGGGCAGGTTCGCGCGCAAGAACTACTTCTACCCCGACATGCCGAAGAACTTCCAGACCTCGCAGTACGACGAGCCGATCGCCACCGGCGGCTACCTCGACGTCCAGCTGGACGACGGCACGACCTACCGGGTCGCCATCGAGCGCGCGCACATGGAGGAAGACACCGGCAAGTCGCTGCACGTCGGCGGCAGCACCGGCCGGATCCACGGCGCCGACTACTCGCTCGTCGACTACAACCGGGCCGGCATCCCGCTGATCGAGATCGTCACCAAGCCGCTCACCGGTACGGGTGAGCGGGCACCGGAGGTCGCCCGCGCCTACGTCGGCGCGCTGCGCGACGTCCTGCGCTCGCTCGGGGTCTCGGACGTGCGCATGGAGCAGGGGTCGCTGCGGTGCGACGCCAATGTGTCGTTGCGGCCCAAGGTCGAGGCCCCGCTGGCCCAGGACTCCGTGCCGCTCGGCACCCGCACCGAGACCAAGAACGTCAACTCGCTGCGCAGCGTCGAGCGGGCAGTCCGGTACGAGATCACCCGGCAGGCGGCGCGGCTGGTGGCCGGCCAGTCGGTCGTGCAGGAGACCCGGCACTGGCACGAGAACTCGGGCCTGACGACGTCCGGCCGGGTCAAGTCCGACGCGGACGACTACCGCTACTTCCCCGAACCCGATCTCGTGCCGGTGGCGCCCGATGCGGCGTGGGTCGAGACGCTGCGTGGCACCCTGCCCGAGCCCCCCGCCGTGCGCCGACGGCGGCTCCAGGAGGACTGGGGCTTCAGCGACCTGGAGATGCGCGACCTCATCAACGCTGGCGCGACCGAGCTGGTCGAAGCCACCGTGTCGGCCGGCGCGTCACCGGCCGCCGCGCGCAAGTGGTGGTCGGGCGAGCTGGCCCGTCGCGCCAACAACGACGGCATCGAGCTCACCGCCCTGCCGGTGACGCCCGAGCAGGTCGCGGCGCTGGCGGCGCTGGTGGCCTCGGGCCGGATCAACGACACGATCGCCCGCCAGGTGCTCGAGGGGGTGCTGGCCGGTGAGGGGTCGCCGGACGAGGTGGTCGCGGCCCGTGGCCTGGAGGTCGTGTCCGACGACGGCGCGCTCGGGGCGGCCGTCGACCGGGCCATCGCCGCCAACCCCGAGGTCGCCGCGAAGATCCGGGACGGCAAGGTGGCAGCCGCCGGGGCGCTCATCGGCGCCGTCATGAAGGAGATGCGCGGCCAGGCGGATGCGGGCCGGGTGCGCGAGCTGGTGCTCGAGCGGCTCGCCTGACCCACCCAGTACGCGCCGCGCTCAACGACCGGGCTGTGGCACGCGCCTGATCCGGCGTCGTCCGGGCCTGTATCAGGACGTGACGGGTACGCCTCTTTGAGGTCAACAGCTCTCGCCCGCAGGAGATGAGAACGATGCCCGTACCCCACCCCCGCAACGTCATCGGCCAACAGCTCGTGAGCGGCCACCCGTCCTCACCGCCCTGGCAGCAGCGCGAGCAGCGCCAGAAGGCCCGCACGGGTCGACGCCTCGTGGTCGGGATGGGCAGTGTGCTGGCCGGGATCGTGCTGCGCGTCGTGCATGCCCGACGAGCCGGCGTGCCGCGGCCCAGCGGCCAGACCGGTGCGCTGCGCCTACGGCACTGACCCGCGTCAGGCTGTTGGAGCCGGTCGGCCCGCCTCAGCGCAGCGTGACCCGCACCATCCGGTCGTCGGCCGCCACCGGGTTGCCGCGCGAGCGGTTGCTCGTCAGCAGCACGAGCGATCCGTCCGGATCGATCTCCACGGCGCGCAGTCGGCCGAAAGCGTTCTGCAGCAACGGAACTGGCCGTCCGACGCCTCCGGTGGCGGTCAACGGTATCCGCCAGAGCCGTTGCCCGCGCAGGGCCGCCATCCACACCGCCCCATGCCCGACAGCGATCCCGCTGGGCGAGGCTTCCGACGTACGCCACACCCGCAGCGGCGACGTGAGACCGCGCGCTCGGTCCGCCGCGGTGCCCATACCCTCGACGGACGGCCAGCCGTAGTTGCGACCGGGCCGGATGAGGTTCAGCTCGTCCCAGGTGTTCTGGCCGAACTCGCTGGCGTACATGCGGCCTGCGGAGTCCCAGCCGATGCCCTGCACGTTGCGGTGGCCGTACGACCAGACCGGCGAGCCGGGGAACGGGTTGCCCGGTGCGGGCGCTCCGGTGGTGGTGACCCGGAGGATCTTGCCGCCGAGGCTGGCCCGGTCCGGCGCCCGGGACGGCTCGCTGGCGTCGCCCGTGGTGACGTAGAGGAAGCCGTCCGGGCCGAAGGCCAGCCGTCCGCCGTTATGGTTGCCCGCCTTGGGAATGCCGGTCACCAGCGGGCGCAGCGGCCCGAGCCGACCGCCCCGGTAGCTCATCGCCACGACGCGGTTGTCGGTGGCGGACGTGAGGTAGGCGTAGACGGTCGTCTGGTCGCCGGGCGCGAGGGCGAGACCGAGCAGGCCGCCTTCGCCGTCCGGGACGACTCCCGCCACGCGTCCGTCGGTGCCGGTCGCGGGAACGGCGATCACCCGGCCGGCGCGCGTGACCCGCACCACCCGGGCCTGGTCGCGCAGCGACACCAGGTACGAGCCGTCGCCCAGCCGGGCCAGGCCCCACGGCGTGTCCAGCCGGGTCGCGACCACCCGGGTCGAGCCGATCGCGGTGGGTGCATCGGCAGGGGAGGGCGCCGGGCTCGCTGAGTCGCCGCTCGGTGAGCTGCTCGGCGGGCTGCTTGGCGGGCTGCTTGGCGGGCTGCTCGTCGTCCCACTCGTCGTCGGCGCGCTGCCGGACGTCGCCGGGTCGGTGCCCGAGCAGGCCACCAGCGCCGCCAGCGCGACCGCGACCGCGACCGCGACGAGGACCCTGGCCGGAGCCGGCCGGTCTTCGCGAGGTCCAGGCTGCATGCCCCAGTGTCTCCGACCGCGCGCGGGAGCGCAGGACTAGCGTGCTCGGCGTGAGCCAACCACCGTGGGTCGTGACGCTGCCGGAGCCGGAGCTCATCGAGGCGCTCGGCGCACCACCGCCCGGCGTGCAGGTGCGGCTGTGGGACCTCAGCGGCCCGCCCGACGACGCGGACGAGATCAGCGTCGTCGTCCCGCCGTACCTCAGCGACGACGACTGGTCCGCGCTGTTCGCACGACTGCCTCGGCTACAGCTGGTGCAGACCCTGACGGCCGGCTACGAGTCGGTGCGGACGATGGTGCCCGCGGGGGTGGCGCTGGCGAATGCGGTGGGGGTGCACGACGCCTCGACGTCCGAGCTGGCGGTGGGTCTGGCCATCGCTGCGCTGCGCGGTCTGCCGGACTTCGTGCGGGCGGCCGACCGCGGTGAGTGGGCCCCGGCCCGACGGCGCTCGCTGGCCGATCGGCGGGTGCTGGTGGTCGGCTTCGGCGGAGTCGGTCAGGCGGTGGCCCGCCGGCTGCTGCCGTTCGAGACGCACGTCACCGCGGTGGCCTCGCGCGCCCGGCCGGGCGGCGCTGCCGGACTCGCCGACGTCGCGGTGCACGGTGTGGCCGAGCTCCCCGACCTGCTGCCCCAGCACGACGTCGTCATCCTCACCGTGCCGCTCGATGCCACCACCCGGCACCTGGTCGACGCCACGTTCCTGGCCGCGCTGCCTGACGGCGCGCTGCTGGTCAACGTGGCGCGCGGCGGCGTGGTCGACACCGACGCGCTGGTGGCCGAGCTGACCAGTGGACGGATCGGCGCGGCGCTCGACGTCACCGATCCCGAGCCGCTGCCCAGCGACCACCCGCTGTGGCGGGCGCCCGGCGTCCTGATCAGCCCGCACATCGGGGGCGCCACCAGCGCGTTCGCGCCGCGCGCGGTCGTGATGCTGCGCGAGCAGCTGCATCGGCTCGCGACGGGCGACCCGCTGCGGGGTCTCGTGGTGGCCGGACCGTTCGTGGACGCCCCGCCGCCCTAGTGCGAGCCCGTCCTACACTCGCGCCATGACCACTCCAGACATCAAGCCGCGCAGTCGTGACGTCACCGACGGCCTGGAGAAGGCTGCGGCGCGGGGCATGCTGCGCGCCGTCGGCATGGGTGACGAGGACTTCGCCAAGCCGCAGATCGGGGTGGCCAGCAGCTGGAACGAGATCACGCCGTGCAACCTGTCGTTGCAGCGGCTGGCCCAGTCGGTCAAGGACGGCGTGCACGGCGCGGGCGGCTACCCGCTCGAGTTCGGCACGATCTCGGTGTCCGACGGGATCTCGATGGGTCACGAGGGCATGCACTACTCGCTCGTCTCACGGGAGGTCATCGCCGACAGCGTCGAGACCGTCATGCAGGCCGAGCGGCTCGATGGCTCGGTGCTGCTCGCCGGCTGCGACAAGTCGCTGCCCGGCATGCTCATGGCGGCGGCGCGGCTCGACCTGTCCAGCGTGTTCCTGTACGCCGGCTCGATCCTGCCCGGCATCGCGAAGCTGAGCGACGGCACTGAGCGTGAGGTGACGATCATCGACGCGTTCGAGGCCATCGGTGCCTGCGCCCGCGGGCTGATCCCGCGCTCCGACGTCGACGCGATCGAGCGCGCCATCTGCCCGGGTGAGGGAGCCTGCGGCGGCATGTACACGGCCAACACCATGGCCAGCGCGGCCGAGGCGCTGGGCATGTCGCTGCCCGGGAGCGCGGCCCCGCCGGCCACCGACCGCCGCCGCGACGGCTACGCGCGCCGCTCGGGCCACGCCGTGGTCGAGCTGCTGCGCCAGGGGATCACCGCCCGGCAGATCCTGACCCGCGAGGCGTTCGACAACGCCATCGCCGTCGTCATGGCGCTCGGCGGGTCGACGAACGCAGTGCTCCACCTGCTCGCCATCGCGCACGAGGCGCGGGTCGACCTGACCCTCGACGACTTCACCCGGATCGGGCGACGGGTGCCGCACCTGGCCGACGTCAAGCCGTTCGGGCGCTACGTCATGACCGACGTCGACCGCGTCGGTGGCATCCCGGTGGTCATGCGGGCCCTGCTCGACGCCGGGCTGCTGCACGGCGACGCGCTGACCGTCACCGGACGCACGCTCGCCGAGAACCTCGCCGACATCTCGCCCCCGGACGTCGACGGCCAGGTCGTGCGCGCGATGAGCGCACCGATCCACGCCACCGGCGGGTTGACCATCCTGCACGGTTCGCTCGCGCCGGACGGAGCCGTGGTCAAGTCGGCCGGCTTCGACGAGGACGTGTTCGAGGGCACCGCGCGCGTCTTCGACGGCGAGCGTGCGGCGATGGACGCCGTCTCGGACGGCACGCTGGCCGCCGGGGACGTCTGCGTGATCCGGTACGAGGGACCCAAGGGCGGCCCCGGCATGCGCGAGATGCTCGCGGTCACCGGAGCCATCAAGGGCGCCGGTCTCGGCAAGGACGTGCTGCTGCTCACCGACGGCCGGTTCAGCGGCGGCACCACCGGCCTGTGCGTCGGCCACGTCGCGCCGGAGGCCGTGGACGGCGGCCCGATCGCCCTGGTGCGCGACGGCGACCGGATCCGGCTCGACGTCTCGGCCGGCACCCTCGACCTGCTCGTCGACGACGCCGAGCTGGCCTCGCGCCGCTCGGACTGGACGGCGCCCGCGCCCAAGCATGAGCGCGGCGTCCTGGCGAAGTACACCAAGCTGGTCGGCTCCGCCGCACGTGGCGCCGTCTGCGACTAGCCCATCCGCCCAACTCCGGCACCCTCGCGGGGCGTGGGCTGGGGTCCGCGAAATGGACAGGCGTCTCGAATGGCGGGACGGGGGTGACCCGCGGTTGACGCCACGGCGGGGTGGGGCGAGGCTGAGGCCGTGCGTTCGTCGCTCGTACTCAGGCGGCGCGCAGTCTGAGGGTCGCCTGGCCCGTCACAGACCGCGCGCGACCCCTCGCTGTGCCCATTGCGGGCCGAGGGGTTTTTTCGTCTCCGGGCACAGGCGGGCACGCCGAGCCGGACGATCGACAGCACGACCAGCAGGCAGCACAGCTTCGAGCAGCATTCGAGCAGAATGGGTGAGGACGACGTGAGCGCAGCAGGTGACGCCCCGACGGGAGACCGCGCGCGGCCCGGGAGCCCGGCGGACGTCGCCGGCGCCCTCTCGCGGGGCCGTACCGAGATGACCGGTGCGCAGAGCCTCGTCCGCTCGCTCGAGAAGGCCGGCGTCGAGCTGGTCTTCGGCATCCCCGGCGGCGCGATCCTGCCCGCCTACGACCCGCTGCTCGACTCGGCGACGGTGCGGCACATCCTGGTGCGGCACGAACAGGGCGCCGGCCACGCCGCCCAGGGCTACGCCGCCGCCACCGGACGCGTCGGCGTCTGCATGGCGACGTCCGGTCCGGGCGCCACCAACCTGGTGACCCCGATCGCGGACGCCTACATGGACTCGGTGCCCATGGTCGCGATCACCGGCCAGGTGGCGTCGTCGGCCATCGGTACGGACGCCTTCCAGGAGGCCGACATCCGCGGCATCACGATGCCGATCACCAAGCACAACTACCTGGTGACCGACCCCGCCCAGATCCCGCAGGCGATCGCCGAGGCGTTCCACATCGCCGGCACCGGCCGGCCCGGCCCGGTCCTGGTCGACATCAGCAAGGACGCGCTGCAGGCCACGACGCACTTCGCCTGGCCGGACCGGGTCGAGCTGCAGGGCTACCGTCCGGTGACCCGGCCGCACGGCAAGCAGGTGCGCGAGGCAGCCCGGCTGATCGTCGAGGCGCGTCGTCCGGTGCTGTACGTCGGCGGGGGAGTCGTGCGCGCCCAGGCCAGCCCCGAGCTGCGCCGGCTCGTCGACGCCACCAACATCCCGGTCGTGACGACGCTGATGGCCCGCGGCGCCCTGCCCGACAGCCACCAGGCCAACCTGGGCATGCCTGGCATGCACGGCACCGTGGCGGCGGTGACGGCCCTGCAGCGCTCCGACCTGATCATCAGTCTCGGCGCCCGCTTCGACGACCGCGTCACCGGCCAGCTGTCGACCTTCGCGCCGCACGCCACCATCGTGCACGCCGACATCGACCCGGCCGAGATCGGCAAGAACCGCGTGGCCGACGTCCCGATCGTGGGTGACGCCCGTGAGGTGATCCGCGATCTGCTCGCGGCACTCGAGGTCGAGCAGCAGGCCGGTCGCCAGGGCGACTACGAGGGGTGGTGGAAGGAGGTCGACGGCTGGCGGCAGACCTACCCGCTCGGCTACACCGAGCCGGACGACGGGTCGCTCAGCCCCCAGCACGTGATCAGCCGCCTCGGCGCGATCAGCGGGCCGGACACGATCTTCACGTCCGGCGTCGGCCAGCACCAGATGTGGGCCGCGCAGTTCATCAAGTACGAGCGGCCGGGCACCTGGCTCAACTCCGGCGGCCTGGGCACCATGGGCTACGCGGTCCCGGCTGCCATGGGCGCCAAGGCCGGCATGCCCGATCGCACGGTGTGGGCGATCGACGGCGACGGGTGCTTCCAGATGACCAACCAGGAGCTCGCGACCTGCACCATCAACGACATCCCGATCAAGGTCGCGATCATCAACAACTCCAGCCTTGGCATGGTGCGCCAGTGGCAGACGCTGTTCTACGGCTCGCGCTACAGCAACACCGACCTGCACACCAGCGCCGGCCGGCGGATCCCGGACTTCGTCAAGATGGCCGACGCGTACGGCTGCGCCGGGTTGCGCTGTGAGCGGCCCGAGGACGTCGACGCGACGATCGAGAAGGCGATGGCGATCAACGACCGCCCCGTCGTCGTCGACTTCGTCGTCCACCGGGATGCGATGGTGTGGCCGATGGTGCCGGCCGGTGTCAGCAACGACCTCATCCAGGTCGCCCGCGGGATGAGCCCCACCTGGGACAGGGAGGACTGAGATGTCGAAGCACACGCTGTCGGTGCTGGTCGAGGACCGGCCCGGAGTCCTGGCCCGCATCGCAGGTCTGTTCTCCCGCAGGGGTTTCAACATCGACTCGCTCGCGGTCGGCCCGACCGAGCACCCCGACGTCTCACGGATGACCGTCGTGGTGGACGTCGAGGACTTCCCGCTCGAACAGGTGACCAAGCAGCTCAACAAGCTGGTCGAGGTCATCAAGGTGGTCGAGCTCGAGGGGCCGGCTTCGGTGCAGCGCGAGCTGCTGCTGGTCAAGGTGCGTGCCGACCTGCAGACGCGCTCGCATGTGCTCGAGACGGTCCAGCTGTTCCGGGCCAAGGTGGTCGACGTCTCGCCGGACGCCGTGACGATCGAGGCCACCGGCAACGCCGAGAAGCTCGCCGCCCTGCTGCGGGTGCTCGAACCCTTCGGGATCCGCGAGCTGGTGCAGTCGGGCATGGTGGCCGTCGGCCGCGGCGCCCGCAGCATGAGCGACCGAGCCCTGCGCACCGCCTGACCGCCCGACCCGCACGACCGGAACGACCGCACGACCGGAACGACCCGAACGACCGTCCGCCGACCCTGATCCTCGAAGGAGCGCCCACCGTGGCCGACATGTTCTACGACGCCGACGCCGACCTGGCCGCCATCACCGACCGCAAGGTCGCCGTGATCGGCTACGGCAGCCAGGGTCACGCGCACGCCCTCAACCTGCGCGACAGCGGGGTCGACGTCCGGGTCGGGCTGCCCGAGGGCAGCCGCAGCCGGGCCAAGGCAGAGGCAGAAGGGCTGCGGGTCGTCGATCCGGCCACCGCGTCGCGTGAGGCGTCGGTCATCGTCGTCCTGACGCCTGACCACGTGCAGCGGCACGTCTACACCGAGGCGATCGAGCCGAACCTCGAGCGCGGCGACGCGTTGTTGTTCGGCCACGGCTTCAACATCCGGTTCGGCTACATCACCGCTCCCGAGGGTGTGGACGTCGTCATGGTGGCGCCGAAGGGTCCGGGACACCTGGTGCGCCGCGAGTACACCGACGGTCGCGGCGTACCCGTGCTCGTCGCCGTCGAGGAGGACGCCAGCGGCGGCGCCTGGCCGCTCACCCTCGCGTATGCCAAGGCGCTCGGCGGGCTGCGGGCCGGGGGGATCCGCACGACCTTCACCGAGGAGACCGAGACCGACCTGTTCGGCGAGCAGGCCGTGCTGTGCGGCGGGGTGTCCCGGCTGGTGCAGGCCGGCTTCGAGACGCTCACCGAGGCGGGCTACCAGCCGGAGGTCGCCTACTTCGAGTGCCTGCACGAGCTCAAGCTGATCGTCGACCTGATGTACGAGGGCGGCATCGCCAAGCAGCGCTGGAGCGTGTCCGACACGGCCGAGTACGGCGACTACGTCTCCGGCCCGCGGGTGATCGACGACTCGGTCAAGGCCCGCATGGGCGAGGTGCTGGCCGACATCAAGGACGGCACCTTCGCGGCCCGCTTCATCGCCGACCAGGACGCCGGGGCGCCGGAGTTCTCCCGGTTGCGGGCCGAGGGCGAGCAGCACCCGATCGAGGCCACCGGACGCGAGCTGCGCGGCCTGATGGCCTGGGTGAAGTCGAGTGACGACGACTACACCGAGGGCACCGCAGCCCGCTGAGGACGGCGGGACCAGGCGCGGGCGGCACCGATCTCAAGCCGTGGTCGGTGCTGGCCGATAGGTGAACGTCCGAGTAAAGTACGAGGACGTCCGAGCATCCGGCCGCGAGCGATCGCGGCCCCGGCTCGGGCAACGGCGCGGCGGTACATCCTTCGCCGCCGGGCCGATGGTGCGAGACCAGGTCTGCGGTGACCCCGCGACCACGGCGAGCGCACCTGGACGGCAGCCGATCGGCGCCTCCCTGTACTGACGAACGAAGGATCTCATCATGAGCGAGGCAGAGGAGTTCGCCCGCCGGGCGCTGCAGGAGTCCATGGACCTGCGCGACCAGGGCCACAGCGACGACTGAGCCAGTCCGTACCGCGTGCGGGTCACCCTCCGGGGTGGCCCGCACGCGGCATTTCGGCAGGCGACTGCTCGGCCGGCGCAAGCTCGACGGTAAAAACTTGTCACGAGTTGCGTGATTCGTGGTCAGCCGGCCCTCAGATGGGCTTAACTTCACCCTGGCGCGGTCAAGCTGGCGGGGGACGAGTGTCTTTCGCGGGTCCGGACACGATCCGGTGCCGACGGTAGGGACGCCGCCCACAAGGAGAACCTCGGTGTCGATCACTTCACGTGTGCCACGGCGCGGTCGTGGCCTCATGTCCGTTGTCAGTGTCGGGGCCGTCACGGCCCTCGCCGCGGCAACGTTGGGGGCGACGCCGGCAGCCGCCGCATCGCACGGCTCGCCGGACCACCTGACCAGGGCCCAGCTGGCGAAGCGCCTGGAGCGGGTCAAGACCGCGCCCAAGCCGAGCAGCTTCGCCAAGGCGGCCCAGCCGCTCCAGCGCAACCGGGCGCGACTCGGCAAGGTCGACACCGACCTCGCGACGGCCAAGGGCAAGGTCAGCGTGATGATCGAGCTCGACGCGACCCCGGCGGTCAAGACCTACGCGCTGAACCGTTCGCGCGGCACGGCTGCCGCGCGTGACGCCGGTCGCTCGCAGGTCTCGGTCGTGCGCCGCGCACAGAGCGTCGTCCTGGCCCGCCTGGCGCGCCCGGCCACCAAGGCGCGCACCATCTACCGCGTGCAGAACGCCTACTCGGGCGTGGCCGTCGTCACCGACGCCTCCCGCCTCGCGGCGCTCGCGCAGCTGCCGGGCGTCAAGGCGATCCACCGGCTGACGCCGAAGACGATCTCCAACTCCTCCTCGGTGCCGCTGATCGGCGCGCCGCAGGCCTGGCAGGGTGCGCCGAGCATGACCGGCGCAGGCGTCTCGGTCGGCATCATCGACACCGGGATCGACTACACGCACAAGGACTTCGGCGGCATCGGCACGAAGGCTGCCTACCTGGCGGCCAAGACGGCCGACCAGAGCACCTGGACGCCGACCACCAAGGTCGTCGGCGGCTACGACTTCGCCGGCGACGCGTACGCGCCGGGGGACGGCGCCGACGTCCCGGTGCCCGACGCGAACCCGCTGGACTGCAACGGCCACGGCTCGCACGTCGCCGGCACCGCGGCCGGCTTCGGCGTCACCACCGACGGCGAGACCTACTCCGACGGCTATACCGCGCCGATCCCGGCCAGCACGTTCAGCATCGGCCCGGGCGTCGCGCCGGAGGCCGACCTGTACGCGCTGCGCGTGTTCGGCTGCGACGGCTCGACGAACCTCGTCACCCCGGCTCTCGACTGGGCCGCGGACCCCAACGACGACGGCAACTTCGCCGACCACCTCGACGTCGTCAACATGTCGCTGGGCTCGAGCTACGGCTCGCCCCAGGACCCGGACGCCGTCGCCTCCAACAACCTCGTTGACCTCGGCACCATGGTCGTCGCCTCGATCGGCAACAGCGGTGACGTCTACGAGGTCGGGGGCTCGCCGGGCAACGCCACCAAGGTGCTGGCGGTCGCCGCGTCCGACGACGGCAACGACGTCGTCGACGGGCTGAAGATCGACTCACCGGCCGACATCGAGCCGGCCGACACGGTCGACGGCGACCAGAACAACATCTTCGCCGCGCTCAAGTCGGTCGCCTATGACTGGGACAACGAGCCGGGCGTCACCAACACCGAGGTCGTCAAGGTCGGTGACTGGAGCCAGCCTCCGTCCGACACCAACAACACCGACGGCTGCTCGGCGTACACCGCCGGCGAGGCCGCCACCCTGGTTGGCAAGATCGTCCTGCAGTTCTGGACCGACGGCTCCGACCGCCGCTGCGGCTCGGTGGCTCGCTCGGGCAACGCCAACACCGCTGGTGCGGCCGGCGCGATCTTCGGCAACGACCAGAACAGCTTCTCCGCCGGCATCACCGGCAGCACGGTCATCCCGGTGATGATCACCATCAAGCAGGCGTCCGACGCCATCAACGCCGAGCTCGACGGCGGGACGCCCGTGCGGGCGACCCTGACGAACGAGCTGCGCAACAGCGTGCAGATCGTGACGCCGGGCGCGGTCGACCAGCTCGCGTCGTTCTCCTCGCGTGGTGTGGGCATGTCCGGCAACGTCAAGCCGGACGTCGCGGCTCCGGGCGTCACGACCTTCTCGGTCGCGGTCGGCACCGGTGACGAGGGCATCGCCGAGAGCGGCACCTCGATGGCCGCTCCGCACGTCGCGGGTGAGGCTGCGCTGGTGCGCGGGGCACACCCTGGCTGGTCGGTCGAGCAGGCCAAGGCGGCCATCATGAACACCGCCACCCAGGACGTCTTCACCGGCCCGAACCACACCGGTGACGTCTACGGTCCCGAGCGGGTCGGCGCCGGCCGGGTCAAGGCCGATGCTGCGGTCGAGGCCACCACGCTGGCCTACAACAAGACCGACCACGGCGCGGTGAGCGTCTCGTTCGGTCCGATCGCGGCCACCGGGACGACCAAGCGCTCCAAGACCGTCACGGTCGAGAACAACGGTGACTCGGTGGCGACGTACTCGCTGGCCTACCGCGCAGCCATCGCCACGCCGGGCGCCTCGTACACGGTCTCGCCGACCTCGGTGACCGTGCAGCCGGGCTCGAAGGTCGACGTCACGGTGACGCTCATCGTCGACGCCACCCAGCTGCGCCACACCCAGGACCCGACCACCGAGTCGGACCCGCTGGGGATCGGCCTGCAGCGCTCGTTCCGCACCGACGCCAGCGGGCGCCTGGTGCTGACGCCCAAGGGCTCCACCCCCGGCGGCAAGCTGCGCGTGCCGGTCTGGTCGGCGCCCCGTCCCGCCTCGGCGATGAAGGCGCCCTCGTCGGCGACGCTGAGCGGCAGCGGTGCGGTGCAGGGCGGCTTCCTGGAGCTGGCCGGCCGCTCGGTCGAGCAGGGTCAGGGGACCGGTGGCTACTACTCCACGGTGAGCGCGTTCGAGCTGCAGACCAGCAGCCCGAAGATGCGCACCTGCGCGTCGGACGAGACCGGCGTCAGCGAGGACTGCGTCTCCTTCCCCGATGAGCGTGGCGCCGACCTGCGCTACGTCGGCGGGGCGTCCGACGCACTGGCGTACACCGATGCTGGGCTGGACCCGTACAAGCCGTTCGCGGACTCCGACGCCTGCCCGGACAACAACAACCAGGATTGCTCCATCCCACCGGCGATGCTGAACTTCGCGATCAGCAGCTGGGGTCCGTGGCGTACGCCGGCCAACTCGCTGGAGTTCGACATCTACATCGACGGCAACGGGGACGGGATCCCCGAGGCGGTCACGTACAACACCCGGCTGTCGGCGTCCGGTGACGACTTCGACCACTTCGTCACCACCACGCTCGACATCACGACGTCGCCGGCCCGGGTGATCGACCAACAGCTGGTCAACGGGATCGACGGGTCGCTCGAGACCGGGCTGTTCAACAGCGACTCGCTAATCATGCCGGTGGCGCTGCACGCGCTGAAGGACGCCGGCCTGATCACCCGCAACCAGCCCATCCGCTACGCCGTCGACTCGTTCAGCGCCTCCACCGCGCTGCACGACAGCACGGACTGGATGACGCTGTCGGTGCTCTCGCCCGCGATCAGTGCCACGGGTGACAGCGGGTTCGCGACGCTGAACACCGACTCCTCGGACGGCTGGCTCGACGTCCGTCGCGACTCCACCACGGTGGCGGCCGACAAGCCGCTCGGCCTGCTGCTCCTGCACCACCTGAACGCCGATGGCGTGCGGGCGCAGGTGGTGTCGGTCCGGACGGCCACCACGACGAAGCTCACGAGCTCGTCGACGTCGTACTCCTACGGCGCCCGCCCGACGCTCACCGCAACGGTGACGCCGCGCGCCGCTACCGGGACGCCGACCGGGAAGGTCACCTTCCGCGACCGCTACACGGTGCTGGGGACGGCGACTCTCTCCCATGGCAAGGCGACGTTCAAGGCGCCGGTCCTGGGTCGTGGGACGCACTCGCTGAATGCGGTCTACTCCGGCGACGCGCAGAACGCCGCGAGCCGTTCGGCGTACGTCCAGGTGAGCGTGCGGGGTCGTACGAGCACCACGCGGCTGTCGGTGAACGATCGGGACTACCGGTACGGGTACCGGCCCTGGTTGACCGCCTCGGTGCCGTACTGGGCGTCCGGCACGGTCACCTTCCGGGACGGCTGGCGGGTGATCGGCACGGCCAAGGTCGTTCGTGGCAAGGCTGTGCTCCGGGCGCCGGTCCTGAGCCGGGGCACGCACTCGCTGCGGGCGAGGTACAACGGTTCGGCGGCCTACAACCCGTCGTACTCGCCGACGGTGTCGGTGCGGGTCCGCTGACCCGCAGGACCGCGTAGGTTCGCCATCACCAGGAGCCCTCGACCCCCCACGGGTCGAGGGCTCCTGGCGCGTTGCCGGGCTTCCACATCTCGAGACCCGCAGCCCGAGGGGTGGGACGGCCGGTACGGTGGCGCCCATGACTGACGCGACGTCCGGCGGCGCCGGCAGCACGTACTCGCTGGCCGTCATCGGCGGTGACGGGATCGGCCCGGAGGTCGTGGCGGAGGGCCTGCGGGTCCTGGAGGCGGTGACGGCTGATGCTGGCCCGCGCTTCGAGCGCACCGAGTACGACCTGGGGGCCCGCCGTTGGCACGCCTCGGGCGAGACCCTGCCGGACTCCGTGCTCGAGGAGATCCGTGGCCACGACGCGATCCTGCTCGGCGCGATCGGCGACCCGTCGGTGCCCAGCGGAGTGCTCGAACGCGGTCTGCTGCTGCGGCTGCGGTTCGAGCTCGACCAGTACGTCAACCTGCGACCAGGCCGTCTCTACCCGGGGGTACGCACCCCGCTCGCCGCACCGGGCGACATCGACTTCATCGTGGTGCGCGAGGGCACCGAGGGGCCGTACACCGGCAACGGCGGAGCGCTGCGGGTCGGGACGCCGCACGAGGTCGCGACCGAGGTGAGCGTCAACACCGCGTACGGCGTCGAGCGCGTGGTCCGTGACGCGTTCGTCCGGGCCCAGGCGCGCCCCCGGCATCGACTGACCCTGGTGCACAAGCACAACGTGCTCACCTACGCCGGACACCTGTGGCGACGCACCGTCGAGCACGTCGGCGAGCAGTTCCCGGACGTCGACACCGACTACCTGCACGTCGACGCCGCCACGATCTTCCTGGTCACCGACCCGGCGCGGTTCGACGTCATCGTGACGGACAACCTGTTCGGCGACATCGTCACCGACCTGGCGGCTGCGGTCACCGGCGGGATCGGCCTGGCGGCCAGCGGCAACATCAACCCCGAGCGCACGTCCCCGAGCATGTTCGAGCCGGTGCACGGGTCGGCGCCTGACATCGCCGGCCGTGGCGTTGCCGACCCGACCGCCACCGCGCTGTCGGTGGCGATGCTCCTCGAGCACCTGGGCATGCCAGACCGGGCGGCGCGGGTCGAACGGGCGGTCGCCGAGGACCTGAGCACGCGCGGAGACCAGCCCCGCAGCACGGCTGAGGTGGGTGCGGCCATCGCCGAGCGGGCGGCCGGTTGAGCTGTGCGGCAACGGGTTCAGGCCCCGTCGGCGCCGCTCAGGCGGTGACGGGCAGCCGTCCGTCGACGCAGACGCGGTTGCGGCCGCTGTGTTTGGCGGCATAAAGGGCGGTGTCGGCCCGCTTGACCAGCGGGTCGAGGGCAAAGTCGCCCGGGCCGGCGCACGCGACGCCGGCGGACATCGTCACCACCAGGCCACCCACGGGCTCGGCAGCCATGTCGGCCACCATCCGCTCGGCGACCAGCTGCGCGGCATCCAGGTCCTGTCCGGGCAGGAGCACCAGGAACTCCTCGCCGCCGATCCGGTAGACCAGGTCGAAGGTGCGTAGCGTCTTGCGCATCCGGTAGGCGGCCTCGCGCAGGACGATGTCGCCGCGGTCGTGCCCATGCTGGTCGTTGACCTGCTTGAAGTGGTCCAGGTCGAACAGGACGACGGACACCGTGCCGCCGAGCACCCGGGCCTGGGCCGAAGCCTCGTCGTAGCGGCCGGTGAGCGCCTTGCGGTTGAACAGCCCGGTGAGCTGGTCGACCACGGCGTCGCCGCGCGACTGCAGCTCCGCGGTGAGCAGGGTGACCGAGATGGCGGCCAGCGCCGTCAGCATGGCGACGTAGCTGCCGACCAGCACCCACCAGGGAGCGGGCGGCGCCGGTGGGAGGGCGGTCGCTCCGATCATGGCCGCGAAGGTCACGACGACGGACAGCGCGAGCCCGGTGGCGAAGACGGTGGGTCGGAACCGGGCGGCCAACATGAGCGTCGGCACCGCCAGGAACGTCAGGAAGGGGCTGCGCACCCCGCCGCTCAGCAGCACCGCCGCACCGAGGATCAGCATCAGCAGGGCCATGCTCGCGGCGGAGGCGCGCTCCAGGCTGACGGTCTTCTCCGGCACCTTCTCGAGCGCACTGAGGGTGAGCACCGCGGCCAGGACGAGCGTGGCGAGCCACCAGGTGTAGGTCGAGGCGGACAACAGGACGGCACAGCTCATGGACGCGCCTTGCACTCGCCGAGCGGTGCGTACGCGGTCGTTCATGTCGGCGAACCGTGCGCGTTCCATCTCGGTACGGCACAGCCACCGTCGCGGCGCCTCGTTGCGCACGCTGCCCATGGTGTGATCCACGTCTCGATCTTCGGTGGATCGGCCGGTCCACTTGAGTCCTCGGTCGGTGCGCGAGCGCGTGCGGTAGCGTCCGCATCATGCTCGAGTTCGCCCTGACGCCGTCCGTGTCGCCCCTGCCCGAGCAGGACCGGGCCGCCGTGCTCGCTGCTCCCGGCTTCGGCAAGCACTTCACCGACCACATGGTCACCGCCACCTGGTCGGCCGGCCGCGGCTGGCACGACGCCCAGGTGCGCGCCTACGGGCCGCTTCAGCTCGACCCGTCGGCCGCCGTGCTGCACTACGCCCAGGAGATCTTCGAGGGGTTGAAGGCGTACCGGCACGAGGACGGCTCGGTGTGGGCGTTCCGGCCGGACCAGAACGCGGCCCGCTTCCAGCGCTCGGCGCGGCGCCTCGCGCTGCCCGAGCTGCCCGCGGCGGACTTCCTCGGGGCGGTGCAGGCCCTGGTGCGCGCCGACCGAGGGTGGGTGCCGGACGCCTCGGCGGGCGAGGCCAGCCTCTACCTGCGGCCCTTCATGTTCGCGTCCGAGGCCTTCCTCGGCGTGCGCCCGGCCGCAGAGGTGACGTTCTGCGTCATCGCCTCGCCCGCGGGCCCGTACTTCGCCAGCGGCGTCCAGCCGGTCTCGATCTGGCTGTCCAGTGACTACACGCGCGCCGCCCCAGGTGGCACCGGTGCCGCCAAGTGCGGCGGCAACTACGCGGCCAGCCTGGCCGCACAGGTCGAGGCCAGCGCCCACGGCTGCGAGCAGGTGTGCTTCCTGGATGCGGTCGAGCGCCGGTGGGTCGAGGAGCTCGGGGGCATGAACCTCTACTTCGTGATGGACGACGGCAGCGTCGTCACGCCGGAGCTCACCGGCACGATCCTCGAGGGCGTCACGCGTGACTCGATCCTCACCATGCTGGCCGAGCGCGGGCACGAGGTGGTCGAGCGCAGGATCGGGATCGACGAGTGGCGCGACGGGGCGGCGTCCGGCCGGATCAACGAGGTGTTCGCTTGTGGCACAGCGGCGGTCGTGACGCCGGTGGGGCGTCTCGTCGCCCCGGACGGTGAGTGCACGATGGGTGATGGCGGCATCGGTAAGGTCACCACCGCGGTCCGCACCGCGCTGCTCGACCTGCAGTACGGGCGGACGCCCGATGCGCACGGGTGGCTGCACCGACTGGTGTGAGGGTGGAGCGGCGCGACCGTCCTGGGGCTCGGTCGGTGGTCTCATGTCGAGAACCGCCGACCGGCTCCGCTCACCAGGTGTAGGGCCGCGACAGGCGCGGTCCACGACACCAGCAGATCTGGAGACCAGCATGCCGAAGTACCTGCTCCTCAAGCACTACCGCGGCGGCCCCGAGGCGCACCACCCCTTCCCGCCGATGGACCAGTGGGCCCCCGAGGACGTGGAGGCGCACATGGCGTTCCTCCACCACGTCCGCGACCTGCTCGAGGCGAACGGCGAGTACGTCGACGCACAGGCGCTCACGCCGGCCCGCACCTGGGTGCGCTACGGGGGCCCGGACGCTGCGCCGGTGACCACCGACGGCCCGCTGCCCGAGACCAGCGATCTCGTGGCGGGCTGGTACATGATCGATGTCGATTCGTACGAGCGAGCGGTCGAGCTCGCGGCCTACGTCTCGTCCGAGCCCGGCCCCGGCGGGACGCCGCTCTACGAGTGGATCGACGTCCGGGAGGTCATGTCCGAGGCGCATGCGGACGACTGATCCGACGTGATCGACGAGCCGACCCGACGGCTGGACGAGGGCGCGCTGCGCGCCCTCGTTCCCCGGGTGCTCGCGGGCCTGGTCCGGCGGGGCGAGGACTTCGATGCCGCCGAGGACGCGCTGCAGGAGGCGCTGCTGGAGGCGCTGCGGGTGTGGCCGGACCATCCGCCGCGCGAGCCGCGCGCGTGGCTGACCACGGTTGCGACCCGACGGCTCGTCGACGCCCGCCGCAGCGAGGGCGCCCGGTCCCGCCGCGAACGGGCGACGTACGCCGAGCCGACGGCTCGCGACACCGAGGCGGGCGACGACACCCTGTTCCTGCTCTTCTGCTGCTGCCATCCCGATCTCGCGCCCGCCTCCCAGGTGGCCCTGACGCTGCGCGCCGTCGGGGGTCTCACCACCCGGGAGATCGCCGACGCCTTCTACGTGCCGGAGGCGACGATGGCGCAGCGGATCAGCCGCGCCAAGCGCACCCTGCGGGGGCGGCGGCTGGACCAGCCCGGCGACCTCGCCGTCGTCCTGCGGGTGCTCTACCTGGTGTACTCGGCCGGCCACGCGGGTCGGCTGGACCTGGCCGGCGAGGCGATCCGGCTCGCCCGCCAGCTGGCGCTCGCCACCGACGAGCCGGAAGCGCGCGGGTTGCTCGCGCTGATGCTCCTGAACCACGCCCGCCTCCCGGCACGCCTCGACTCAGCGGGTCGCATCATCACCCTCGACCGGCAGGACCGGGGGTTGTGGGACACCCGCGAGATCGCCGAGGGCGTGCGTGTGCTGCAGTCGGCGCTGGCCGTGCAGCGCCCCGGCCGCTACCAGGTCGAGGCCGCCATCGCGGCCCTGCACGACGACGCGGCCAGCGCGGACGAGACCGACTGGCCGCAGATCCTCGCCTGGTACGACGACCTCGTTGCCCTCACCGACGACCCGGTCCGCCAGGACCCGGCAGCGGTGCTCGGGCGCGCGGTCGCGGTCGGTCACGTTCTCGGTGCCGCCGCTGGACTGCGCGAGGCCGACCGGCTGTGCGAGGTGCTCGGCGACCGGCACCGGTGGCACGCGGTCCGCGGTCACTTGCACGAGCTGGGCGGCGACCTCCCTTCCGCCGCAACGTCTTACGCGGCTGCCGCCAGCCGAGCCACGAACCTGGCCGAGCGCGACCACCTGGTGCGTCAGGCCGCGCGGACGCGGGCCGCCGCGCGACGCGCTTAATGGGCTTGCAGCAAACCATTGACGGCCCGGCCACGCGGGGAGCATGATCCAGAACCCTAGCGACTGGACCATTCCTGGTCCGGTCCCCGTTCTTCAGGGATGGGCTCATGGCTGACAACGCCATCGACCTCGAAGGCCTCGACGACGATGCTCGGGCGCTCGCCGCGCTCGGGTACAAGCAAGAGCTGCACCGCGGCATGTCCGGCTTCTCGAACTTCGCCGTGTCGTTCTCGATCATCTCGATCCTCGCCGGCTGCATCACCTCGTACCTCATCGCGATGAACGCGGGCGGCCCCATCGCCATCACCATCGGGTGGCCGGTGGTCGGCCTCTTCGTCCTGTGCGTCGCTCTGGCGATGGCCGAGGTCTGCTCGGTGTACCCGACGGCCGGTGGCCTCTACTACTGGGCCGGGCGGCTCGCGAAGCGCAACAAGGCGGTGTGGGCCTGGTACGTCGGCTGGTTCAACTTCCTGGGCGAGGTGGCCGTCACCGCCGCGATCGACTACGGCGCAGCGATCACCTGGATGGCGTTGATGAACCTCGTGGCGGGGGTCGAGGTGACCCCTGTGCGCACCTTCGGGGTCTTCGTCCTGATCATCGCCGCGCACGGCCTGCTCAACACGTTCGGCGTCAGCCTGGTCAAGCTGCTCTCGAACATCAGCGCCTGGTGGCACCTGGTCGGCGTCGCGGTCATCGTCGTCGTCCTGGTCGTGATCCCGGACCGGCACCAGTCCCTCGGCTGGACGTTCACCCACTACGAGAACCACACCGGGTGGAGCGCACCGATCTACGTGTTCCTGCTCGGCCTGCTCATGGCGCAGTACACCTACACCGGGTACGACGCGTCGGCGCACGTCGCCGAGGAGACCCGGGGTGCAGCCACCGAGGCGCCGAAGGGCATCGTGTCGAGCGTCGCGGTGTCGATCGTCGCCGGCTGGGTGCTGCTCATCGCGGTGACGGCGGCGATCCAGAGCTACGAGGGCGCCCGCACCAGCGCGACCGGCCTGCCGCCCGCACAGATCTTCATCGACGCGGCCGGCCGGCACACTGGCGAGTTCCTGCTGCTGATCTGCGCCGTGGCGCAGTTCTTCTGCGGGATGGCATCGGTCACGGCGAACTCGCGGATGTCGTTCGCCTTCAGCCGCGACAACGCGCTGCCCGGCTCGCGGCTCTGGGCGAAGGTCAACCCGCGCACCGGCACACCGACCAACTCGATCTGGCTGTGCGTGGGCTGTTCGATCGTGCTGGCCGCACCGGCGCTGCGCAGCATCGTCGCCTATCTCGCGGTCACCTCGATCGCGGTGATCGGCCTGTACATCGCGTACGTCATCCCGGTGTTCCTGCGGCGGCGCAACCCCGACTTCGTCAACGGGCCCTGGCACCTGGGCCGGTGGAGTGCGGTGATCGGCTGGATCGCGATCGCCTGGGTCGCGTTCATCGTCGTGCTGTTCATGCTGCCGCCCGCCTCACCAGTCACCGGCGCCACGTTCAACTACGCCCCCGTGGCGGTGCTGGCGGTGCTGGTCTTCGCGACCGGCGCGTGGTTCGCCGGTGGACGCAAGCACTTCATGCGGGACGTGCCGGAGGGGCACGACACGCTGCCGCCCTCGGAGATCTTCGGATCGTGACCTCGGCTGAGCAGGGGAGGGTGCAGGCGATGCCGTCGTCCGCGCACCGGTTGCCGCAGGCAGTGCTGCGACCGGTGCGCGACGGCAACGCCTTCGAGGCGACCGTGGAGCAGCTGGCCACGAGCGTGCGACTGGGCGTGTTCGCGCTGGGTGAGCACCTGCCGCCCGAACGAGAGCTCGCGGAGACACTGGGGGTGAGCCGCACCACGTTGCGCGAGGCGATCGCCGCCCTGCGCGAGGCCGGCATGGTGCAGACCCGGCGCGGTCGTGGCGGCGGGACGGTCGTGGTCTACCGCGGCGCCGAGCCGGGCTCTGCGAAGGCACCGGCGCCGGGACTCGACGTGATGCAGATGCGCGACGCGCTGGACTTCCGTCGGGTCGTCGAGCCGGGAGCGGCGGCGCTGGCCGCGACGCGGGACCTGACCGCCGACCAGCGGTCGTGGCTGGTCGCCAGCCGGCTGGACGTCGAGCGCGCGGCGGACGTCGCCGAGCACCGGCAGGCCGACTCGCGGTTGCACCTGGCGCTGGCCACGCTGTCCGGCTCGACGCTGCTCGTCACGGCCGTGACGCAGGTCCAGGGGATGATCCACGAGATGCTGACGGCGATCCCGGTGCTGGCGCCGAACATCGGCCACTCCAGCGCCCAGCACCGGGCGGTCGTCGACGCGGTGCTCGCCGGCGACCCGGCAACGGCACGACGCTCGATGGAAGAGCACTGCGATGCGACGTCCGCGCTCCTGCGCGGGCTGCTGGTCTGAGAGGAGCGAGCATGGGGACTACCGCACCGCTCACCATCGGTGAGCTGCGCCGCAGGGTGAGCAACGGCGACGTCGACACCGTGGTGGTGGCGTTCACCGATATGCAGGGACGGTTGCAGGGCAAGCGGATCCACGCCCCGTTCTTCCTCGACACCGTGCTCGAGCACGGCACGGAGGGCTGCAACTACCTGATGGCCGTCGACGTCGACATGAACACCGTCGACGGCTACGAGATCAGCTCATGGAGCACCGGCTACGGCGACATGGAGTTCGTGCTCGACCTCGGGACGCTGCGGCTCACGCCGTGGGTACCCGGCACCGCCATGGTGCAGTGCGACCTGGCGTGGATCGGGGGTGGCCCCGTCGAGCAGTCACCGCGGCAGATCCTCAAGGCCCAGGTCGAGCGCGCCGGTGAGCTCGGGTACGGCGCCTTCGCTGGTACCGAGCTGGAGTTCCTCGTCTTCGACGACAGCTACGAGCAGGCCTGGGACAACGGGTACCGCAAGCTGACCCCGTCCAACCGGTACAACGTCGACTACTCGATCCTCGGCGGCACCCGGGTCGAGCCGCTGCTGCGCGACATCCGCCGCGGCATGCATGCCGCCGGCCTGACCGTCGAGTCGGCCAAGGGTGAGTGCAACCTGGGCCAGCACGAGATCGCCTTCCTGTACGACGAGGTGGTGCGCAGCGCCGACAACCACAGCGTCTACAAGAACGGTGCCAAGGAGATCGCGTCGCTGCACGGCAAGTCGGTCAGCTTCATGGCGAAGTTCGACGAGCGCGAGGGCAACTCGTGCCACATCCACATGAGCCTGCGCGGCACCGACGGGTCGATCGTCTTCGACGAGGGCAACGGGCCCACCGAGCTGTTCGAGCAGTTCGTGGCCGGCGTGCTCGCTACGTTGGCGGAACTCACGCTCTTCTATGCCCCGAACATCAACTCCTACAAGCGGTTCGCCCCCGGGTCGTTCGCGCCGACGGCAGTCGCGTGGGGACGCGACAACCGCACCTGCTCGCTGCGGGTTGTGGGCCACGGCGTCGGGCTCCGGCTCGAGAACCGGCTGCCAGGCGGTGACGTCAACCCGTACCTGGCGATCGCCGCCATGCTCGCGGGCGGGCTGCACGGCATCGAGAACTCGCTCGAGCTCGAGCCGGCGTTCGCCGGCAACGCCTACACCTCGGACAAGCCGCACGTCCCGTCGCACCTGCGCGCCGCGCGAGACCTGTTTGCCGGCTCGGCCATCGCCCGCTCCGCCTTCGGCGATGCCGTCGTCGACCACTACGTGAACGCGGCCGACGTCGAGCTGAAGGCCTTCGAGTCCGTGGTGACCGACTGGGAGCGCGTCCGGGGATTCGAGAGGCTGTGACCATGACCGACCCGAACTCGGCCCACGACGTGCTCGAGCGCCGTACGCACGACGTCATCGACCCAGCCACCGAGCAGCTGGTCGAGACCGTCGAGCTCGCTGGAGTCGAGGAGACCGACCGTGCCGTCGAGCGCGCCGCGAGGGCGCAGCAGGTGTGGGCTGCCCTTGCCCCGGCCGACCGCGGACGGCTGCTGCACCGGTTCGCCGAGGCCGTCGACGGCCATCTGGAGGAGCTGGCCCAGCTGGAGGTGCGCGGCGCCGGACACACGGTGTCGAACGCGCGGTGGGAGGCGGGGAACGTCCGGGACGTCCTCGCCTACTACTCGGCTGCGCCGGAGCGGCTGTTCGGCCGGCAGATCCCGGTGGCCGACGGTCTGGACGTCACCTTCAAGGAGCCGCTGGGCGTCGTCGGCGTCATCGTCCCGTGGAACTTCCCGATGCCCATCGCCGGGTGGGGACTGGCGCCTGCGCTGGCCGCTGGCAACGCCGTGGTGCTCAAGCCCGCCGAGCTGACCCCGCTGACCGCGATGATGCTGGGCCGGCTGGCGGTCGAGGCAGGCCTGCCCGAGCACCTGCTCAGCGTGCTGCCCGGTCGCGGGGCAGTGGTGGGGGAGCGCTTCGTGACGCATCCGCTGGTGCGCAAGATCTGCTTCACCGGGTCGACCGCGGTCGGGCAGCGGATCATGCGGGGCGCGGCCGAGCAGGTCAAGCGGGTCACGCTCGAGCTCGGCGGCAAGAGCGCCAACATCGTCTTCGCTGACAGCGACCTCGAGCGCGCAGCGGCCACCGCGCCGTACGCGGTCTTCGACAACGCTGGCCAGGACTGTTGCGCGCGAAGCCGGATCCTGGTGCAGCGCAGCGTGTATGACCGCTTCATGGCGCTGTTCGAGGACGCGGTCAAGGGCGTGCGCGTGGCCGATCCGTCGTCCGACGACACCGAGATGGGGCCGCTGATCAGCGCCGGACAGCGCGAGACCGTGCGCTCGTACGTCGAGCAGGCTGACGAGCCGGTCGACGTCCTCTTCCGTGGCGAGGCTCCCGCCGGCGCGGGGTACTGGTACCCGCCCACCGTGGTCCGGCCGCGGTCCGTGCAGGACGCCGTGTGGCGTGAGGAGGTCTTCGGTCCCGTCGTCGCGGTGCTGCCGTTCGATGACGAGGCGGACGCGGTGCAGATGGCCAACGACACCGCCTACGGGCTCTCCGGGTCGATCTGGACCCGCGACGTCGGCCGCGCGCTGCGGGTGGCCCGTGGCGTCGAGGCCGGCAACCTGTCGGTCAACTCGCACTCGTCGGTGCGGTACTCGACGCCGTTCGGCGGGTTCAAGCAGTCCGGGCTCGGCCGCGAGCTGGGGCCGGATGCCCTCGACTCGTTCACCGAGGTCAAGAACGTCTTCATCTCGACCACCGCCTGACCGGCGACGAACAGGAGAACCCCACCATGACTGGTCGGTTGGACGGACGCGTCTGCGTCGTTACGGGAGGGTGCAGCGGCATCGGCCTCGCCACCGTGCAGCGGTTCGCCGCCGAGGGCGCGCGTGTGGTCATCGGCGACGTCGACGACGAGCGCGGACCCACGGTGGCCGCCGAGGTCGGCGGTCGCTACGAGCGGTGCGACGTCACGGATGCGGACGACGTCGCGGCGCTCTTCCGGGCCGCGCACGACGCCTACGGCAGCATCGACGTGGCGTTCAACAACGCGGGCATCTCCCCGCCGGACGACGACTCGATCCTCGAGACCGGGATCGACGCGTGGCGCCGCGTGCAGGAGGTCAACCTCACGAGCGTGTACCTCTGCTGCAAGGCGGTGCTGCCGTACATGCTCGAGCAGGGTCGCGGCTCGATCATCAACACCGCCTCGTTCGTGGCGGTGATGGGCGCCGCGACCTCACAGATCTCCTATACCGCGAGCAAGGGCGGCGTCTTGGCGATGTCCCGCGAGCTCGGCGTGCAGTTCGCCCGGCAGGGCGTGCGGGTCAACGCGCTGTGCCCTGGCCCGGTCAACACCCCGCTGCTGCAGGAGCTGTTCGCCACGGATCCCGAGCGCGCGGCCCGCCGGCTCGTGCACGTCCCCCTGGGCCGCTTCGCCGAGCCGGCCGAGATCGCAGCCGCGGTGGCGTTCCTGGCCAGCGACGACTCCAGCTTCATCACCGCCTCGCAGTTCCTCGTCGACGGCGGGATCAGCGGCGCGTACGTGACCCCGCTGTGACGGGCCGATCATGACGCGCCGCCCGCTGGTCGGGCTCACCAGCTACGCCGAGCCGGCCTCCTGGGGGGTGTGGCGCGAGGTGCCGGCGGTGCTCGTGCCCAGTGCGTACGTCGACGCGCTACGCGCTGCAGGAGCGCGGGTGCTGCTGGTGCCGCCCGAGCGGTCCCTGGACCCGGCTGACGCGGCCGACCTGGTGGGCGTGCTCGACGCTCTGGTGGTGGCGGGCGGTGCCGACGTCGACCCCGGCCGGTACGGGCAGCAGCCGCACCCGGTGGGGCAGGCGCCGCGGCCGGACCGCGACGACGCCGAGCTCGCCCTGGTCGACGCCGCAGTCGACGCGGACCTGCCGCTGCTGGGCATCTGCCGCGGGATGCAGGTCATGGCGGTGGCCGCCGGTGGCGCCCTCGAGCAGCACCTGCCCGACCGGGTGGGCCACGACGAGCACTCGCCGGCGCCCGGGCAGTACGGCGCGCACGGGGTCCGGACCGCCGAGCGGTCGCTGTTGGCGTCCGTGCTGGGCGAGCGGGTCGTCGTCCCGGCTTATCACCACCAAGGGGTCGCGACGCACCCCGGCTACCTGGCCACCGCCTGGGCGGACGACGGGGTGCTCGAAGGCTTCGAGGCGCCGCAGGCGCGGTGGCGGGTTGGCGTTCAGTGGCACCCCGAGGTGGGTGAGGACCCCCGGCTGTTCGAGGCCCTGGTGGCGGCCGCCCGGTGACCGATGGCGTCCGTATCCCGAGACTGACTAGTCACCAGGTGGGACGCGTGACAGCATGGGCGGGCCATGCAGACCAGCCCGATCATTAGCTAGGGCGCGCCGACGGATCACCAGGGTCCGACGACGCGCCAGACCTCCCGTGCCACGGGGGGTCTTTTTCATTGTCAGACTGGGCAGGACGGCGCAGTGGCGGACGTGAGAGAGCAGGGACGACGTGACACCCAGCAGTGACTTCCACGTGTACGACACGACGCTGCGCGACGGGGCGCAGCAGGAGGGCCTCACGCTGTCCGCCAACGACAAGCTGGCGATCGCGGCGCACCTGGACGACCTGGGGGTCGGATTCATCGAGGGCGGGTGGCCCGGGGCGATCCCCAAGGACACCGAGTTCTTCGCCCTCGCAGCGCGGCACCTCACGCTGCGCAATGCCGTGCTCGCAGCGTTCGGCGCGACCCGCCGTCCGGGCGGCACTGCAGCCACCGACCCCCAGGTGAGAGCGCTCCTGGACTCCCTCGCGCCCGTCGTGACCCTGGTCGCGAAGAGCCACTCACGGCACGTCGAGGCCGCGCTGCGGACCACTCCCGCCGAGAACCTCGAGATGGTGCGCGACACCGTCGGCTTCCTCGTGGGGGAGGGCCGGCGGGTCATGCTCGACGCCGAGCACTTCTTCGACGGCTACCGCGACGACCCGGCGTACGCGCTCGAGGTGGTGCGGGTCGCCGGCGAGGCGGGGGCGGAGGTCGTGACGCTCTGCGACACCAACGGGGGAATGCTCCCGCCGGAGGTCGCCGACACGGTCCACGAGGTGCTCACCGCGTCGGGCGTGCGGCTGGGTATCCACTGCCACAACGACACCGGGTGCGCGGTCGCGAACTCGCTGGCTGCGGTCGGTGCCGGGGCGACGCACGTGCAAGGCACGTTGAACGGCTACGGCGAACGCACCGGGAACGCCGACCTGGTGACCGTGGTGGCCAACCTGGTGATCAAGCAGGGCCGCCCCGTGCTCGACGTCGAGCGGCTGCGCGAAGCCACCCGGATCGCGCACGCCGTCAGCGAGATCACCAACGTGGTGCCGTACTCGCGGCAGCCGTACGTCGGGGCCAGCGCCTTCGCGCACAAGGCCGGTCTGCACGCGAGCGCGCTGCGGGTGGACCCCGGCCTCTACCAGCACACCGACCCCACGCAGGTGGGCAATGACATGCGCACGCTCGTCTCCGAGATGGCCGGTCGCGCCTCGATCGAGCTCAAGGGCCGCGAGCTCGGCTACGACCTGTCCGGACGCGACGACCTGCTGGCCAAGGTGATCGAGCGGGTCAAGCGGCTCGAGGCGCGGGGATACACCTTCGACGCCGCCGACGCCTCGTTCGAGCTGCTGCTGCGCGAGGAGGTCGACGGTGCCCGGGCGCGCTACTTCGACGTCGAGAGCTGGCGGGTGATCACGGACGCCCGCGGCAACGACACCGCGGTCTCGGAGGCCACCGTGAAGGTCGTGGCCGGTGGACGTCGGGTCGTCGCGACGGGGGAGGGCAACGGCCCGGTCAACGCCCTCGACCACGCGTTGCGCGAGGCGCTGTCACCGGCATACCCCGAGCTGCGCAAGCTCCAGCTGATCGACTTCCGGGTGCGCATCCTGGACGCCGCGCACGGCTCGGACGCCGTGACCCGGGTGCTGATCGAGACGAGCGACGGCTCGACGTCCTGGGAGACCGTCGGGGTGGCGGCGAACATCGTCGAGGCGTCCTGGGAGGCGCTCGTCGACTCCATCTCGTACGGCCTGATGCGGCAGGGCATCGAGCGCCGCTGAGCCCGCGGCGCTCGCGCGCCACCGCTCTACTGCAGGCCCACCGCGCGGTGGCCGGGGCCCTTGACGATCGAGTCCCGCTCGTGGCCGCACCTGCGGCACCGCAGGAAGTAGTCGGCCGGCGCATTCGGGTACGGGATCCGGTTGTACCGGTGGTCGATCATGAGACAGATCATCCGCTTGACCATGGCGTGCTCCTCCGAGAGGCCTGTCGGCTCCCAACTGCCAAGATCCTCTCGCCGACCTGGCCTGTCAACGACGATCTTGACCCCGTCGGGGAGGGCCATCGCGGGCGCCGGTGGAACGCGGCAACGACGGTCAGTCCGGTGACCCTGGTTGCCGCGTTCCGCCCGGAATGACCGGCGGTTCGGCGGGGCGCAGGGCGGGGTCGTCGGCGGCGAAGGTGCGCACCGGTCCCGGCGGGGTGTCCGGCCCCTCGAACCGCACTGTCACCCGGCCGAGCCCACTGCCCCAGACCCAGCCGCGCCCCAGGTCGGCGTGCTCGACGTCCGCGCCCGGGCGCCAGGCCGGGGCCGGTAGTGGGTCAGTGACCGCGCTGGTGCGAGCCTCGTTCGGGGGCGCGGTCGGCAGCGTGGGTGGCGGCGCGTCGGGCGGCGCGGACGACGAAGCCGGCGGGCCGTCGTCCGCGGTGTCGAGGAGGTCCGGCTGCACCCAGTCGGCGAGACCGGAGACCCCGACGCCCAGCAGCCGTACGCCGCCGGCGGTCGACCACGACAGGGTGTCGACGTCCGCGAGCAGGCGCCGTGCGGCGCGGGTGATCGCGGTCGAGTCGTCGGTGGCCTCGGGGAAGGTCTGCGATCGGGTGCGGATGCTGAAGTCCGCGAACCGCAGCTTGAGTGTCACCGTGCGTCCCGCCAGCCCCCCGGCCCGCAGCCGGCTGGCCACCTTGGCCGCCAGCAGGTCGGTCTCGGCGGCCATCCGCACCGGGTCGCGCAGGTCATGGCCGAACGTCTCCTCGACCGACACCGACTTCGTCTCGCGCACGGCGACCACCGGCCGGTCGTCCTCGCCGCGGGCCACCGCGACCAGCCAGCGTCCGTGTGCTGCGCCGAGCAGCCGAGTCGCGTCGTCGTCGTCCATGGCGGCGAGGTGCGCCACGGTGCGGATCCCGGCCGCGGTCAGCCGGGCGGCGGTGGCGGGGCCGACGCCGCCGATGGCCGTTACCGGCAGCGGGTCGAGGAACGCGCGGACGTCGGACGGCTCGACCACGAGCAGACCGTCCGGCTTGGCCGCCTCGCTCGCCAGCTTGGCCACGCTCTTGGACGGCGCGACGCCGACTGAGGCGGTCAGGCCGCCGGTCACCAGCGCCACCCGTTCGCGCAGCCGCGTCGCGATCTCGCGCGGCGTGGACGTCGGCCAGGTCGGCTCGTCCGCGTCCGCCGCGGCAGTGCCCGGGAGTGCAAGGTCGGCGTACGCCTCGTCGATGCTCAGCTGCTCGACCAGTCCGCTGGCGGCGTGCAGCTCGGCCATGACCGCCAGGCTGGCGGCGCGGTAGGCGGTGAAGCGGGGAGCGAGGTACGCCGCGTTCGGGCACCGGCGGCGGGCCTCGGCGACGCTCATCGCCGAGCGGACGCCGAACACCCGCGCCTCGTACGACGCCGTGGAGACGACGCCGCGGCCGCCGACCCCGCCCACGACGACCGGTCGACCGCGCAGTGACGGTTTGTCGCGCTGCTCGACGGCCGCGAAGAACGAGTCGAGGTCGAGGTGCAGGATCTCGGCGCGGGCGCGCACGGTGGGCCGGGTCGCGGCAGGCTCAGCCGCGACCGGCGAGCCAGCGGATCGCGACCGGGTAGCCGTCGACCCCGAGGCCGGCGATCACGGCGCTCGCCACCGGCGAGACGAACGAGTGCCGGCGGAACTCCTCGCGCGCGTGCACGTTGCTGATGTGCACCTCGACCAACGGCGCGGTGAGGGCTGCGCAGGCGTCCCGCAGCGCGACGGAGGTGTGCGTCCACCCGGCCGGGTTCAGCACGACGGGCGTGCCGGCGTCGGCCGCCTCATGCAGCCAGCCGAGCATCTCGTGCTCGGCGTCGGTCTGGCGCACCTCGACCTCGGCCTGCACACCCGCACCGGCCTGCGCGCACAGGGTCACGAGCTCGTCGTGCGTCGTCGTGCCGTAGACGGACGGCTCGCGCGTGCCGAGCCGGCCGAGGTTGGGGCCGTTGAGCACCAGGATCCGCACGGGGGCGAGCCTAGCCGCTGGCGGCCCGCTCAGAGCGCGCGGACGCGGTTGTTGCGGGCGTCGTGGGTGAGCTCGACCAGACCCAGCGCCTCCAGCAGCGGCGGCAGGTACATGCCGAAGCGGCCGCGATAGCCGTTGCGCAGGCCGTACCAGCCGCCCACGGGGTTGTCTGGCGCGCGCCCCCAGGCCTCGACGGTGCCGTCGGCAGCGTCCTTCTTCTCGTCCGCGGCGCCCAGGGGCACCCAGTCGCCCTGCTCGCGCAGCCAGGCGTGCAGGTCGTCGATCGCCCGCAGGTGGTAGCGCAGCTGGGTCGAGCCGACCTGACAGACCAGCGCCGGCGGCTCGGCGGTCTCGTCGCGGTACATGGTGTACGAGGAAGAGCCCGGCGCCGTCGTCAGCTGCCACGGGTCGTCGGCGGTGCCTTGCCCAGTCATGTCGCGCTCCTTCGCTGGGGTCCGTCCGCGCAGTGTGGCACCGACGTGCGGTCGGTGGCAGGGTCATCGCATGCCTTTGCGGACGACGAAGACCTGGTTCGGTGTGGTGCTGGGCTGCCCCGACGCCGCTGAGCTGGCCCACTTCTACGAGCGGCTGCTCGGCTGGGAGGTCTTCACCGACACCCGCGACTGGGCGACCCTCGCGCCGTCGAAGGACGCTGGGTACAACCTGGCGTTCCAGCGCGAGGAGCACCACGTCCGGCCGGTCTGGCCGGCCGGGCCGGGCGACCCGCAGATGCAGCTGCACCTCGACCTCGAGGTCGACGACCTCGACCAGGCCGTGGCGCATGCCGTCGAGTGCGGTGCGGAGCTGCCGGCCTTCCAGCCGCAGCGGGACGTGCGGGTGCTGGTCGACCCGGCCGGGCACCCGTTCTGCGTCTACGTCTCGCCGGACGACGCGGCCAGCGGCGACGCCTGAGTCCAGCGCTCGCACACCGCGAGCAGGCCGGCGCGCAGGGGAGCCGCGCGCTCGGCGAACTCCCGCTGGCGGCGGGCGTACTCGGCCCGGCCGTGCGGAGTCTCGATCTGCACGGGCTCGACGCCCAGTGCGGCCAGGTCGTACGGCGACGCCTGCATGTCGAGCAGCCGGACGTCGCGCGCCAGCTCGAAGCACCGCGCGACGAGGGACGACGGCACGAGGGGCACCAGCTTGTACGCCCACTTGTAGAGGTCCATCGTCGCGTGCAGGCAGCCGGGCTGCTCGAGCTCGACCTGGTCAGAGCGGCTGGGGCGCAAGGCGTTCAGCGGTCTGGCGCTCGGGGTGAAGAACCGGAACGCGTCGAAGTGCGAGCACCGGACCGGGTGCTCCTCGACGACCGCGTCGGTGCCGGCGGCGCCGAGTCGCAGCGGCCAGTCCTCATGCCGCTGCTCGCCCTCAGGTAGGCGGTAGACCATCGCCCACTCGTGCAGGCCGAAGCAGCCGAGCTGGGCGGGACGGGCGGCGGTGGCCGACAGCAGTCGGGACACGAAGTCGAGTGTCGCGCCGCGCGCCGCAACGAACGCCTCGACGTCCACGGTGACGGCGCGGGCCGTCGTCCCGTCGTCGAGCTGGACGGCCCGCTCGACGTACCAACGCCAGTCGAGCCGCTCGCGGGCGGCGTCGCCGAGCAGCGCCCGGGCGGCGCCGGGGTGCCAGCGGCGCAGCGTGGCCGGCCGCTGCGTGTAGTAGGTGAACAGGAAGTCCTCGACCGGGTGCTTGGCACCGGTGGGCGCTCGGCTGCGTCGACCGGCGGTCCAGCCGTCCACGAGCTCGTGGTGTCTCCGCTCGTCGGCGCGCCACGCGTCCTCGGCGACCGCTTGCAGCGACAGGTCGGTGGCCAGCACCGCACCAGGGTAGGCGGGCATGGGGGGCGGGCTGCAGCAGGCACTCGACCGCCTCGAGCAGGTGGCGGTCTCGCTGCGCTGACCGGCCGGTAGCCTCGGCCCGTGCGCATCGCGAGATACACGGCAGGCGAGGACCCCACCTTCGGCGTCCTGGAGGACGACGGCGGCCGGCTGGTGCTGGCCGAGGTGCAGGGCGACCCGCTGCACCAGCCGGTCGTCTTCACCGGCGTCCGGGTCGCACTGGACGACGTGCGGCTGCTCGCGCCGGTGATCCCGCGCAGCAAGGTGATCGGCATCGGCCGCAACTACGCCGACCACGCCGCCGAGATGGGCGGCGAGGCGCCGGCCGAGCCGTTGATGTTCCTCAAGCCCAACACCTCGGTGGTGGGGCCGGGTGACCCGATCGTGCTGCCCCGGCAGTCGAGCAACGTGCACTACGAGGGCGAGCTGGCCGTCGTGATCGGACGCATCTGCAAGGACGTGCCGCTCGAGCGCGTCGCGGACGTCGTCTACGGCTACACCTGCGCCAACGACGTCACCGCGCGCGACCTGCAGCGCAGCGACGGTCAGTGGTCCCGCGCGAAGGGCTTCGACTCGTTCTGCCCCCTCGGTCCGTGGATCGTCACCGATCTCGACCCGGCCGACCTCGCGCTCACCACGCGACGAGACGGCGAGACGGTGCAGGACGGCCGGACCAGCCAGATGGTGCACGACGTGGCCGCCCTGGTGGCTCATGCGTCAGCGGCGTTCACCCTGCTGCCCGGTGACGTCATCCTCACCGGCACGCCGGCCGGCGTGGGCCCGATCACCGCCGGCCAGCGCGTCGAGGTCGAGATCGAGGGCATCGGCACGCTGTCGAACCCCGTCGTCAGCCGCGACTGACGACGGGGCACGACCCGGCCGGCGAGGTCCTCAGCGACGCAGCGGTAGCCGGGTGAGCTGGTACGTCGCCGTCTCCGGCGACGGGACGCCGAAGCGGGCGTTGACCACGTACAGCGCGTGGCCGATGGCCGTCGCCGTCGAGGGGACGTCGAGCGTGTCGGCCGCGAGCCGAGCGACCCATCGCGCGCTCCAGCCGCCGCGGTGATGGCGCAGCTTGAGCTGGGTCACCGACGCGCCGTCCTCGCCACGCACCACCCAGATCGTCGAACCGCGCTTCTCGATGCCGTCGCCGCTGACGATGGCCGGGCCGCCGCTGACGTGCACCTGCCGAGCGTCGCCGGCGCGGGCCGACACCGACCACAAGCCGCCGGCGGCGCTGTTGTCGAGCAGCAGGTGACCCTCGGACAGTGGCCGGATCCCGTTGGCGCCGAACGTGCCTGCGGCGGTCGCCGGCCAGTCGCCACCGAGCGGGACGAACGTCGGCGACCCACTCGCCGGCCGGCCGTGGCGGCCGAGCGGCACCCGGGTGAGCCGGTCGACGAAGGAGTCGGTGACCCACACGGCGTGCCGGGTGACGACGAGGTCGTTGAGGAACCCCGCCCCCGGCACGACCACGTCGCGGACGACGGCGCCCGAGCGCGAGCTGACCGCCCAGACGTGCGCGACCGAGTCGGCGCTGCCGACGGCCCAGACGAGCTTGCTGCGCTTGTCGAAGAAGAGCCCGACGATGACCCGGCCGGTCGCGCCGGGCAGGAGCACCCGCGTGCCGCCACCGCGGACGTCGCCGGTGACGATCCGGCCGTCGCTCAGCGAGCCGACGTAGAAGCGGGTCCCGTTCGAGGTGATGCCTTCGGGCCGCAGCCCGTCCGGCAACGCGACGGTCGCCGGCAGGGCAGGCCGGTGGTGGTGATGGCCGGGGTGACTTGCGACGCGGGACGTCGCCGACGTCGCCAGCGAGGGGGAGGCGGTCAGGGTGGACGCGAGGCCCGCGAGGGCGGTTCCGGCGATGAGTACACGCAGGGTCCGCGCGCGCCGGCGGCGCTGGACCTGCGGAGCGGAGGTGTTCATGGCCTCCACCCTGCTCCTCGAGCGCCGCCGGGTGAACCCCTCAGCGAGTCAATCGCGCCCCCGCCGCGCGGATAGGCTGGCCGCACCATGAGCGAATCAACCGGTCCCGTCCGGCTGCGCGTCGCACCGTCCCCCACCGGGGACCCGCACGTCGGCACGGCGTACATGTCCTTGTTCAACCTCGCGTTCGTCCGCCAGCAGGGCGGCCAGTTCGTGCTGCGGGTCGAAGACACCGACCGCGCCCGCTACCGCGACGACAGCGAGCAGCAGCTCTACGACACCCTCACCTGGCTCGGCCTGCCGTGGGACGAGGGGCCGGACAAGGGTGGCCCGTTCGCCCCCTACCGGCAGTCGGAGCGCCTCGAGACCTACCGGCCGTACGCCGAGAAGCTGCTGGCCGACGGCCATGCGTACCACTGCTGGTGCAGCACCGAGCGCCTGCAGCAGATGCGCGAGCAGCAGCAGGCGGCCAAGCAGCCCACCGGCTACGACCGGCTCTGCTACGGCAAGACGCGCGACGAGCGGGCTGCGCTGCCCGGATTCAGCGAGCAGCCCGTCGTCCGCATGCTCATCCCGGACGACGCACCACTGACCTTCACCGACGTGATCCGCGGCGAGGTCAACGCCCCGCGCCCCGACGACCAGGTGATCCTCAAGGCCGACGGGTTCCCGACCTACCACCTCGCGGTCGTCGTCGACGACCACGAGATGCAGATCACCCACGTGGTGCGCGGCGAGGAGTGGATCAGCTCGACGCCCAAGCACGTGCTGCTCTACACCTGGCTCGACCTGCCGATGCCGAAGTTCGTGCATATGCCGTTGCTGCGCAACGCCAACAAGTCCAAGATCAGCAAGCGCAAGAACCCCGCGGCCCGGCTCACCTGGTTCCAGGAGCAGGGCTACCTGCCCGAGGCGCTGCGCAACTTCCTGGCGCTGCTGGGCTACTCGATGCCCGGTGGGGTCGAGGTGTTCTCGTTCGACGAGATGGTCGAGCAGTTCGACTGGCAGCGGGTCAACACCGTGGGCCCGGTGTTCGACCTGGACAAGCTCGACTGGCTGAACGGCCACTACATCCGCGCGATCGACGAGGCCGACCTCGGCGCCCGCCTGCTGGCCCGCCTGCAGCAGGACGGGGTCGTCGTCGGCGAGCCGACCGAGCGGCAGCGTGCGGTGGTCGCCGCCGTCACGCCCCTCGTGCAGACGCGCATGGTGCGGCTCAACGAGGCCACCGGGATGATCGGCTTCCTGCTGGTCGACGACGACGCCCTGGTGGTCGAGGACGAGGCGCTCGCCTCGCTCAAGGACGACGCCACCGCAGTGCTCGACGCCGCGATCGTGGCGGTCCAGGCCGTCCAGGACTGGCAGACGGCGGCGATCGAGGCGGCCCTGCGCGCGGCCCTCGTCGAGGGACTCGGCATCAAGCCGAAGTTCGCGTTCGGACCGCTGCGCGTCGCCATCACCGGACGCCGGGTCTCGCCGCCGCTGTTCGAGTCGATGGAGATCCTCGGCCAGCAGTCCAGCCTGCACCGGCTCCGCTCGCTGCGCGGCAGGCTCGGCTGAGCAGCAGCCGATTTGGGGCCGGACCTCGGCGACCGCTAGTATCTGCGGTCGGGTCACGGCCCGCTGCGGCTTCGTGTCGCGCCGGGCGTGATACCCCCTTGGGGTATGGTGTAATTGGCAGCACGACTGATTCTGGTTCAGTTAGTCTAGGTTCGAGTCCTGGTACCCCAGCGAGACGTCGTCCGAGCAGTCGGTACGATCTCTCAGCAGCACGAGCTAGGGCCCCGTTGTGTAGCGGCCTAGCACGCCGCCCTCTCAAGGCGGTAGCGCGGGTTCGAATCCCGTCGGGGCTACCCGATCCGAAGGTCCCCGTCCGCTGGACGGGGACCTTCGTCGTCCGCCGGGATGGGATCGAGCCGGCCCGGTGTTAGGTGCTCACGTGACCCGCACTGCCACCGCGCTCGGCGCGCTTGCCGTCGGTGGCTTCGCCATCGGCACCACCGAGTTCGTGACCATGGGTCTGCTGCCCGAGATCGCGGACGCGCTGCAGGTGTCGATCCCCGCCGCCGGCCGGGTCATCTCGGCGTACGCGCTGGGCGTGGTGGTCGGGGCGCCCCTGCTGGCCGTGCTGACCGCTCGCGTCTCGCGCACCCGGCTGCTGTTCCTGCTGATGGCGGCGTTCACGGTCGGCAACCTCGCCTCGGCCCTCGCCCCGTCGTACGGAACGCTCGTCGCGGCCCGGTTCATCACCGGCGTCCCGCACGGTGCCTTCTTCGGCATCGCCTCGCTGGTGGCCGCCTCGCTGGTCGACCCGGCGCGTCGCGGCCGGGCGGTCACGATGCCCCTGCTGGGTCTCACGGCAGCGAACGTCGTGGGCGTGCCGGTGTCGTCGTTCCTGGGCCAGCAGCTCGGCTGGCGCTCGGCGTACTGGTTCGTGGCGGCCATCGGGATCGTGACCATGCTGCTCGTCTGGTGGCGGGTTCCGCGCATCGCCGCGGGCACCGGTGCCCACCCGCGCGAGGAGCTGCGCGCGCTCGTGCGCCCGCAGGTGTGGCTGACGATGGCGATCGGGGCGATCGGCTTCGGCGGGATGTTCGCGGTGTACAGCTACATCGCGCCGATCCTCACCGAGTCCGCCGGGTGGTCGAGCCGCTCGGTGCCGGTGGCGCTCGGCATCTTCGGGGTGGGGATGACGCTCGGCACGGTGATCGGCGGCCGACTGGCCGACTGGTCGGTGCCGCGGGCGTTGCTCATCGGCTTCGCCGCGATGCTGGTGACCCTGTCCGTCTTCCCCGTCGCGGCCACCAGCCGCTGGGGGATCGCCATCGCCGTCGTGGTGCTCGGCGTGGTCAGCTCGGTCACGGTCGGGGCGCTGCAGCTGCGCCTGATGGACGTCGCGGGCCCGACCGCCGCCTCGCTCGGCGCCTCGCTCAACCACTCGGCACTGAACCTCGCCAACGCCTCGGGCGCCTTCCTGGGGGGTGTCGTGATCGACGCCGGTCTGGGCTGGACCTCCCCGGCCTGGGTCGGGGCCGGCCTGGCGGCGGTGGGGCTGCTGCTCGCGGTGGTCAGCGTGGTGGTCGAACGACGCCCGGTCGGCCGGGAGCCGCAGGCTCGAGAGCCTGGCCCGGCGGAGGAGCCGCAGCAGGCGTTGGCGTGATGTCGGCGAACCGGCGGGCGCTGACGTCCTCCTGAGCCAACCGGCGCAGCGCGAGCAGCAACGGCTCGAACATCAACGTGCCCAGCACCACGTGCCGCGCCGCAGCGGCGGGGGACGTGCGGGGCACGCCGTCCAGGTCGCGCTCGGCCACCGCGTAGGCGGCGCCCGCGTAGACGTCGAGCAGGTCATCGGGCACGTCGAGCCCCACGGCCTTCAGCGCGTCCAGGGCGCGCTGCAGCTGGCGCGCCGCTGGCGCCTCCGGATAGACGTGCCACCCCAGCCGCGCCAGCAGCGCGCGAGCGTCCGGCAGGTCGTCCGCGCCCTCGCCCGGCGGATCGGCCGGGCGCGGCGGTCGCCGCCGCGTGCGCGATGCCGAGCACGTCGTGCCACGACTGCGGCGGGTGGTCGAGGTGGTCGACGACGTCCCGCACCTGGGTGAGCGAGAGTCCGGCCGCCTCGACCAGCGCGCGGATCAGCCGCAGACGCTCGACGTGCGAGTCGTCGTAGCGGGCCTGGGTCTGCGCTGTCGCGGTACCCGGCGCCAGCAGGCCCTCGCGCAGGTAGAACTTGATGGTGGCGACCGGCACCCCAGCGGCGGACGACAGAGCCGAGATGCGCACTGGAGGCCTCCTGGGTGGTTGACAACCGCGTCTGGAGAGTAGCACTATCCAATAACGGAGAGTCGGACTATCCAATGGAGTCGGTCATGGCGAAGGTGCAGCACGGTCACTGGACGGACGGGCACGACGGTGACGTCGTGGTGTTCCTGATCGGCATGTCGATCAACCGATGGTGGCGCGTCGACAAGTGGTTCCCCGTCTTCACCGCCATGCCTCGCATGCTGGCTGAGCTCTTCGGCACTCCCGGAAGCGGGCTGCTGGGGGCGCGCACCCTGATCGGCGCTCGTGGGCCGACCGTCGTCCAGTACTGGGCCAGCGTCGACCAGCTGCTGGCCTACGCGCACGACGCCGAGCAGCAGCACCGCCCTGCCTGGCAGCGGTACAACGCGATGACGCGTCGCGGTGCAGGCGCCGTCGGCATCTGGCACGAGACGTACGTGGTCCCGCGCGGTGCGCACGAGAGCATCTACGGCTGGACGAAGCCACTCGGCCTGGCCGCAGCCACGTCGTCCGTGCCGGTCGGTCGGCGCAGCGAGACCGCACGCCAGCGGCTCGGCCACACCACCGACGAGACCTGACGGAGCGAGGCGTCAGCTCGCTCGCCGCAGCACCTCGGTGAGCTTGTTGGCGCCGGCCACGACGGAGGGCGCATGCAACCGGCCGGGCTGGCGTGAGAGCCGCTCGATCGGGCCGCTGATCGACACCGAGGCGACGACCCTGCCGGAGGGGCCGCGCACCGGCGCGGACACCGACGCCACACCGGCCTCGCGCTCACCGACGCTCTGGGCCCAGCCGCGACGGCGGACGCCGGACAGCGCGGTCGCGGAGAACCTGGCGCCTTGAAGCCCGCGATGCAGCCGGTCCGGCTCCTCCCAGGCGAGCAGGATCTGGGCGGCGGACCCGGCGAGCATCGACAGCGCGCTGCCGACCGGGATGGAGTCGCGCAGGCCCACCGGACGTTCCGCCGCGGCGACGCAGATGCGCTGGTCGCCCTGCCGGCGAAACAGCTGGGCACTCTCACCGGTGTGGTCGCGCAGCGCCGCGAGCACCGGCCCGGCCGCGGCCAGCAGCCGGTCCTCGCCGGCAGCGGAGGCGAGCTCGGCCAGGCGCGGTCCCAGCACGAACCGGCCCTGCATGTCGCGCGCCACGAGGCGGTGGTACTCCAGGGCGACGGCGAGCCGGTGCGCCGTGGGTCGGGCCAGCCCGGTCGCCGCGACCAGCTGGGCCAGCGTGGAGGGACCGGCCTCGAGGGCGCCCAGAACGATGGCGGCCTTGTCGAGAACGCCGACTCCGCTAGACTTGTCCATGCCTCGATATTGCCGTCTCACGTCATGAGATGCAAGCCCCCCGGCGGCGCGACCGCGCCGACACCGACCCGGGCGAGGCATGGAAGGAAGGAAGCCTCATGGGCCGCACGCTCGCGGAGAAGGTCTGGCAGGCGCACGTCGTGCGTCAGGCCGAGGGGGAGCCAGACCTGCTCTATATCGACCTGCACCTGCTCCACGAGGTCACCAGTCCCCAGGCCTTCGACGGGCTGCGGCTGGAGAACCGCGTGGTCCGGCGGCCCGACCTGACGATCGCCACCGAGGACCACAACGTCCCGACCCAGCCCGGGCCGATCGTCGACCCCGTGTCGCTGACCCAGGTCGAGACCCTGCGCCGCAACTGCGCCGAGTTCGGCGTGCGGTTGTACCCGATGGGTGATGCCGACCAGGGGATCGTCCACGTCATCGGCCCGCAGCTGGGGCTCACGCAGCCCGGCCTGACCATCGTCTGCGGCGACTCGCACACCTCCACCCACGGCGCCTTCGGTGCGCTGGCGTTCGGGATCGGCACCAGCGAGGTCGAGCACGTCCTGGCGACGCAGACGCTGCCGCTGAAGCCGTTCCGCACCATGGCCGTCACGGTTGAGGGTGCGCTGCCGGACGACGTCTCGGCGAAGGACCTCGTGCTTGCCGTGATCGCCCGGATCGGCACCGGCGGTGGCCAGGGATACGTCATCGAGTACCGCGGGCCGGCCATCGAGGCACTGTCGATGGAGGCGCGGATGACGATCTGCAACATGTCCATCGAGGCCGGCGCGCGGGCCGGGATGATCGCGCCGGACGACACGACGTTCGAGTACCTGCACGGACGCCAGCACGCCCCTCAGGGCGCCGAGTGGGACGCCGCGGTCGCCGCCTGGCGCGAGCTGCGCACCGACGACGACGCGTCCTTCGACCACGAGGTGGTCATCGACGCGAGCGAGCTCGGGCCGTTCGTCACTTGGGGCACCAACCCTGGCCAGGGCCTGCCACTCGGTGCCAGCGTTCCCGACCCCGCACTGATCCCGGACGAGCACGACCGCGTCGCCGCGGAGCGTGCCCTGGAGTACATGGCCCTCACGCCCGGTACGCCGTTGCGTGACATCACCGTCGACACCGTCTTCGTCGGGTCGTGCACCAACGGCCGGATCGAGGACCTGCGCGCCGCCGCCGCGGTGATCAAGGGCCATCACGTCAAGGACGGCGTCCGGATGCTCGTCGTCCCCGGGTCGGCGCGGGTGCGCCTGCAGGCCGAGAGCGAGGGGCTCGACCAGGTCTTCACCGCGGCCGGCGCCGAGTGGCGGCTGGCCGGTTGCTCCATGTGCCTCGGGATGAACCCCGACCAGCTGGCTCCCGGTGAGCGCAGCGCGTCGACGTCGAACCGGAACTTCGAAGGACGGCAGGGCAAGGGCGGCCGGACCCACCTGGTCTCCCCGCTCGTCGCCGCCGCCACCGCCGTGCGGGGCACGCTCTCGACACCTGCCGACCTGGACTGAGGGGATGACCATGCAAGCGTTCACGACCCACACCGGTGTCGGCGTCCCGCTGCGCCGCAGCAACGTCGACACCGACCAGATCATCCCCGCGGTGTACCTGAAGCGCGTGACTCGCACCGGGTTCGAGGACGGGCTGTTCGCGGCCTGGCGCGGCGACGAGTCGTTCGTCCTGAACCAGCCGGCGTTCCGCGAAGGCAGTGTGCTGGTGGCCGGCCCGGACTTCGGCACCGGCTCGTCGCGAGAACATGCGGTGTGGGCGTTGATGAACTACGGCTTTCGGGTCGTCATCAGCTCGCGCTTCGCCGACATCTTCCGCGGCAACTCCGGCAAGCAGGGACTGCTGACGGCACAGGTCGGCCAGGGCGACGTCGAGCTGATCTGGAAGCTGTTGGAGAACGAGCCCGGCACCGAAGTGACCGTCGACCTGACCTCCAAGACCGTCCGAGCGGGCGACATCCAGTGTCCGTTCGAGGTCGACGACTACACGCGTTGGCGGCTGTTGGAGGGCCTGGACGACGTCTCGCTCACCTTGGGACACGAGGAATCGATCAAGAATTTCGAAAGTCGTCGCGCGTCGTGGCTCCCGACCACGACAGGCGCCTGAAACCGCGGCTCCAGCAGGGGGACGAGTGCCGGGCCGGTCGCCAGACCGGCCCGGCACTGTGCTGTCACAACGGTTGTGGCACAACGAGTCCAGCTCTAGCCGCTTGCACGCGTGGATCGTGCCCGATCGGCGCCGTGGCGCCGCGAGTCGCGACCGGGCTGGCGGCAGCCGGCACGCAGATCAGGCGTCAATCGGTTGCGACACAAGCGTTGGAACGGCTCCCGGTGTTGGACGTCAGGCCCGCAGCGTCCTACCGTCGTCCTCGAGTCGAGCGCCGCTCGACGGCTACTGCACCAGCTGGGCGAGGGGCCTGGCACACATCTCCAAGAGGGGAAGTTCAGTGAACAAGGGACAGCTGGTCGACGCACTCGAGTCACGACTCGGCAGCAAGCGAGCCGCAGCCGAGGCGCTTGAGGCCGTCGTCGACGTCATCACCGTCTCGGTCGCGAAGGGCGAGAAGGTCGCCATCACCGGCTTCGGCACGTTCGAGAAGGCCGCCCGCGCAGCCCGCACCGGCCGCAACCCGCGCACTGGTCAGGCTGTGCGCATCAAGAAGACGTCCGTGCCCCGCTTCCGGGCCGGGACGGCGTTCAAGGAGGTCACCTCGGACGCCAAGGCACTGCGCGCGTTCACCGCCTCCGCGGCGAGCCGTGCGGCGTCGGCCACCAGCCGCGTCGCGTCCTCGGTCGCCAGCAGCGCCACCGGCGCGGCGAAGAAGGCGGCACCGGCCAAGAAGGCGGCTCCGGCGAAGAAGGCCACCGCCAAGAAGGCCACCGCCAAGAAGGCGACCGCGAAGAAGGCGGCACCGGCCAAGAAGGCCACGGCCAAGAAGGCGACCGCGAAGAAGGCGGCACCGGCGAAGAAGTCGACCGCCAAGAAGGTCACCGCGAAGAAGGCGGCACCGGCCAAGAAGTCGACCGCCAAGAAGGTCACCGCGAAGAAGGCGGCACCGGCCAAGAAGTCGACCGCCAAGAAGGTCACCGCGAAGAAGGCGGCACCGGCCAAGAAGGCCACCGCCAAGAAGGTCACCGCGAAGAAGGCGGCACCGGCCAAGAAGGCCACCGCCAAGAAGTCGACTGCCAAGAAGTCGACCGCCAAGCGCGCCGCCAAGAAGGCCTGAGCAGCGACTGCGCCTGCCCGGCGAACGGGGCCGGCACCCTCGATGAGGGTGCCGGCCCCGATCTTTGCGATGCTGGACGCATGACCGACGTCCTGACCGTGCACGGTGGCACTCCCCTCAAGGGCGACATTGCCGTCCGTGGAGCCAAGAACCTCGTCTCCAAGGCGATGGTGGCCACCCTCCTGGGCGAAGGCCCGAGCCGTCTGCGGGGGGTTCCGGAGATCGCCGACGTGCGTATCGTCTCGGGGCTGCTCGAGCTGCACGGCGTGCACGTCACGCCAGGCGACGAGGTGGGCGAGCTGTGCTTCGACCCGACGAACGTCGAGAAGGCCCACGTGGCTGACATCGATGCGCACGCCGGGTCCAGCCGCATCCCGATCCTGTTCTGCGGACCGCTGCTGCACCGGCTCGGCGAGGCCTTCATCCCCGACCTCGGCGGCTGCAAGATCGGCGAGCGGCCGATCGACTACCACCTTGACGTGCTGCGTCAGTTCGGGGCCACCGTCGAGAAGCGCCCGGAGGGGTTGCGGCTCACTGCGCCGCAGCGACTCACGGGGACGAAGCTGACGCTGCCCTACCCGTCGGTGGGCAGCACCGAGCAGGTGCTGCTGACGGCGGTGCGCGCTCAGGGGCTCACCGAGCTGCGCAACGCCGCCATCGAGCCCGAGATCCTCGACCTGATCGCCGTCCTGCAGAAGATGGGCGCGATCATCAGCGTCGACACCGACCGGGTGATCCGGATCGAGGGGGTCGACTCGCTGCAAGGCTTCACCCACCGCGCGATGCCCGACCGCATCGAGGCTGCCTCCTGGGCGTGCGCGGCGCTGGCCACCCGGGGCGAGATCTACGTCGAGGGCGCGCGTCAGCCGGACATGATGACGTTCCTGAACGTGTTCCGGAAGATCGGCGGCGCCTTCGAGGTCGGGGACGAGGGCATCAGGTTCTGGCGCGGCGGTGAGGAGCAGCACTCGGTCGTGCTCGAGACCGACGTCCACCCCGGCTTCATGACCGACTGGCAGCAGCCACTCGTCGTGGCACTCACCCAGACCAGCGGGCTGTCGATCGTGCACGAGACGGTCTACGAGAAGCGTCTCGGTTTCACCAAGGCGCTGGTCGACATGGGGGCCACCATCCAGCTCTACCGCGAGTGCCTGGGCGGCCTGCCGTGCCGGTTCGGTCAGCGCAACTTCCGGCACTCCGCGGTGATCTCCGGGCCGACAACGCTGCACGGGGCCGACATCGAGGTACCTGACCTGCGCGGCGGGTTCAGCTACCTGATCGCGGCGCTGGCCGCCCAGGGCACCTCCACAGTGCGCGGGATCGACCTCATCTACCGCGGATACGAGCAGTTCCTCGACAAGCTCGACGCCGTCGGCGCGCGGTACGAGCGCAGCACCTGACGACATCCGCTGCCGCCCGGTCGACGCCGGCCGGCTGCCCTCGGACTAGGCGGGCGGCGTCGGTGCGGTCTGCGGCGTCTGAGACCAGACGGTGCCCTCTGCCGGCATGAGGAGCCACAGGATGGGGTAGATCAGGATCTGGCTGCCCGGGATGACCATCAGCAGCAGCACGAACAGCAGGCGCGCGGGCCACGGGTCGAGCCCGAAGCGTCGGCCGAGCCCGGCGCACACGCCGCCGAGGACCCGCCCCTGGCTCGGGCGGTACAGCCCCTGCTGGGCGAAGCTGTGGTGGATGTCGTTCATGGTCGCTGCACGTCCTTCGTGGTCGGTGTCCAGGGCGGCTCCCTGTACCCCTCCACGATGGGGCCCCCGCGACGCCGACGTATATCCGGCGTGGCCCTGATCCGAGCCCTGAGTGGCAGGCCTAGCTCTCGGGGTCCGTCAGATCCCGACGATGCCGAGCGCGGCGATCCCGGCTGCGGGAGTCGTGGCGTCGACCAGGCTGATCGTGAGCCGCTGCCCGGGGCGCAGCAGCCGCAACCCGCTGCGCTCGAAGGTGTCCGGGTCGAACGGCACCCGCCGGCCGTCGTCCAGCAGCACGCTGCCGCCCCCGGACACCGGGTCGAACTCGTGCACCGTGGCCTGCATGGGCACCAGGCTAGTCGGGCACGTCGGCGGGCCAGCGCGCGCCGAGCACCGCACGGGTGGCCGGCCCCAGGCCGAGATCGGCGGCCTCGCGCAGTGCGGCCAGGGTGTCGACGTCACGGCGCAGCCGGGGCAGGTCGAGGGCCAGCACCTCGGCGCCGAGCGCACGGTGCCGCTGCGCCGAGCCCGCCCCGAACGCGTGGGGTAGCGGATGACCGGCGGCGGCTGCCAGCAGGACGCTGCCGGTGCCCTCGAGGTCGGGAACCACCGCCAGCGCATGATCGGCCACGGCGGCGAGGGCCGCGTCGAGGTCTGCCGGCCGCAGCGCGGGCAGGTCGGGGAGCAGCACTGCCACGGGCCACGCGCCGTCCGCGCGGGCCTGCCGCACCCCGGCCTCGATCGCCGCGGTGAGCCCGCCGCCGGGATCCGGTAGCACCTGCACCGGTGCGCCGGCCGGCCGAGCGCCCGACACCACCGGGTCTGACGTCACCAGCACCACCCGCCGTACGGCGGAGCAGCCCGCCGCAGCGGTCACGGCATCCGTGGCGATGGCCCGCGCCAGGTCGGCGCGCGCGATGCCGGGGGGCGCGACGAGCCGGGTCTTGCCGCGTTCGGCGTGCTGCACCGGCAGGACGAGGGTCCATCCGCCGAAGCCGGAGGTTGCGTTGGCGCCGGACACGACCCGATCGTCCCAGCCACCGCGCGCTCGCTCGACAACACCCCCGGTGCCAGCAAGGATGCTGAACGCGGGCGATGCGCTGACGGGGTTGGGCCGGTGCCATCTCGATGACGACGGACGACGAAGGAGCATGCGTGACGTTGCGCGAGCAGAGCCTGGCCTACCGGTTCGCTGTGGGGGTGCTCCGTCCGATCTTCATGCTGCTGACCAAGCGCGACTGGCGCGGCGCCCACCACCTGCCGGCCACGGGGGGCTTCGTCGCCGTGTCCAACCACATGTCGTACGTCGACCCGCTGACGTTCGCGCACTTCCTGCTCGACAACGGTCGTCCACCGTTCTTCCTCGGCAAGGAGGAGGTGTTCCGCATCCCGGTCGTCGGCGCCATCTTGCGCGGGGCTGGCCAGATTCCCGTGCACCGCGAGAGCGGCGACGCCGCGGACGCGTTCCGTTCCGCCGTCGAGGGGATCAAGGCCGGCAAGTGCCTGGCGATCTTCCCGGAGGCAACGCTCACCCGCGACCCCCAGCTGTGGCCGATGGTGGCCAAGACCGGCGCGGCACGGCTGGCCCTCACGACCGGATGCCCCGTCGTCCCGGTGGCGCAGTGGGGGCCTCAGCAGATGCTCATGCCGTACGCCAAGCGCGTGCACCTCCTGCCGCGCACCACGATCCACGTGCTGGCCGGCCCACCGGTCGACCTCGACGACCTGCGCGGGCGACCGCTCGACGCCGACCTGCTGGTCGAGGCGGCCGAGCGCATCATGCGCGACATCACCGCACTGCTCGAGCAGCTGCGCGGCGAGCAGGCTCCCGCGCACCGGTTCGACCCGCGCGAGCACGGCCTGCCGCGCACCGGCAACCCGAGCAAGCCGCGGCGCCGGGCCCGACGGCCCAGCCGCGGGCCGGACGCGCCGTCCGGCCCGATCGAGCGGGAGGCCTCGTGACCCGCGTCGCCGTGCTCGGCACCGGCAGCTGGGGCACGGCGTTCGCGCTGGTGCTCGCGGACGCCGGCTGCGAGGTCACCATGTGGGGCCGTCGATCCGAGCTCACCGAGCAGATCAGCCTCGAGCACGTCAACGGCGACTACCTGCCGGACGTCGTGCTGCCGGTCTCGATCCGGGCGACCACCGATCCCGCGGAGGCGATGGCCGCCGCGGACGTGGTCGTGCTCGCCGTGCCGTCGCAGACGTTGCGCGACAACCTCGGCCGCTGGGCCGCGCACATCCCCGAGGCCTCGGCCGTGGTCTCGCTGATGAAGGGGGTCGAGCTCGGTACGACGCGGCGGATGAGCGAGGTGATCACCGAGGCCGCCGGCGTCGACCCGGCCCGCGTGGTCGTCGTCTCGGGCCCGAACCTCGCGGGCGAGATCGCGCTGCGCCAGCCGGCTGCGAGTGTCGTCGCGTGCGTCGACCACGCGACGGCGGAGCGCGTCGCACGAGCCTGCGCGACGGCGTCCTTCCGCCCGTACACCGGCACCGACGTCGTCGGCACCGAGCTCGGCGGAGCGGTCAAGAACGTCATCGGTCTTGCCGTCGGGATGGCCGAGGGGATGGGCCTGGGCGACAACACCAAGGCGACGCTGGTGACCCGCGGCCTGGCCGAGACGGCCCGCCTCGGCGATGCGCTCGGCGCCGACCCCGCGACGTTCGCCGGGCTGGCCGGCGTCGGTGACCTGATCGCCACCTGCATGTCGCCGTTGTCGCGCAACCGCACCTTCGGCGTCAACCTCGGTCGGGGGATGAGCGTCGAGGAGGTCGTCGCGGCCACCCGGCAGACCGCCGAGGGGGTCAAGTCCTGCCAGTCCATCCTCGACCTCGCCCGCGCGCACGACGTCGACATGCCGATCACCGAAGGCGTCGTCGCCGTCGTCCACCACGGACTGACCCCACAGGACATGGGGCGCCGGCTGCTGTCGCGGGCCCGCAAGGCCGAGGGCGACTAGCCGGCCCTCACCAGCGGGCGAGCAGCCACGCGTGCAGCCGGCTGGTATCGGTCCACAGCGACAGGTGTCCGGCCGTCTCGTCCACGTCGTCGCTGGCCTGGGGCACGTTCTCGGCCAGCCAGGCGCCGTGGCCCTTGGGCACCATGAGGTCCTGCCCGCCGTAGACGACGAGCACCGGCACCCGCACGGTGTCGAGCGAGAAGCCCCAGTCGGTGACGAAGGCGAGGTCATCGTCCAGCCAGCCCTCGATGCCCGGTAGCAGCCCGGCGACCATCGAGGCGTGCAGCCAGCCGCCCAGACCGGCCTCCAACGCCCGCAGGTCGGCCGGCGGCAGGAGCGAGGCCATGCCCTCGGCCAGTTCCTCCGCGTTGCCGGCGAGGATCATCGAGCGGGCCTCGTCGAGGAACGCGGTCAGTTCGGCCGCGCCGGCGGCTGCCGCGCCGAACTCCGCGAGGTTGTCGTCGCCCATGCCGGCCAGCCAGTCCAGCCCCGCAGCGTCGTAGGGCGCGACGCCGGCGACACTGGCGGCTGCGGCAACCCGGCCGGGCAGCAGGGCGGCGCAGGCGAGCGCGTGCGGTCCGCCGCCGGACCCCCCGGCAGTGACGAACCGCTCGATCCCCAGGGCATCGGCGATGGTCGCGGTGTCGGTGGCGGCATCGCACACCCGCCGGCCCGGCTGCCGGGTCGATCCGCCGTATCCCGGGCGGTCATAGGCGATCAGCCGGATCCCCTTCTCGCGCGCGTCCTCGACCTGCGAACCGAGCGGCAATGCCGACATGGGCGTGCCGTGGTGCATCACCAGTGGCACGCGCTCGTCGCCGGGCTCGCCGTCGTCGTGGACGTGCAGGACGCGGCCGTCCGGGGTGGTGACGTCGACCCGCCGGACGTCGTCGGCTGGTGCGGGTGAGGTGCCGCCGGATTGGGTCATGGCGGAACGCTACCCGCGCCAGGTCAGGACTGGTGCAGTGCTGCGTCGAGATCGCGCCAGAGGTCGTCGACGTCCTCGATGCCGACCGACAGCCGGATCAGGTCGACCGGCACGTCGGCCGACTCCGCCGGGTGGCGTCTGCGCCGCTCGAGGGTGGACTCGACGCCGCCCAGGCTGGTGGCGTGCACCCACAGCCGCGTGGCCGCCGCGACTCGCTCGGCGCGCTCGGCGTCACCGCCGACCTCGAACGAGACGACGGCGCCGTAGCCGAGCATCAGGCGTCCGGCCCGCTCGTGGCCCGGGTCGTCCGGCAGGGACGGGTGCCGCACGCGCGAGACCGCCGGGTGCCCGTGGAGCCGGTGGGCAAGCTCGATCGCGTTGGCCTGGGCGCGTTCGGAGCGGACCGCAAGGGTGCGCAGGCCACGCAGGGCGAGCCAGACCTCGTGCGGGCCAGCGATGCTGCCGCTGAGCTGGCGGTGGCGGCGCAGCCGCTCGTGCAGCGCCCGCCCGGCGTCGTCGTCGCGGGTGACGGTGGCGCCCAGGACGACGTCGGAGTGACCGGCCAGGTACTTCGTGACCGAGTGCACCACCACGTCGGCGCCATGGTCGAGCGGTCGCTGCACGAGCGGCGTGGCGAACGTGTTGTCCGCGATCACGAGGGCGCGGTGTGCCCGGGCCAGGGCGGTGAGCGCCGGGAGGTCGGCCACCTGCAGCAGCGGGTTGGTCGGCGTCTCGATGACGAGCAGGGCAGCGCCGTCCAGCGCCGAGCCCACCGCCGCAGTGTCGGTGATGTCGACCTCGCGCAGCTCGATCCGGCCCAGCCCGGCGGCGTGGCGCAGCTGGGCCGTCGTCCCGGAGTAGGCGCCGCGCGGGGCGACGACCACCGACCCGTCGGCGACGAGCGAGGTGGCGGCGGCCATCGCCGCCAGGCCGGCGGAGTAGACCAGCGCGCGGCCCCCCTCGAGCGCGCCGAGGGCCGCCTCGAAGGCGTCCCAGGTCGGGTTGCCCGTGCGGCCGTAGTCGTACGGGCCGTCCGCGACGTACGTGGAGGTGAGCCAGACGGGTGCGTTGAGCGCGGCGCCGGGCTCCGGCGTGGGCCGGCCGGCCGCGACGGCGAGGGTGGCGGGCGCGTACGTCGGGCCTGGCGCTTCGGTCGGCTCGTCGGTCGGCTCGTCGGTCACGGGTGAAGGCTAACCGGCGCCCCGGGGTAGGGTCTGGCGGCGATGACTGAGAACCCCCCCGCCGCCCCGTCGTCCGCTGCCTCCGCTCCCACCGACCCGTCCCGACGTGCCCGGGTCGCGGTCGTCTTCGGCGGTCGCTCGGGCGAGCACGCCGTCAGCTGCATGACGGCGGCTGGCGTGCTGCGCGCCATCGACCGCGATCGCTACGACGTCGTGCCCGTCGGCATCGCGCCCGACGGCCGCTGGGTGCTGGCCGCGGACGACCCGGCGGCTTTGGAGGCGAAGGGCGCCACCCTGCCCGAGGTCGATCCGTCCGGCCCCGGCGTGCTGGTGCCGACCAGCACCTCAGACCGGACGCTGGTCGCCACCCGGCCGGGGGAGGTGCCCACCACGCTGGGCGAGGTGGACGTGGTGTTCCCGTTGCTGCACGGGCCGTTCGGCGAGGACGGCACGCTGCAGGGGCTGCTGGAGCTCGGCGACGTGCCCTACGTGGGCTCGGGCGTGCTCGCCTCGGCCGCGGGCATGGACAAGCACTACATGAAGACGCTGCTCGCCGGGCACGGGCTGCCGGTGGGGCCGTACCAGGTCATCACACCGCGGCAGTGGGACACCGACCCGGCTGCCGCCCTCGCTCGGCTGGCCTCGCTCGGGTTGCCGGTGTTCGTGAAGCCGGCACGGGCCGGCTCGAGCATCGGGATCACCCGGGTCGACGACCCGACCGCGATGCGGGCCGCCGTCGAGGAGGCGCGCCGCCACGACCCGAAGGTCGTCGTCGAGGCGGCGATCGTCGGCCGTGAGCTCGAGTGCGGTGTGCTGCAGGACCTCGACGGCACGCCGCGGGCCAGCGAGCTCGGTGAGATCGAGGTGGTCTCGGGGCACGCCTTCTACGACTTCGCGGCCAAGTACGTCGACGAGGCCGACGTCCGGCTCAGCACGCCGGCCGACGTACCGGCCGACGTACGCGAGCAGGTGCAGGCGTTGGCCGTCGAGGCGTTCGAGGTGATGGGCTGCGAGGGCCTGGCTCGGGTGGACGTGTTCTTGACCGAGGACGGCGACGTCGTCGTCAACGAGATCAACACCATGCCCGGCTTCACGCCGCACTCGATGTTCCCGCGCATGTGGGCGGCCTCCGGGCTGGACTATCCCGCCCTGGTCGACCGCCTGCTGCAGCTGGCCCTGACCCGCCCCACCGGCCTGCGCTGACCCCCCGCCGCTTCTCTGGCGCGGGGCAACGCCGCGCTATCCCTAGCGACATTGGGGCACCCCGCGCCATTCGCGGAGTGCAGCAATCGTCCCCAGCCAGCCTTCGCTGGCGCCCCGCGAGAGATCAGGAGCAGCGCAGGTCGCCCTGCGGCAACGACGCGACGGCGCGGGAGAACGGCGGCAGCACCAGCGGCTCGGGTGACCCGCCCTTGGGCACCAGCACCTGCACCGCCGGCTCCCGCCCGAACGTCGTGAACGCCGCGCCGTCGTCCAGCCGGCGCACCACCCAGTCGACCCCATCGACGTCCAGGCACTCCTGCGTCGTCGGCCCGAGCGCCGGCACGCCGCAGCGCCAGATCACCGGCGGGGAGCCCCACGCTGCGACCGCGGGGGAGTCGGACGACGTCGCGACCCGGGCTTGGCCGCGCACCTCACGCGGCAGCGACTGGGCCACCCGGGCGCACGCGGGGTCGGCGCCCCCGGTCGGGACGGCGACCCGTACCGGCCGGCCGCTCCACCACAGGGCAGCCGCGAGGGCAGCGACCGCCACGACGGCGGCAGGGACGAGGATCAGACGTGTACGACGGTGCACGTGAGCGTGCGGGTGATGCCGGCGACGTCCTGGATCTTCGCGATGACGAGCTTGCCCAGCTCGTCGACGTTGCGCGCCTCGACCCGCGCGATCACGTCGTAGGGGCCGGTGACGTCCTCGGCGAGCGTGACGCCAGAGATGCCGGCGATCGTCTCGGCGACCGTGGCGGCCTTGCCGACCTCGGTCTGGATGAGGATGTAGGCCTGCACCACCACCGCGTCCTCCAGGGGGTTCGTGCGGTGCCCACTGCCCCGCGTCGCCCCGAACGCTACCGTGCCCGGCGTGCTAGATGACCTTGCGGGTTCGCCGGTTCTGTCGGACGTCGGCGAGGACGGCCTGCTTGCCGCGCTCTTTCCTCACCTGCCACCCCCGCCCGGCACCGTGGTCGGGCCCGGTGACGACACGGCCGTCGTGCTCGCTCCGGACGGCCGGGTCGTCGCCACGACCGACCTGTTGGTGGAGGGACGCGACTTTCGCCGCGACTGGTCCAGCCCGCAGGACGTCGGGTGGAAGGCCGCGGCCCAGAACCTCGCGGACGTCGCGGCGATGGGGGCCGTGCCGACGTCCCTGCTGGTGGGGCTGGTGGCGCCGCCGGACCTGCCGGTCGCCTGGGCGGTCGGGCTCGCCCAGGGACTCGCCGCTGCGTGCGCCGGCACCGGCGCGGGTGTCGTGGGCGGCGACCTGTCGAGCGGGCCGCTGATCGTGGTGTCGGTGACGGCGCTGGGCGACCTCCAGGGGCGCGAGCCGGTGCTGCGCTCGGGAGCCCGGCCGGGTGACGTGGTGGCCGTCGCGGGAGCACTGGGCCGCTCTGCGGCCGGGCTCGCGCTGCTGGAGGCAGGGACGCCGGACGTCGCGCCGGAGCTCGTCGAGGCCCACCGCCGCCCCACCCCGCCGTACGCCGCGGGCGTCGCGGCTGCGCGGGCGGGGGCGACGTCCATGCTTGACGTGAGCGACGGCCTGGTGCGCGACCTCGGACGGATCGCCCGCGCCAGCGGCGTCACCGTCGACCTGCACCGGGCCGCGCTCGCGTCGCTGGTCGAGCCCCTGCGCAGGGCCGACGGCGAGCCGGACGGCAGCCGGCCGTGGGACTGGGTGCTCAGCGGGGGCGAGGACCACGCGCTGGCCGCCACGTTCCCGCGCGGAACGGCACTGCCGGACGGCTTCGTCGTGGTGGGCGAGGTGCGGTCGCCGATCGAGGGCCGCCCGGCTGTGCTGACCGACGGCGAGCCCCCCGCCGTCCTCGGCTGGGACCACTTCCGGCCGTGATCATGCACGCTCGCCCGCGCCCGGCGAGCCCAGCGGCCTGATCCCCCCAGTTTCCGGCGGTGATCATGCACGCTCGCCCCGCGCGGCGGGGCGGACGTGCATGATCACCGCCGGCGTGGGGTGGGCGGACGTGCATGATCACCGCCGGCGTGGGGTGGGCGGACGTGCATGATCACTTGGAGGGGGCGGGGGAGGGGTTGTGGGGCGGAATGGCGCGAGGGCCGGTCCGCGTGCAGCGGAACGGCCCTCGGCGGGGTGCGTCAGGGGGTCAGCGGGTGACCTTGCCGGCCTTCAGGCAGGAGGTGCACACGTTGAGCCGCTTCGGGGTGGAACCCACCATGGCGCGCACGCGCTGGATGTTCGGGTTCCAGCGTCGCTTGGTGCGGCGGTGGGAGTGCGAGATGGAATGACCGAAACCCGGCCCCTTGCCGCAGACGTCGCAGTTGGCAGCCACGGGTGTTCTCCTGATCGCTGGTTCGTGTCGGTGTCCGCACGCGCCGAACGCGCAGCAGGTGCGCGGGTGGACGTGCGAGGGGGCCCGAGCGTCTCGGGCAACCGGTACAGCGTAGCCGACCACGCGCCGAGCACCCAAATGGGCCGGGCGTCGTCGGCGCGGCAGGCTAGCCTGCCGGGCGTGCTGGACCACCTCGACGCCCACGCGGCCCGCCGCTGGGGCACCGACGTGCTCGACCAGCTCGGCGAGCAGCGCGACGAGATCGACGGGCTCAACGTGTTCCCGGTCCCGGACGGCGACACGGGCACCAACCTGTACCTCACGGTCGAGGCCGCGGTCGCGGCGGTCGAGCAGCTCCCGCCCGACACCGACCTCGCCGACGTCGCCGACGCCTTCGCCCGCGGCGCCCTGCTCGGGGCCCGGGGCAACTCCGGCGTGATCCTCAGCCAGCTGCTGCGCGGCTGGGCCGATGTCCTGCGCGAGCAGCCCGGCGGCGGCCCGCAGGCGGTCAGCGCCGCTCTCCGGCGGGCCGCCGAGCAGGCCTACGCCGCGGTGAGCCGGCCGGTCGAGGGGACCATCCTCAGCGTCGCGCGCGCCGCGGCCGAGGGTGCGGCGCGCGGCTCGGACCTGCCGGACGTCGTCGCCCGCGCCTGCGCGGCCGCCCAGGAGGCGCTCAAGGCCACCACCGGGCAGCTGGAGGCGCTGGCCCGGGCCGGGGTGGTCGACGCTGGCGGCCGCGGCCTGGTCGTGCTGCTGGAGAGCCTCGACGACACCGTCACCGGACGTCGTCGGGTGCGCGGCACGCGGCGCGTCCCCGCTGGTCCCACGCCGGCCGAGGCGTGCGGCGACCTCGAGCCGGGCGGCCCGGCGTACGAGGTGATGTACCTGCTCGACGCCGACGACCCCGCGGTGCCGACGCTGCGCGGCACGCTCGACGCGCTGGGCGACTCGCTGGTCGTCGTGGGCGGCGGCGGGCTGTGGAACGTCCATGTGCACACCGACGACGTCGGTGCCGCGATCGAGGCCGGCGTCGCCGCCGGCCGCCCGCACCGGATCCGGGTGACCCACTTCGCTGACCAGCGCGGACGGCGGGAAGCGGCGTCCCCGGCGACGCAGGACGTAGCGGTGGTGGCGGGGGCGGCCGGGCCCGGCCTGGCGCAGGTGTTCCGCGACTGCGGCGCGACCGTCGTCCACAGCGCGCCCGGCAAGCGGGCCTCTACCGGCGAGCTGCTCGAGGCCGTGCGCGCGGCGAACGCGGCGGCGGTCGTGCTGCTGCCGAACGACCCCGACACGATGGCGGCGGCCCGGGCGGCTGCCACCGCAGCCCTCGACGAGGGCATCTCGGTCGCCGTCCTGCCCACCCGCGCCGCGGTGCAGGGGCTGGCGGCCGTCGCGGTGCACGACCCGCACAGCCCGCTGTCCGAGGACCTGGTGCGCATGTCGGCCGCTGCCGCCGCGACCCGGTACGGCGCCGTCACCGTGGCGGCACGCGAGGCCCTGACCTCAGCGGGCTGGTGCCGGCCCGGCGACGCGCTGGGGATGCTCGACGGCGACGTGGTGCTCGTCGGCCCCGACCTGCACGAAGTTGCCACCGGGCTCGCGACCCGCATGCTCGCCTCCGGCGGCGAGCTGTTGACCCTGGTCACCGGCGCCGACCCGCAAGCGTCGGCGCTGGCCGAGGCGGTGACCGGCGCCGTGCGCGACCAGCGGCGCGACGTCGAGGTGACCGTCGTCGACGGCGGCCAGGACTCCTACCCTCTGCTGCTGGGGGTCGAGTGAGCCCCACCGACGAGGCCGACCAGGCCCGCCGCGAGCTCGCCACCCCGGTCGACCGGCGGGTCGGCGCCAAGACGGGCAAGGCGCTCGAGAAGCAGTTCGACATCCGCACGGTGGGCGACCTGCTGCGGCACTACCCGCGCCGCTACGTCGAGCGGGGCGAGCTGACCGACCTGTCGCGGTTGCCCATCGACGAGCACGTCACGGTGCTCGCCCAGGTGCTCGAGGTGCGGGTGGTCTCGATGCGCAACCGGCCGGGCGCGCGGGTGCAGGTGCTCATCGGCGACGGCCGGGGCAGCCTCGAGCTCGTCTTCTTCGCCGGCAAGGCATGGATGGCGCACAAGTACGAGGCCGAGCTGAAGGTCGGCACCACCGGCCTGTTCAGCGGCCGGGTCGGGCTCTACCAGGGCAAGCGCCAGCTCGCCCACCCCGTCTACGACGTGCTGCCGGACGCCGACGAGGACGCCGCGCAGGCCCTGGCCGACAAGCCGATCCCGATCTACCCGGCGGGCTCGGGCATCCAGTCGTGGCAGATCCGCGCGTCGCTCGCGCCCATCGTGCAGCAACTACCACCGCTGCCCGACCCACTGCCGCCCCAGGTGCTGGCGGCGCACGACCTGATCGGGATCGACGACGCCGTGCGCTGGGTGCACGATCCCGCGACCTCGCAGGAGGCGCGCCGGGCCCAGGAGCGGCTGCGCTTCGAGGAGGCCTTCGTGCTGCAAGCCGCCCTACTGCGGCGGCGGGCCAGCCTGGCCGAGCTCGAGGCGACGCCCCGCGTCCCGCGACCGGACGGACTGCTGGCCAGGTTCGACGCGCGGCTGCCGTTCGAGCTCACGGCCGGTCAACGGTCGGTCGGTGAGCAGATCGCGGCCGATCTCGCTGCGGCGCAACCGATGCACCGGCTGCTGCAGGGTGAGGTGGGCTCGGGCAAGACGCTCGTGGCACTGCGAGCCATGCTCGCCGTCGTCGACTCCGGTGGACAGGCTGCGCTGTTGGCGCCCACCGAGGTGCTGGCCGTGCAGCACCATCGCTCGATCACCGCCATGCTCGGCGATCTCGCCGAGGCCGGGATGCTCGGCGGCGCCGACGTCGCCACCCGCGTCGCGCTGCTCACCGGCTCGCAGCCTGCCCAGGTGCGGCGCGCCATGTTGCTCGAGGCGGCGTCCGGGCAGGCTGGCATCGTCGTAGGCACGCACGCGCTGCTGCAGCAGCACGTGCAGTTCGCCGACCTGGGGCTGGTCGTGGTCGACGAACAGCACCGGTTCGGCGTCGAGCAGCGAGATGCGTTGCGCGCCAAGGGATCCGTGCCACCACACCTGCTCGTGATGACCGCCACGCCGATCCCGCGCACCGTCGCGATGACCGTCTTCGGCGACCTCGAGACGTCCACGCTCCACGAGCTGCCTCCTGGCCGCTCGCCCGTCATCACCCACGTCGTCCCGGGTGACCAGCCGACGTGGGTGCAGCGCACCTGGGCCAGGCTGCGCGAGGAGGTCGACGGCGGGCACCAGGCGTTCGTCGTCTGCCCGCGGATCGGTGGCGACGACCCGACCGACGACGACCTCCCCGAGGCCGCGGCGCTCGCGGACGACGGCTCGGCCCGCCGCCCGCCGCTGGCCGTGCTCGACGTCATCGACCTGCTGCGCGCCGAGCCGGCGCTGGCCGGGCTGCGGGTCGAGCTGCTGCACGGCCGGCTCCCCGCCGACGAGCGCGAGGAGACGATGCGGGCTTTCGCCGCCGGCCGGGTCGACGTCCTGGTCGCCACGACCGTGATCGAGGTCGGCGTCGACGTCCCGAACGCGACGGCGATGGTCGTCATGGACGCCGACCGGTTCGGCATCTCCCAGCTGCACCAGCTGCGCGGCCGGATCGGTCGCGGCTCGGCGCCTGGCCTGGCCCTGCTGGTCACCGAGGCGGCGGTCGGCAGCCCGGCTCGCGACCGGCTGGATGCCGTGGCCGCCACCACCGACGGCTTCGAGCTGTCGCGGGTCGACCTCGAGCAGCGCCGCGAGGGTGACGTGCTCGGCGCGGCGCAGTCCGGATTCCGCTCGTCGCTGCGGCTGCTGCGGGTGCTGCGCGACGAGGCCGTCATCGTGCAGGCCCGCGACGACGCCGCCGCCGTGGTCGACGCCGACCCACGCCTCGACAACCACCCGGCGCTGCGCGAGGCGATCGACGTCCTGGCGGGGGCCGGTCGCGAAGAGTTCCTCGAGCGCGGCTGATCACTGCACCGGTCGGTGCAGGTGCAACTAGGCTCGCGTGCCGTGACCCGGATCATCGCCGGCACGGCCGGCGGGCGCCGGCTGCAGGTGCCGCCTGGACGTGACACCCGGCCGACCAGCGACCGGGTGCGCGAGGCGCTGTTCAGCCGGCTCGAGCACGAGGGTTGGCTGGACGCCACGCGGGTGCTCGATCTCTACGCCGGCTCCGGGGCGCTGGGTCTGGAGGCCGTCAGCCGCGGCGCCCGCGCGGCCGTGCTCGTCGAGGAGGGCAAGGCGGCGGCGGGCACGATCCGGCGCAACGTGGCGGCCAGCGGGCTGGCCGGGTTGACCGTGGTCGCCGCGCGCGTCGAGCGGGTGCTCGCCCGCCCGCCCGAGCAGCCCTTCGACCTGGTGCTGGCCGACCCGCCCTACCCGCTGGACGACGCGGGGCTGGCCGCGATCCTGGAGCTGCTGGTCGACAACGACTGGCTGGCCCGGCGTGCCGCGCTGGTCGTCGAGCGCGCGAGCCGCAGCCCGCGTCCCGCCTGGCCGGCCGGCGTCAACGGGTCCGGCGACCGCTCGTACGGCGAGACGCGGCTGTGGTTCGCCGAGCGTGGCTGAGCCGTCCCCGCTGCGCCGGCGCGAGACGGTAGGTTCGGCGCGTGGCAGAGCGTGAGCAGGTCGCGTCCTTGCGTCGGTGCGTGTGCCCCGGGTCCTACGACCCCGTGACCCTCGGCCACCTCGACGTCATCGACCGCGCCGGGGCGCTGTTCGACGAGGTGGTCGTCGCCGTGCTGCACAACCCGGGCAAGCAGGGGGAGTTCTCCGTCGCCGACCGGGTCGAGCTGCTGCACGCCAGCCTGGCCGGCCGCGAGCGGGTGCGGGTCGTCGAGTTCGGCGGTCGGCTGCTGGTCGACGTGTGCCGCGAGCTCGCCGCCGACCACGTCGTGAAGGGGCTGCGCAGCGCGGCGGACTACAGCTACGAGCTGCCGATGGCGTTGATGAACCGCCACCTCACCGGGCTCGAGACGGTGTTCGTCACTGCGGACCCGCGGTTCGAGCACGTGTCGAGCTCGCTGGTGAAGCAGGTGAGCGCCTACGGTGGCGACGTCACGGGCCTGGTGCCGGACGTCGTCCGCGACGCCCTCGCCGCGCGCCGAGGCCTGAGCCCGTGACCTGAGCCGTGACCTGAGCCGACCGGACCTGAGCGCAGGAGAGGACACCCGTGGACGTTCGCGACAAGCTGGACGAGATCACCCGCTACGTCGAGGACGCGCGGGCGATGCCGATGTCGGCGTCCGCGCTGGTCAACCGGGCCGAGCTGCTGAGCATGCTCGACGACCTGCGCGACCTGATACCCGAGGAGCTGCACCACGCCGACCTGCTGCTCTCCGACCGCGACGCCGTTGTCGCCCAGGGTCGGGACGAGGCCGACCAGCTGCTCGCCTCGGCCCGCGCCGAGCACGACCGGCTGGTCGAGCAGACCGAGGTGGTCTCGAGCGCCCGCGAGCGGGCAGCCCAGGTGCAGACCCAGGCCCAGGCCGAGGCCGCCCGGCTGCTGGCCGAGGCCGACGACTACGTCGACCGCAAGCTCGGTGACTTCGAGATCACCCTCGACAAGCTGGTCCAGCAGGTGCAGCGCGGTCGTCAGCACCTCGCCGAGCGGGCCGCAGCCGACCGCGAGCACGGCCCGACGGCCGACGCCGACCTCGCCACCGTCCAGGACGACGACGGCGACGAGGTCTTCGACGCCCAGCGTGCCGGCGACGCCGACGCGGCCGGTGACGAGCACGCGGAGCGGGGTGCGCGTCCCACCTGGGGCGAGGAGTTGGGCCGCTGAGCGGTCGTCCGGTAGCCTGGTACGTCGGCCCTGACCGGCCGGATCTGACATCTTCCTGGAGCCTGCGATCTCTCTCGACCACCGTGCTGCCCTCGTGCTCGACACCCGCGAGCTGGGCCGCCGACCGGGGTCGATGGTCACGGTCTCCCGAGAGGTGCCGGCTCCGGCAGAGATGGGCACCGACGTCATCGGCATCACCGAGGGTTCGCCACTGCGGCTGGACCTGAGGATGGAGTCGGTGATGGAAGGGGTCCTCGTGACCGGCACGGTGCGTGGGAGCGCGACCGGGGAGTGCATCCGCTGCCTCACCGGCCTCGAGCAGGACGTCGAGGTCGAGCTGATGGAGCTGTACGCGTTCCCCGACAAGCGGCCCGCCGAGGATGCCGATGAGGACGACGTGCGTGAGCTCGAGAACGACCTGATCGACCTCGAGCCCGCGCTACGGGACACGGTGGTGCCTGCGCTGCCGTTCCAACCGGTGTGCCGGGACGACTGTCCGGGACTGTGCTCCGAGTGCGGAGCACGCCTGGCGGACGACCCTGGCCACCAGCATGACGTGGTCGACCCCCGGTGGGCCGCGTTGCAGGGGCTGACCCAGACCGAGAGTCAGCTGACCGACGACCAGGAAGAGAACTGACGTGGCTGTCCCGAAGCGGAAGACGTCGCGCTCCAACACCCGCTCGCGCCGGGCGAACTGGAAGACGACCGCCGTGACGCTGTCGGCGTGCCCGCAGTGCCGTGAGCTCAAGCAGCCGCACGTGGCCTGCCCGAGCTGCGGCACCTACGCCGGCCGGCACTACGCCGCGGCCGAGCGCACCGAGCACCAGGGCTGAACGCGAGCGCCAGGGCTGACGCACACCTACGGGTGAGCCGTCCGGCCGACGCCGCCGACCTGCAGACCGCACTGGGTCTGCAGGTCGATCCCGGTTTGCTCGAACGCGCGCTGACCCACCGCAGCTACGCCTACGAGAACGGCGGCCTGCCCACCAACGAGCGGCTGGAGTTCCTCGGCGACTCCGTGCTCGGGCTGGTCGTCACCGACACGTTGTACCGCGCGCACCCCGAGCTGCCCGAGGGGCAGCTGGCCAAGCTGCGCGCCTCGGTGGTCAACATGCGGGCGCTCGCCTCGGTCGGCCGCGAGCTCGGCCTGGGCCGCTACGTGTTCCTGGGGCGCGGCGAGGAGTCGACCGGCGGGCGCGACAAGGCCTCGATCCTGGCCGACACCGTCGAGGCGGTGCTCGGGGCGGTCTACCTGGACGGCGGGATGGAGGCGGCCGCGGGGCTCGTGCACCGGCTGATCGACCCGCTGCTCGAGCACGCGGCCTCGCTCGGTGCCGGGCTGGACTGGAAGACGAGCCTGCAGGAGATGACCTCGCTGGCCGGGCTCGGCGTCCCCGAGTACGTCATCGACGAGGAGGGCCCGGACCACGCCAAGGTCTTCACCGCCCTGGCGCGGGTCGCCGGTGAGGACCTCGGGTCGGGCACCGGCCGGAGCAAGAAGGAAGCCGAGCAGCAGGCCGCGTCCACCGCGTGGCAGGCGCTGCGCGAGCGCCACCCCGACGCCGTCGCCGACTGACCCAGAGCGACCCGATCCACCGTGCCGGAGCTGCCCGAGGTCGAGGTGGTGCGCCGTGGCGTCGAGCGGCACGCGGTGGGTCGCACCGTGGCGCGGGTCGAGGTGCACCACCCCCGCGCCGTGCGCCGTCATGTGGCCGGTGCCCGTGACCTCGAGCAGCGGCTCGCCGGACGGCGGCTGGCCGCCGCGCGGCGGCGCGGCAAGTACCTCTGGGTCGAGCTGACCGACGCCGCGACCCCCGTCGCCGACCATGCGCTGGTCGTGCACCTCGGGATGAGTGGTCAGGTGCTGCTGCCGCCGACGCCGGCCGTCGCCAACCCGCACCTGCGCGTGACCTTGTCGTTCGCCGACGCCGGGCCGGACGTGTGGTTCGTCGACCAGCGCACGTTCGGCGGCATGGCGATCGAGCCGCTGGTGCTGGTCGCCGATCCCGCCGAGGCGACGGGGTCCGCCGCGTCGGACGACGCCGAGACCGTGCCGGCGTCCGTCGCCCACATCGCGCGCGACCCGCTCGACCCGCGCTACGACCAGGACGCCGTCGTCGCGGCGATGCGCCGCCGCCGGACCGGCCTGAAGCGCGCGCTGCTCGACCAGGGGCTGGTGTCGGGGATCGGCAACATCTACGCCGACGAGGCGCTGTGGCGGGCCCGGCTGCACGGCGCGCGCCCGACCGAGACGCTGCGCCGGGCCGAGGCGCACCGGGTGCTCGATGCAGCGGCCGAGGTGATGCGCGAGGCGCTGCTGCAGGGGGGCACGTCGTTCGATGCGCTGTACGTCAACGTGAACGGCGAGAGCGGGTACTTCGACCGCTCGCTGGCGGCGTACGGCCAGGCCGGCCGGCCCTGCCCGCGGTGCGGCGCCCTGATCCGCCGCGATGCCTTCATGAACCGCTCGAGCTTCAGCTGCCCGAGCTGCCAGCCGCGTCCGCGGAACGCCCGGTGGTAGGTGCGCGGTGCTTGAGCCACTCGCGGTCGATCTTCAGGCCGACGCCGAGGTAGAGGCTCAACGCACCCGCGTTGTCCGCCGACACGCTCAGGCCGAGCTGGGTGGCGCCGGCGTCGACCTGGCGGCGCATCGCCTCCAGCAGCAGCGCCCGGCCGAGACCGCGCCCGCGCTGGTCCGCAGCCACTGCCAGCTGCGAGACCCAGCCGGTGCCGTCCGACCAGACCCGGCCCATGGCGGCACCGACGATCCGTCCACCCTCGCGGGCCAGGACGAGGAGCTCGCGCGGGACGTCGTCGGCCAGGAACAGGCTGCGCCACTGCTCCAGGTCGCGGTAGGCGTGGCCGGGCACCTGCGCCCAGCCGGCCCGCTCGTACACCAGGTCGTGCACGTCCTCGGTGTCGGCGACGTCGAGGCTCGCCGCAGTGACGCCCGCCGGCCACTCGGGGGGTTCCGGTGACCACCCGTTGCCGACGTCGCGCAGCAGCTCGTACGACGACCGCTCGTAGGGCCACTGGTGCCGCTCCAGCACAGCCCGCAGCGCGGTGTCGCGGTCGAGCGGCTCCACCGCTTGGGCGCCGCTGGCCACGAACCACGGGAGCAGGTCGGCGTAGAGCGGCTCGGGGTCGACGTCCGGGTCGACCAGCAGCGAGGTCTCGAACGGGTTCCACCACCAGGCCGCGGCCAGCAGCCGGCCGTCGTCGGCCAGCAGCAGCCGGCTGCGCTCGGCCAGCGGGTCGACCCGGTCGAAGCTGATCCGCATCTCGGCCTCGGCGTGCTCGGGGGCACCGAACCAGTGCGTGTCCCACCGCCTCTGCAGCGCGGTGATGGCGGTGAGGTCCTGCGGCTGGGCCGGCCGGGCGAGCATGCGGCCGACCCTAGGGCTCCGGGCGGCCGCCGTCGCGTGGATTCCGCCTTCAGCGCCCGCGCCAGCGCCAGATCGGAGTCAGCGGACGACCGGTCCGTGGCTGCGGGTCGGGAGCTCGGGGGAGCGGGCCAGGCGGTTCAGCTCGGTCGCCTGGGCGTCGAGCAGCACCAGCTGGCCGTCCTGTGCGGCAACGCGTGCCGCCCGGCTCCAGGTCCCCGCGACGTCGACGTTCTGGCAACCGATCAGCGTGCTGGCGCCCGAGGTCGTGAGCAGCCGGCCGTCCGGGCCGAGCGCCCACCGGCCACTGGACTCGTTGCAGCCGTCGGACGCCGTCCACGTCCCGTCGCGGTCCACCTCGAGGTACGGCGCGGTCGGTCGGGCTGCCTGGTCGCCAGGTGGCGCCCACCGGCCGAGCAGCTCGCGCCAGGTGGCGGCGGTCCGGCCGGCCGGCAGCGGGGCAGGATCGGCCAGCGCGGAGCGCGCGACGTCATCGACGACAGGGGGAGTGGCGAGCGCGGGGTCGACGTCCGGCCGTGGGGTGAGCGCCGCCCCGGCGGCGAGGACGGCGACCACCCGGCCGGTGGCGTCGCTGAGCCGCCAGCCCTCGCCGGCCCGGGCGAACCGGGCTGCGCTGGTCAGCCAACCCGGGGTCGGCGACGTGCCGACGGTCGGGGCCGGGCAGCTCCCGGACCGGCTGACGGCGTCGGCGAGGAAGAGCCCGTCGCCAGTGGCCTGCCACGAGCCCATCAACACGCCGCACTCGCGCCACAGCGACAGGTCGGTGCCGGACAGCCGCAGCACGGTGCCGGCGGGCTCGTCCGTGCCGGTGACCCGCCAGCTGCCGACCAGTCCGAGCGGGTCTCCGGCGTCGCGCGGGCTGGGCGTCGGCGATGCGGACGTGGTGCCGGAGGGGATCGCGCCGCTGCCGGGCGCGGGCTGCGCGCCGCAGCCGCCGAGCACCAGCGCGAGGACGAGGGCGCCGCCCGCCAACGCGACGGCTCGGGAGGCTGCGGATCGCTGCTTCGCCATGGTTCCTCACGTTTCGCCCGAAACTCGGGGGCCGGGCTCACGAACTCGGACGGGCTGCGGGCTTGCCCGGTTCCGCCCGACGGGACGAAAGTGATCTGCGTCACGTCCCGAGCAAGCCGCGGGAGGGGCTGCTCCGAACGGGTGATGCGAGCCACCCGGCCGCATCGGAACCAGTTCCCTGTGAGGCTCTCCATGTCCACCTCTCGAAGAACCTTCCTCATCACCTCAGGTGTCGCCGCGACCGGCGGCGTCGCCGCCGCGTCCGCGCTGCCGGCGGTTGCCGCGACCGGCGCGCCAGCCCGTTCCACGGCCACCCCGGACGCGGTCGCGGGTCCGTTGGTGGCGTACGTCTCGGACGTCGCCTCCGGGCAGGTCACGGTCATGCGCGGCGACGACGAGGTCGTCGTCACCGACCATGAGCTCGCCCGCCGGATCGCCGGGGCGGTGGGTTGAGATGTCGTCCCACCGCGAAGCCCCCGAGATCAGCAAGGACCCGGTCGCGGACTCCGCCGACCTCTACGCCTTCGTCGACCCGAAGCAGCCTGACTCGGTGACGATCCTGGCCAACTACGTGCCGTTGCAGGACCCGGCAGGTGGTCCGAACTTCTTCGAGTTCGGGGACGACGTGCTGTACGAGATCCACGTCACCAACGGTCAGGACGTGCGGCGCGAGATCACCTACGGCCTGCGGTTCCGCACGCACGTGCGCAGCCCGTACACGTTCCTGTACAACACCGGACCGGTCGAGTCCCTGGACAGCGCCAACCTCAACCGGTTCCAGACCTACACCCTGACCCGGACCGAGAAGGGGCGGACCCGCACGTTGCTGCGGAACGCCCCCGTGGCGCCGGCCAACGTCGGGCCGCGTTCGATGCCGCGCTACACCGACCTGGTGGCAGCGGCGATCCAGCCGCTCCCCGGCGGCGGGTCGGCGTTCGCCGGACCGAGGGCGGACGGCTTCTACGTCGACCTCGGCTCGGTGTTCGACCTGCTGACCCTGCGGCCGTTCCAGAACCTGCATCGCTTCCGGACGCCGGCCGACGACTCGGTCAACACGCTGGCCGGGCTCAACGTGCACACCATCGCGCTGCGCCTGCCGATCCGCCAGCTGACCCGCGACGGCCACCGGCCCGGTGGCGTCGACGACCCCGGGTCGGTCATCGGGGTCTACACCTCAGCCAGCCGGCGCCGCGCCCGGATGCTGGACGACGACGACCGGCACGACCGCAGCTACGGGAAGTGGCAGCAGATCTCCCGACTCGGCAACCCGCTCTTCAACGAGGTGCTGGTGCCGATGGTGCGCAAGGACGCCTGGAACCGCACCGAGCCGAAGGACGACCGCGCCTTCGAGGCAGGAGTCCTCGATCCCGAGGTCTCCCGCCTGCTGCCGGCGCTGTACCCCGGGGTCTTCCCGAACCTGGCCGGCTACAACCAGCCTCGGGCCGACCTGAAGGCGATCCTGCTGACCGGGCTACCGGCGGGCGTGGTGCCCGGGCTGCAGACGTTCACCGGCAACCGTTCGGCCGACCTGCTGCGGCTCAACCTGGCCGTCATGCCCACGGCGTCGCCGTCCGCGCTGGGCGTCCTCGGCGGTGACCTCGCCGGGTTCCCCAACGGGCGCCGCCCGATCGACGACGTCTTCACGATCGAGCTGCGGGCGCTGGCCGGCGCGACCATCCCGTTGGTCGACCCGTCGTTCACCCCCGACGGCGCTGCCGGCCTGGTGAGCGACAACCTGGCGCCCCCGCCGTTCCTGGCGTCGTTCCCGTACCTGTCGACACCTCACGACGGGTACACGGCGCACACGGCGGCGGCGTCGTGACCGATCTGCACCACCAGCGCCCTGTCTCGCTCCGGTCGCACACGGCCGGGGCGGGGCAGGGGCCGGTCGCCGTCGAGGTCGGCGAGGGCCTCGGTGCCGTCGTGCTCTGGACGACGGCGCAGCTGGCGGGGCTCGAGCTCGACATCAGCGCTGCGGGCGACCCCACGCACCGGCACCACGTCGCCGTGCTCGGTCGGCAGCTGCCCTTGGGCACGCGGTACGCCGCGGTCTATCCGGCGTTGGCCGCCGGGCGCTACACGATCTGGCACCCGGACGGACAGGGTCAGCTCGACGTCGAGGTTCCCCCGGGAGTCGTCACCGAGGTGTCCTGGCCGGCGACCTGACCGGCGGCGTGCACGGCGTCCGGCACGCGGCCGTCCCGGTCGATCGGCGTCCACGCCTGGCTGCGGTCCCACTGCGAGCCGCATCCCTCGCAGCGCAGGCGCGGAGGCGTCGCCGGGCGCAGGTCGGGCACCCACGCGCACAGGTCCTGGCAGGGATGCTGTTCGAGCGGGGGATCGGGGTGGGGCGCGCTGTTGGTCATCGCCGACCATCCTCGCCTGCCGTGGCGGTGGCGTCGCGTCGACGTAGGCTGACCGCGTGCAGTGGCGCGATCAGGATCCCCTGGACGAAGCCGTCGGCAGCGACGACGCCGAGCCCGGCACCGCCCGGCTCACGGCGTTCGTCCGCGGCCGGGTGCAGGGGGTCGGCATGCGCTGGTGGGTGCGCGCCCGGGCGCTCGAGCTGGGCCTGAACGGGCACGCGACGAACCTCCCGGACGGCCGGGTGCAGGTGGTGGCCGAGGGCGAGCGGTCGGCGTGCATCCGGCTCCTGGAGCTGCTCGCCGAGCAGCCGTCGTCGGCCGACCGGCCGGGCGAGGTCACGGGCATCACCGACCAGTGGGCGCAGCCGCGCGGAGGGCTGTCCGGCTTCGCCGAACGCTGAGGCACCGCCGCGGCACGCCCAGGCCCGGCAGGCTCGGCAGGCGCGGCTGGCCGGTGCCGGCGGCGGCGGGCGGTAGTGTGGCCGCACTTCCCCGCACGACCCGTACAGCACACCGCACCACAGTCGGCCAGGAGCGAGCGCCCGGTGTACCTCAAGAGCCTCACCCTGCGGGGATTCAAGTCCTTCGCGTCTGCCACCACGCTCAACTTCGAGCCCGGCATCACCTGTGTGGTGGGCCCGAACGGCTCAGGCAAGTCGAACGTCGTGGACGCCCTCTCGTGGGTCATGGGCGAGCAGGGAGCCAAGAGCCTGCGCGGCGGCAAGATGGAGGACGTCATCTTCGCCGGCACCTCCGGGCGCCCGCCGCTGGGCCGGGCCGAGGTCAGCCTGACGATCGACAACACCGACGGCGCGCTGCCGATCGACTACACCGAGGTCACCATCTCGCGGACCATGTTCCGCGGCGGCGGCTCGGAGTACACCATCAACGGCACCGCCTGCCGGCTGCTCGACGTCCAGGAGCTGCTGTCCGACTCCGGGATCGGCCGCGAGATGCACGTCATCGTCGGCCAGGGCCAGCTCGACGCCGTGCTGCGCGCCACCCCCGAGGAGCGGCGCGGCTTCATCGAGGAGGCCGCGGGCGTCCTGAAGCACCGCAAGCGCAAGGAGAAGGCGCTCCGCAAGCTGGAGGCCATGCAGGCGAACCTGACGCGGGTCAGCGACCTGACCGGCGAGATCCGGCGCCAGCTCGGCCCGCTCGGACGCCAGGCCGAGGTGGCCCGCAAGGCGGTCGTCGTCCAGACCGACCTGCGGGACGCCCGGCTGCGGCTGCTCGCCGACGACCTCGCGCAGCTCACCAGCACGCTCGAGGCCGAGGTCGCCGACGAGACGGCGCTGCGCAGCCGTCGGGCCGAGGTCGAGCAGGCGCTCACCGACGCCCGGTCGCTGTTGGCCCGCCTCGAGGAGGGCGCCGCCGCCGAGGCGCCGCAGGTGTCGCGCACCCAGGAGACCTGGTACCGGCTCTCGAGCCTGCGCGAGCGGCTGCGGTCGACCGAGGGCGTCGCCCGCGAGCGGTTGCGCCTGCTGGCGTCCGAGAGCGACGAGGTCAGCTCGAGCGGCCGCGATCCCGAGCAGCTGGCTGTCCAGGCCGCCGCGGTGCGCGAGCAGGAGCGCACCCTGGCCGACGAGATCGCCCACCACCGGGAGGCGCTGACCACCGCCGTCGAGCACCGGCAGGGCGCCGAGCAGGCGTTCGCCGCCGCCCAGTCCGAGCTCGCCACCCGGCTGCGGGCCGCCGCCGACCGGCGTGAGGGGCTGGCCCGGCTCAGCGGCCAGGTCGGAGCCCGGCGCAGCCGGATCGAGGCCGCCGAGGCCGAGGCGGGCCGGCTGGACGCCTCGCTCGCCGAGGCCCGGGCCCGCGGCGCCGAGGCCGAGCGCGAGTTCACTGCGCTGGAGTCCCAGGTCGCCGGGGTCGAGAGCGGTGAGCAAGGGCTCGACGCCGAGCACGAGCAGGCCAGCGCGACCCTCGAGGCCGCGCAGGCCGAGGTCGAGGCCGCCCGCGACGCCGAGCGGGCCGCCGAGCGGGAGCGGGCCACCTGGACGGCGCGGCGCGAGGCGCTCGAGCTGGGTCTGGCGCGCAAGGACGGCGGCGGCGCGCTGCTCGCCGCCAGTGACCGCGTGTCGGGGGTGCTCGGCTCGGTCGCCACCCTGCTGACCGTCGAGAGCGGGCACGAGCAGGCCGTCGCGGCTGCCCTCGGGGCCGCCGCCGACGCCGTCGCGGTCGACTCGCTCGACGCCGCGGTGGGCGCCCTGCGGCTGCTGCGTTCGGAGGACGCCGGCCAGGCCGGACTCGTCGTCGCAGGTGGCGGCTCGCCGTCCGGCACCGAGCGGTCGCGGCTCGACGACCCGTCGCGGTGGCCGGCCCTGCCGGACGGCGCGCGCTGGGCGCGCGAGCTCGTCCAGGCACCGGAGGCCGTGCGTCCCGCCCTCGAGCAGCTGCTCACCCGGGTGGCCGTCGTGGCCAACCTCGAGGCCGCACAGCGGCTCGTCCTCGCCCTGCCCGACTGCACTGCGGTGACCCCGGACGGCGATGTCCTGGCCCCCGGGCTGGTGCGCGGCGGGTCGGCCAGCGCGCCCAGCCTGCTGGAGGTGCAGGCCGCCGCCGACGAGGCCAGTGACGCCGCCGCGGCGGCCGCCCACCGGGCCGAGCAGGCGCGGTTCGCCCTCGCCGCTGCCCAGCAGCGTGCCGCTGCCGCGCTCGAGCGGGTCGAGGCCGCGCTCGAGCGGCTGCACGACTCGGACGCTCAGCACGCCGCCGTGGCCGAGCGCCTCGGCCAGCTCGGCTCGGCCGTCCGCTCGGCGCACGCCGAGGCCGAGCGGTTGCGGCGTTCGGCGCAGACCGCTCAGGAGGCGCTGCAGGCCGACCGCGCCACGCTCGCCGAGCTCGAGCAGCGGCTGTCGGCTGCCGAGGCCGAACCCGAGATGGACGGCGAGCCGTCCAGCGACGAGCGCGACCGGCGCGACGCCGAGGCCTCGGTCGCCCGCGCCGCCGAGACCGAGGCCCGCCTCGCCCTGCGCACTGCTGAGGAGCGCAGCCGCGCCCTGGCCGCCCGCGCCGAGTCGCTGGAGCGCGCCGTCCGCGAGGAGCACGAGGCACGTGAGCGGGCGGCGGCCCGCCAGGCGCGCCGCCGCCGCGAGGCCGAGGTGGCCCACGCGGTCCAGGTCGCCGCGACCTACGCCAGCGAGCTGCTCGCCCGCTCGCTGGAGGCGGCCACCGCCGAGCGCGACGCCGCGCAGGCCACGCGATCGCACCGCGAGGCCGAGCTGACCGACGTCCGCGCCCGCCTGCGCACGCTCGAGGACGAGCTGCGCGAGCTGACCGACTCGGTCCACCGCGACGAGGTCGCCCGCACCCAGCAGCGGCTGCGGATCGAGACCCTGCAGGCGAAGTCGGTCGAGGAGCTCGGCGTCGACCCCGACGTCCTGCTCGAGGAGTACGGACCGCACCAGCTGGTGCCCCCGTCGCTCCCGGTGCCGGGCGACCCCGAGCCAGAGACTCCGCCGGAGCCGCAGCCGTTCGTGCGCGAGCAGCAGGAGAAGCGGCTCCGCAAGGCCGAGCGCGCGCTGAACCTGCTCGGCAAGGTCAACCCGCTGGCCCTGGAGGAGTACTCGGCGCTCGAGGAGCGGCACAAGTTCCTCACCGAGCAGCTGGCCGACCTGGGCCGCAGCCGCACGGACCTGCTCGACATCGTCAAGGAGGTCGACGAGCGGGTCGAGCAGGTGTTCACCGCGGCCTACCACGACACGGCGGCGCAGTTCGAGCGCGTCTTCGAGCGGCTCTTCCCCGGCGGCGAGGGCCGGCTGGTGCTCACCGACCCCGACGACATGCTCTCGACCGGCATCGAGGTCGAGGCCCGGCCGCCGGGCAAGAAGGTCAAGCGGCTCTCGCTGTTGTCCGGCGGCGAGCGGTCGCTGACCGCCGTCGCGCTGCTCGTCGCGATCTTCAAGGCCCGGCCGAGCCCGTTCTACGTCATGGACGAGGTCGAGGCCGCCCTCGACGACACCAACCTGGGCCGGCTGATCGTGATCATGGAGGAGCTGCGCGAGTCGAGCCAGCTCATCGTCATCACGCACCAGAAGCGCACCATGGAGAGCGCCGACGCGCTGTACGGCGTGACGATGCGCGGCGACGGCGTCACCACCGTCGTGAGCCAGCGGCTGCGCGAGGCCACCAGCGCCTGAGCCGGCCGGGCGACGTCGCGCGGCCGCTTCGATTTGAGCGATCGGGCGGTGGTGGGGCACGGTAGGGCGTATGACCACCGTGATCGTCGGCATGCTCATCGCCTTGCTCATCGCCGGCGTCGTGGTGGCGCTGGTCGCGATCCCGGCCCGGCGCGAGGGGCGCGACCTGCTCTCGGCCGAAGGCGAGCAGCTCGTCCAGGCCGCTCGCGAGCGCACGGTCGAGGCGGTCGAGGCGGCCCGCGACAAGGTCGGCGAGAAGGTCGGCGACCTCGCCGAGCGGCTGCCCGTCCGCGGTGGCGACGCCGCCGACCAGGGCGAGCCAGCCGAGGCTTCCGAGTCCGCCGAGCCGCTGCCCGAGCCGCTGCCCGAGCCGCTGCCCGAGCCGCTGCCCGCCGCCGGCCCGGTCACGACCGTGGTCGCAGGTACCACCGCGCCGGTCGTCCCGCCCGTCCCGGACGCCGACGTCGACCTGCGCGGCGACCGCACCGACGTCGGGCAGCACCGCAGCTGAGGCGCCGGCGACCCGTTGCCCGGTAGGGCAGCGGATCCACCTGTCACAGCGGTCTGGGAGGATCTGTCGTCGTGGACCCCCTGACACTCGTCATCGTCGTCGCCGTGGCGATCGCCCTGCTCGTGGGCGGCGTGCTCGTCGGCCTGCTGCGCGGCCGTGGCCGCCGCCAGGCGCCGCCCGCCCCCCGGCCGGGCACCGACTACGCGCCCGGGGTGGGTGACGACGCCACGCCGCCGCGTGATGCTGCCAAGCGGCGGGTGCAGGACGTCGACGTGCTCGATCGCGAGCCGGTGCCCGACGACGTGGCCGAGCTGCTCGACGTCGAGACCCTCGAGCGTCCCGCGCCGTCTGCCGGCCGCCTGCACCGCCTGCGCTCGCGGCTCGCCCGCTCCAATGCGCTGGGCCAGGGCCTACTGGCGCTGCTCTCCCGCGACCGGATCGACGAGGAGACGTGGGAGGAGGTCGAGGAGACGCTGCTCTCGGCCGACCTCGGCGTCGGGCCCACCACTGAGCTTGTCGAGCGGCTGCGCTCGCAGGTCAAGATCGACGGCCTCGCCGACCCGGACGCGCTGCGGGCGTTGCTGCGGGCTGAGCTCATCGCGCTGGTCGACCCGTCGATGGACCGCTCGCTGGCCGTCGACGGCGTGCTCGGCCGGCCGGCCGTCGTCCTCGTCGTGGGCGTCAACGGCACCGGCAAGACCACCACCGTCGGCAAGCTGGCCCGGGTGCTGGTCGCGGACGACCGCGACGTCGTGCTCGGCGCGGCCGACACCTTCCGCGCTGCGGCGGCCGATCAGCTCGAGACGTGGGGCAGCCGGGTGGGGGTGCCCACGGTGCGGTCCGACCGCGACGGCGGCGACCCTGCAGCGGTGGCCTTCGACGCCGTGTCCGCCGGCATCGAGACCGAGGCCGACGTGGTGCTCATCGACACGGCCGGACGCCTGCAGAACAAGGCCGGCCTGATGGACGAGCTGGGCAAGGTCAAACGCGTGGTCGAGAAGCGCTCACCGGTCGACGAGGTCCTGCTCGTGCTCGACGCCACCACAGGCCAGAACGGCCTGCGCCAGGCAAGGGTGTTCAGCGAGGTCGTCAACATCACCGGCATCGTGCTGACCAAGCTCGACGGCACCGCCAAGGGCGGCATCGTGGTGGCCGTGCAGCGCGAGCTGGGGGTGCCGGTCAAGCTGGTCGGTCTCGGCGAGGGACCGGACGACCTCGCCCCGTTCGACGTCGAGGAGTTCGTCGACGCCCTGCTGGCCTGATCTCGCTCGCCCGCTGAGACGGCCCGGGTGACGCAACACCGAATTCACCTCGAGCAAGGTTTGGTCACCTGGCTGTAACACGGGGGGAGCGGGCGCGAAACGGCGTCTGGGGATCGTCGGGGTACCGGCCACGCCAGGAGGCCGACCTGCCAGACGGCCTTGCGCCGCCCGACACCCCGATGGAGGTTGCCGTGGTCAACACCGGCGACACTGCCTGGGTCCTCACCAGCGCGGCCTTCGTGCTGCTGATGACACCCGGTCTCGCGCTCTTCTACGGCGGAATGGTCCGTGGCAAGAGCGTCCTGAACATGATGATGATGAGCTTCGGCGCGCTCGGCCTGATCACCGTGCTGTGGGTGCTCTACGGCTACTCGTTCGCGTTCGGCAACGACGTCGGTGGAGGACTGCTCGGCAGCCCCACCGAGTTCCTCGGCCTCAAGGGTCTGATGGTCGACACGACCTCCGAGGCCGGCGGGTTGCCCGCCATGGCCTTCGTGGCGTTCCAGGCCGTGTTCGCGATCATCACCGTCGCGCTCATCTCGGGTGCGATCGCGGACCGGGCCAAGTTCGGGACCTGGATGATCTTCGCGGGCATCTGGGCGACGGTCGTCTACTTCCCGATCGCGCACTGGGTCTTCGACTTCACGATCACCGACGACGCCGGCGCCGTCACGCACGTGGGCGGCTGGATCGCCAACAACCTCAAGGCGATCGACTTCGCCGGCGGCACCGCGGTGCACATCAACGCCGGCGCGGCCGGCCTCGCTCTCGCACTGGTGCTGGGCAAGCGGGTCGGCTTCGGCAAGGACCCGATGCGTCCGCACAACCTCACGCTCGTGATGATCGGCGCCGGCCTGCTGTGGTTCGGCTGGTTCGGCTTCAACGCCGGCTCCGCGCTGGCCGCCAACAACTCTGCCGCAGTGGTGTTCGTCAACACGATGGTGGCGACGGCCGCGGCGATGCTCGGCTGGCTGCTCACCGAGCGGTTCCGGGACGGTCACGCGACCTCGCTCGGCGCGGCGTCCGGTGTCGTGGCCGGGCTGGTCGCGATCACGCCGTCCTGCAGCTCGGTGTCGCCACTCGGCGCCATCGCGATCGGCGCGATCGCCGGCGTGCTGTGCGCTCTGGCGGTGGGACTGAAGTTCCGCTTCGGCTACGACGACTCGCTGGACGTCGTCGGCGTGCACCTCGTCGGTGGCCTCTGGGGCACCATCGCGATCGGCTTCTTCGCCACGGCCGAGGCACCCGCCGCTGTTGACGGGCTGTTCTACGGTGGCGGTACCGACCAGCTGTGGCGTCAGGTGGTCGGCGCACTGGCCGTCCTCGCGACGTCGTTCGTGATCACCTACGTGATCGGGTACGCGCTGCACAAGACGATCGGCTTCCGGATCCCCGAGGAGCTCGAGGTCAGTGGGATCGACTCGGCGGAGCACGCCGAGACCGGCTACGACCTGGTGGGCGTCGGGGCGAGCGGCTTCCGGCCCTCGCTCGGCTCGTCCGCCCCTGCATCGAAGACCTCGGAGGTGTCCGCATGAAGCTCGTGACGGCGATCATCAAGCCACACAAGCTGGACGACGTGAAGAGTGCCCTGGAGTCCTTCGGCGTACAGGGCATGACCGTCAGCGAGGCCAGCGGCTACGGCCGCCAGCGCGGCCACACCGAGGTCTACCGGGGGGCGGAGTACACCGTCGACCTGGTGCCGAAGGTGCGGGTCGAGGTGCTCGTCGACGACGACGTCGCGACCGACGTGGTCGACGTCCTGGTCAAGAGCGCCCAGACCGGCCGGATCGGTGACGGCAAGGTCTGGACCACCGCGGTCGAGGACGTCGCGCGGGTGCGCACGGGCGAGCGCGGCCTGGACGCGATCTGAGCCGGAAGCGCGGGCGAGGGGACGGCCGTGCGTGACCTGCGCGCCGAGCGCCTGACGTCGGCGGCCCGGTCCCCGTCGTGGCATCGCGACGACGGACCGGGCCGCCGACGGGCGTTGACCGAGCTGGTCGAGGCGTGGCTGGGTGAGCTGTGGGCCACGGCCGTCGCGGCCAGCCCGGTCGACCCAGCGACGGCCGGCACCCCGACGTCCGGGGTGGCCTTGGCGGCGGTGGGGTCGCTGGCCCGCGGCGACGGCGGCCCGACCAGCGACCTCGACCTGGTGCTGCTGCACGACGGGCACGCGCTGAGCACGGCGGAGGTCGCCGCCCTGGCTGACCGGATCTGGTACCCGGTGTGGGATGCGGGCATGCGGCTCGACCACTCGGTGCGCACCCCGGCGCAGTGCCGCGACGTCGGCGGGCATGACCTCGCCGCGGGCGTCGGCCTGCTCGACCTGCGGGTGGTGGCCGGGGACGCCGAGCTCGTCGCGGCCACCCGCAGCCGGTTGCTCGACGACTGGCGGGGCGCCGCCCGGCGGCGGCTGCCCGAGCTGCTGCGCACACTCGACGAGCGGGCTGAGCGGTTCGGTGAGGCAGCCTTCCTGCTCGAGCCCGACCTGAAGGAGAGCCGCGGCGGGCTGCGCGACGTCACCCTGCTGCGCGCGCTGTCGGCGTCCTGGCTGGCCGACCGGCCGCACGCCCCGGTCGACGACGCGCAGCGGGTGCTGCTCGACGTCCGTGACGCCCTGCAGCTGGTGACCGGGCGGGTGGGCGAGACGCTGCTGCTCGCCGAGCAGGACACCGTCGCCGGGCTGGTCGGCGCGGACGACGCGGACGACCTGTTGACCCGGGTGTCCGGCGCCGCGCGCACCATCTCGTACGCGGTCGACCTCACGGTGCGGCGGGCCCGCCAGGCGGCGCCCTCGCGACGGCTGCGCCGCGGTCCGCGCCGGCCCCGGCTGCGACCGCTCGGCTACGGCCTGGTCGAGCACGACGGCGAGCTGGTGCTGGGGTCGGGGATGCGGCCGGGGCAGGACCCGGCGCTGGCCGTGCGGGCCGCCGCCACCGCCGCCCAGAACGGCCTGCCCTTGTCGCCGGTCACCGTCACGCACCTGGCGGACGACGCCGCGCCCCTGCCGCCGGTGTGGCCGTCCGCTGCCCGCGAGGCGTTCCTCGACCTGCTCGGAGCAGGTCCGGCCCTGGTGCCCACCTGGGAGGCGCTCGACCTGGCCGGCGTCATCAGCACCTGGCTGCCCGGGTGGGAGGCGGTGCGCTCACGGCCGCAGCGCAACGCCGTGCACCGCCACACCGTCGACCGGCACCTGGTCGAGACCGTCGTCCAGGCCGGAGCGTTCCTGCGCGACGTCGAACGGCCCGACCTGCTGCTGGTGGCCGCGCTGCTGCACGACATCGGCAAGCTGCCCGGCGCCGCCGACCACAGCGCCACCGGCGCCCCCATCGCCCGGCGGGCGGCCCAGCGGCTCGGCTTCGCGCCGCGCGACGTCGAGGTCGTCGAGCGGCTGGTGCGCGAGCACCTGACCCTGGTCGACCTCGCCACCCGGCGCGACCCGGACGACCCCCGCACGGTGCAGGCCCTCGTCGCCGCCGTCGGCGGCAGCACCGAGGTGCTCGACCTGCTGCGAGCCTTGACCGAGGCCGACGCGCTCGCCGCCGGCCCGGCCGCGTGGAGTGCCTGGCGCGCGCGTCTGGTCGACGACCTCGTGTCGCGGGCGCGCTCGGTGCTGACCGGCGCCGGGGTGCCCGAGCCGGCACCGCTGACCGACCGGGAGGGCTTGCTGCTCGCCCAGGTTGCGGCCGCCCGCGAGCCGCTCGTGGACGTCGACCGGATCGACGGGATGCACGTGGTCACCGTGGTGGCCCCGGACCGGTTGGGACTGTTCGGCGACGTCGCGGGACTGCTGGCCTCGCACGGGCTCTCGGTGCGCTCGGCCCTGGTGCGCACCGTCGACGACGTGGCCGTCGACACCTGGTGGGTGACCGCGCCGTACGGCGACCTGCCGCCCGTGGCGACGCTCACCCTGGCCCTGCGGCGGATGGCCGAGGGCGGCGACGACGCGGTGCTCGAGCGGCTGCGTCGGCGCGATGCCGCCTATCGCACGGCGCGCAATGTGCCCGCCCAGCCGCGGGCGGTGCTGGTCGCCGGCGCCTCGGAGTCCGCGACCGTCGTCGAGGTGCGCGCCGCCGACCGGCCAGGGCTGTTGCACGCCCTCGGCCGGACCCTCGCGGCGGACCGGGTCGACGTCCGGTCGGCGCACGTCGCCACGCACGCAGGCCAGGCGGTCGACACGCTCTACCTCGCCGAGCGCCACGGCGGACCGCTCGCCCCGGCCCGGGTCGCCGCGACCATCGCCGCCCTGGTCGACGCCAGCGAGGTCCCCCCACCCCCGCCGTGATCATGCACGTTCGCCCCCACCCATCCCGGCGGTGATCATGCACGTTCGCCCCCACCCATCCCTGCCGTGATCATGCACATTCGCCCTCGCCGAGCCGCCCTGAGCCGCCGGCTGCCCGGCACCGCATCTCGACGGGGCGAACGTGCATGATCACCGCCGGGGGAGGGCGGGGGTGGGGTGGGGCGCGGTCGGGACGGCGGTCGGGACGGCGGTCGGGACGGCGGTCGGGACGGCGGTCGGGTGGCAGGACAGTAGGCTGGGGGGCGATCCCGACGACGTCCAGCACCCCGAGGTTGCTCCGTGTTCGCCACCCTGTCCGACCGCCTGACCGCCACGTTCAAGAACCTGCGCGGCAAGGGCCGGCTGTCCGAGCAGGACGTCGCCGCCACGGTCAAGGAGATCCGCACCGCCCTGCTCGAGGCCGACGTCGCGCTGCCGGTGGTCAAGGCGTTCACCGCCGCGGTGCGCGAGCGCGCGCTCGGCGCTGAGGTCAGCGGCGCACTCAACCCGGCGCAGCAGGTCGTCAAGATCGTCAACGACGAGCTGGTGTCGGTGCTCGGCGGCCAGACCCGACGGGTGCGGTTCGCCAAGACACCGCCGACGGTCATCATGCTGGCCGGCCTGCAGGGCGCCGGCAAGACCACCCTCGCGGGCAAGCTGGCGCTCTGGCTGCGGTCCGAGGGCCACACGCCGCTGCTGGTCGCGGCCGACCTGCAGCGGCCCAACGCGGTCACCCAGCTGCAGGTCGTCGGCGAGCGAGCCGGCGTCCCGGTGTACGCGCCCGAGAAGGGCAACCAGGGCAGCACGGCCGACCTCACGGTGGGCGACCCGGTCCGCGTCGCCCGCGACGGGGTGGCCGAGGCCAAGGCCCGCCACCACGACGTCGTCATCGTCGACACCGCCGGCCGGCTGGGCATCGACGAGGCGCTGATGCAGCAGGCGGCCGACATCCGGGCCGCAGTGCAGCCCGACGAGGTGCTGTTCGTCATCGACGCGATGATCGGCCAGGACGCCGTCACGACCGCGCATGCGTTCCTCGAGGGCGTCGACTTCACCGGCGTCGTCCTCACCAAGCTGGACGGCGACGCGCGCGGTGGTGCCGCGCTGTCGGTCGCCACGGTCACCGGCCGGCCGATCATGTTCGCCAGCACCGGCGAGAAGCTCGAGGACTTCGAGGTCTTCCACCCCGACCGGATGGCCGGGCGCATCCTCGACATGGGCGACGTGCTCACCCTGATCGAGCAGGCCGAGAAGGCGTTCGACGCCGACCAGGCTCAGAAGATGGCGCGCAAGTTCGTCGACGAGGAGGAGTTCACGTTCGACGACTTCCTCGCCCAGATGCAGGCCGTCAAGCAGATGGGCTCGCTGAAGAAGATGCTCGGCATGATGCCGGGCATGGCCCAGATGAAGGACCAGCTCGACTCGCTGGACGAGCGGGAGTTCGACCGGGTCGAGGCCATGGTGCAGTCGATGACGCCGTACGAGCGTCAGCACCCCAAGGCGATCAACGGCTCACGTCGGGCGCGCATCGCCCGCGGCTCGGGACGCTCGGTGTCGGACGTGAACGAGCTGCTCCAGCGCCTGACCGAGGCGCAGAAGATGATGAAGCAGATGCGGCGCGGCATGGGCGGCATCCCCGGCATGGGCGGGCTGCCCGGCATGGGCGCTGGGGCCGGCCGCAAGGCCAAGAGCAAGGCGCCGCAACGCAAGAAGGCCAAGAGCGGCAACCCCGCCAAGCGCGCCGAGCAGGAACGGCAGGCCGGTCAGAAGGCCGAGCAGGCACGTGAGAGCGCCATCGGCTCGTCCTTCGGAGCCGGTGCGGACGTCGAGCCGGACGTCGAGCAGGCGCTCGGTCAGCTGCCCGCCGGCTTCGAGAAGTTCCTCGGCCGCTGAGCTCACGAGTGCTGAGCTCACGAGTGCTGAGCTCACGAGTGCTGAGCTCACGAGTGCTGAGCCGGCGGAGGGTCGCTGCTCAGCCGAGCAGCCCGGCCGCCAGCTTCGCACGCAGCACTCGCAGGGCGCTGGCTCGCACCCGCGCGCGGAACGCCGCGTTGGAGCTGGCCCGCTCCAGCAGCGCCTGAGCCATCGGTGCGGCCTGCCGCGGGTCGACCGTCAGCACGAGGTCGCCCCCGGCGTCCACCAGCTGCACGGCCCGTGAGCCGGGGCTCCATCGCTGCACCTGACGCGCCTGCCCCAGGTCGTCGCTGATCACCACCCCGTCGAAGCCGAGGTCGCCGCGCAGCAGGCCCGTGACCACGGTGCGCGAGAAGCACGCCGGGTGGTCGGGGTCGATCCGCGTGTACGTCGCGCTGGACATCATCACCAGCGACGCGCCGGCCGCGATCGCGGCCCGCCACGGCTCGAGGTCCTCGCTCGTGCGGGTCGTGACGTCGTCCGTGACGTTCGCGCTGGTGTCGGTGTTGGTCGTGACGTGGCCCAGCCCGGGGAAGTGCTTGGGCGTGACCGCAACCCCCGCCGCCTGCATGCCCCGGGTGAACGCGACGACGTGCGATGCCACGGTGGCGCTGTCGTGCCCGAACTCGCGGCGGAACCGGCCGATCGGCGCGTTCGACGACGCACTCTTCGCGGGCACGGTGTCGGCCACGGGCGCGAGGTTGACGTTCACCCCGGCGGACCGCAGCTCGCGGCCCCAGGTGCCTGCCTTCCGGCGGAGCACGGACGTCGTCCAGGCGCCTTGGGTGAGGCCGTCCGGGAGGTCGCTGAAGCCGGTGCCGGACAGCACCTGCACCTGGCCGCCCTCCTGGTCGGTGGCCACCAGCAGCGGCACGCCGGCCGTGGCGACCTTCGTCGCACGGCGCTGCAGGCGCGCGCTGACCTCCGCCGTCGCCTCGACCCCGCGGCTGCTACGGCCGGTGAGCATGACGTTGCCGACGTGCGAGCGGGTGATCGCGGCGAGCGTGGTCGGGTCGGCGTTCGTCGCCGCGCTGCCGACCATGACGAGCTGGCCGACCTGCTGGGCCAGCGTCATCCGAGCCAGGGCCTGCTGCGCGGCGTCCGGGGGTGACGTGGTCGGCGAGGGCGACGTTGACGGGGTCGCGGACGGCGATCCGGTCGAGCTCGCCGAGCCCGCGGAACCCGATGACGGGGAGGAGGCCGCGCCGGACGGTCCGCCGGCGGCCGAACAGCCGGCCAGCGCCAGAGCCAGCCCGGTGACCAGAGCCGTCGCCGGGCAGGCTGCTGCGCCGAGCCGGTTCCCGAGCCGGTTCCCGGTCCGCCGCATCGTGCCTCCCTCGCCGAGGCCGGCACCGCGCCGACCAGCGCGGCCGACGTTACGCGGCGGACGGCAACTAGGGTGGCCGCCATGCGCGACGACGTCCTGCACCTGACCGGACCCGTGCTCGTCGGCCCGCACGAGGAGCGTCCGCAGGCCTGGGTCGTGGGCGGCCGGCTCACCTACGAGCAGCCGTCGGCGAGCGGCGCGGACGTCGTCCGGGTCGACGGGTACGTGCTCCCCGGCCTGGTCGACGCGCACTGCCACGTCGGGCTCGATGCCCACGGTGCGGTCGACCGCGACACCTCGCGGGCGCAGGCGCTCGCCGACCGCACGGCGGGGGCGCTGCTGCTGCGCGACGCCGGCAGCCCGGCCGACACCCGCTGGATCGACGACGAGGCCGACCTGCCGCGCATCGTGCGGGCGGGCCGGCACATCGCCCGCACCCGCCGCTACATCCGCAACTACGCGCACGAGATCGAGCCGGAGCAGCTGGTCGACCAGGTCCGCGCCGAGGCCCGCGCCGGCGACGGCTGGGTCAAGCTCGTCGGGGACTGGATCGACCGCGACACCGGCGACCTGGCTCCCTGCTGGCCGGCCGACGTGCTGCCGGCCGCGATGGCCGCCGCTCACGAGGAGGGTGCGCGGGTGACGGCGCACTGTTTCGGCGAGGACTGCCTGCCCGACCTGCTCGCTGCGGGGATCGACTGCGTCGAGCACGCCTGCGGCCTGACCGCCGACACCATCGCCCTGGCCGTCGAACGCGGCGTGGCCATCGTGCCGACCCTGGTCAACATCGCCACCTTCCCGGCCATCGCCGACAGCGGCGCCGCCAAGTACCCGACCTATGCCCGGCACATGCGCGACCTGCACGCCCGCCGCTACGACACGGTGCGGTCGGCGTTCGAGGAGGGGGTGCCGGTCTACACCGGGACGGACGCCGGGGGTTCCCTGCCGCACGGGCTCGTCGCCGCTGAGGTGGCCGAGCTGCACGCCGCTGGGCTGCCTCGGCTGGACGCGCTGGCCGCCGCCACCTGGTCGGCCCGCGGCTGGCTCGGCCACGACGTGCTCGGCGAGGGCGCTCCGGCCGACCTCGTCGTCTACCCGGCGGACCCGCGAGAGGACCTCGCCGTCCTGGCGCACCCGAGTGCCGTCGTCCTGCGGGGACGGCGGTGCTGAGCGCACGGGGCGAGCGGGTGCATGTGCGTCCGGTCACGCCCGAGGACGTCAAGCCGTTCCGTGCCGCGGTGGCGGCCTCGACCGAGCGGATCGGCCGGTGGAACGTGGTCGACCCCGAACGGGTGGCGCTCGACGTGGCCGCGCAGTCGCCGTCCCGCCGCACCCTGATGATCCTGGCGAACGACCCGGCCGACGCCCACGGGCTGGTCGGCCGGGTCAACGTGACGAACATGGTGCGCGGCACGTTCCAGTCCGCGTCGATGGGCTACGACTCCTACGACCCTTATGCCGGCCGGGGGCTCTTCCGCGAGGGGCTCTGGCTGGTCGTCGACCTGGCGTTCCGTGCATCGGACGACGGCGGCATGGGCCTGCACCGGGTGGAGGCGAACGTGCAGCCGGGCAATGCGCGCTCGGCCGGCGTGCTGCGCTCGCTGGGCTTCCGGCACGAGGGTGAGACGCCGCAGATGCTGCTGCTGCCCGGCGCCGACGGGCGGCAGGCCTGGCGCGACCACGAGCGCTACGCCGTGACGGCGCAGGAATGGCCCGCCGCGCCGTTCGCACCGCACCGGCGCTCGCGGCGCGTCGTGCTGGTGAACGGGCCGGCCACCGCGGCGTCCTCGGAGCTGGCAGCCGAGCTGGCGGTGCCGCTGCTGTCCCGGGACGTCGTCGGTGATGCGCTGTGGGACGTGCTCGGTGGCTGCCCGACGGGTGCGGTCGTGCACGGGGAGTGGTCCGCGGCCGACCGGCCCGCCGTCGCTGCCGGGCTCGACCGGGCCGGACTGGAGCCGGCCGCTGCGGTGGAGGTGTGGTGCGCCCGGACCTCGGGTGAGCCGCTCGGGCTCGGTCCCGTCGTCCCGCTCGACCCGGCTCGCCCCCGGACGGCGCGCGAGACCACCGCGCTCGCGCTCGACATCCGCGCCCGTCACCCCTGAACTGCCCCACCCTTTCCGCCACTCAGACCGCTTTCCGCCACTCAGGCCGGTTTCGGAGCTCGCAAACCGGCCTGACTGGCGCAAACCGGCCTGAGTGGCGGAAAGGGTGCGGGCGGGGGTGGTCGAGCGGGGTCGGAGGATCTGGCAGAATGGTCCGCCGTACCCGGTGGTGCGGGCCCTCTCTCCTGCACCGACCGTGTCCCGAGCGCCACGGCACCCGAGTCCCCACCCGGGAGCCCGCCGCGCCACCCCTTCAGATTCAGGAGTGACCACACCCGTGGCCGTCAAGATCCGTCTCAAGCGCCTGGGCAAGATCCGGGCCCCGTACTACCGCGTCGTCGTGGCCGACTCGCGCACCAAGCGCGATGGTCGCTCGATCGAGGAGATCGGCAAGTACCACCCCACGCACGACCCCTCGGTCATCGAGATCGACTCCGAGCGCGCGCAGTACTGGCTCGGCGTCGGCGCGCAGCCGACCGAGCAGGTCATGGTGCTGCTCAAGATCACCGGCGACTGGCAGAAGTTCAAGGGCCTGCCGGGCACGGAGGGCACCCTGCGCTTCGCCGACCCCAAGCCTGACCGCAACGCGCTCTTCGACGCCGCGTCCAAGGCGACCCTGGAGGAGCCCAAGGAGGGCGCCACCACGCCGAAGGCCAAGAAGGCCGCCAAGAAGACCGCGCCGAAGGCTGACGACACCAAGGTCGAGGAGCCCAAGGCTGAGGAGCCCAAGGCTGAGGAGCCCAAGGCTGACGACGCCAAGGTCGAGGAGCCGAAGGCCGAGGAGCCGAAGGCCGACGAGGCCAAGGCCCCCGAGAGCACCGAGGCCTGAGCGTGCTCGAGAACGCCCTCGACCATCTGGTCCGCGGCATCGTCGAGCACCCGGACGACGTCGTCGTCCGGCACCAGGACGGCCGTCGTGGCGAGATGCTCGAGGTCCGGGTCCACCCCGACGACCTCGGTCGCGTCATCGGCCGGGCCGGCCGCACGGCGAGCGCGCTACGCACCGTCGTCGGCGCCCTGGCCAACGGTCGATCGATCCGGGTCGACATCGTCGACACCGACCGGGTTCGCTGAGCCTGCGTCTCCGACGTCCGAAGAGCCGGCTCCGCACGGAGCAGGGTCTTCGGACGTCGGTGCTTTGCGGGGTATGAGGGAGTGAGCATGGAGCGCGTCGTCGCCCGGATCGGTCGGGCCCACGGGCTGAAGGGCGAGGTGAGCGCCGAGGTGCGCACCGACGTCCCGGGGGAGCGGTTCGTCGTCGGCGCGGTGTTCGTCACCGACCCGCCGGACGTCGGCCCGCTGACCCTGTCCTCGGCGCGCGACCACAGCGGGGTGCTGGTGCTGCGCTTCGCCGAGGCCCCCGACCGCACGAGCGCCGAGCAGCTGCGCGGGGTGCGGCTGCTGGTCTCGACCGACGCCGCGCCCGAGCCCGACGCCTGGTACGAGGACGAGCTGGTCGGGTTGCGCGTGCAGCGCCCGGACGGCGAGCTGCTCGGGCAGGTCGTGCGGCTGGACGCCGGGGGAGCGCAGGATCTGCTGGTCGTGCGGGCCGTCGCTGGCCACGAGGTGCTCGTGCCGTTCGTGACGGCCCTCGTGCCCGACGTGGACGTCGCGGCAGGCCTCGTCGTCGTCGACCCGCCCGGCGGCATGTTCGACGGCGAACCCGAGGAGGCCTGATGCGCCTGGACGTCGTGAGCATCTTCCCGGCGTACCTCGAGCCGCTGGGTCTGTCGCTGATCGGCAAGGCACGCGAGCAGGGCCTGCTCGACCTCACCGTGCACGACCTGCGCGACTTCACCCACGACCGGCACCGCACCGTCGACGACACCCCGTACGGCGGCGGGCCGGGCATGGTGATGCGCCCCGAGCCGTGGGGTGCCGCCCTCGACCACGTGCAGGCCACCGGCCGCGCCGCCCTGGCCGACGAGCACGCCACCCCGCACCTGCTGGTGCCGAGCCCGTCCGGCGTGCGGTTCACCCAACAGCTCGCCCACGAGCTGGCCGCCGAACCCTGGCTGGCGTTCGCCTGCGGTCGCTACGAGGGCATCGACGAGCGGGTGCTGGACGACGCCGCCGACCGCTGGCGCGTGACGCCGGTCAGCCTGGGCGACTACGTGCTGAACGGCGGCGAGGTCGCCGTGCTGGCGATCGTCGAGGCCGTGGCCCGGCTGCTGCCCGGTGTCGTGGGCAACGCCGAGAGCCTGGTCGAGGAGAGCCACGAGGACGGCCTGCTGGAGTACCCGGTCTACACCAAGCCGGCCTCCTGGCGCGGCCGCGACGTCCCCGACGTGCTGCTCAGCGGACACCACGGAGCAGTCGCGCGCTGGCGGCGCGACCAGCGGCTGCGGCGCACCGCCGGACGTCGGCCCGACCTCCTCGCCGCCCTGCCGCCCGAGGCGCTCGACGCCGCCGACCGGGCGGCCCTCGCCGCGCTGGCCGCCGAGCCGGCCGAGTCGCCCGCCGAAGGCGCCGAGCAGCGCTGAGCCGATTTCTGCCCGGACGGTCCGCTGTGGCAGACTGGGCGATCACGCCACGCACCGGCCACGTCCCCGCCACGGGGGTGACGCACGCCGATCTGGTGGCGACCATCGACTACCGACGTCGTGGGTGACCCGTGGCACCTGCGAGATGGAGACACGCCATGCACATCCTCGACTCGGTCGACGCAGCCAGCCTGCGCGACGACGTCCCCGCCTTCCGCCCCGGCGACACCCTCAAGGTGCACGTGAAGGTCGTCGAGGGAAGCCGCTCGCGAGTCCAGGTCTTCCAGGGCGCGGTCATCCGCATCCAGGGCGACGGCGTGCGCGAGACCTTCACGGTCCGCAAGGTCAGCTTCGGCGTGGGTGTCGAGCGCACCTTCCCGCTGCACTCCCCGGTGATCGACAAGATCGAGGTCGTCACCCGTGGTGACGTGCGCCGCGCGAAGCTGTACTACCTGCGCGACCTGCGCGGCAAGGCCGCCAAGATCAAGGAGAAGCGCGAGACCCCGGTCGCGCGCTGACCTCGGCCAGCTCCGGCCGAGCTGCGCCCGGGACCGCCCTCGGCGTCCCGGGCGCCGCTGTACCCGCGTCCTGCTCCCAGCTGCCCTTCCGCCGTTCGAGCGTGGGTGGGCCCCGCAAGATAGGCTCGCCGTGATGGACGTTGCCCGAGACGACACGGCCGGTATGGCCGGTCCCGCTGCCGACCCCGACGTCGACGCCCGTGATCAGCAGCGCACCGAGCCGGACGTCGCGCACCGCCCCTGGTGGCGCGACCTGCCGATGCTCGTGGCCATCGCGCTCGTTCTGACCCTCGTGGTCCGCACCTTCCTGGTGCAGGCGTTCTACATCCCGTCCGGCTCGATGGAGCCCACCCTGCAGATCGGGGATCGGGTCCTGGTCTCCAAGCTGGCCTATCGCCTCGGCGAGGTGCACCGCGGCGACGTCATCGTCTTCGACGGGCGCGACTCCTTCGCCGGCGCCCAGGCGGTCGCGCCGGCGCAGGGCGTGCTCGGCCGGGTGGCCCGCGGGGTCGGCACCTTCCTCGGGGTGACACCGTCGGAGAAGGACTTCACCAAGCGCGTCATCGGCCTGCCGGGTGACCATGTGGTCTGCTGCGACGCCGCGGGCCAGGTCACGGTCAACGACCAGCCGGTTGACGAGCCCTACGTCATGGCGGGCGACGTCCCGAGCAGCACGCCGTTCGACATCGTGGTCCCGCAGGGCCGGCTCTGGGTCATGGGCGACCACCGCAGCGACTCCGCCGACTCGCGGGCCCACCTCGGTGACCCCGGCGGCGGCACGGTGCCGCTCGACCGCGTGATCGGCAAGGTCGTGGTGCGGTTCTGGCCGCTGAGCCACCTCGGATCAGTCCCTGGAGGGGAACGCCCGTGAGCACTCCGGACGCCGACCCCGAGCCGATCCGCGCCGACCCCGAGGCGGCGTACGCCGGCGACGAGTCGACGGTGGCACGCGAGCAGCCGACCGGCCGTGGCCGCCGTCGCACGTCGGCCGAGCGCCCTCCCGCACCGACCGGCCCGATGGCCCTGCTGCGCGAGACCGTCATCGTCGTGGCCATCGCCCTGGGCCTGTCACTGCTGGTCAAGACCTTCCTGGTGCAGGCGTTCTACATCCCCTCGGTGTCGATGGAAGACACCCTCAAGGTGGGTGACCGGGTGGTCGTCAGCAAGCTGACGCCGGGTCCCTTCACGCTCAAGCGCGGCGACATCATCGTGTTCACCGACCCGGGCGACTGGCTGGCGCCGGGCTCGGTGCCTGAGCCGCAGCGCGGGCCGGTGCGATCGGTCCTGACGTTCGTCGGCCTGCTGCCGAACGACTCGGGCAACCACCTGATCAAGCGCGTGATCGGCATGCCTGGTGACCACGTCGTCTGCTGCGACACCAGCGGCCACGTCGAGGTCAACGACACCGCCCTCGACGAGCCGTACCTGCACCCCGGCGACGAGCCGTCCGACAAGACGTTCGACGTGCGCGTGCCCGCCGGCAAGCTGTGGGTCATGGGCGACCACCGCCAGGAGTCCGAGGACTCGCGCTACAAGGGCTTCGTGCCGCTGTCGAGCGTCACCGGCCGCGCGATGGCGATCGTCTGGCCGTTCGACCGTGCCGACTGGCTCTCCCGACCCGAGGCGACCTTCGCGAAGGTCGCCCCCAGCTCCCCATGACGACCGCAGCCTCAGCGCCGATCGAGCGGGCGGCTGCCCGGGTGCTGTGCCTCGACCCCACTGGGGCGGTCCTCGTCGAGTCGGTGGTCGACCCGGCCGTCCCCGACGTCCTGCGCTGGGTCAGCCCGGGCGGCGGGATCGAGCCGGGGGAGAGCCCGCACGCTGCCGCCCGGCGCGAGCTGTGGGAGGAGACGGGGCTGTCCGTCGACGACCTCGGAGCGCCGGTCGCCTCGATGAGCAACGAGTTCGGCTGGGACGGACGTCGGTACCTCGGCCACAACACGTTCTACGCGGTGCGGACCGAGCGGTTCGTGCCCGTACCGCGCGGGATGACCGCGCAGGAGCAGTCGGTCACGCGAGGGGCGCACTGGCTGCTCCCGGACGAGCTGGACGCGCTCGCGGCCACCGCGGGCCACGACGTCTCGCCTGCCGCGATCGCCGGCTGGGTGCGCCGACTGCACGGTGAGCTGGCGCCCGAGACCGTGCGCCCCACGGTGCGCGTGCTGCTCGTCGATCCCGACGACCGGGTGCTCCTGATGCGCGCGAGCGTCAACGGCAGCACGTTCTGGTTCCCTCCTGGCGGCGGCGTCGAGCCCGGTGAGACGATGCTCGAAGCGGCCCGGCGCGAGCTGCGCGAGGAGACCGGCCTCATCGTGGAGGACGTCGGGCCGTGGGTGTGGGCCCGTCGGCACGTGCTGGCACGTGAGGACGGCGGGCTCGACCTGCGCGAGCGCTACCACCTGCTGCGCGTGGTCGGGCTCGAGCCCGACCGCACCGGGTGGACGCCGCTGGAGGTGGAGACGATCGACGACCTGCGGTGGTGGAGCGCCGAGCAGGTGCACGCCGAGCGGCACGAGACGTTCACGCCGCGGGCACTGGCCACCCTGCTGCCTCAGCTGCTCGCCGACGACCGCGCCGGGCGCCTCGCCGGTCGCGCGCCGCAGCAGGTGCCGGTGTGAGCCCGGCCGGCCGGGCGCCGTCGCTGCGGGTCGAGCGGGCCATGCTGCGAGAGGGGCACACGCTCATCGCCGCGATGGACGAGGTGGGGCGCGGAGCCTTGGCCGGCCCCGCCAGCGTGGGCATCGTGCTCGTCGACGCTTCGATCGGGACCGCACCCACCGGCGTCCGCGACTCCAAGCTGCTCACCCCCGCCGCACGCGAGGCTCTGGTGCCACGGATCCGGCGCTGGGCGCTGGCCAGCGCCGTCGGGCACGCCGGCCCCGACGAGGTGGACGCGGTGGGGATTCTCGGCGCGCTCCGCGCTGCGGCCCGTCGGGCCTTGGCGGCGCTGCCAGCCACCCCGGACGTCGTCCTGCTCGACGGGAGCCACGACTGGCTCACCGACCCGGCCGCGGTCGGCCTCCTGGCGTTCGCGGACGACGTCACCGCCACGCCGCCGGTGCGCACCCTGGTCAAGGCCGACCTGTCGTGCTCCTCGGTGGCGGCTGCCAGCGTGCTGGCCAAGGTCGAGCGCGACGCGATGATGGTCGAGCTGCACCCCGAGCACGTGGCCTACAACTGGGCCGACAACAAGGGCTACTCGGCGCCCGAGCACCTTCGGGCGCTGGTCGAGCTCGGCCCGACGGTGCACCACCGCCGCAGCTGGCGGCTGCCGACCTACGTCGGTGAGCCCCTTCCCGGGGGCGTCGCGCCCGATCCCTGGGCGGCTCCCGTCGCCCGCTAGCCGTCGTCCTCAACGCAGGGTGACCGGCTCGGCTCAAGAAGTTCACCGGTTCGGCCGATGAAGTCACTGTTCGCTCTGGCGAACGCGCGTCGAGACCGATTGCACACGCCTCCTCGAGGCCCGGTCGCGGCCCGAGCTGTCCCTGTTGTGGCACCCCGCCGCAACCGGCCGCACCGACGAGGAGAGCACGACGATGAGCACGAAGGGAACGACCAGGCGGCGTCGCACGGTGGCCGCGACCTTGGCGGTTGGCGGAGTGCTGCTCACCGGCGGCGTCGCGTGGGCCTACTGGACGACGTCCGGCACCGGCACGGGCTCGGCCGCGGTGGGCACCGATGCCGGTGTGTCCGTCGCCCAGGACAACTCGGTGGCCGGTCTGGTGCCTGGAGGCACCGCCAAGCCGATCGACTTCACGGTGACCAACCTCAGCTCCACCGCGCCCGTGCAGATCAGCGACGTGACGATCTCGTTCACGCCCGGCACGTTCGGTGCAGGGTGCAGCGCGGCCGACTTCGTGATCACCCAGCCGTCGAAGCCCTCCGCGGGCACGCCGCTGTCGATCGCCGCCAGCAGCTCGCTGTCGTTCACGTCCGGCGGCGCCGGCGCCACGGGTGCCACAGGTGCCGCGATCGCCATGCTCAACACCGGGTCGAACCAGGACGGCTGCAAGGGCCAGACCATCTCGCTGACCTTCACCGTCAGCTGATCTGAACTCCTCGGGCTACCTGACCCGCTACCAGGATCGGTGACCATGAACCCGCCGGAGGTGACGCCTGCCGACCGAGAGCCGCGGCGGCTCCGCTCGGCGCGCGTGGGCGCCGTCGTGGGGGTGCTGCTTGCCCTCTCGGCGTGCAGCGCGGGCCCATCCGGTTCGCCGAGCCCTTCGTCGCTCGCGCCGGCGCCCGTGGTGACCCCGCCGCTGACCGATCCCTCCGAGCCGATCCCGGACGACCTGGCACCGACCCCCTCCGCGCCCTCGCGCGCGCCCGCGGCCGCGCCCGCGCCCCCGCCCCTGCCCGCGGCCGGTTCCGGTGTCGGTGCGGTGGCGGCCACGGGCACCGGATCGATCACCGCCGGGGGCAAGCCGGCCGCGTCGACCCCGTTCCGGCTGACCGCCTCGATCGTGCGGCCGCTCGCAGCGCCGGGCTCCGCCGGGGTCCTGCGCATCACGGTCACCAACCCCGGCTCACGCACGCTCGAGGTGACCAGCGTCGACGTCCAGCCGGGCCGCCCCTCGGCCCGTGGGTGCCTGACCGAGTGGTTGACCGTCGGGCGGTTCCGCTCCGGCTCGGGGCAGAGGCTGGTGGTTGCCGCCGGTCGTTCGGCCAGCATCGACCTGCGGATCGGGCTGGTGAACCTTCCTGATGTCAACCAGGACGCGTGCAAGGGCGCCCGGTTCCCGTTGTCGCTCAGCGGTTCTGCCCGGGAGACGTCGTGATCACGCCGCAGCGGGCGTGGCGACGCCTGGTCGGGTGGCTGGCCACCCTCGTCGTGCTGACAGCGGCCCTCGTCGTGGGGGCCGCCGTTTCGGCGTCCGCGAGCTGGAGCACGGCCGGCACGGGCGCGGGCACGGTCGCGGTCGGTGTCCTGGATGCTCCGACCGGCGTGACCGTCTCGTCGTACGGGGCCACTGTGACGATCGGCTGGACGGCGCCCACGCCGCCCGAGGGCACGCTGTCGGGGTACACGGTCACCCGATTCCTGGGCAGCACGCCGTCTCCCGCCTGTGGAACCGACCCGGCGGACGTGGGCTCGTTCATTCCCGACGGGACGCTCACCTGTGACGACGCGGGGGTCGCGGACGGCACCTACACGTACACCGTGACCGCCGTGTTCCGCACCTGGACCGAACAGAGCGCTCCGAGTGGGCCGGTCGACGTGTGGGTGCCCTCCCAGATCGTCTCGCTCGCGCCGGCGGCCAGCAACGCCGCGATGGTCGGCTCGACCGTGTACTACCGCCCCTCGGTCGGCGGCAGCTTCGCGCTGGTCGACACCGTGACCAGCACCCTCTCGGACCCGGCCTCGGCGACCTTCGCCGACGTCGGCGCGCTGGGGTGGACGCACCCTGCTGAGACCGTCTCGGTCGGCGCCGGAGGGCCGCCGACCGTTGCCTACACCTCGTCCGGCTACACCTGGACGGCGTCTCCGGACCCGCCGCCGTCCCAGACCGTCACCGGCGTCGACACCCGCGGTGTCACCGTGCAGAGCACGCTGTCATTCGTGCCGGACAGCGCCGGGCCGCTCGGCGGGGCGCTGGTGGTGAACGGGACCTCAGCGGACGGGCCGGGCACCTCCAGCTACGCTCGGACCACGTTCTCGATCGGCCGCACGGACTACAACGCGGACGTGTCCACCGTCGCGAGCAGCGTGCTGACCGTGGAGTCGGCGTCGTTGTCGGGCAACGTGTGTGGCGCCTACGGGGCGCCGGTCGAACTGCTCGGCAGTCCCTCACAGTCCGGGCTGTCGACGGGCTGCTACCGCTACTCGCTCACTGGCACCGACGGCGTCGGGAACACGTCCGCTGTTACCACCGTCGTCGTCTACGACGCCGGCGTTCCGAGCCAGACCGTCACGCTCACCGACGCGGTCAACGCCTCGCAGACCGGCAACATCATCTACTTCCGGTCGGCGGCCGGCTCGTTCGTGCTGCACAGCTCGCTCACCGACACCGAGACTCTGCCGGAGTCGGTCACCTTCCCGACGATCGCGACGTCGGGTTGGACGCACCCGGCCGAGACCGCCAGTGCGGGAACGGGTCTGGCGCCCACATTCGACTACGCCTCGAGCGCCTACTCGTTCACCGGGGCGGCAGGAACCCCGGGTAGCCACTCGGTCGTCGGGCGCGACCTGGCTGGCAACACGGTGACGACCGCCTTGACCTTCAGCAAGGACAACACTGCGCCGGCGGGTGGCCAGCTCACCGTCAACGGTGGGGTGGCGTCCGGCGGCGGCTCCACGTCGTTCAGCTCGACCGGCGCCTACGCGATCTCTCTGCGGACGGACTACACCGATGCGGCGTCCGGGCTGGACTCGAGCGACCTGACGGAGTCGTTCGCGACGTTGAGCGGCAACGTCTGTGGCACGTACGGGGCGGCGACGCTCATCACGGGCAACCCGGCGCAGTCGGGCAAGGCGACTGGCTGCTGGAAATACGTGCTGACCGGCACCGACAACGTCGGCAACACCGTCTCGATCACCACCACGGTCAAGGTCGACCTGGACGACCCCACCAGCGGTGCGCTGACGGTCAACGGCCAGGCGGCTGACACGGGGGGCACCACGGTCAGCTACGCGAAGGCGGCGTTCCCGATCGACTCGCGTACTGACTGGGTGGATGCGGAGTCCGGGCTGGCGACCAGCACGCTGACCCGGGCCTCGGCGACCCTGAGCGGCAACGCGTGTGGCACCTTCGGCACGACGACCACGATCGTGGGGACGCCGAGCCAGACCGGGCTGGCCACCAACTGCTACCGGTACGTGCTGACCGGCACGGACAACGCCGGCAACGCCGTGTCCGTGTCCACGATCGTCAAGTACGACACCGCTGCGCCAACCGGAGGCGCGCTGACGGTGAACGCGGTGGCCGCCACCGCGCCCGGCACCTCGTCATACAACTCTGACTGGCGGCTATTCGATCAGCGTGCGCACCGACTTCACCGACACCGCCTCCGGACTGGCCTCGAGCGATCTGACGGAGTCGTTCGCGACGTTGACCGGGAACGTCTGTGGAACCTACGGGGCTGGCGACGGTGATCGTGGGCAACCCGGCGCAGTCGGGTCAGGCAACGGGCTGCTGGAAGTACGTGCTGACCGGTACGGACAACTCCGGCAACGTCACGACCATCACGACGACCGTCAAGGTCGACCTGGACGACCCCACCGACGGCGCGGTGACGATCAACGGGGTTGCTGCCGATGCGGGTGGCACGACCGTGAGCTACGCACGGGCAGCGTTCCCGATCGACTCGCGCACTGACTGGGTGGACGCGGAGTCCGGGCTGGCGACCAGCACGCTGACCCGTGCCTCGGCCACGCTGACCAACAACACCTGTGGCACCTTCACCGGCAGCACCGTGATCGCCGGAACGCACGAGCCAGACCGGTCTGACGACCAACTGCTACCGCTACATGCTCACCGGTACGGACAATGCCGGCAACGCGCTGTCGGTGACCACGATCGTCAAGTACGACACCGTGGGACCGGTCAGCGGCGCCCTGACCGTGAACGCGGTGGCCTCCAGCGCCATCGGGACCTCGTCTTACAACAAGACGGGTGGCTATGCGATCAGCGTGCGCACCGACTTCACCGATCCGGCGTCCGGGATAGCCTCCAGCGATCTCACGGAGGCGTTCGCGACGTTGAGCGGCAACGTCTGTGGCACCTTCGGTGCCGGCGCGGTGATCCTGGGCAACCCGGCGCAGTCCGGTCAGACCACGGGCTGCTGGAAGTACGTGCTGACCGGTACCGACAACTCTGGCAACGTGACGACCACCACCACGACGGTCAAGGTCGACCTCGCCTCGCCGACCGGCGGAGCGTTGACCATCAACGGGGTTGCGGCCGACGCGGGCGGCACGACGGTCAGCTACGCGAAGGCGGCGTTCCCGATCGACTTGCGCACCGACTGGGTGGATGCGGAGTCCGGGCTGTCGACCAGTACCTTGACCCGGGCAGTCGCGTCGCTGACCGGTGGTGGCACGTGCGGAACGTTCGGCACGACCACCACGATCGTGGGGACGCCGAGCCAGACCGGCCTGACGACCAACTGCTACCGCTACGTGCTGACGGGCACGGACAACGCCGGCAACGCGGTGTCGGTGACGACGATCGTCAAGTACGACACCGTCGTCCCCGTCTCCGGGGCGCTCACCGTGAATGCGGTGGCCTCCAGCGCTGGCGCTGGCAGCGTGTCGTTCAACAAGACGGGCGGCTACGCGATCAGCGTGCGCACCGACTACACGGACGCAGCGTCGGGGATCGCGTCGAGCGTGCTGACGGAGTCGTTCGCGACGTTGAGCGGCAACGTCTGTGGCACCTACGGGGCGGCAACGGTGATCACTGGCGACGCCCGCGCAGTCCGGCAAGACGGCGGGGTGTTGGTCGTACACGCTGACCGGCACCGACAACGCAGGGAACAGCGCCACGACGACGACCACGGTGAAGGTCGACTTCGATCCGCCGACTGGCGGCGCGGTCACGATCAACGGCGTGGCCGCGAGCGCGGCCGGGACCGTCAGCGGCCCGCTGAGTTCAGCACGACGCTGGCGATCGACTCGCGTACCGACTACACCGACGGCGAGACCGCCATGGTCACGAGCATGTGGTCGCGCTCGTCCGCGCCTACACGGCCGGGGCATGCGGCACGTTCACCGGCGCCGTTACCGATGACGGGAACGACGACCCAGACGGCGCTGAGCACCAACTGCTACAAGTTCACGCTGACTGGCACGGACAGTGCGGGGAACACGGCCTCGATCTCGACGACCGTCAAGATCGACACGACGGCCCCCGTCAGCGGGGCGCTGACGGTGAACGCGATCGCCTCCAGCGGCGCGGGTACGTCGTCGTACAACAAGACGGGGAGCTACGCGTTCACCGTGCGCACCGACTACACGGACGCGGCGTCGCAGATCGCCTCGAGCGTGCTCACCGAGTCGTCTGCGACGTTGAGCGGCAACGCCTGCGGTGCCTACGGGGCAGCGACAGTGCTCGCCGGCAACCCGGCGCAGTCCGGCAAGACCACCGGCTGCTGGAAGTACGTGCTGACCGGCACCGACAACGCCGGCAACACCGCGACCACCACGACCACCGTCAAGGTCGACCTGGTGCGCCGACCGGTGGCGCCGTCACCGTGAACGGCCTCGCTGCCAGCGCAGCCGGCACGACGACAAGCGGCCCCTCGACAGCTCACCATTCCCATCGACTCCCGCACCGACTGGACCGACGGCGAGTCCGGGCATGGGTCACCAGCGTGCTCGGCGCACCCGTCGACGCGTACACGGTGGGCGTCTGCGACGCGAGCTCACGCGGCAGCACGCACGATCACCGGGACGACGACGCAGAGCGGGCTGCACCACGTACTGCTACAAGTACACGCTCACCGGCACCGACAGCGGCCGGCAACATCGCCACGGCCGTCTCCACCGATCGTCAAGGTCGACACGACGGCGCCGACGCGCGGTGCCCTGACGGTGAACGCGGTAGCGGCGAACGCTGGCGGTACCACGAGCAACGCCTACAGCGGCTCGTACACGATCGGTACCCGGACGGCTAGCACCGACGCCGCGTCCGGTCTGGCGTCCAGCACGCTGACTCGCGCCTTCGCGACGCTGACTGGCTCGACCTGCGGCGCGTTCGGTGCGACCACGACGATCATCGGAACGCCGGCGCAGACCGGACTGGCGACCGGCTGCTACCAGTACGTGCTGACCGACATCGACAACGCCGGCAACACGACGTCGATCTCGACCATCGTCAAGCTGGGCGTCTACGCGACCAGCGCCGCGATTACCAACGGCACCGGCACGGCCGGACTGGCCGATGCGGGAGACCGGGTGGTCATCACCTACTCCGACGACCTCGCGGTGAGCTCGCTGTGCTCGACCTGGACCGGCGACGGCACCGACCAGACGCTGAACGGCAACGGCGCGGTGACCGTGACCCTGACCGACGGCGGTGGCGGCAACGACAGCCTCCAGGTGTCGTCCAGCGCGTGCACCCTCAACGTGGGCAACATCGCCTTGGCGTCCACCGCGTACACGACGTCCACGGTGACGTTCGGCGGCAACGGCTCGAGCGCCAGCTCGGTGACGTGGACCGCCGCGACCCGCCAGCTCACGATCACCTTCGGTGCGGTCTCGGGGGCCGGACCGGCCACCGTCGCCGGCAGCACCGTGGCGACGTACACACCGTCGTCCTCCATCACCAGCACCGCTTCGGTGCCCGCTGGCGGCTCGTTCGCCACGGCGTCGGTCAAGCAGTTCTGACCCGGCGGTCGAGACACGCGCTGCGGGATGCGCGAGGATGACGGCGTGGCCGTGCAGGGTGAGCAGATGACGCAGGTGAGGTCGAGATGAGCGCCGAGGACCTCGAGAACTACGAGACCGAGATGGAGCTCTCGCTGTACCGCGAGTACCGCGACGTCGTCGGCCTGTTCTCCCACGTGGTCGAGACCGAGCGGCGGTTCTACCTGGCCAACTCGGTCGACGTCCAGGCCCGCTCCGAGGGCGGTGAGGTGTACTTCGAGGTCACCATGGCCGACGCATGGGTCTGGGACGTCTACCGTCCCGCCCGGTTCGTGAAGAACGTCCGGGTGATCACCTTCAAGGACGTCAACGTCGAGGAGCTCGCCAAGCCCGACATCGAGCTCCCCAAGGGTTCCGGCTTCTAACCCCCGCTGTTGTGGCGCGGGGCAACGCTGCGCCATTCCTAGTGAATGTGGGGATCCCCGCGCCATTCGGTGAATGCACCAACAGCACCCAGACCGGACGTCGAGCCGCCGGCCCACGCACGGCTCGGCTCGCAGCGGCCGCGCGGAGGCCGGTCGCCCGGCGCCCGCGGCCGGGCCCGACTGCGCGAGCGGGAGCCTCAGGCCGCCGGCGGACGGGCGCGCAACAGGGGCGAGGGGACGTGCTGGGCGTGCACGGCCAGGAACTCGCGGACCTGGGCGACGAAACGCCGCTCGTCGGTGAACACGTCGGTTGGGGCAACCGGCAGGAACGGGACGTCGTACGTGCTCATCGAACGCTGCAGCCGCTGGGTGCGCCGGTACAGGGCGGCGGACAGGTGCCACGCCATCGAGTCGATCTGCAGGGCGCAGCCGATGTGTTCCCAGTAGCCGTCCGGCGTGACCACATGCTCGCCGTCCAGCGTGACGAGCGCCCAGTTCCAGCGCGGCTGCGCGATGCCGTGCCGGTCGAAGACCTCACGCACCCGGGCCTCGGCGGCGGATCGCACTCCCGCGCCCACCTCGGCCAGCACGGCGCGGGGTAGCGCGGAGCGTTGGCGAGCGGCCTGGGCGAGTGCCAGGACGAGCTCGTCGACGCCGCACAGGCCGGTCTGGACGGCCTGCGACACCAGCTCGCGGACGTCGTCCAGCCGGTCGAGCTCGCGGCAGGCGTCGATGACGCATCGCGCGGGCGGGGCGAGCAGGAGCCGGTCGCGTTCTCGAGGCGTGGGCAGCCGGCGGGTGCGTTCGACCGTGAGTCCCCGTCGCGCTTGTCGGCGCGAGGCGTGCGGGATGAGCACGTGGATCTGCCGGTCGCTGGGCAGTGCGGTCACACCGTAGACGCGCAGGGCGCAGACGCCGGTGAGCATCGCGCCCGCGCCGGCGTAGGCGAGGGCGCCGAGCAGACGCTCGCGGCGGGTCGGCGTGCCGGAGTGGGCCAGGACGACGCCGGGGTGCAGGCGCTGCCAGGCGCCCGTGCGGCGGATGCGAGCGCAGATCGTCGACAGCGCCATCCCCATCTCGAGCAGCTGGGCGTGCGTGACCACCCGCTCGCGCGCCCGCAGCAGGGCGTCGAGGGCGGCGAGGTCGATCGAGCGGCGAGAGGGCATCGTCCTACGGTGCCGGGGCGAGCGGCACCAGCCCAGCGCCTCGAGCGCACCTGTGGACGGTGGGGCGCGACGTCCATCCTGTGGATCGCACGGCGACTGGGTACGCCCGCTGCATTCCTTGAATGGCGCGGGGGTCCCCACATTCACTAGGAATGGCGCGGCGTTGCCCCGCGCCAAACCGGCGGGGGTTTGGGGAGGGGCGGTGGGGCTGGGACACTGGGCGGCATGACCGCCACCGCCGTAGACACCGCCGTGCCGGTGGGGCTGGCGATCGGGCCGCACCGGATCGGGACGCCGGTCGTGCTCGCCCCGATGGCGGGCATCACCAACGCGGCGTTCCGCCAGCTGTGCCGCGAGCTCGCCGGCCAGGCGCTCGCGGAGGCCGGCCTGCCCGGCGTGGGCGCGGGCCTGTACGTCAGCGAGATGGTCACCTCTCGTGCCCTGGTCGAGCGGTCGCCGGAGTCGATGCGGCTGATCCAGCACGGCCCGGGGGAGCGGCCGCGCAGCGTCCAGCTGTACGGCGTCGACCCGGTCACGGTCGGTGCCGCCGTCCGGATGCTCGTCGACGAGGACCGCGCCGACCACATCGACCTCAACTTCGGCTGCCCCGTGCCCAAGGTGACCCGCAAGGGTGGCGGCTCGGCCCTGCCGTGGAAGTCCACCCTCTTTCGCGACATCGTCCGGTCCGCGGTGCGCGCCGCGTCCCCGGCCGGCGTCCCGGTCACCGTCAAGATGCGCAAGGGCGTGGACGACGACCATCTGACCTTCCTGGACGCCGGTCGCACCGCCGAGCAGGAGGGCGTCGCGGCGGTCAGCCTGCACGGCCGCACCGCCGCGCAGCACTACTCCGGCCGGGCCGACTGGACGGCGATCGCCGAGCTGAAGGCCGCCGTCACCTCGATCCCGGTGCTCGGCAACGGCGACATCTGGAGTGCCGACGACGCGCTGGCCATGGTGCGCGAGACCGGCTGCGACGGCGTGGTGGTCGGCCGCGGCTGCCTCGGCCGACCGTGGCTGTTCGCCGACCTCGCCGCGGCGTTCGCCGGCCGCGAGGTGCGGGTGCGCCCCTCCCTCGCCCAGGTGGCCGCCGCACTGCGCCGGCACACCGAGCTGCTGGCCGAGCACTACGAGGCGGCCGGCCACGACGGCGAGGCCAAAGCCTGCCGCGACATCCGCAAGCATGTTGCCTGGTACCTCAAGGGCTTCGTCGTCGGTCAGCAGGTGCGGGCCCAGCTGGGCCTGGTCGACTCGCTCGCCCGGCTCGACGAGCTGCTCGGCGAGCTCGACCAGCGCCAGCCCTGGCCGGGCCAGGCCGCCGAGGGGCAGCGCGGGCGGGCCGGCACGCCGCAGAAGCGGGTCGCGCTCCCGGAGGGGTGGCTGGCCAGCCGCGAGCTCGAGGGCGAGGCGGCCCGGATGATCCGCGAGGCCGAGCTGTCGGTGAGCGGCGGCTGAGCGCCAGCCCTGGCATCCGGAAACATCAGGTCAAGAGGTCGCAAAGCATGTGAATTCGGGCGTGACTTTCGTACCGAAATGTCGTTGTCTGAGCAACGGGGTCTGCTGCTGCGACAACTGGAGTCACGATGTCTGCTGGTGCCCGAACTGCCGTACGACCGCTGGCGGTGGTCAGCGCCCTGGTGCTGGTCGTCGCTGTCGCCCTCACCGGCAGCAGCGCGGTGGCTGCCGCGCCCGCCGCCGGCTCGGTAACGCCGACCGCCACGTCAGCCTCCTGGTCGGCAGGTCCGTTCGCGGTCGGTAACCAGACCGGCACCGCCGGCACCGTCACCTGCGGCGACGCCACGCCGTGCGACGACTACGCGCTCACCGTCGACACGCCGGCCGGCTACGGCGACGGCCACCAGCTCAAGGTGGTCGTCGACTGGACCAACCCCGGGGCCGACTTCGACATCTACCTGCTCGACGCGGCCGGCAACGAGGTGACCTCCGCGGCCTCCTCCAGCAAGCCCGAGACGATGCTGGTGCCTCCGACGGCCGGCACCTACACCGTGCGGGTGGTGCCGTACCTGCCGCTCGGCGACTCGGTCACCGGCACTGCGTCGCTCACCACCACGCCGCCGAACCCGGCGCCCAGCACCGCCGTCCAGCCGACCTTCGCCAACTACTCGCCGCCGGACTCGCTGAGCCCCCGTGTGCACGACGCGGGTGAGCCCTCCATCGGCGTCCCCTACGCCACCGACGCGGCGATGTACCAGGCGTACACGTCCACGTTCAAGGCCACGTTCGACTCCTCGACGCCGGCCAAGGCGACCTGGACGGACGTCAGCGCCAGCGCAGCAAAGGGCTGCCCGGGCGGCAGCAGCACCAGCCTTGACCCGATCCTGTTCACCGACCACCAGACCGGGCGCACCTTCGAGTCCCAGCTGGCCGGCAAGACCGCGCTGACCTGCTCCACGGACGACGACGGCAAGACCTGGCAGCCGACGTCCGGCTCCGGCATCAACTCCGGCGTCGACCACCAGACCCTCGGCGGCGGCCCGCTGCCCGCCGGGACCTCGAACCCGCCTACCTCCACCTACCCCAACGCGGTCTACTACTGCTCCCAGGACATCGCCGACGCGTCCTGCGCCCGCAGCCTGGACGGCGGCACGACCTTCGGACCGGCCGTCCCGATGTACTCGCTGCTCGACTGCGGTGGGCTGCACGGGCACGTCAAGGTCGCGCCCGACGGCACCGTCTACGTGCCGAACAAGGGCTGCGGCGCCAACCAGGCCGTCGCGGTCAGTGAGGACGCCGGTGCCACCTGGACCGTGCGCTCCAACCCGGCCAGCACCCCGGGCGACTCCGACCCGAGCGTCGGCATCGGCTCCGGTGGCTCGGTCTACATGGGCTACCAGGCCGCTGACGGCACCGCCCGCACCGCCGTCTCGCACGACAAGGGCAAGACCTGGGTCAACGACCAGGACGTCGGCGCCCAGCTCGGCGTGAAGAACGCCGTGTTCCCCGCCGTGGTGGCCGGGGACGACGACCGCGCCTCCTTCGCCTTCCTCGGGACCACCACGGGCGGCAACTACCAGGACAACGCCAACTTCCACGGCGTGTGGCACCTGTACGTCGCCACCACCTACGACGGCGGCAAGAGCTGGGGCACCGTCGACGCGACGCCGAGCGATCCGGTGCAACGCGGCTCGATCTGCACCGGCGGCACCACCTGCGGCAACGACCGCAACCTGCTCGACTTCATGGACGTCACCACGGACTCGCACGGCCGGGTGCTCGTCGGGTACGCCGACGGGTGCACGGGCGCCTGCGCCACCGGCGGGGCGCAGAACTACGACGCGCTCACCACCATCGCTCGCCAGTCCGGCGGCTCGACGCTGTTCGCGCAGTACGACGCACAGCCCAATTTGGTGGTGGGCTCGGTCAGCACCACCCGGGGCACCGGCGGTGTCTGGTCGGCAGCGGTGACCCTGCGCAACCTGGGCGACGCCGTGGCGAAGGGCGCCCAGGTGGGGCTCACGGTCGATGGCACCGCACTGGCGCCGAGCGCGGCCGCCGACCTCGCGCCGGGCGCCTCCCGCGTGGTGACGTTCTCGCTGGGCAAGCTGAAGAAGGGCAACCACGTGCTGGTCGCGACGGCCGATCCGGCCGACACCGTGCGCGAGTCCTACGAGGCGGACAACGGGCTCTCGACCAGCTTCCGGGCCGGGTAGTGGGCGGCGCACGAAGCACTCGCACGGTGATCGCAGGCAGCGCCGGGCTGCTGCTCGTCCTGGGCGCGACCGGCTGCGGTCAGGACCGTGAGCTCGCGGCAGTCGGCAAGGCCGCCGCGAGTGCGGTCCGGACATCCGGCGCGGCGTCCTGCACCCCGCCGACGTCGACGACGAAGCTCCCGGACACCTGGCCGGCTCTGCCACTGGTGCCGGAGGACTACGCGCTCGCCAGCGTCGAGACCCGCAGCGGCGACCGGACCGTGGTCGCGGGCGTCGTCCCGCACGCCTTCCGCGACGCCCTCACGTCGTTGCGCACCGCCTACGAGCAGGCCGGTCTGGTGCTCGACCACGGTGAGGTCGAGGAGCGGGACGCCGAGTCGAACTTCCACGGTAAGGGGTACGAGGGCAGGTGGGCGCTGCGCGAGGTGCCGGGCTGCCCGTCCAGCACCACCTTGAGCCTGGTCGTCACCAAGGCGGGGTAGGTCACCGGTGCTGCTGGCGACCGGACCGTGCGGTGGCTCGGTCGGCGGGCGCCGTTAGGCTGGTCCGGCGCCGCCGGCCGGTGGCGCGACGTCGGTCGTGAGGAGCTCTCCCCGGTGCGCGCAGTGCTACGCCAGGTCCGCCGGGTCGTGCTCGCGGTCGTCGTGGTGCTGCTACTCGTGCTGGCCGTGACGGCAGTCCGGGTCGTCCAGGCGGGGCGCAGCGACCAGGCCCGGACGGCGGACGTGATCGTGGTGCTCGGCGCGGCACAGTTCGACGGCCGCCCGCAGGAGTACCTGCGCTCGCGACTCGAGCATGCCAAGGGCCTGCTCGACGCAGGCACCGCGCCTCGGGTGATCACCGTGGGGGGCAAGCAGCCCGGCGATCGCTTCACCGAGGGCGAGGCCGGGCGCACCTACCTGCTCGAGCACGGAGTTCCTGCCGACGACGTGATCGCGGTCGGCAACGGCAACAACACCCTCGACAGCCTGCGCAGCGCGGCCGCCGTGATGAAGAAGCGCGGCTGGAGCTCGGCCGTCGTCGTGACCGACCCCTGGCACGAGCTGCGCAGCACCCAGATGCTGGCCGACCAGGGCGTCACCGCCTATGGCTCGCCCACCACCGGAGGCCCCGCAGTGCAGGGCAGGTCGGTCGAGGTGCGCTACGTGGCGCGGGAGTCGGTCGCCTACCTCGCCTACGAGGTCGGGCGGGTGCTGCCGTGACCGGTCCGTCGCCACGCTCGCAGGCCTGGGCCGCCACCGGCCCCGGTCACGAGAGCGAGCAGGGTGTGGTGACCGCGCACGTCGACGCCGAGCCGGCGGTGCGGGCACTGCCGCCGCGCGGCCGTGCCGAGCGCGAGCGGGTCGAGGACGCCCTGCTCCAGCCGGCGGCTACCCGGGCCCGCGGTGCGGGAGACCGCGGCCGGCCCGAGGAGCCCGACCCCGAGCGCACCTGCTTCGAGCGCGACCGCGACCGCATCCTGCACTCGGCGGCGTTCCGCAGGTTGGCCGGCAAGACGCAGGTGTTCGTCTACCCCGCAGACCACCAGCGCACCCGGCTGACGCACGCGCTCGAGGTGGCCCAGGTGGCCACCTCGATCGCGCGCGGTTGCGGGCTCAACGTCGACCTCACCGAGGCGATCGCGATCGGGCACGACTGCGGCCACGGCCCCGGCGGGCACGCGAGCGAGGACGCGTTCGACGCCTTCCTCCCCGGCGGCTACGACCACGCGGTGTGGGGGGCGGACGTCGTCCTGGCCCCGCTCAACCTCTGCTCCCAGACACTGGACGGCATCCGCAACCACTCGTGGTCCCGGCCGGCACCCGCCACGCCAGAGGGCGTGGTGGTCAGCTGGGCCGACCGGATCGCCTACACCGCGCACGACCTCGAGGACGCGGTGCACGCCGGCATCCTGAGTCTGGACGACCTGCCGGACGACGTCGCCGCGGTGTGCGGGCGCACCCGGCGCGAGCAGCTGTCGACGTTCGTGGGCGAGGTGGTCCGCTGCACGGCGGACACCGGGGTCATCGGAATGCGTGCCGAGGCCGCGCAGGCGCTCGCCGCCTTGCGCACGTTCAACTACGACCGCATCTACACCCGGCCGGAGGCGTTGGCGCAGAGCGAGTCCGTGGTGCGCATCCTGCGCGCGCTCGTCGAGTACTACGTCGAGCAGCCGCAGGCGCTACCAGCCGACTTCCAGCCAGGCCCCGCTGCCGACGCCGACGACGTCGCCGTCCGGTCGGCCGTCACCTACGTCGGCGGGATGACCGACCGCTACGCCTTCCGGGCCGCCGTCGAGCTGCTCGGCTGGCCGACCGACCGGCTGCCCGTCGGGATCGACATCCCCCGACCCGCCTGAGCCCGGCTGGCAGGGGCTCGACCACGCGGTGTCCGGGCCGACACCTAGACTCACCGCAGCGCGGTGACGAGGAGGCTGGGTGGCGGGTCGGATCAAGGCAGAGGTCGTCGCTGCCGTCAAGGAGCGGACGCCGATCGAGGACGTCGTGCGCGAGCACGTCACCTTGCGCCAGGGGGGTGTCGGCTCGCTCAAGGGGCTGTGCCCGTTCCACGACGAGAAGTCGCCGTCGTTCAACGTGCGCCCCCAGCTCGGCGTCTGGCACTGCTTCGGTTGCAGCGAGGGCGGCGACGTCATCTCGTTCATCCAGAAGGTCGACCACCTGACGTTCTCCGAGGCGGTCGAGCGGCTCGCCGACCGCGCCGGCATCGCCATCGAGTACGACGAGGGCGGCGCGCCGCGCCGGCGTGAGGACGTGGGCCGCCGCACCCGGCTGGTCGAGGCCGGGCGGGTGGCCGAGCAGTGGTACGCCGAGCAGCTGGCCGTCTCGGCCGAGGCCGTGCCCGGCCGGCGGTTCCTCTCCGAGCGCGGTTTCGACCGCGACGCGGCCGCCCGGTTCACTGTGGGCTATGCCCCGCGCTCGGGGGAGGCGCTGGTGAAACACCTGCGCGACAAGGGTTTCAGCGACGACGAGATCGTGCTCGTTGGCCTGGCGGGCCGTGGCTCACGCGGGCTGTACGACCGCTTCCGCGGCCGGCTGGTGTGGCCCATCCACGACATCACGGGTGACTGCATCGGGTTCGGCGCGCGGCGGCTGTTCGACGACGACCGGATCGAGGCCAAGTACCTCAACACCTCCGACACGCCGCTGTTCAAGAAGTCCCAGGTGCTCTACGGGCTCGACCTCGCCAAGAAGGCCGTGTCCACCAACCGTCAGGCCGTCGTCGTCGAGGGCTACACCGACGTCATGGCCTGCCACCTCTCCGGCGTCGACACCGCCGTCGCCACCTGCGGCACGGCGTTCGGCTCCGACCACATCAAGGTCGTCCGGCGGTTGATGCGCGACGACGACGAGGTGCACCCGGCCGAGGTCGTGTTCACCTTCGACGGCGACGCCGCCGGGCAGAAGGCCGCGCTGCGAGCCTTCGCCGAAGACCAGCGCTTCGTCTCCCAGACCTACGTGGCTGTCGAGTCGCACGGCCTCGACCCATGCGAGCTGCGCCAGCAGCACGGCGACGAGGCGGTCCGCGAGCTTATCGCTCGCAAGGTGCCGCTGTTCGAGTTCGCGATCACCACCACCATCGCGCGCTTCGACCTCAGCAACGGCGTGGGCCGCGTGCAGGCGCTGCGCGCCGCGGCGCCCGTGGTCGCGCAGATCAAGGACCGCTCGATGCGCCCCGAGTACGCCCGCCGGCTGGCCGGGCTGGTCGGCATCGACGTCGAGGAGGCGATGCGCGCCGTCGCCGCCGCGGCCCGAGCGGGCGAGCCGGGCGCCCGGCGTCCACAGCCCGTGGTCACAGCGCGGGCTCCCGGGCCGGACGACGCGGCCCCCGCTGTTCCGGTCGTGCCCCGGCCCGATCCCCGCGACCCGACCGTCGCGATGGAGCGGCAGCTGCTGCAGTGCGTGCTGCAGGCCCCCTGGGTGCTCGACGGGCCAGAGTTCGACGCGCTCGGCGAGGACGCCTTCACCGCCCCGATGCACCGGCTGGTGCATGCCGCCGTCCGCACCCTGGGTGGGCTGGCGGTCGCGGGGGAGGGGTGGCACGAGCAGGTGGCAGCGACGGTGCCCGACACGGTCCGCTCGTACGTCACCGACCTCACGGTGGCCGAGCTGCCGGTCGTGGCAGACGACGGCCTGGCCCGGCTCGGCTCCTCGCTCCAGGTCGAGATCGCCCAGCGCGACCTGGTCCGCCGCGAGCGCGACGTGCACAGCCGCATGCAGCGGCTCGACGCCGCCGGTGACGCGGTCGGCTACATGGCGGCGCTGCGCGAGGCCCAGGTGCTCGTCGAGCGCCGTCGAGCGCTGGCGGCCCGCACCGACTGACCCGCTGCCGCAGCGGCCGATCCACCATCGGCCGTGCCCGAAGTGACCACCTGGTGAGACCACGGGAGTCCCGTGGCCAACCTGATGCGCAGATGTGATCCGGGGCGAGGGGGCAGCCGCGATCGGCTACCTAGGGTGGTTGGTATGCCGTCGTTGCGTCGGGTCGAACGAGTGCCCCCGCTGCCGCCGCAGGTCAGAGAGGGACTCGGCCTGCCGCGGGGCGAGCGCGTGCTCGCGCACGGCGAGCGCGCTGGCGGCGGCTGGGCCATCGCCACCACGGCCGCGTTGGTGCTCGTCGAGCCCATCGATGGCGCGGTCCCCGGCCCGGGGACGCCGTCCGAGCGGCGCTGGTGGCACGACGTCGCCGAGGCGACCTGGGACCCCGAGGCGCGCGCGATCGAGATCCGCTGGATCGTCGACGGGCACCCGGCGGCGACCGAGGGAGGGCGACCGAGCAGCACCCAGGTGTCGACGCTGCTGCTCGGCGAGCTCACCGGCCGCCTCCCGGAGGTGCTGCGCGAGCGGGTTATGAGCACGTACGTGCTGTCGCAGCGGCTGGCGGTGCGCGGACGACACGGCGTCACCGTGGCGATCCGCCGGCACGCCGGCCGAGGGACGTTGTTCGCCCAGGCGGTGGCGGACGACGGGGTCGACGTCCTGGCTCCTCGAGTGGTCGAGCAGGTCGCCGCACTGACCCGCGACCTCGCCGAACAGGCCGGTTTGCCCACCTGAGGTGAGAACCACCCCGAGTCCTTGCTAAGGTTCCCGGGCCGATCCCGCGTAGCTCAATCGGCAGAGCATCCGACTGTTAATCGGACGGTTACTGGTTCGAGTCCAGTCGCGGGAGCGCACACCGAAGGGCCTCTCACCTGCGAGAACGCGGGGAGGGGCCTTTCGGCATCGCCCGGCGGTCAGCGCTCGCAGACGATGCCGTCGCTGTCCCGGTCGATGTACCAGGGGTACTCGGCGTCCTGGCCTCGGTAGTAGGGGCCGTAGCCGTGGGCGATGGCCTCCTTGCAGGTACCGAACCGGGGGTCGGTCGGGGTGGAGCGGGTGGTGGCCGACGGCTTGGGCTTGGGCTTGGCTGCCGGCTCGGCGCGGACAGTGCCCCCGCCGAGCGTGAACGCGCTGGCGCGCGGCGGCTTCTGGGTCGGGCAGCTGCTCAGGATCCGGGCGCTCGCCGTCCGCTCCGCGCTGGTCATCCGTAGGCCGTACCTCGCCTTGACGGCCACCTGGCGCGCGACGTAGCTGCACCGGTACGCCGTCACCGGCGGCAGCCAGGTCGCCGCGTCGCCGTCGCCCTTTCGTGCGTTGGTCGGACCGTCCACCGCGAGCAGGTTCAGTGGGTCGTTGGCAAAGGCCTCCCGCTTGGCCGCGGTCCACTGCTGCGCGCCCTTCTGCCAGGCGTCGGACAGGGCCACGACGTGGTCCACCTGCACCGCCATCGAGCTCGTCGGGCCGCGCACGAAACGGATCGTGCGTCCGGTGTAGGGGTCGCGTAGCGTCCCGGACAGGACCAGACAGCCACGGGTTCCGGCCTTCAGGACGTAGCTCGTCAGGTCGCGCCGCAGGACGTCGTTGCGGGTATCACATCCGTTGCGGTCGGTGTCTGACCAGGCCTGGCCGAAGGCCGCGCGGGCATATCCAGTCTTGGCGGACCTGCCCCCGACCGTGATGCCGGCCAGCAGCGCGAGTGCTGTTCCCCGGCTCGCCTGCTCGATGGCCGCCTGGTCCGAGCTCACCGCAGTCGGGGTCGCTGTGGTGGCGGTCGCGGTCGGCGCCGTCGCCGTGGACGAGCTGGGGGTCTGCGACGGAGGCGTGGTCGCCGTGGTCGCCGTGCTGGCCAGGCCGGCTGACGTGGCCGGTCCCGGGGTTGAGTCGGCGGCCGGCTGGGTCGGCGGGCTCGCAGGCGCGACACCAGCGCTGACCAGCAGCGCGAGGATCGCTGCGCCCACCACGACGGCTGCGCGAGCACGACTGTTGATGCGCGCCCATCCGACCCGACGCTTGCGGATCCCGTAGCTGCCGATGCCGAGCCCAGCGAGGCCGACGACGGCCAGGACCGTGCTGGCCCGCTGTCTACCGATCGCCAGCAGGACGACGACCGCGAGCAGCCCCGCCCCGCCCCGGAGGATCCGGCTGGTCCGGCGTCGGGTCGCTGCCGGGGCGGCCGCATGCGGTGGCAGATGGTTCGGCGCGGAGTCCTGTGGCGGGTTGAACCGCATGGTCTGGCTCCCCTGGCGATGGTTGCGTCTGCCGCCGAGAGCATCGTGCACCGATACACATGATCGCCGTGGCGAAACGAGGGAAGTCAGCCCGTTGGTAGGCTTCGCGCAGGTACAGACGTGGCGGCCGCCAGTCCAGCCCGCGTCCTCGATCGAACCGTCCGGCGGGTTCTCGCCCGCCCCTGGCCGACCCCGGGTGGGCTGAGCGACGGCCCGCTTCGCCCGACCGGTGTGCCCGTTTCGGTTCAAGACCGGGTGGCAGTGGTCGATAGTGAAGACGACACCGATCAGTGGCGGGGACGGGCGCCACGGACCTCAGACCCATGACGCCACACCCTCAGGGACCTCCGGCATGACCCAGCAACCGGGCACCCGCGCCGCCGCCCGCGCGACCTGGCTGCTGCGTGCCCACGCGGGCGTGGTCTCGGTCTGCCTGCTCGTCTTCCTGCTGGACCTGTCCAGCACAGTCGACGCGCTGTGCTTCATCGCCACGGGGGTGGCGACTGCCGCCGCCATGGTGGTGGGTCCGCGGCTGCACCGGCCCAGCGACGTGGTCACCTGGCGACGCCTGCTCGTGGTCTGCCTGCTGTTCGCCATCGGCCCGGTCGTCCGCGCCGCCACGCACGACGCGGGCGGACTGACCGCCGCCCTGCCCGATGCCTTCCTGCTCCCCGGCTACGCGGTGGCGATCGCGACCATGCTGCGGCTGCTGCGCCTGCGCGGAGCGCGCGACCCGGACGCCGGCCTCGACGTCATCATCGTCACGGTCGCGGCCGGCTTGCTGTCGGTCACCTTCGTGGTCGCGCCCGCCCTCGAGCGGTCCGACCTCGCCGACTGGCTGGCCATCCTCGTCTCGGTGTACCCCGTGCTGGACGTCGCCCTGCTGGCGATGCTGGGCTTGCTCGCGTTCACCGCCCGGCACCGCAACCCCAGCCTGTGGCTGATCGGCGGGGCGGTGGCGAGCCTGCTGGTGGGCGACCTCGGCTACAACCTGCTCGCGGCGCGGGGCGAGCTGGCCAGCGGAGTCGTCCTCGATGTGCCGTTCCTGGTGGCGTACGGGATGCTCGGCGCCTCGGCCCTGCACCCGTCGATGACGGTGCTCGGCACGGGTGGCACCCAGCGGGTGCAGGCGTGGTCGTGGCAGCGCCTGGCCGTGCTGGTCCCGGCCCTGCTGGTCCCGTCGGTGCTCATCGTGCCGAACGACGACCTGCCCGGGCAGGTGCGCTGGATGCAGGGCCTGGGCGCCGGCGCCCTGCTGGTCGCGGTGCTGGTGCGCGCGGGGCGGGCGGTGCGCGAGCAGAGCGAGTCACGGCGGGTTTTCGAGCACCTCGCGACGCACGACGCCCTCACCGGGCTGGCGAACCGGCCCGCCCTGAACGACCGCCTCGAGCAGCTGCTCTCTGCCGGCCGGGCGGTCAACGTGCTCTTCCTCGACCTGGACGGGTTCAAGCTGGTCAACGACTCGTGGGGGCACGCGGTCGGTGACGAGCTGTTGGTGCAGGTGGCCGAACGGCTGCGCCGGCACCTGCCGCCCGACGTCCTGCTGTCGCGCGCGGGCGGCGACGAGTTCATTCTGGTGACCCCGACGCGCCTTCAGGACCTCGAGGGCACCGTCTTCGCCGAGCACGTGATCGCCGAGCTGTCGCAGCCGTTCTCGCTGTCCGTGGGCGAGGTGGTCATCACGCCGTCGATCGGGGTGGCGTCGACGTCCGTCAGCGGCGAGCACACCGCGCGCGACCTGATCCGCGACGCCGACACCGCCATGTACCGGGCGAAGGACGCCGGGCGTCGACGCGCCGTCGCCTACGACCCGTCCATGGGCGAGAGCGTGCGGATGCGCGTCGAGCTCGACCGCAACCTGCGCCAGGCCCTCGTCCGGGGTGAGATGGACGTCGCGTTCCAGCCGATCGTCGAGCTGGTCAGCGGGCGGCTGGCCGGCTTCGAGGTGCTGGCCCGGTGGAACCGCGCCGATGGCGGCCCCTGCACCCCGGACGTGTTCATCCCGGCCGCCGAGGAGAACGGTCTGATCCTGGCGCTAGGGGACTTCGTGCTGTCCCGCGCGCTGGACGAGCTGCTGCGATGGCGCACCCTGACGCCGTGGGACCTGTCCGTCAACGTCAACGTCTCAGGCCGCCAGCTGCAGGACCCGGCCTTCACCGGCCGGGTTCTCGCTGCCCTGGTGCACCGCGACCTGCCGGCCGCGTGCCTGCGGCTTGAGGTCACCGAGTCGACCCTGGTCGGCGACGACGAGATCGCCGCCCGCGCGCTGCGTGACCTCGAGCGCGCCGGGGTGTCTGTCTCGGTCGACGACTTCGGCACCGGGTACTCGTCGCTGAGCTACCTGAGCCGGCTGCATGTGCACGAGGTGAAGATCGACCGGTCGTTCGTCGCCGGGCTCACCACCCGCCCGGAGGACCACGCCATCGTGCGCGCCACGCTCGCGATGGCTGAGGCGCTGAACCTCGAGGTCGTCGCCGAGGGCATCGAGACGCGCGACCAGCGCGACTCACTGGTCGAGCTGGGGGTGCGCCGCGGCCAGGGGTGGTGGCTGGGGCGGCCGATGAGCGCTGACGACGCCGCCGAGACGGTCAGCGCGCAGTGGGACCGCGGTCTCGCCCCCGGGACCTTGCCGCCCGGTGCGATCCCCCCTGGCGTGATCCCGCCAGGTCAGCGGCCGCCGTCTGCCTGACGTCGGTCGTCGACCGGCTCGGCTCGCGCAGGTCGATCTCGACGGGCACCGGTGTCGTGTACGCCCAGTAGCCCTGGGCATCGACCATCTCGTACGAGACGTCCGCCACCAGCCCGTCGGCGATGCGCTTGACCGCGCGCGGCACGTGGAAGTCCGCCATGTTGCGCTGCGGGACGTCGAGCACCAGCACGCCGCCGTTCGGCCCGAGCGTCGCCGCCACGGTGCCCACGATGAGCTCGAACGCCCCCGCGCCCTGCTCGCTGGGTCGCACGCCCACGAACCCGATGTACCAGCACCTGCCGGCGGCGTAGTGCTCCGGCCAGCGGGCCTCGAAGAACTCCGGCGACACCAGGGGCATCGCCTGCAGGTCGTTCGCGAGCGTCGCGATCCCCGAGATGACGCCGTCAGCTCGTCGCGCGAGGAACACGGTGACCCGCTCGTCGGCCATCACCTGGTCGAACTCCTCGCGGGTCATCACGTGCCGCTGGATCGCCGCCGACCTCAGCTCCTCGAAGGAGTCGGCGTACGCCTCCCACGCGTGCTCGCGCAGCTCATCGTCGACGACGGCGAGGGCCAACAGTTCCAAAGCGCTCATAGGGCGAAAACTAGTCATCGCTGCGGCCTGGTGGTGGGATGTCGGGCGACGGGTTCTTGTCGGCCGCTCCCAGGAACCTCTGAGAGGTCGCGTGTCACCATCGGCGCGTGGACGACGACGGCCTCAGCCTCATCGACCCACCCGGGCCGCGCGTCCTGGTGGTCGAGGACGACCGTGACCTGTCGGCGATGCTCACCGAGCTGCTCACCGACGAGGGCTATCGGGTCGACGCCGCCCTCGACGGGCAGCGCGGCCTGCACCTGGCCCTGACCCGACGTCCGGACCTGCTGGTCGTCGACCGCGGGCTGCCGGCCATCGAGGGCATCGACCTGGTGCGGCGGCTGCGGCGGCAGGGCGTGCTGGCCCCGGTGCTCGTGCTGACGGCGCGGGGCACCGTGCGCGACCGGGTCGAGGGCCTGGACGCTGGAGCCGAGGACTACCTGGTCAAGCCGTTCGACGTCGACGAGCTGCTGGCCCGGCTGCGCTCGCTGCTGCGCCGGCAGCACGAGGTCGCGGACGAGCTCTCGCTCGGGACGGCCCGGCTCGTCGTCGCCGAGCGGCGGGTGCTGCGCGACGGGTCTGACCCGGTCGACCTGTCACCGCGCGAGTGCGAGCTGCTCGAGACCCTCGCCCGGCGCCCCACCCGCGTGTTCAGCCGCGACGAGCTGCTCGACCGCGTGTTCGACGACGCCGACACGCCCGGATCGGTCGACACCTACGTGCACTACCTGCGCCGCAAGCTGGGGCGCGCGGTGGTGCGCACCGTGCGCGGTAGCGGCTACCGGATGGGCAGCTTGTGAGGGGCTGGGCCCCCGCCGACCCGGACGCCGTGCTGCTGCGCCGGGCTGCGCGCAGCGTGGCGGTGCAGACCGGCGCCGCGATCGCGCTCGTCGTCCTGGTGATGGCCGGCTCGGTGCTGCTGCTCGACGCTCACCAGCAACGTCAGCAGGCGCAGACCACCAGCCGCGGTGCGTGGGCCCGCGCGGACGACGTCGGTGACCCACCGGCCGGCACCTGGTTGGTGGTCGTCCAGCGCAGTGGCCCACCCAAGGTCAGCCCGGGTGCCCCAGCGGCGGTGCGTTCACTGGATCCGCGGAGTCTGCCGGACGGCGCCACCCGGATCGAGCGGGATGGCCGCGAGCTGGAGGTCTGGAGCGGTGAGCGCGAGATCGGCCGGGTCAGCGCCGTGTACGACCTGACGCCGAGTCAGGCGGAAGCACGCCGCCTGCTGGTGTCGCTGGCGGTCGCGGCTGGCGTCGGCGTGCTCGGAGCCGCTGCCGTCGGGACAGTCATCGGGCGGCGCGCGGTGCGGCCGCTGATGTCCGCCTTGTCACTGCAACGACGGTTCGTGGCCGACGCCAGCCACGAGCTGCGCACCCCACTCACCGTGCTGCTCACCCGCGCCCAGCTGCTCCGCCGCCACCTCGCCGGCCGGTTGCCACCGGAGCGCGAGGGGGAGATCGACCGGCTGGTGTCCGACGCCCGGAACCTGGGCGGCGTGGTCAACGACCTGCTGCTGTCGGCCGAGCTCGAGCACCGCCCGCAGGTGGGCGAGGAGCTGGACGTCGCCGCGCTGGCCGAGGATGTCACCGAGAGCCTGCGCCCGCTCGCGGCCGAGCGCGGGGTGCACCTGTCGGCGAGCACCGACGACAGCGAGCGCGCCACCGTGCGCGGCGTCGAGGCGGCCCTGCGCCGGGCGGTCACCTCGCTGCTCGACAACGCGATCGCGCACAGCGCGCCGGAAGGACACGTGCGGGTCACCGTGGCGGTCTCGGGGCCGCTGGTCGTCGTCGGTGTGGCGGACGAGGGTGACGGGCTGGACCCCCGGGAGGCGCACCGGCTGCTCGAGCGGTTCAGCCGCGGAACGGCCGGGGGAGCCGGCCGGCGGTTCGGCCTCGGCCTGGCCCTGGTCGACGAGGTCGCGCGGGCGCACGGCGGCGTACTGGACGTCGACGGTGAGCTAGGACGTGGTGCCACGTTCTCGCTGCGACTGCCGCGCGTGGACTGAGCCGGGCGGGTAGTGCGCGAGGACTTTTGGCCCTGGCCGCAGCGGCGGCGAGACGGTCTCGTGGTGGTTGTCAGAACCATCGGCGCCCCCACCGGCACCTCTTCGAGGAGGAACCCATGAGTGCCAGCAAGACGACCGCCCGCCGCGACCCGGCGCCGACGGCCACCGACCCCGACGGGCCGGCCCCCTTCGCCCACGCGCGTGCTCTGCGCTACGTCGCAGCCGCGATCCGGCTCAGCATCGGCTGGGTCTTCCTGTGGGCCTTTCTCGACAAGCTCTTCGGCCTCGGTCACGAGACGGCGGGCAAGGACGCGTGGATCAACGGAGGCAGCCCGACCATGGGCTTCCTGAAGTTCGGCGCGACTGGTCCGTTCAAAGGCTTCTACAACAGCTTCGCCGGCGCCGGCTGGGCAGACTGGCTCTTCATGGTCGGCCTGGTCGCGATCGGGGTCGGTCTGCTGGCCGGCGTCGCGATGCGGCTGGCGACCGTCGCCGGAGCGGCGATGCTGGTGCTGATGTGGACCGCGGTGCTCCCGCCGGCCAACAACGTGTTCATGGACGACCACATCATCTACGCGCTCGTGCTGGTCGCGCTGCTGCTGATCGGCGCCGGACACACCCTCGGCCTGGGTGCCGCCTGGGAGCGGCTGGCGATCGTGCGGCGCTACCCCTGGCTCCGGTAGGCGCCACCCACGAACGTGGCCGCTGGACCCGTCCCCGGTCCAGCGGCCACCCCTTTGCCCCGCATCCCCGCCGTGATCATGCACGTTCACCCCGAATCCGGCCCGTGATCATGCACGTCCGCCCCTGCTGAGCGGGGCGAACGTGCATGATCACCGCCGGGGTGGGGTGGGGTGGGTGGGGTGGGGGTGGGGTGGGGGCGAGAACTTAGCGGTGGCCGCGGACGACGGCCACGGGGCAGCCCGCCCGCTGCAGGAGCGCGTGGCTGACCGAGCCGAGGACCAGGCCGGTGAACCCGCCCCGCCCGCGCGATCCCACGACCAGCAGCTCAGCGCCGTCGGAGTGCTCCAGCAGGGTCGGGACGGCCAGGGCGTGCACGACCGAGGCCCGCACCTCGACGTCCGGGTGCTTCTCCTGCCAGCCGGCCAGGGACTCGCTGACCATCAGCTGGTGTTCCGGCTCGACCTGGTACTCGGCGGAGAGCGCGTCGGCCAGCACCCCGGTCAGCGGTGCGTGCTCGAACGACCAGGCGTGCACGACGTGCAGGCTGGTGCCGCGCGAGGACGCCTGCTCGAACGCGTAGCCGAGCACGGGTTGGCTGCCCGGCGATCCGTCGATGCCGACGACGACGCCGTCGCGAGGGCGATCGGGGTCCTCGACGTCCTTGATGACGACCACCGGGCAGTGCGCGTGCATGGCGACCTGGGTCGAGACCGAGCCGAGCAGCGCTGTGCGCACGGCGCCCAGGCCGCGAGCACCCAGCACGACCGTTTGCGCGCGCTTCGAGGCCTCGACGACGGCCCCCGCGGGGGCCCGCTGCACGAGCCTGCGGCTGACCTCGACGTCCGGGACGAGGGCCTGCGCACGGTCTGCCGCGGCGTCGAGCAGCACCTGCGCCGACGACAGCACCTGCTGGGCCTCGCTCGGTGACAGGCCCGTGTAGGGACTGGCCTCGGCGGACGCCGCGGCGACGGACTGCGCGTGCAGGACGTGGAGCGGGCGGTGCAGCCGGTCGGCCTCACCGGCGGCCCAGGCGAGCGCGCGGTCGGACGACGAAGACCCGTCGACCGCCACCACCACCCCGTGCGTAGGGGCAACGGCTGACGAGAGGGGCTGGGCCACGGGGTCCTCCAGGGGCAGGTCGGCCAGCGGTCAGGCGCCGAAGACGGTGAGGACGTCGCAGGCTGCCAGCTGCTGGCAGCTGCGGGCGACGTCGTGCTCGCTCAGGGGCAGGTCGCGACCCACCACGAGCAGCAGCGCATCCTGGCTGTTCGCGACGAGTACCTCGACCGGGTCGCCGTCGAGGACCTCGAACGTGCACGGCACCCGCTGCAGGCCGCGCAGCGCGCGCAGGGCCGCGCGAAACGTTGCTCGGTCGACGTCGCCGCGCTCGTCGGGCGAGAGCCCGGGCGGGGACACCTGGAGGAAGCGCACGCGGGCGCCGCGGTGGCGCGCCTCGCGCGCGGCGGCGCGGGCGACGGCGAACGCCGACCCGTCGTTCACGAGCCCAGCCACGACGTCAGGAACGGGATGCCGGGACGAGGCGGCGCTCGCGGGCGGGGACTCGGCGGGGTGCGTGGTGCTCATGGGGTCAACTCTCGTCGGTGTGGCGGGGCTGCCATAGGGCCGAACGTCCTGGCCGGGCAGGTCAGGCGAGGCCAAGGTGGTGCGCCTCTTCCCAGAGGTCGTCGCGGACGTCGGGGTGTGCGGCCTGCTCGATGATCCCGGCCGCCTGCTCGCGCTCGGTGCGGCCGCGCACCTGCGCGACGCCCTGCTCGGTGAGGATCGCCGTCGGCTGGAACGAGGTCACCGGCTCGTCGAGCAGCGCGACCACGGACGAGACGTCGGCCTTCGGATGCCAGGAGCGCAGCGCCACCAGGGCCTGGCCGCCGGCCGCGTGCAGCGCGCCCACCAGGAAGTCGGTCGCGCCGCCGAAGCCGGAGTGGATCCAGCCCTCGCGGCGCGAGGCGTTCGCCTGGGCGAAGAGGTCGACCTGCAGCGCCGAGTTGATCGACGTCATCTGCGGCTGGCGGCTGATCACGGCCGGGTTGTTGGCCACCTCGGTCCGTGCCATCCGCAGCCGGGGGTTGCGGTCGACCCACTCGTACAGCTCGGGCGAGCCGAACAGGAACGAGGCCGTGAGGGCCTCCTGGGGGTCGAGGGCACCGGCCCGCTCGAGGCGCAGCACGCCGTCGCCGATCATCTCCGACCAGATCCGTAGGCCGTGCCGACCGACCAAACCGGCCAGGGCGGCGTCCGGGATCGCCCCGATGCCCAGCTGCAGGGTGGAGCCGTCGGCCACCCGCTCGGCCACCAGGCCACCGATCCGGCAGGACGCGTCGTCCGGCACGGACGGAGAGGGGCTGGCAAGGGGGGCATCGACCTCGATGGCCAGGTCGACCAGGTCGACATCGAGCTCGCCGTCGCCGTAGGTGTACGGCATCCGAGGGTTGACCTGGGCCACCACCAGCCCGCCGCGGGCCCGGACCGCCTCCACGACGGACGGCAGCACGTTCACCTCGATGCCGAGCGAGACCTTCCCGTCGACCGGCGGCGAGCAGTGCAGGAGCACGATGTCCGGTGGCAGCGCCGACCGGAAGAGCTGCGGCAGCAGGGACAGCCGGCTCGGCACGTAGGCCAGCGTCGCGGCGCCGCGCACCCCGGGTCCGACGAAGGACGTCTCGTGCACGACGCCCGCGCGCATCGGCAGGCCCGTCTGCGCGTTGAGGACGTTGAGCCGGTAGGACTCCAGCCCGGCGTCCAGCGCAGCGACGAGCTCGAGCGGCGTGGCGAAGTTCCCGCTGGCCACGACCCGGGGGCCGGTCGGCCCCTCGGGAGCGACGCGACCCAGGATGGCCCGCGTCACCTCCTCGGGCGGGACGACCCGCATGCTCAGGGCACCAACACGATCCGGCCGTCGACCGTTCCGGCCTCCAGGTCGCGCATCGCGTGCTCAGCGCCGGCCAGGTCAACCTCGTGCACGGTGGAGCGCAGGTGACCCGCCTGCGCGAGCGCGATGACCTCGGCCAGCTCGTTGCGGCTGCCCCAGTAGCTGGTGCCGACGCTCACCTCAGGAGCGCTCGACAGGAAGCCGAACGGGAGCGTGCCGCCGCCGATGCCGACGACCTCGATCAGACCGCGCGGCCCGGCGACCTGACTGGCGGTCGCCAGCGTCGCGTCCGATCCGACGATGTCGAGCACGGCGACTGCCTGACCGGCCATCCCTGCGTCCTCGACCTCCTCCGGCGCGAGGGCCAGGTCCGCGCCGAGCTCGAGGGCGAGCTTGCGGCGCGCCGGCGACGCCTCGATGGCCACCACCCGGGCTCCGGACAGGGCGCGTAGCTCCTGCACGGCGTACTGCCCCAAGCCCCCGACGCCGATCACGACGGCGGTGCTGCCGGGCACCAGGCGCGGCAGCACCTTCGTCACGGCGCGGTACGGCGTCAGCGCCGCGTCGGTGAGCGGCGCGCTCGATACCGGGTCCAGGTCCCCGAGCGGCACCAGGTGCCGCTCGGCAGGGACGACGACGTACTCGGCGTAGCCGCCGGGGGCGCCGATCCCCGCCCAGGACGTCGTGGCGCACAGCTGCTCCTCGCCACCGAGGCACAGGGCGCACCGTCCGCAGCCCCAGCCACCGAACACGGCGACGGGCGTGCCGTGCTCGAGCCGCCCCGAGCCGTGCGGCCCGTCCGGCGTGCCGTACGCCTCCACCCAGCCGGTGATCTCGTGCCCGAGCACCCACGGCAGGGAGGGCAGCATCGGCAGCTCGCCGGTCGACAGGTGCAGGTCCGAGTGGCACAGGCCGCAGCCGGCCACTCTGACCAGCACCTCGCCGGGCCCGGGATCGGGCACCGGCAGCTCCTGCAGTTCCAACGGGTTGCCGTAGTCGTTCAGGACGGCGGCGCGCATGGCTCCTCCTTGGGTCAGGGTCAGGGTCACGGTCGGTCGAGGTCGTGCAGGACGTCGAGCTGGCCGCGGCGTACGACGGCCACCGGGCAGGGGGCGTGCTGGAGCACGGCCCGGCTCACCGAACCGAGCAACAGACTGGCGAATCCGCCGTGGCCGCGGCTGCCCACGACCAGCAGCTCGGCCCCCTCGGCCGCCGCGCACAACGCGTTGCCGGCCGGGCCACGGCCGATCACCCGGGTGACCTTCACCTCGGGAAAGCGAGCCCGCCACGGCGCGAGGGCCGCGTCGAAGGCTGCGCGGTCGTCGTCCAGCACGTCCTGCCAGCTCGGCAGCAGCTCGGGGGACAACAGCGCGGGGTCGACCCACCAGGCGTGCAGCGCGGTGAGCCCGCAACCGCGGGCGTTGGCCTGCTCGAAGGCGAAGCCGATGGCGTCCGTGCTCTCGGGGGAGTCGTCGGCGCCGACGACGACCTGCCCGACGGCCGGGGCGGGGCGCTCCTGGCCCTCGTGCAGCGCAGTGGCCGGGGCAGGTTCGTCGTCGTCGCTCACGGCGGGGACGACGACCACCGGGCACGCCGCGTGGGCCGCCAACGAGACGGAGACCGACGCCAGCCCCATCCGGTGATGGCGGGCGTGGCCGCCGAGCACCAGCAGGCTGGCCTGCAGCGAGGCGGTCACGAGCGAGCCCGAGGCGCCGCTGTGCGCGAGCGTGGTGATGACCTCGAGCCCCGGGTGCTGTCGGCGTACCCGCTGCGCGGCGTCTTCGGCCAGGCTGGCCGCGTTGGACCGCACGTGCTCAGCGAGGTGCTGGATGGAGGCTGGCGGGATGAGGTAGCCGTACCCCCAGGGGTAGGCGCTCTCCTGGGCGTACGCGGACACGATCCGCAGCGGTACGTCATGCCGCACGGCTTCGGTGGCGGCCCAGTCCAGTGCCGCGTCGCTCGAGCCGTCCTTGTAGCCGACGACGATGGGGCGGTCGTAGGACACTGCGCTCATGGCGGTCCCTTCCGGTCGGTGTCACCTCCCAGGTTGCGCGCCGCAGCGGCGACCGGCCGGGTCCTTGGTCCCGACGGCCACGCCGGACTGGGCCATAGTGGTGGGGTCGACGCCGCCCGCCGGGCGGCTGCCAGGCTGGAGGACCGGATGACCCTGAGGGTGTTCCTGCTCGACGACCACGAGATCGTCCGCCGCGGGCTGCGCGAGCTGCTCGAGCTTGAGGGCGACATCGAGGTGGTGGGCGAGTCGGCGTCCGCGGCGGAGGCAACGCGGCGGATCCCCGCGCTGCGACCCGACGTCGCGGTGCTCGACGCCCGGCTGCCGGACGGTTCCGGCATCGAGACCTGCCGGGCCGTGCGGTCGCTCGATCCGAGCATCGCCGCGCTCATCGTGACGTCCTACGACGACGACCAGGCGCTCGCCGCCGCTGTTGCCGCGGGCGCCGCCGGTTACGTGCTGAAGGACATCAAGGGCAACGACCTGGTCGACTCGATCCGCCGGGTCGCTGCGGGGGAGACGCTGATCGACGAGGCTCGGCGGACGAGCCTGCGCGCGCAGTGGGACGCCGGCCGCGAGGACCCGCGACTGGCCTCCCTCTCGCCCCAGGAGCGACGCATCCTGCAACACATCGCGGACGGCCTCACCAACCGGCAGATCGGCGAGACGATGGTGCTCGCCGAGAAGACGGTGAAGAACTACGTGACCGCGATCCTCAGCAAGCTCGGCTTCGAGCGCCGCACCCAGGCCGCGGTGTTCGCGGCGACCCAGGCAACCGCCGCCCGCCCGACGCCGCCGCGCGGCTGACCGCCGGGCGGTCACCGGCGACCGGTCCGCCTAGCGCCGTTCGTCGAACGGCACCGACCACAGGACACGAGTGCCGGACGGCTCCCGATCCCCGACGTCGAGCGCACCGCCGAGCCGGTCAGCCCTCCGGGCCAAGTTGGCCAGCCCGCTGCGTTCGCCGTCCGGGCCGATCCCGCGTCCGTCGTCCTCGACCAGCACCACGACAGCGGGGCCGACGTCGACGGCGACCCGGCACCAGGATGAGTGGGCGTGCCGGACGACGTTCGCCAGGCCCTCGCGTACGACGGCGAGCACTTCAGGCTCCAGCTCGTCGGCGAGCGCCGACAGGTCCTCCGGTAGGTCCAGCTCGGGGACGAAGCCCAGACTGGCCGCCGCCTGCTGCACCAGCTCGTCGACCTCCGCTCGCACGCCGGCGCCGCCGATCGGCCGGTGCAGGGCGAAGATCGTCTGGCGGATGTCCTTGATCGCGTCATCGAGCTCGTCGACGGCGGCGCTGAGCCGGCTGGCGACGCGGGGCTCCTCCGTCATGCGGGTGGCCGACTGCAGCGACAAGCCGGTGGCGAACAGCCGCTGGATGACGTGGTCGTGCATGTCGCGGGCGATCCGGTCGCGGTCCTCGAGCAGCTCCATCCGGCCGCGGTCGCGTTGCGCCGAGGCGGCTTCCAGGGCCAGGGCCGCCGTGCGGGCGAACACCCGCAGCGGCTCGACGGACTCGGCCGCGGTGACATCGTCGTCCTGCCGCCAGGCGACGCCGAGCACGCCCAGCCGGGCGTCGCCGACCACGACCGCGACGACGGCCGTCGGGCCGGTCTCGGCCAACGCACCGAGCCGCCGCAGTGCCGCGGACTCGGGGGCCGGCCTCTCGCCGACGTGCGCCAGCAGCAGCAGCGGCTCCCCGGCCTCGAGGATGTCGGCCCACCGGCCGGGTCCGAGCTCGCTGCCTCGGGCGGTGGTCGCGTCGGGCATGCTCGTGGCGCGCACGACGAGGCGTTGCTCCGCGTCGTACAGCGCCACCACCGACAGCTCGGCACCGGTCAGCTCGGCGCTGCGCAGCGCCATCAGCCGCAGCGCGTCGTCCGTGCCGCCACCCTCGAGCAGGTGCTGGGTCATCTCGGTCACGGCGTCGGACAGCTCGCGCTGACGGCGCGTCCGGTCGTAGAGCCTGGCGTTCTCGATCGCCACGCCGGCGGCGGCCGCGAGAGCAACCAGGATCGCTTCGTCGTCCTCGGTGAACTCCCGGGCGCCCCGCTTCTCGGACATGTAGAGGTTGCCGAAGACCTGGCCGCGGATCGACACCGGGGCGCCGAGGAAGCTGTGCATCGGCGGGTGGTTCGGCGGGAAGCCATAGGAGTCGGGATGCGCCGAGATGTCGCGCAGCCGGCGCGGGCGCGGGTCGCGGATCAGCAGTCCCAGGACGCCGCGCCCGTGCGGCAGGTCGCCGATGCCTTCCCGCTCCTCGTCGGTGAGGCCCTCGGTGACGAACTCGACCAGCCGTTCCCCCTCCGGGCCGAGGACGCCGAGCGCTCCGTAGCTGGCCCCGACGAGCTCGCACGCCGAGTGCACGATCCTGCTCAGCACCTGCGACAGCTCGAGGTCGGAGCTGACTGCGACGACGGCGTCCAGCAGGCCGGCCATCCGCCGCTGCGCGTCCTGGGCGAGCTGGGCCCGCCCGCGCAGCTCTTCGAGGATGTCGTCGAGGTCGAGCGCGCCCAGCTGCGGCCACGCCGGGGCCTCCGCCGGGTCCTGCGGTCCCTCCGTCACAGGCTCAGGGTAGTGCGCGGGCTGTCCGTGCGAAGCCCTGAGCGTGCATCGGGACGTTCGGCCCTGGGCGGTCCGCGCTGAGGCCGACAGGCTGCTGGGTATGCAGACCCTGAGCCCCGGCGGTGTGGTCCTGGCCTATGACGGGTCACCCGACGCCGACCGTGCAGTCCGGTGGGCCGTCCAGATCGCGCAGCAGTACGGTGCGCCGTTGCAGCTGGTCACGGCGCGCGAGGTCGTTCCCGAGCCGGTGCGGGTAGCCGGCGGTCGCACGGAGTGGGAGCAGGCCGCCGAGGATCTGCTGGCCCGCGGCGCTCGGCTAGTGGCCGAGAGCGGCGGGCGAGAGCCGGAGCAGCTGGCGGTGTTCCTCCCGCCGGTCGAGGCGCTGCTCACGATCGGCCGCACGGCACGACTACTGGTGGTCGGCGCGCGCGGGCACACCCGGCTGGGCGGCGTCCTGCTGGGCTCGGTCAGCCAGCACGTGAGCCGCCACGCGCCGTGCCCTGTCGCGGTCGTGCGCGAGCAGTCGAGCCCCCGCGCGGAGGACGTCGTCGTCGGCGTGGACGACAGCGCTGAGGCGCGTGATGCGCTGCAGACCGCGTTCGAGCTGGCTCAGGCGAGGCACGCGCCGGTCGTGGCAGTGCACGGCTGGTCCCCGAAGAGCGGCGAGCAGGTCGGCGGCCGGCTGCCGCCCACCGGCGAGGTGGTCGACCGGCGGGCGGCCGCCGAGCAGATGGTCGAGGCCGCGGTCGAGCCGCTGCGCAAGCGCTTCCCGGAGGTCGAGGTGACCATCGAGGCGGTGCCCGTGCACCCCGCTCGGCTGCTGGTGGACGCGTCCTCGCACGCCGCCGTCGTGGTGGTCGGGTCCCGCGGTCGCGGGGCCTTCGCCGGACTGCTGCTCGGCTCGGTGAGCCAGTCCGTCCTCAATCACGCCGGCTGCCCAGTCGTCGTCGTTCGCTGATCTGTCCACACCCCTTGAGAGGAACACCGATGAGACGACTGCTCGTGCTGGGTGCCGGCACGGCGGGCACGATGGTGGCAAACCGGTTGCGGCGCAAGCTCGACCGGGCGGACTGGGACGTGACGGTGGTCGACGAGGACGACCAGCACGTGTACCAGCCCGGCCTGCTGCTGATGCCCTTCGGCGTGTACGAGCCCAAGGCGCTGGTCAAGCCGCGCCGGCGCTTCCTGCCCCAGGGTGTGCGCTTCGTGATGGGGTCGGTCGACCGAGTTGACGCTGCCGACTCCGCGGTGCTGCTCAAGGACGGCCGCTGGCTGCCGTACGACTACCTCGTCATCGCTACGGGCGTCTCGTCGCGACCGGACCAGACGCCCGGGATGCTCGGCCCGCAGTGGCGGCGCAGCATCTTCGACTTCTACACGCTGGACGGCGCGACGGCCCTGCGCGACGCACTGGCGGAGTTCCGTGGCGGCCGGATCGTCGTGCATGTCGCAGAGATGCCGATCAAGTGCCCGGTCGCGCCGCTCGAGATGACCTTCCTGCTCGACGCGCACCTCACCGAGCGCGGACTGCGCGACACCACCCAGCTGACGTACGTGACGCCACTGGACGGCGCCTTCACCCGCCCGGTCGCCGCCGGGCGGCTCGGGTCGCTGCTGGACCAGCGCGGCGTCGAGGTCGAGACCGACTTCGTCGTCGACCACATCGATCCCGAGGAGGGGCGGCTGGTCTCGGTCGACGAGCGCACCGTGCCCTACGACCTGCTGATCACGGTGCCGGTGAACATGGGCGCGGAGTTCGTCGCCCGGTCCGGCCTGGGGGACGAGCTCAACTGCGTCCCGGTCGACCGGCACACGCTGTTGTCGACGGCCCACGACAACGTGTTCGCGATCGGCGACGCCACGGACGTCCCGACGTCCAAGGCCGGGTCGGTCGCCCACTTCGAGGTCGACTCGTTCGTCGACAACTTCCTCGACCACGTCGAGGGCCGCCCCATGACCGGCAGCTTCGACGGGCACGCCAACTGCTTCGTCGAGTCCGGGTACGGCAAGGGCCTGCTGCTGGACTTCAACTACGACACCGAACCGCTGCCCGGTCGGTACCCGTCAGCGCTCGGTCCGTTCAGCCTGCTGGCGGAGTCGCACCTGAACCACTGGGGCAAGCTCGGCTTCCGCTGGGCGTACTGGCACCTGCTGCTCCGAGGCCGTCCCCTGCCCGTCCCGTCCCGGATGTCCATGTCCGGCAAGCGAATCAGCGCCTGAGGAGGCCTAGCAATGCCTGTGATCGAACTCGAGAACCGCCAGATCCACGTCGACGAGCAGGGATTCCTGACCCAGTTCGACGAGTGGGACGACGACCTCGCCCGCACTCTCGCCGCACAGATCGGGATCACCCTGACCGACGAGCACTGGCAGGTGATCCGCTTCCTGCGCAAGGACTTCGAGTCGCGTGGGGAGTCGGCCACCACCCGCAGGATGCAGGCCGTCGGCGGCTTCCCGGTCAAGCAGCAGTTCGCCCTGTTCCCCCAGAAGCCGGCCAAGAAGATGGCCTACGTCGCCGGGCTGCCCAAGCCGCGCGGCTGCGTGTGACGAGAGAGGACACCATGACCACCACCGACCGCGAGGTCACCTCGCCCATGATCGTCCCGCAGTTCGACGACGTCGAGACCGGCCGCTCGATGGCCATCATCTGCTCCAAGGGCAACCTCGACATGGCCTACCCGGGGCTGATCGTCGCCAACGCGGCGTTGGGCGAGGGAGTCGACACCCATCTGTTCTTCACCTTCTGGGGCCTGGACATGATCGTCCGTTCCCGGATGAACGGGTTGCGCTTCAGCCCGGCCGGCAACGCCGCGATGCATCTGCCCTTCGGCGACGTGCGGCTTCCGCAGGCGCTCGCGCCGTTGCCGGGGATGACCGGCATCGCCACCCGGATGCTGAAGAAGGAGATGGCCGCCCTCGACGTGCCGGAGGTGCCGGAGATGCTCGACCAGATCGTCGGCGCGGGTGGCCACCTGTGGGCGTGCCGGCTCTCGACCGACATGATGAAGCTGACCGAGGCCGACCTGCGCGAGGACGTCGAGGGCATCATCAGCGCCGCCGACTTCGTCGAGAAGTCCGCGGGCGCGCAGCTGATGTTCGTCTGAGCCGCTAGCGCAGCCGCAGTACGCGGGTGGCGCCGTAGCCGACAGCGGCTGCGGCGCCGCTCGCTGCCAGCGTCTGCCAGCCCAGCACTGTCGTCGACAACAGCTCCTGTAGCGGCGGGATGGTGACGGCCGCCAGCAACAGGAGGGCGCTCAGGATGACCGACGCAGGGAGCATGGGGTTGGTCACCGAGCGGCCTCCCCGGCTGGTGCGTGCGCGCGCCCGGGCACCGAGCGCGACCCCCAGCATCGGTGCCCCGAGTCCGACCATGAGTGCCGAGCGGGTGGCGTCAGGCTCGGCCGTGACGGCGACGAGGCCGCCCAGGGCGGAGATCACGGCCGCCAGGGCGAGCACCCGCCACCACAGGCCGCCGCCGAGCACGCCTTCGGCCGGGTCACGAGGAGGTCGCCGCATCGCGGCGGCCTCGACCGGTTCCGACCCCATCGCGGTCCCGACGATGGAGTGCGTGAGCAGGTTGACCCACAGGATCTGACTGGGGAGGAGGGGAAGCGGGGTACCGGTGAGTGGGCCGACCAGCATCACGACGAGCTCGGCCGCCCCGCCGGACATGCCGTAGAGCAGGAAGCGGCGGATGTTGGCGTACACCCTGCGTCCCTCCTCCACGGCGCTGACCAGGGTGGCCAGGTCGTCGTCCTCCAGCACCAGGTCTGCCGACTGACGGGCGACCTCGGTGCCGCGTCGGCCCATGGCGACGCCGATGTCGGCGCGGTGCAACGCGGGGGCGTCGTTCACGCCGTCGCCGGTCATCGCGACCACGTGGCCGGCTCGCTGCCAGTCGCTCACCGCCTGGAGCTTGTCGGCGGGTGTCGCGCGCGCGATGACGTCGACGTCTGCCGCCGCGCCGGCGACCAGCCGGTGCTGGGGCTCGGCCGCGAGGTCGAGCACGCGCAGCGGCGACGGAGACAGCCCGACCTGCTCGGCGATGTGCTGGGCCGTGGCGGCGTGATCGCCGGTCACCAGGGCGAGCCGGATGCCGGCAGCCCGGCACTCGCGCAGGGTGGCTGCCGCCGACGTCCGGGCTGGGTCCTGCAGTGCGACGAGGCCCAGCAGGTGCAAGCCCTGCTCCCACTGGTCGGGCGCATCCGCGGGGGGCCCGGCCACGCGTCGGGTGGCGACGGCGAGCACCCGCAGCCCTGCGGCCGACAGCTCGTCTGCGCGGCGCCGGGCGTCGGCCAACAGATCGGGGGTCTCCTTCAGCAGACGCGTGTCGAGCACCGCCTCCGGAGCACCCTTCGACACGACCAGCAGGTCGCCGTCCTGGAGGGCGTGGACCGTGGTCATGCGCTTTCGCGCGCTGTCGAACGGCACCTCGGCGACGCGAACGAGGGCAGCGGCCTGCTCGGCGTACTCGGGGGTGGCCTGTAGCAGCGCGACCTCGGTGGGGTCGTAGCCGGCCTCGCGGCCGGTCGCGGGGTCCACCCGGGCGTCGTTGCACAACCGCACCGCACGGCGCAACGCTGCAGGCTCGCGACCCGCAGGGACCCACCAGTCGGTCACGGTCATGCTGGCTTCGGTGAGGGTGCCGGTCTTGTCCGTCGCGAGCAGCGTCACCGACCCGAGCGTCTCCACCGCCGCGAGCTGGCGCACGACGGCTCCGTGCTGGGCCATCCGTCGAGCGCCGAGCGCCAGGCTCACCGCCACGACCGCGGGCAGTGACTCCGGAACCGCTGCGACGACGAGGCTGGCCGCGGTGACCAGCATGAGCTCGAGCTCCTGGCCCTGCGACCAGCCGAGGACCAACACGACGGCCGACAGCGCCACTGCCACCACGGCGAGCTGCTGCGAGAGGTGGGCCATCCGGCGCTGCAGCGGCGTGCGGGTCGTGCGGACGCCGATCAGCGCGGCGATCCGGCCGACGGCACTCGCTGAGCCGGTCGCCTCCACCACCATCAGCCCCCGCCCGTGCAGCACCGCCGTCCCGGCCAGCAGGCGGCGGGAGTCCTCGCTCGACGGTTCCGAGGACTTCTCGACCGGCACCGACTCGCCGGTCAGCGTCGACTCGTCCACCCGGAGCGCCACCGCGTCGACGACCTGACCGTCGGCGGGGACCAAGGCGCCTTCGGCGAGCACCACGAGGTCGCCTGGCACGAGGTGGGCCACGGGGCGTTCCTGGTGGTGGCCGTCGCGCACCACCACGCAGGTGGGGGCTGCCAGGGACTCCAGTGCCGCAAGTGCGCGGTCCGCCCCGACCTCCTGGCGCACGGACAGCACGGTGTTCACCAGCACCACGAGCAGGATCACGGCCGCGTCGGCGTAGTCGGCGATCACCAGGGTGAGGGCAGCGGCTGCGAGCAGGACGACCACGAGTGGCTCGCCGAGGGCGGACACCACCCGACGAGCGGTCGAGCGGCGCGGGGGTGCCGGCAGAACGTTGGGACCGAAGCGGCCGAGCCGATCGGCAGCCTCGCTGCTGCTCAGTCCTGCGGTGTGCGGTGGTACGGCGTCGACTGACACCCAGCCAGCCTGCCCGCCGGCGCCGGAGCGGACGCGGGCCGAAAGTCCCGTGCGCGGCGGTCCGTGGAGGGACCTTCTGCCCAGGCCTGCTCGCGGTGGCGCGACCAGCATGGGACGAAGGCAACCGCCAGGCCCGAGGAGCAGTTATGACCCGCCACGACACCCCTGACTCCACCCACGCCACCGGCCCGTCGGCGCCGGCTCCAGTACTCGTGGGCTACGACGAGTCCCAGGCATCGCGCGCCGCCCTGCACTGGGCGGCTCGCGAGGCGGTCGAGACCGGGTTGCCGCTGCGCGTGCTCGTCATCTGGTCGGCGCCCGTCGAAGGCGGGTGGGGGGCCGCGCTCGGGCGGTCCGGGCAGCAGTGGGGCGAGGACGTGCGTCAACGGGTCCTCGGCAGCACGCGCTCGCTCATCCTCGACCGCGTCCCGGTGTCCGTGGAGGACCGCGAGGGCGACCCCGCTGACGAGCTGCTGTCAGCGGCTCGCGAGGCATCGGTGCTGGTGCTTGGCAGCCGGGGACATCTCGGTGGACTGGGCGCGCTGCTGGGCAGCGTCAGTCGCGAGTGCGTCAACCACTCCGTCGTGCCGGTGGTCGTGCTCGGTCCGGACGCCGACCCGGCACCCGACCAGCGGGTCGTGGTGGCCTCGCGGGACGGCTACGCCGAAGGTCCTGCGGTCGCCTGGGCGGTTGAGCGGGCCGCCGGCCGGCACCACGAGCTGCTCCTGCTGGACCGCTGGCGGGCTCGGTCGATGGGGCCTGAGCTGACCTTGGACGACGCCCGCGAGGCAGCGCGGCTCGCTGCCGAGCAGCGGCACAGCGACGCGCTGGACGAACTGCGCCGCGAGCTGAAGGGGGCGGCCCGGGTCACCGGCCACCTCGTGGAGGGCAGGGGTGTCGACGTCGAGTACGCGGCGACGAGTGCAGGCGACCTGCTGGTCGTCGACCGCTCCGACAGCGAGCACCGGCCATCGTTCCGGTACGAGCGCTGCCCCGTCGTCGTCGTCCCGGACGACCTCCCCTCCGGCGGCGCTCGGGCCGGCGCGACGGCGTCGCACTGAGTGCCCGCCCGGTTCAGGTCGCGTGGCGGGACCGCGGCACGACGAGGACCGGCGTCCGGATCGCGTCGAGCACCTCACGGCTGACCGAGCCCAATGCCAGGCGCGCGAGCGCCAGCGGACCGCGGGATCCGATCACCAGCAAGGCACAGGACCGCGCGTGCTCCAGCAGTGCGGCAGCCGGCGGATCGGGCGTGAGCACAGAGGTGACGTGCAGCGCCTTGGGGAGCGCGGCCGCGGCGAGCGAGGCCCCGACCCGGTCGCGGCCGGCCTCCAACGCCGAGCCTGTCTGAGGCCGGGTGTCGTCAGCGTAGGCGTGCAGCACGACCAGCCGGGCGTCGCGGCGCAGCGCCTCGTCGGCTGCCTCGCGGAGCAGGGGGACGTCGGCCGCCGTGCCGTCCAGACCCACGAGCACCGCGCCGGCGATCAGGTGGTGCCTACCGCCGGTTGTGGTCGGTACCGCCGGGGAGCTGCTCTCTGGTGTCACCAGCACCGGGCAGCTGACGTCGCGGACGAGCTCGCGGCTCGTCGTGCCGATGAGGAACGCGCGACGGCCCACGTCGCCTCGATCACCGATGACGAGCAGCCGGCAGTGCTCGAGCGCGGCCCGCAGCGCGTCGGGGTCGTCGTCCATCACCACCCGGCTGCTGACCTGCAGGTCGGCAGCGGTGCCGCGCAGCGACTCGCAGGCGGTGTTGCCTGCAGCGACGGCCCGCTCGGTGCGCACCGCAATCGCATCGCGCTGGGCGGCGTCGGTGAGCCGGGAGTCCAGCGTGGTCGGGACCACCGACAGGACGGTGAGGGGCAGGCCGCGTACGGCTGCCTCGGCCGCGGCCCGGGTCAGGGCGGAGTGGCTGTGCCAGGTGCCGTCGGAGCCGACGACCACCTCGCCGCGGTCCGTCGGCGCCGCGGTCGGGGCCGCGGTCGGGGCGAGGGCCGTGCGGCCGGTGCGCTGCTCGGGCAGGTTCGTCATCTGGGGCTCCCGTTGCTGAGATCTGGTCATCGTGAGTCGCTGCCGCTCACCAGCTGGCGGACGGCGGCCCGGCCGGCTTCGAGCCGTGCGCTGGGCAGGCGCGGCGGTGAGCACGACACGTAGTCGAGGCCGGCGTCGTGGAACCACTCCACCGACGCCGGGTCGCCGCCCTGCTCCCCGCAGACCCCCAGGCCGAGGTCGGGTCGGGCAGCCCGGCCCTCCTCGACCGCCAGCCGCACCAGTCGGCCCACCCCTGCGGGGTCGATGGTGGCGAACGGGTCACGGGTCAGGATCCGCCCGGCCCGGTAGGCGGGGAGGAACGCCGTCTCGGCATCGTCGCGCGACATTCCCCACGTCGTCTGCGTCAGGTCGTTGGTGCCGAACGAGAAGAACCGGCACTGGGCGGCCAGCTCGCTGGCGGTCAGCGCCGCGCGGGGCAGCTCGATCATGGTGCCGAGCGGGATGTCCGGCACCGCCTGGCCCCGCCGCGCTGCCACGTCTGCGAGGCAGTCGTCGACGATCTCCCGTACCGCGATGACCTCGGCGACGTCGGAGACGAGGGGGACCATCAGGTGCGGCCGGGGGTCGTGCCCGCGCTCTCGCAGGTCGAGCACGGCGTGCCCCAGGGCGCGCACCTGCGCCTGGAAGATCTCCGGCACCACGAGCGCAAGCCGGACGCCGCGCAGGCCCAGCATGGGGTTGTGCTCGGTCCAGCGGCGCAGCGCCGCCAGCAGCCGGAGCCGGTCCGGGTGGACGTCCCCGCTGTCCTCGTCGTGCGCCACCTGTACGGCGGTCTCCAACAGGTCGGGCAGGAACTCATGCAGCGGCGGGTCGAGCAGCCGGACCACCACGTCCAGCCCGTCCATCGACAGGAGCACTTGGGTCAGCTCGTCGCGCTGCACAGCCTCGAAATCAGCGATCGCGGCCTCGCGGTTGTGGTCGAGCACGATGTCCTCGACGATCCGACGGCGTTCGCCCAGCAGCTGGTGCTCGGTGCGGCACAGGCCGATGCCCTCTGCGCCCAGCCGACGTGCTCGGGCCGCGTCCGCGCCGTTGTCGGCGTTCGCATAGACCTTCAGCCGCCGGCGCTGGTCGGCGTGCGCCAGCAGCTCCATGACCGCTCGGGTGACCGGGTCGGGCTCGGGGGTCCACGGGTCGGTGCTCGGATCCTCCAGCGCTGCGGCGACCTCGCTCGGTTGCACGGGCAGCGCACCCAGGGCGATCTCGCCGGTCGTGCCGTCGACCGATACGAGGTCGCCCTCGGCGGCACTCGCGCCGTCGTGGCTCATGGCCACGCGGCGGTCGAGGTCGATCACCATGCCGGTGCCGACCACACACGGGCGACCCATGCCGCGGGCCACCACGGCGGCGTGCGACGTCACGCCACCGCGCGCCGTGACGACGGCCTGCGCGGCGAGCAGTCCGGCCAGGTCGTCCGGGCTCGTCTCCTCCCGCAGCAGGACGACGTCCTCGCCGTCGGTGGCCCACTGCGCCGCAGTCGCGGAGTCCAGGACCAGACGGCCCACCGCCGCTCCGGGGCTGACCGCGTGGCCGGTCGCGAGCAGGCGACGGTCGGGGCTGCCGGCGAACCTCGGGTGCAGCAGGACGTCGAGCTGCGGCCCGGTCACCCGGACGAGCGCCTCGTCCCAGCTGATCGTGCCCTCGTCGACCAGGTCGCGGGCGATCCGGAACGCCGCGCCGGGCGTGCGCTTGCCGACCCGCGTCTGCAGCACCCACAGCCGGCCGCGTTCGACGGTGAACTCGACGTCGCACAGGTCGCGGTAGTGCCGCTCGAGCACGGCGAGGTGCTCCAGGAGTTCGGCGTGCACGGTGGGTTGGGTCTGCGCCAGGTGGTCCAGCGTCCACGCGTCGCGGCTGCCGCTGACGACGTCCTCGCCCTGGGCATCAGGCAGGTAGTTGCCGTACGCGGTCGCCGCGCCGGTCGTGGGGTCGCGGGTGAAGCACACTCCGCTGCCCGATCCCGGTCCGGCGTTGCCGAAGACCATCGCCATCACGGTCACGGCCGTTCCGAGCAGGTCGTCGATGCCCTCCTGGCGACGGTAGAGCTTGGCGCGGTCGGAGTCCCAGGAGCGCAGCACGGCGGTGATGGCGTTCTCGAGCTGCTCGTACGGATCCTGCGGCAGGTCGTGCCCGCAGGAGGTGACGAGCTCGCCGCGGAGGGCCGTCACGAGGTCTTGCAGGCCGTCAGCCTCGAGGGCGCTCTCGTGGGCGACGCCGTGCCGGTCGCACACGGCTGCGGTCACCTCACCGAGCCGATCGTGGTCGGCGCCCAGCACGGTGCGGCCGTACATCCCGACCAGCCGCGCGTAGCAGTCCCAGGCGAAGCGCTCGCCGCTGCGGGCGGCCAGCCCGGCCACCGTCTGGTCGGTGAGCCCGACGTCGAGCACCGTCTCCATCATGCCGGGCATGGAGAACCGGGCACCGGAGCGGACGGAGAGCAGCAGCGGGTCGTGCGGGTCGCCGAGGTGACGGCCCAGGCCGTCCTCCAGCGTGCCGAGCTCGCGTAGGACGGCGGGCATGACCTCGCGGGGCATCGCGCTGTCCGCCATGAACCGCCGACACACCTCAGTGGTGATGATGAAGCCGGGCGGGACGGGCAGTCCCAGCCGTGTCATCTCCGCCAGGTTGGCGCCCTTGCCGCCGAGCAGGTCGCGCTGGCCGCGCCCGCCCAGCGCGAACGGGACGACCACCTGATCCGGCGGGACGGACGTCGTGTCATCGGGCGGGCGTGGCGGACTCGTCGTTCGGGTCATGCTTCGACCATCGCCGCTGACCGCTGGGCCGGACGGGGCCGAAGGTCCCGCGGTCGGCGTTGGCGCTGCGGTGCCTCGGGTCTGCTCTCAGAGCCGGACGCGCTCACCTGGCTCCGGAACGACCACGCACCAGCCCGTTACCTGCCGCAGCCGCTCCGCCAGTCGTAGCGAGGCTGCTGGCTCGCCGTGCACGACGTACACGGTGGACGGCGGTTCCGGAAGGCTCGTCACCCACGTGACCAGCTCGTCGGCGTCGGCGTGGACGGAGAACTCCTCGTCGGCCACGACCTCGGCACGGACCGGCACGTACCGGCCGTGCATCTTGACCTGCGGGACGCCGTCGAGCAGCTGGCGTCCGCGGGTGCCGACGGCCTGGTAGCCCGTGAGCACGACGGTGTTCCTCGGGTCAGGCAGCAGATACCGCAGGTGGTGGACGACCCGTCCGCCGGTGGCCATCCCCGACGCGGACACGATGATGCAGGGCGTCCTCGGCTCGTTCAGGCGCACGGACTCCTCGACGGTGTGCACGGCGTGCAGCTGTGGGAGCCCGTCCAGCTCCTGGATCGCGGCCTGGACGAGCTGGTCACGCAGGTCGGCGCGGCGGTAGACAGCCAGCGAGGCCAGCGCCATCGGGCTGTCGACGTACACCGGGACGTCGGGGATCTCGCCTGCGCGCAGCAACCGGGCGAGCTCGAGCAGGACGAGCTCGGTGCGGTCGACCGCGAAGGCCGGGATGACCACGCTCCCGCCGCGCGTGATCGTGCGGCGGATCGCAGCGGCCAGGGTGGCATGGGCCGGCGCCTGCGAGTGCGGGTGGCGCCGGTCGCCGTACGTCGACTCGAGGACGATCGTGCTGGCCGCCGGTGGGTCGTCGCGCGGCAGCAGCAGCGGGTGCCGTGGCCGGCCCAGGTCGCCGGAGAAGAGGACCGGAGAGCCGCCCACGTCCACCAGGGCGCTCGCCGAGCCGAGGATGTGGCCGGCACGGGTGAACGTGACCGCTAGGTCCGGGCCGAGGGCGAGGCGGTCCTCATACCCCTGCGGACGGAGCAGCGCGATGGCGCGCTCGGCGTCCCCGGCGTCGTAGAGCGGTAACGGCGGATCGTGCCGGGACCAGCCGTGCTCACCGGCGGCCCGGGCGTCCTCCTCCTGCAGATGCGCGCTGTCGCGGAGCACGATCGCTGCCAGGGCCGCGGTGCCCGGCGTGCAGATGACGGGGCCGTTGAACCCTTGTCGCACCAGCGCCGGCAGGTAGCCGCAGTGGTCCAGGTGCGCGTGGGTCAGCACGACCTGCCGGAGCGAAGCGGGTGAGGGCGTGAAGGCGTCCCAGTTACGCCGGCGCCACTGCCGTTCGCCCTGGTAGAGGCCGCAGTCGACGAGGGTGCGCTCCGTCCCGTCGGTGAGCAGGAACTTGCTGCCGGTCACCGTGCCGGTGCCGCCGAGGAACGAGAGCGTCGCCACGCGAGACCGGAGCCGGGCTCGTCAGGGGAGATCGGCGTAGGTCACGTGCCGGACACCAGCCACGCCCATGGCGGCCCGGGTCGCGGCCGCCAGCTCGTGCCCGCCGTGCGGACCGCTCAGGCTCACGTCCCCGTCCCGGACCGTGAGCGGCCAGGACTCCCAGCCCAGCTCGGCGAGGACGAGCCGGACGTCGCGGGCGATCTCGTCGTCGCTGCGGTTGAGGGCCCGGATGACGTCGCTGCGGCTGACGATCCCGACCAGGACGCCGTCGTCGACGACGGCGGCGCTCTTCCAGCCGTGGCGGGCGAGCGTGTCAGCGACGTCCCGGACGTCGTCGCTGGGGTGGACGGTGTAAGCGGGGCCGCTCATGACGTCCCGGACGAGCCGCGCCGGGTCGGCCCGCGGCCCGTGGACCGGTCGGAGGTGCGAGCGTGGGTCCGGCGCGACGAGCGCTGCGATGACGTCGGCCTCGCCGACCATGGCCACCACGGTTCCACCGTCGACGACGGGAAGCGTGGTGACGTGGTGCGCGTCGAGCTCGTCGATGACCGTGTCGAGCGTGTCCTCCGGTGCCACGGTGCAGACGTTGCTGCCCATGATCTGCGCGACCCTCATGACCGCACCCCCTCGCCTGGCGACCGCTGCCGCGGGACGTCGGGCTGTGGGGTTCGCGTGGTGACGGCGGTGGGGCGGGGCTCGGGGATGAAGGCGACCGGGCACGGGGCCGACCGCAGTGACGGCCGTTCCTCGCGCTCGTTCGCGGGGACGAGCAGCAGGTCGCTCGACCGCAGGGCCGCGTCGAGCACGTCGCGCGCCCGACCCTCGACGAGCTCGTGGGTGATGGTGACCTCCGGCAGCAGACGGCCGAGCTGCTCGACCAACTGCTCGACCAGCTGCTCGTGCAGCTCGAGCGCGCCGAGGCGCGCGGACTCCACGGCCGCGTCGTCGACGACGCCCGGCACCTGGTGCGGCGGTTCGACCGTGTCGACCACGTGCAGGGTGGGGGCCGGCGTCCTCGACAACCGGCTGCGGACGAACGACACCAGAGCGGGATCGAGCTGCGAGTCCGTCGCCGGGACGACGACCCGGCCCTCGGCGACGGCGACGACCGCGCGCGGTCCGATCAGCACCACTGGCACGTCGGTGTGCATCAGGACGAACCGGCTCACGCTGCCCATCGCGGCGCCGACCACGCCGAGGTGGCCGCGCGTGCCGAGCACCACCAGCTCGGCGCCCCGGCTGTGCCGCACCAGCACCGCCCCAGCCGCGCCCTGAGACTGGTGGGAGTCGACCTCGAGCTCGGGATCGGTGCGCCGGAGCAGGCGCAGTGCGTCGTGGGCGGTCGCCCGGGCGCGTACGTGGGAGGTGTCGTGGGCGTGTGGGCCCGGGCGTTCCTGCCAGGCCACCACGATGTGCAGCACCGCTCCCTGAGCCCGGGACTCGCGCGCGGCCCACCGAAGCGCCTGCACCCCTGCCGCCGAGCCGTCGTACCCGACGACCACGCGTCGCCGGGGTGCGGCGACGGGATGGTGTTCCGGGACGTCGTGCGGTTCGTCGTGCATGGCCTGCCTCCGGGTCCGGCACGCGCCGACGTGATAGCCGGATACCGGCCATTCTCCGTCGTGCAGGTCTTGGCGGGAAGGGGCCGAACGTCCCGACGTCCGGAGGGACGCGCAGGCCGGGACGAAGGGCCTTGTGCGGCGGTCCGTCCCCGGGCGACGCTGGTGGACGACGCCGAGAGGAAGAGGTGCGGCCATGCCGTCCCGGACATCGCCCCAGGTCGAGGAGCTCCACGAGCACCAGTGCTGGCACCTCGTGCGCAGCACCGCGGTCGGGCGGCTCGCGGTCATCATCGACGGCCAGCCGGAGATCTTCCCGGTGAACCACCTCGTCGACCATGCCGCCGTCGTGTTCCGCACCGCACCGGGAACCAAGCTGGGCGGGTCCGACGGGCGACGGGTCGCCTTCGAGGTGGACGGCGTCGACGTCGACTCAGGCGAGGCGTGGAGCGTCGTCCTCAAGGGCCGCGCTCACGTGGTGCGTCGCCTCGAGGAGGTGCTCGAGACGTTCGACATGGAGCTCACACCGTGGCAGGAGGGCCCCAAGCCCATCTTCGTGCGGATCGAGGCCGACGAGGTGAGCGGACGACGGTTCACCCCGACCTGGCGTCGGCCGCCCGGAGCGCAGGCTCCGGAGCCGGTGGCGGACTGAGCGCTCAGGCGATCTCGACTTCGCTGGGCTCGCGCAGGTCGATCGTGCCGGCCCGGCGGGCGAGCTCGTCCTTGCTGTAGCGGTGGACGAGCAGCGGGACGAAGGCGCGCACCGGCGCGTCGTCGAACTGGGCTGCGACGCCGTCCAGCACCTCCTCGACGACCTGCTCGCCGACATGGTCGTCGAACTGCTCGTGGATGGCTCTGACGGCGTCACCCAGATCGGGACGCAGGCTGGGGCGGTCGGCACCGATGCGGGGGTGATCTGCGTCCATGCATTGATGGTGGGGGCACCAGGTGAACGGAAGGTGAACGGCCACCCGAACGGGTGGCCGCTACACGCCGTCGCAGCTCGCGGCGGCCGGTAGGGTCGCGACTGTCGGCCCTGGCCCAGGCCGTGGGCGATGGGGCGGTAGCTCAGCCGGTTAGAGCAGCGGACTCATAATCCGGTGATGAGGCGCCTCGCCGCCGGGGCGCCCAAGTCGCTGACCTGCGGTTTCGTGGGAGCCCCGAGCAGCGGACGCAAGCGCTTGATACAGCAAGTGATACAGATCTGGGCCAGTGCCCTTTCGTGACAGCGGCCCGTCCCCGCAGCAGTCCAATGCCGCTGGGTGGCGGAAGCGTCGGCCCACGTGGGTCCTGCGGGTCGCGCTCGTTGTCGCTGCCGGTCGCCGGCGCCGACGGCGCAGCCGTCGAGGCGAAGTACGCCGCCACAGCGTCGTGTGGGCCATGCCGGAAGGTGGCACGACTCCGTGGTCACGATGGCCGGCTTGGAGCATGAGCGTCGTTCCTCGCACTTCGGCGGAGGACTGCTATGCCATCGCCCCGGGTTTACCATCGCTCATGGCATTTCTCAGTGGCGAAGGACGTCTCACGGCCACCGCCACTGTGGGGTATCCGAATGGCCTGACATGGGCACACCAATGGGCGCGAACATCGCAGTACCTTGGACGCTTGAGGCAGGTGTACAGCGCCCCCCCGGCGAACAACGTTGACCTGATCGCGATCGTCGATGCCTTCATGATCAGTTGTGCTCACATGTGGGACGCGTTCAAGAACGATTCGGCATTGACATCGATCCATAAGAGCGACGTCGAAAGTGCGGTGCAAGGTCACAGCGCCTTGAAGCTGGTACGAGACTATGCGAACACGGCTAAGCATCTGAAGCGCAAGAGCGCCGCAGATGTCGAGGCGGCCGTGGTCGAGGCCGGAAGCAAGGGTGCTGGCAACTTCGTGATGATCGCTTACGGGCCCGCGGGAGACCCCAGCTCACGGTCCACTGTGGATGCGCTGGACCTGGCCAACGAGGCGTACGCGGCTTGGCAGGCTTTCATGGCTCAGCACGGCATCACGGACGTCCCTGCCATCACAGGACCGTTGTTGAACCCGCGATCACCCGCCTAAGCGCAATCAAGTAGCCGCGTGTCGACGAGTGCACGCGAGCGCCTTGGCGGGAACGCCACACGTGGTGAGGGGAAGTTCAGCTACGCATGGGCGCCGTTGAGACACGGGCCCGTATACGGCCGAGTGCTTGGCGCCCGAACCACCGGCCAAGCCGCTACCGTCCGGAGACGTGGACCTATTCGACATTGCCCGACCAGAGCACCTCGATGACGAGGGATGGCGGGCCGTTGAGGCCGGCCGGACCAGACTGCGGCTCGCGTGGGATATGAAGGACCACTCAGAGGTTGTCGGGAAGGCAAAGGAGTTCGTCGAGACGGTCGCAAAGGTCACTGTCGCGGCAGCGGACCGGACTCTTGCCGACAACGCCGACTTCGCGGGGACAGTGAAGGCAGCCCACCAGTCTCTGAAACGCCAGCCGGGTGTCGACCTCTCCCACGACGAGGCGCTTCGGGCCATCACGCAGGCGATCCAGACGATGGCCACCAACCTCGCGCCGCTGCGCAACAACTACGGCACGGGTCACGGTCGGGCGCGCGAGCCTGACGTGACCGTTGAGATGGTCTCGGTCACTGCAGAAGCTGCTCTGGTTTGGTCCCGTTGGGCGCTGCGGCGCCTTGGCCACCTTCTTGCCGACTACCCGAACGACCTGATCGACGCAGTCCACACGGGCACAACGCGCAACACGCTGCGCGAGAAGTTCCGTGCAGCTGCGCTGTCGCAGCAGCCGGTTGAGATCCAGCACCGCATAGGTGTGGCGTTCGGGCAGCAGTCAGCTGGCGGCTTCGGTAACGCGACGGAGGTCGGAGTGGAGCCGGCGATCGATGGAGGGTTCGACGAGTACCCAATCGACTACCGGTGTGGCCTCGTTGAGGGGATGTTGCTCACAGGTGGCGGCCACGTCGGCCTCACGACTTACTACGTGCCGTGGTTTGTCTCGCTACTCGCGTCGTTGCCGGAGGGGGATGCGCGCGCCCTTCTTGTGCGCCTGAGCGACGTTGTCCCGGGGACGCCCTGGTTGGAGACGTGGCGTGGGTCCACAGCCGTCGAGCCGGCCGAGGTGGTCGCGTCCTTGCGAGTTGAGGGTTCACGGCTCCCTGCAGGCATTGCTGACGCGTTCGATTCGCTGACCGCCAACCTCTCGACGTGATGGCGTCGGCGGTCTTGCGCCCGAGGTGGCGCATCGCTCGTCGCCAGTGCCTGCCGCGAGGTGAGCTGACAGCCCAGCAGTGATCGTCGTGCTGCACTCGCGCTCGTTCCGCTGAGCCAGTTGCCCAACCGCTGCATCACCGCATCCCACGTCCAGTCCGGAGCAGCAACACCGGCACGCCGGCCACGCCAACTGAGTGCAGCAACCACGCCCGGACCGGAGCAGCGCAGAGCGTCGGGTCCACACCGAGCCGGTTAGCACGAGGAAGTCCCGGCGGACATTCACTTGGAGAGCGCTTGCCTACGGGCGTGCTCGCTACGCCATGCGGGTGAATGTTGGAATGACATGCCCGAAATGTCTTGGTGCCGCAGGCCGGCATGAGGCCCGGCGGCACGAGTCCGGCCATGTCTACAACCCAGACCAATCATCCGCTCCGCGCGGACGCGGACGCCGTGTTCCTGTCCGTGACCGACCTGGCTCGTCGTTGGGGCGTCAGCCGCACCTCCGCGCGTAACGTCACGAGCGCCCCTGACTTTCCGACGCCCTTGGTGCTCGGCACCCAGCTGCTGCGGTGGCCTGCGGCGGAGGTCGATGAGTGGCAGATCAAGTCTCGTCGAGCATCGGACCGGCGCCTGTCCTTGCGTGCCGCAAGGCCCCCCTCAGGCCGACACCTGGTCGTTGCCGCCGATCGCGACGAGCTCCACGACGCCTCGACCGTGCGGTTGGTTGAGCGTCGGCGTCCGGTCCGGAAGGCCGCCTGATGGCCGCCGCTGGGTTGCCAATCGAGGCCCCGACGCAAGCCCTCGAGACAGAGACCGGCATCGTCATCCGGCCGCCGACGTCCAAGGTGCCTTACTGGGTGCTGAACTACTACGACAGCAATGGCCGTAGGCGCCATCGAAAGGTTGGCCGCCAGTGGGCTGGCGCGCGCCAGAAGATCGTCGCGATCGACGCGATGCTCCGAGCGGGCAGCCTCGACCGGGCGTTGCGACCGCTTCGCGAGCTCGCTGATGCCTGGTTGGCCGACCGAGAGACTGAGCTGGCGGCCGGCAGCGTGGATTTCTATCGCGATCGTGTCGACCGCCACGTGATGCCGTTGCTGGGGGAGGTGCTCTGTGGCGAGCTCCGCGCGGAGATGCTCCAGGCCGCCATCGATCACGCGCCGACGCTCCAGGAGCGGGACAAGATCCGCCGTTGTCTCAGCGCCATGATCAACTGGGGCTACGACGAGAAGTGGCTTCAGTACCGGGCTCCAGAGTTGCTCCGCGGGGTCAAGGTGCGCGACCCCCACGCGCCTGCGCGGTCCGGCTCGCGGCGCTCGAACCGTGGTGGCACCGGCGGAGAGTCAGAGCACTGGGTCGACCCCGAGACCATCCCCTCGCATAGCCAGGTCGGGGCCATCGCGGCGGAGTGGGCTCGCGAGATCAAGCCGGAAAGCAAGCACGCGGGTCGCTGGCGCAAGCCGCCCTGGTGGTGGGAGCTGATGTTCATCTTCGCTGCATACACGGGTGTCCGGCAGGGCGAACTGTTCTACCTGCGCAAGAAGGACATCGACCTCGAAGGGCGGCACGTGCACATCCGAAAGCAGGTGGTCGAGGTGAAGAACCCGAAGACCGGGAAGGAGCAGCAGGTTGTCACCGATCCGAAGAATGGAGAATCCCGCCGGACGCTGATCCCCGCCGACACACCGGCCGGGTACGACCTCTTGTCTGCGCTGTCGCGCCGACTCGAGGAGATCGACGACCCAGAAGGCACCGTGTTCCCGGCGCCCCGTGGCGGATGGTGGTGGAAGGGAAACTTCGATGCGCTGCACCGGGCCGCTTGCCGGCGCCTGGGGATGCCTGAGCGGACGCTGCCGTCCGGGCACAAGCGTCAGGTATTCGACTGGCACTCCGCCCGACACGTGTTCTGTACCTGGCTCATCAACGAGTGCGGTGCCGGGCCCGAGGATGTCGCGACCGCCGCAGGTCACGCTGACACTCACGTGCTCATTCAACGCTACGTATCCAAGGCGGCCGGGGCGCTGGACCGACTGGCGGCCCGCGCGGATCAGAAGCAGCCGTGAACGTCACTGACGCGTCGCCCCCTCCTTACGGCGACGGTGTGATGGAGTTGACTCCTTCCAGCCGTACGTATGGCATGGTCCTTCGATGAGCGTGGACCCAGTGACCTATCACAACAGCCTTGCCAGGAAGCGCATGGGCGCCGGTGTGGTCGTTCGCGACCACGAACACCGGATTCTGCTGGTTGAGCCGACGTACAAGGAGTCCTGGGAGCTGCCTGGGGGCTCCGTTGAGGCGGATGAGTCGCCGCGCGCCGCCTGTGCCCGGGAGGTGCAGGAGGAACTTGGGCTCCGCCTGGAAGTGGCCGGATGCTGTCTGTGGAGTGGCAGGGGCCAGAACCCGACCGCACGGAGTCCCTCATGTTCGTATACGACGGCGGCGTGCTCCCCGACGGGTCGGCAATCTGCCTCCCGACGGACGAGCTGCGGTCGTTCCGGTTCGTTGCGCCGCCCGAGCTCGGGGTCCTGATGAGCGAGCGGCTTGCAAGGCGGGTCCAGGCTGCGTTGCGGGCCCTCGCCGAGGGGACCCTCGTGGAGATGGAGCACGGGCAGGTTCTCGGTGCTCCATGCGCTGCCTGGCGGCCGAACGAGTGACCCGCGCGACCGCCAGCCGTGCCCCCGGTCCTGCTCACCGCGCCGTTGGCTCAGCCGGTGGCGCCGGGCTGGCCGCACGCAGGCGGGTCCCGCTGGTCTCGTGGGGGCTGGCCGGGGACCCAAGCGAAGGCGCGAGCTGCTGACGCGCTGCCCGGGAAGCTCTGGGTCGTCTTGGACGAGGTGCGTTGGCCGTGCGTCGTGCGGAAGGTCAGCGAGCTGGCTTCGCAGGGTGCGGGTGAAGTCTCCTCGCTCACAGAGCGGTTGTACCGGATGCGGACGAGTTCGAAGAGCCCTTGAGCCGGGCCCCGTTGCGGATCTCCACCGGCGTTCGCCGATGATGCGCTTGACCTCTTCCGAGGGCGCTTCGACGGCGACGTTGATGTAGTGCGCCGCCGCCTTCGACGCTGGCATCCCAAGCGACGGCATCTTCTTCTACGTGTACGGACTGCTGCACTCCCCGGACTACCGATCGGTCTTCGAGGCCGAACTGACGAAGATCCGGTGACGCGCTATACGACTGGTTCCGCGTCGAGAAGATGCGCCACCCGAAGGCCGGCCGGACCGCCGATACTTCCACCGTGATAACAACTCCCAGATCACCGTCACAGGCGTCCCTGAAGAGGCGCACGAGTACACGATCGGCTCTCGATCGGCGTTTGGGTGGGTGCTGGACTGGTACCAGGTCAAGACTGACAAGGCGTCCGACATCGTGAATGACCCCAACGACTGGTCGCGAGAGGTGGTGGACGCTCGATACATCCTCGACCTACTCGCTCGAGTCGTCACGGTGAGCGTGGAGACGGTGCGGATAGTTCGAAGTTTGCCGCCGCTGTCGGTGGAGTGACTCTGTGCCCGTCCTGTCAGGGAGGGCTTCTAACTGGGTGTGTCCCATTCCGCTGGCCTGCTGGGCGCGCTCATCGCGACAGATGCGTGCGTTCAGAATGAGCCACCTCGTTGGGCCGGGCAGAAGGCAGCAGCATGCCTCCTCGTGGCGATCACTCCTGTTTGAAGCAGATCCGTGCGACCTCAAGGTGGTCAGTCAGGGACCTCAGTGAGAAGACGGCCGGCAAGGAGGTCGCCGACGAAAATCTCAAGGTTCGCGGCGAGGAGGTCTACATCCCCACGGTCAGGGCGTGGCACCTGCCCGTGGGCGAGCGCACTGCGCATCGCATAGCAGCGGGTGAAGAAGGTCGCTGGGCCTCGTCTCCGTACGTGCGAGGCTCAAGAGTCCGAGCCAGGCGCCGCCCGGCCTGCCCGATCGACTCATTCCCCAGCCATGTGAGACTCCCTCGGAGGGAGTCCCGCTCGGACTGAGTGAGGTCAGCGTTGGCTTCCGTGGCCTCCATCATGGCAGTGACGTGCGCCCTGGCTGCATCCGAGCGCGGCTGCAGGTCGAGCAAGGTCTCAACCGCCATGGCCAGCATCAGGAGCCTCGAGTCCGCCGATGGCTGGAAGAACGAGCCGCTGTACAGGTCGAAGGCCAGTCGCTCAGGACCCGCCAAGGGATCACTGAGCCGCGCAGCCTCGGTGAGCACCAGACGGTTTCGATCCTCGGTCGGGCGCTTGCACCCCTCGGCGTTCGACGCAACGAAGCGAAGACCCGGCTGATCCATGAAGACCGTGACACCGGGCCGGTCTCCGAGCACAGGGTGTCCCACCCGCTCGGAGAACCACGCCTCGCCGGCCGTGGTGAGAGACCCGAACGGCTTTCGGTCCCCGAAGTCGGCGGCGAGGTGCACGCGGGCAAAGGCCCGACTGATGACGTCCCGCCACCGCTCACCCTCCCGGGCGGCTTCTTCCTCGTTGGCGTACCCGGTGCCGCGGATCACCAGGTGGGTAGCGTCGCACAATCGCTCGCTGTCGGACGCGGAAGACTTCAGCCAAACCCGCTGCTCACCATTGTCCTGTAGAAGGAACGATTCCTCTGTCAGTCCAAGCAGGCTCCTACGCGGCATCGCGAAGGGCAAACGAAAGCAGTACACAGGCACCCCTGAAGACGCGGCCAAGTCTTCATGAGCCTACGCAGTCCGCTTTCGCTCAACACAGAGCCAGACATGCCCGCATCGGGGCGCGGAACGCGGGAGATCCGTGCGAGCGTAGCCGCCCTGAGCGGTCGTGAGCGAGCGGTTCGGTGGATGGCGCACGACATCGACCGCCCGCTGCCGAACTGTCCTTGCTATTCGATCGACTCGCCGTCGAGCTTCAAGACGGGGGTCGGTGGCCAGCGCGCTGGTAGTCCAAGGTCAGCGCGGGCTGCGTTCACGAACTGGGTGTGGCGGTCCCCGGCCTGCAGGTCGCGGTCGGCGTCTTCGATGTTGGGGTTGTGCGGCCCGTACATCTGCTCGTGCAGCTCCAAGTACAGGGCCTGCGCCTTCTCGGCTGCCTCAGCGCTGCCGTACAGGTCGACGTCGCCGACGATGCGCCAGAAGCCGTCCATGGCGTCCTCCGGCGGTTCCGCCTTCAGCCCTTCGCGCACGTCGGCAATGATGTGGCTCCATCGGTGGGACTGATCGATCACGGACAGGTAGGCATTGCGCCTGTGGTCGAACAAGCGGGCGTCACGCTCGCGCTCGGTGTCCTGTGCCAGCCGCTGCTGCTCGCGTCGTTCCTCGACCGCGAGGCGGTTCCGCTCGCGGACATCGGAGCGCCATTGTGTGAAGACCACGCCGAGCAAGGTGCCCGCGACGCCGATGCCTCCGGTCAGCACGCCGACCGTTGCTGCGTCCACATCGGCACTGTAGACGCCGCCCCGCGCGACCCGTGGGCGGCGCGCTGTTGGCCTCAGCCGCGGCAGATCATGGCGCCGTCGGCTGATGACAGACAAGCGGAGGTCGGAGCGGTGCGGGGGCCCGATCTCGGCCGCGGTCAGGCGTTGGGCGGGGCGCGTTCACTGAGGCTGGACCGATGGATCGGCCCAGCCGGTCCGCCACGGTAGGAGTAGGCCACTGCCGAGAAGCAGAATGGCTGCGCAGGCGATGGCGAACCGGGTGCTGGTGGCGCCGGCGAGGAGGCCGCCGGCGAGGATGAACAGCGGCTGTGCCGTCTTCGAGCTGATCGACCAGGCGGTGGTCACGCGCGCCATGTGGCTGTCTTGGGTGGCCCGCATGCGGTAGGTGACGAACGTCGGGTTGAAGACGCCTGCGCTGAAGAGGAGCAGGAAGTCTGCGGCGATGATGACGACCAGTCCGGTGGTTCCGGTGGGCGCGAGGGGGATGAATCCGAGCCAGAGGGTGCGCAGGACACCGAAGGTGAGCAGTACTGCGCGGTCCCCGAAGCGGTGCGTGAAGGGCCTGGTGCAGAAGGAGCCGAGGATGCCTCCGAGGCCCGGGAGTCCAAGTGCCAGTCCGTACTGCCAGGGGCTGAGGCCGAGGTCGCGGAGCATGAGCACTGCGGTCAGCGGCGACGACAGCATGATGCAGCCGCCGAACAGGGCGGAGTTCCAGAAGAGGGCCGTGAGTCCGGCGTGTCCGAAGATGTAGCGCCATCCCGACGTGACGTCTCTTCTCCAGTGGTGGTTCAGCGCCTTGGACGGTGGAGCCCCTTCAGGCGTTCGCAGGGAGCGGATGCCGAGGGCTGAGAGCAGGAAGCTGGTGGCGTCGAGCACGAGGGTCGAGGTCGCTCCCAGCCAGGAGATGAGCAGACCCCCAAGCGGTGGCCCGATGCTGGTGGCGGTCCAGTACGTGGTTTCGAAGCGGCTGTTGGCCGGGAGCCGCTGCTCGCCGGGCACCAGGGCCTTGAGGTGGGCCCCGCTGGCAGCGCCGAACACGATGTTGCAGGTGGCCTGAATGGCACCGACGAGGCACAGCTGCAGGTAGGTGAGCAGGCCGAACGCGGCGAGGAGCGGGACGCTGCTCAGGGCCGCGAACCGGACCAGGTCGGCGATCACCATGACGGGCCGCTTGCGACGAAACTCCACGAACGAGCCGAGCGGGAGAGAGATGGCGGCGGCGGCGAGAGCCGAAACAGCTGCCAGGGCGGCGACCTGAAAGGCCGACACGCGCAAGACGAGGACCGCGATGAGGGGCAGCGCGCCGGCCCCGAGCGCACTGCCCACCTCGCTGACGGAGTAGGCACCCCACAGTCGCCGGAAGGCGCCATCAAGGCGAACGCGTGGTCCGGTCACCTGGTCCACAAGAGCACTCACCGGACGCTACGGCCCGACACAGTTGGTCGGCGGCCGACGCGCCGCGGAGTCCCATGGCATTTCGGTATGTGGCGGAGGTGAACCCTTCGGGGAGGAGAGGCACGGACATCGGTGCGGGTTCAGGCGGTCGTGTTGGGAGTCGGAAGGGGACACACCCAGCAACAGGGTCGGGGGGCGTGTGCCTGGAGCACGTAGGTTGTCGTCCTCTCGCTGGGCGTCGGCCTGGCGGCTGGATGACGGTCGTCTCTCGTCGTGACGCTCAAGGCTCCGGTGACGTTCGGCGCAGTGGCAGCGCTGGGCAACCCCCCTGGGCGCACAACGGCGGTGGAGGACCACAGTTCGTGGTTCTCCACCGCCCCTGTCGTGCGGTCGGCCTCGGCGGGATGACCCCCGCGTGCGCGAGGAGAGGTGCTGCCGCCGACGGCTCTGTCGGACGGCTGGTGGCGCCGATGACCCCCGCATGCGCGGGTGTTGGTGTCGATATGCCGCTTGGCGCCGGATGACCCCCGCGTGCGCGGGGAGGGTGGCTCGGCGTGGTCTCTACCGGGCAGTGGAGAAAGTGCCGCTCTTCGCTCGATGTGCAAGGAGCGCCACGCCGATGCCTACGCCGCGCTCGCCTCGCTGTCTTGGACGCAGTGGCTGCCGACCCAACGGGCGCCTGATGGCTCGAGGATGCGCATCCGTCGTCCACCACGCCAGTGCAGGCTGTAGATCTCGGGGAAGACCGTGTCCGCGTCATCGGGCCGGCGTCGGCACTCTCGGCAGATCAGTGCGCTGGGGCCGAGCTCGGGGACCAGAAGCTGGATGAGTAGTCCGGCCGGTCCGGCCGCTGCTCGCCCGAGGCAGTCTGCGTGAGGGCACTGGGGCACTGAGACTCGGCGGTCGCGCCGGGGATGTCCTCGACCCCAGTTCTTCTCGAGCGCGGGTCCGCGGACGACGGCACCCGCCCTGGGCCTGGCGATCTGCTGGCGGTTGGTCAAGGCGACCAGGCGGCTCCATGTGAGGCCCGCGTGGCGGGCGACCGCCACAGCATCAGCGTCGCGGGGTCCGAGCGCCTCCAGGCTGGCCAGGATGCGGCGGTAGTCGTCGTGGCTGCTCGCGGCCCACGTGACCCCCCACTCTTCGTCGGGGGTGTAGGTGTCCAGCAGGGTCTGCTCGTAAGAGTCTCGCGGGGGCCGGCCACGGAGTACGTGGCCCAGCGCGCGTCGAACGTCGGGCGGCGCGTCCAACGCGGCGCGTCGCAGGCCGGCGCTGACGACGCCATGCTCGCGCAGCCACTGCCTGAGGCGTTTCACGGCGTAGGTGTCGGCCTTGCCGGTCCCCTTGATGTCACGGAGCTGGCTCAGTGCGGTCATGTCGGTGCCGTGGTCGAAGAACTGCTCGGCGAGCCGGTCGTCCCAGTCGGGCGCTTGGTCCTTGGCTTGCTTGTCGCGCACGATGAATGCGACGGCGGGCACGGGCTCGGGGCTGGCGATGGTGTGCCGCCCGATGCTGCCGTCGGCAAGGGGCAGCTCGACCTCGGCTCGCCAGGTGACGGACAGCCCTGTGGGCGAGGGGTACACCTTCAGGGTGTTGGGCAGGAGCCGTCCCAGGGCCTCGTTCAGCGCCGCCGGCGCGAAGGGTCCGCAGCGCTGCAGCGCGGCCGCAACCAGCTCGAGCGTGCCGAGGTCCGCTTCGACACTGATCACTGCAGGCGTCTCGGGGGCGGTGCGCGCCAACTCGATGTCGGCCTCCGCCGCCTCAAGGGCCTTGCCCAGGTCGGTGATCTGCTCACGGATCTCCGCCTCTTCGGATGCGAGGAGCTCTGCTTCGGCCGTTTGGCCGTTGCCGCGGGCGATTTGTCGCTCTTCGCGGATTCCCTTGCGTCGGCTCTCGGCTCGGTCGAGCTGATCGCGGATGTCGGAGGCCCGGCGTGTCGCCTCATCGTTGAGGCATGGCTGACCGAACCGCTGCGGTGGGCGGGAAAGGACCGCGAGCTGGTCCTCGAGTGCTTCGGCGAGCACGGCGAGCTGTCGGCCGATCGAGGCGTGCAGCGCTGGTGCGGGCACCGAGGCCAGCTTGTTCGTGCGGTGCTGGCGGGTCCAGCCGAGACTTGCGCCGTGCTCGTCGTAGGCATCGTCGATGGGACGCCAAAGGCAGGAGTAGGTGGCGCCGCTGTCGAAGGTGGCCAGCCGGTGCTGACGGCCGGTGTCGACGTCGTCCCATTGCGACAGGCTGGACAGCGGGCGCCGCTCGCGGCTGCCGGCCGCGCGGCCGGTGCGCTGGGGCGTGGGGGAGTGCCGCACGTCAACGATGCGGTCGTACTGCTCTCGGGTGAGCCAGTGACCGCGCTCGGGCAGGGGCAGGCTGATCTCGACTTGCTGCATCCACGTGGTCTCGCCGGTCGCGTCGTCAACGACCTCCTGGACGTGCTCCGCGAGCGAGGGGTGGCTGGTGCTCAGATCGGCTTTCAGGTGAACGGTGGCCCGGTACTTCCCGGTGAGCCACGCATCGAGCCACTGTCGCTGTATGAGCGTCGCGACGCCATTGGCGGGGTTCGCCAGATGGCTGAGGAGAACTGAGCCTCCTGCGTCCCTGGGTGCCCGCGATCGAATGCCCAGGCCGCCGAGCTCGATGCCGATGGCGCCCAGGCTCAGGCTGCGGTCGGACAGCATCTCCACGAACCGGTCGAAGGCTGCCACGCTCTGCGGGACGACTTCCAGGTTCCGCTCATCCGGTACGCGAGTGCGGGTCTCGCCGGTCAGCGGGTCGACCTCATGGACTTGGCGAGCGCGCCAGGTGAAGGGCAGGAACCTGGTCGACAGGTACCACAGACCGTCGCGGTAGATCAGTGCCTCGACGCCAGCGAGCCGACGCACCGTCGCGTCCGCGTCCCGAGCGGCGAAAAATGAGTTCACGAAGCTGAGCAGCTCACCGTTGTCGCCGTCCAGCTGCACCTGGGCGCCGTCAACCCACACTGCGACCTTGTAGTCGCGCAGGCAGGCCATCAGCTGCTGCCCGAACCGAACGTTGCGGACCAGGCGGTTCAGGATGGGCGCGTGCAGGTCGGCCGGCCGGAGCGTGCGGACGATCTCGCAGATGGCCTCGGTGAAGGCGTTGCGGCGCTGGTCCAGGGACTCCGCGGGTAGGTCGGCCTTTCGGGCGGTCTCCAGGAACAGCACGAAAAGCGTGCGACCGACGGGGACCAGCCAACCCAGCAGGGCGACGCCGCGCCCTCCCGCCACTGATCCGCGCCTCAGTTCCATGGCGCCGAGTTCGCGGCGGCTCTGCTCGCCTTCCGGCAGGACGATGGAGGCACCAATGGCCGCCAGCTGCTGAACGTCCGGGTCGTCCGGCATCGTCGCCACGCCAGCGTCGAACATGGCCTTGAAGTTCCGCTTGTCCCGGCTGCTGGTGCGAATGACGAAGACGCGGCTGATCTGCCGTAGCCGCGCATCGCCTAAGTACTGCCGAAGGGACCGGACCTCGGTCGCCCTTGCTGGTGCTCGATCCGGCTGCTTCATTCGCCGCGCCACCGCCGTGCCTGTCATGCCCACTCCTGCACTGTCCGGAGAGCCAGGTCGCTCTCGCCGGCAGTGACAGTGCTCGCGGGACAGGACGACGCAACCCACGCCAAGGCCCGGTCATCTGAGCGTTGCGCGGCAATCCCCGCAAGCCGTCCATAGGCATGTACGGCCGTGCGTGGATGAGGGTTGGATCGGGACTCTGGTCATCACCTCAAGCTGATACGCAGACGTGCGGGCAAACTGCGCCGATTCCACGCGCACCAGAGCCTTGACAGGCTGCGCGCGAATCGGACACTCTTCGCGCAGCCGCACGCAGTCGCGTGCCAATGCCGGGGGGCACGTGGTGCGTCGTCGACCGTTGATTCTTGCCGTAGCTGCTCTTGTCAGCCTGGCCGTCGGAACGTCTGGGCCGGCCGCTCAAGCGAGCGGTCTCGCGGCGGGCACGTCGCCCGCTCGCCAGAGCATCGCAACCAGCGGCGTGGATTTCTCCGCCCAGAGCGCCAGCGCGCAGGCGGCGGCCACGGGGGCACCGGTGGAGGTAACAGCGCAAACGACCGAGACCAGCCGGACGTTGGCGAACCCTGACGGCACGTTCGTCACCGAGTTCAGTGCCGGCCCCGTGCGCGTGCGTCGTGGTGCGGGCTGGGCCCCTGTCGACACGACGCTGGAGGTGGCCGCGGACGGCACCGTGCGACCCCGGGCGACGACCACCCGGCTCACCTTCTCCAGTGGCGGGGTTGGCACCTGGCTCGCGCAGGTCGCCGATGGGACGCGGTCGTTCGCGCTGGGGTGGAGTGGTCGCCTGCCCGCGCCGAGCCTGGCGGGGGATACCGCCACGTACGCGGACGTGCTGCCCGGGGTCGACGTGCAGGTCACTGCATCGACGGACAGCTTCACTGAACGCCTGATCGTCCGGGACGCGGCGGCGGCGGCGAACCCCGCCTTGGCGACACTGACGTTCCCGATCAAGGTCAGCAACGGGCTGACGGTGAAGAAGTCCCCGTCCGGCGGCTTCTCCGTGGCAACAGCGGCCGGGAACGAGCTCTTCGCGAGTCCCCAGCCGATCATGTGGGACTCCAGCGCGGACGGCGTGACGGCTGCCACGACTCGGCCGATCGCATCGTCCGCTTCGACTGGCCCGACGACTTCGACGCTCGAGGCGGCAGCCGGCAGCCAGGGCGACGCCGGTGCGGCGTCGGGGGCTGAGGACTCTCCGGACGAGGGCGACAAGGTCTCACCCATGGCGCTGTCCGTGGACGGTCAGTCGGTCTCGGTCACCCCGAGCGCGGCGATGCTCACATCGGCAGCGACGACGTATCCGGTCACGATCGACCCGGGTGTCTACTACACGGCCACGCGCAACGGCTGGGGGATGGTCAACGCGACCTACCCGACGACGTCGTACTGGAAGTTCACCGGCGACGAGGGGATGGGTTACAACACCACGGCGGGGACGAACAAGAAGCGTCTGTTCTACATGTTCTCGACCAGCGCGATGAACTCCAAGCACCTGCTGGGGGCCACTCTCAAGGCGTACGAGACATTCTCTTACTCGTGTACGGCCTCGACCGTGGAGGCGTGGGAGACGAGCGCGGTCTACTCGTCGTCGACATGGAATAGCCAGCCGGTCTGGCGGACCAAGAACTCCTCGCAGTCGGTGGCCTATGGCCGTGACGGGTGCTCGCCGGGCGGGGCGTGGCTGTCGTTCAACGTGCTCCCGGCGGTGAGCCACTCCAAGGCTCTGGGGGGTTCGAACACGACTATCGGGTTGAAGGCTTCGAGCGAGACCTCCAACTACGGGTGGAAGCGGTTCCGGTACGACGCGACGTTGTCGGTGCTGTACAACACCCCGCCGGCGACTCCGACGTCGCTGAAGACGACCTCGCCCACCACCTCCTGCGTCACGGGCACCTCTCGGCCGGTCATCGCGAAGGCCGACCCACCGACCCTGAACGCCACGATCAGCGACAGCGACGGCTCGAAGGGCCAGACGGTCAGAGGTGACTTCCAGGTCACCGCCGCCAACCACACCACCGTTGTCTGGTCTGCCAGCACCGCCTACAAGTCGCCGGGCGTGACCTACTCGGTCAACGCGCCGGCCCTGGCCGACGGCACCTACGCCTGGCGCGCGCAGGCCTACGACGGCGTTGACAAGAGCCAGTGGTCCGGCTGGTGCGAGTTCACCGTCGACGGCACCGCCCCGCCTGCCCCCTCGGTGACCACGCCCACGACGCCACCGGCCGGCAGCTGTCTGGTGCTGCCGGACGCACAGAGCAACGACGACGCATCCTGCGGTGTCGGTGACACGGGATCGTTCACCTTCGTTCCGGGCGACTCGACGACCACCACCTACCGGTGGTCACTGAACTCGCAGACCGCGACTTCTGCTGCCACGGCAGTGAGCTCACCGGGGTTCACCGTCACCTTCAACTCCTTCGGCCCCAACGTCGTCCGGGTCTGGGGCTACGACGCGGCCGGCAACGTCAGCGCGCCCGACGCACTCCAGTTCCCCGTCAAGGGGGCTGCGTCCAGCGGTTGGTGGCGGCTGGACGAGTCCACCGGCGCCTTGAGCGACACCAGTGGTGTGTCCAGCCCGCACCCGCTGACGCGGGTCGGAGGCACGACCTCGGTCCCGGGTGTCTTCTCACCCGAGGAGACGGGCCAGGACCCGCCGTTCTCCGAACCCGCCGACCGCGCTCTCGCCTTCGACGGGGCGACCGGATCGGCCAACAGCACGTCCGGTGTGCTGGTGATGGGCCGCAGCCTGACCGTCTCCGCCTGGGTCAAGCTCGACGGCCCGGTGACCAGCCGCCGCTACCTGGTCAGCCAGGACCAAGGCTCGACCTCGTGGTCGACCGGAGTGTTCGCCGACCCGCCCGTCACCTGCGCCGTCGACGCCAACGGCGTACAGGTCGACCCGTCCTGCGTGCCCTTCGAGGACGGCCGTTTCGGGATGGCGATCAGTGACGGCTCCCACGCGATTGCCATGTACTCCACCGCTGCCGTCGTGCCGGGTCAGTGGACGCACCTGATCGGCGTCTACAACCCCGGGCTGGTCGACGCGGAGATGAAGCTGTACGTCGACGGCCAGCTCGCCGGCGACCCGCTGGGTGACGCGACCGTGCCCCGCCAGACGTCGAGCACGGCCACAGGCCCACTGCGGGTCGGTTCACTGCTCAGCAGCACCGTCCGGTTCTGGTGGCCGGGCATCGTCGATGAGGTGCAGACCTTCTCCGGCGCCTACGACGACGCCCAGGCGAACAAGCTCTACATGCAGGTCCGGCCGTGACCCGCCGCACCATCGGGCCGCGCGGCACACGCCGCCGCGGACGTCAGGGGGATTCGATGAGCAACCTTCGCAGTGCGCTGGTGGCGGTGGTGTCCGCCTCGTTGCTGGCCGCGGCCGCGACGACGACGGGCTCGACGCCCGCGCAGGCGGCCCCGGGCGGCCCAACGGTGCGCCCCGACGTCGCCGTCCACCCCACCCGGGTGGGGACGCGCACGGGCGCGGCTGACCTGACCGCCGCGGCCGCCGGGAAGGCGACTCCGCGCGCGGTCTGGCCGGCCCCAAGGACCAGCACCGCGAGGCTGACCGATGCCAGCGCCGCCGGTCGCACCCCCGCGCGTGGTGTCGCTGCCCCGGCGCCGTCCTTGGCCCGTTCCTGGGTGAGCGCGTCCGGCACCCCCGTGATGGTGGCCCGGAGCGCGAGAGGCAAGGGGCCGTCCTCCGTGCGGGCCACCGTCCTGCCGCAGAAGGCGGCTCAGGCTGCCGGCGTGCCCGGCGTCCTGCTGCGGGTGGCCAACGCGTCCGGCCCCGCTGGCAGCGTCGACGTACGCGTCAGCTACGCCGCCTTCGCGACCGCGGTGGGTGGTGACTGGGCGAGCCGCCTGCACCTGGTCCGCCTCCCGGCGTGCGCGCTGACCACACCGACCAAGGCGGCCTGCCGCGTCCAGACACCGCTGGCTCCGCCAACGACGCCAAGAGCTCGGCCGTGTCGGCACAGGTCCCATTGAGCGCGGCCAGCACCGCGCCAGCGCGGGGACGGTGCTGGCGCTCACGGCCGGCTCATCAGGGCCGGCAGGGGACTACAAGGCCACCTCGCTGGCGGCGTCGTCGAGCTGGCAGGTCTCACCGCAGACCGGGGCGTTCGCCTGGTCCTACCCGATGTCGGTCCCACCGACGCAGGGCGGACCGGCCCCGCAGCTGGCGATCAGCTACAACTCCCAGGCCGTCGACGGGCGCACCGCCTCGACCAACAACCAGCCGTCCTGGGTCGGGGAGGGCGAGGACCTGGCGACCGGGTTCGTGGAGCGGTCCTACGCCGGCTGCGCCGACGACATGACCGGCGGCGTCAACACCGTCAAGACCGGCGACCTGTGCTGGAAGTCCGACAACGCCACCATCGTCTTCAACGGCAGGTCCACCGAGCTGGTCAAGGCCAGCACGGGCGTGTGGCGGTTGAAGGACGACGACGGTGCGCGGGTCACCCGGGCGGTCGCACCGTGGGCCAACGGGGACGCCGAGAAGGAGTACTGGCTGCTCACCGACACCGACGGCACCAAGTACTACTTCGGCTACAACCAGCGTTACGCCGCCGACACGGCCCGCACCAACTCGGTGTGGACGGTCCCGGTCGCGTTCAACCAGACCGGTGAGGTCACCGGTCTGGGCGGTGCGACGCCGGCGTGCTCACGGCACGCCACGTTCCTGGCGTCGTTCTGCGTCAAGGGCTGGCGGTGGAACCTGGACTACGTCGTCGACACCCACGGCAACACCCTGACCTACAACTACGCGGCCGAGACCAACCGCTACGGGCAGAACAACAACAAGACCGCCGCCGGGGCTACCGGCAACTCGGTCGCCTACACCCGCGGCGGGTACCTGACCAGCATCGAGTACGGCGAACGGGCCGGCTCGGAGGCCACGTCCACCGCGCCGCAACGGGTCACGTTCACCACGGCCGAGCGGTGCATCCCCTCTGGCACGATCACGTGCACCGGACGCCCAGTTCACCACCGCCAACGCGGCCTACTGGCCTGACGTGCCGGTTGATCAGGTCTGCTCCTCGACCACGTCCTGCCCGTCGGTGCTGGCACCGGCGTTCTTCTCTCGTAAGCGGCTGACCACCGTGCAGACCCAGGTGTACACGGCGTCGGCGTACGCCCGGTGGACACCTGGACCCTCGGTCAGAGCTTCCCCGACCCCGGTGACGGCACCAGCAAGGCATTGTGGCTGTCGACGATCACGCACTCCGGCAACGTGGGCGGTACGGCCACGCTGCCCGCCGTCACGCTCACCGGCGTGCAGCGACAGAACCGCGTCGACGGCCTGGACGGGGACCCGGCCATGGTCAAGTGGCGCCTGGCCGTCATCAAGACCGAGTCCGGCGGACAGATCAGCGTCAACTACTCCGGCCCCGACTGTTCCAAGACCGACCTGCCCACCGCGGACGACACGAACACCCGCCGCTGCTTCCCGCAGTACTGGACCCGCGAAGGCGCCACGACCCCGACCAAGACCTACTTCCACAAGTACGTCGTCACCTCGGTCGTCGCCGACGACCTGACCGGCGGCTCGACCGACCAGGTCACCAGCTACGACTACCTCGGCACCCCGGCCTGGCACTACGACGACCTGGAGATCACCCCCACCAAGTACCGCGCCTACAGCGACTGGCGCGGCTACGCCCGCGTCCGGGTACGCATCGGTGACGGGCAGACCCCCAACACCGCCACCGAGACCGCGTACCTGCGCGGGATGGGCGGCAGCGTCACCGACCGGCTCGGCTCGCAGAGCGACGCGGACTACTACAACGGGTTCGTCCGCGAGTCCGCGACCTACCTGGGCGGCACCGCCACCTCACACGGCGCCCTGGTGGCCCAGACCTTCACCGCGCCGGTCGTGGCGGCCACGACCGCGACCGATGGCACCGACAGTTCCCGAATCATCCGTCCGGGCACGGTGCGCACCTACACTCGCGACTCCCGATGCCGGCGCTGGCACCGAGCGGGTCACGCAGTCGGTGACCGCCTACGACAGCGACGGTTTCGCCACCCAGGTCGACGACGCGGCCGACACCGCCACCACCGGCGACGACCGGTGCACCCGCATCACCTACGCGCGCAACACGACTGCTGGCATCTACGACACGGTCGCGCGCACCGAGGTCGTGGCGAAGGCCTGCGCCAGCCGCGGTCAGCCGGCCCGCCGACGTCATCAGCGACGTCCGCTCCTACTTCGACGGCTCGACGACGTTCGGTGCCGCGCCGAGCAAGGGTGACGTCACCTCCAGCGAGCGCGTCGCGTCCTACAGCGGTGGGGTCGCGACCTACCAGAAGACGTCGTCGACGACGTACGACGTGTACGGCCGGCCCACCAGCGTCGCCGACGCCGCAGGCAAGGCCACCACGACGGCGTACACCCCGGCGTCTGGGGGGCCGGTGACCGGCACGACCATCACCAACCCGCTGGGTCACGCCACGACGTCGGTGCTGTCACCCCAGCGGGGGCAGACCACCACGACCACCGACCCCAACGGGAAGATCACCGACCTGGTCTACGACCCGCTGGGGCGGCTGACATCGGTGTGGCTGCCGGGACGGGCCAAGGCCACCCAGACCGCGAACCTCAAGTACGCGTACACGATCAGCCAGACGGCACCTAACGCCGTGGCCACCAGCGAGCTGCGCAACAACGGCACCTACACCCTCACCTACGAGCTGATGGACGGCCTGCTGCGCCCGCGCCTGACCCAGGCGCCGGCCGAAGGCACCGCCGGCGGTCGGGTGCTCACCGAGACCGTCTACGACTCACGGGGCCTGACCACCGACACCAAGGGCCCGTACTACGCGACCGGCGCCCCGGACGCGACCATGTACGCGATAACCGACGCCCAGATCCCCTCGGCGACCCGAGTGACCTACGACGGCGCCGGACGCCCGGTCACCTCCGCGCTGCTCGCCAACGGCACCGAGAAGTGGCACACCACCACCACCTACGGCGGCGACCGCACCAGCACCACCCCACCGACGGGCGGAACCCCCACCACCACCCTGGTCGACGCCCGGGGCCACACAACCCAGCTGTGGCAGTACCACGGCGCCGCGGCGACCGGCAGCGCCGCTCGACGCCGACGTCACCAGCTACGCCTACACCCCGGCGGGGCAGTTGGACCGCGTCACCGACCCGGCCGGCAACCAGTGGACCTACACCTACGACCTGCGTGGTCGCCGCACCGGCACCCACGACCCGGACAAGGGTGACGCCACCGCGACCTTCGACGACCTCGACCGGCTCGTCACGACGACCGACGCCGCCGGGCAGACCCTTGCCATGACCTACGACGACCTGGGACGACGCACCAGCCTGCGCGACACCAGCGTGACCGGGCCGGTCCGGGCGTTGTGGGCGTACGACCCGGCCGGCGCCAAGGGTCAGCTCGCCTCGGCCACCCGGCGGGTGACCATCGCCGGCACCAGCTACGACTATGTGCAGTCCGTCGGCAGCTACAACAATTGGTACCAGCCGCTGACCCAGACCCTGACCGTCCCCAACGTGGGCGGCGCCGAGGCGCCGCTGGCCGGCACCTACACCACCACCAACACCTACAACCTCGACGGCGGCCTGGCCTCCACCAAGTTCCCCAGCATCACCGGCTCGCCCAACGAGACGCTCTCCTACACCTACGACGCGCTGGGCAACCCCGACACGATGGGCGGCTACGGCGCCTACGTTTCCGACACCCAGTACTCCGCCCTCGGCCAGGTCACCCAGCTCAACACCGGTAACAAGGTCGGCAAGACGATCTGGCTGGGCTACGAGTACGACCAGGCCACCGGCCAGCTGACCCGCTCCCGCCTCGACCGCGAAGGCCAAGCCAAACCCGACGTCGACGTCCGCTACCTGTACGACCCGGCCGGCAAGCTCGTCCAGGAGTCGAACCTGTCACCGACCGACCCGAGCTGGGCCGGATCCCGCTGCTACCGCTACGACTACCTGCAGCGCCTGACCACGGCCTGGACGAGCCCCTCCACCGCCATCACCGCGCCGACGTCCTGCTCGGCGTCCCCGACCTCAGCGACGGTGGGTGGTCCAGCGCCGTACTGGACCAGCTATGCCTTTGACCTGACCGGTAACCGGACCTCGACGACCGCGCACTCGCTGAGCGGTGGGGCGGATGCGGTGACGACGGCGTCGTTCCCGATGGCGGGCTCGGCGCGGCCGCACGCCCTGGCCGCGACGGCCACCACGACCGGGTCGGGGACGGCCGCGAACACGCCTCTGCCGGGTGCCGCCAGCTACGGCTACGACGCGGTCGGGAACCTGACCTCACGCAGCGTGCCGAAGGCCGGCGGGGGCAGCACTACCCAGACGCTGGCGTGGGACCCCGAGGGTCACCTGTCCTCGGTGACCGACACGGCCACCGGTGCGGTGACGTCCTACCTGTACGACGCCGACGGCGCCCGGCTGCTCCGCCGCGAGCCCGGGGCGGTGACGTTGACGGTTGGGAGCACCGACCTGCGGGTCGACACCGCGACGGGGGCGAAGTCCTCGACGCGGTACTACTTCTACGCCGGTCGCCCGATCGCGGTGCGCTCGGTGCTGGACGTGCGGTTCATCGCCGCCGACCCGCACGGCACCGGTGAGGTCGACGTCAACGGCTCCACCCTGACCGTTACTCGCCGGCCGCTGGACCCCTTCGGTGTGCCGCTGACGACGGGTGCGGGCTGGGTCGGGGAGAAGGGGTTCGTCGGCGGCACGATCGACGCCACGACAGGCCTGACGCACCTGGGGGCGCGGGAGTACGAGGCGGCGACCGGCCGGTTCATCTCGGTCGACCCGGTGCTGGACCCGGGCGATCCGCAGCAGCTGAACGGGTACGCGTACGCCAACAACGCCCCCACCGTCCAGTCCGACCCGACCGGTCTGCGCTCGGAGACGATCAGCGACGACTATGGCCACCAGACGTACGTCGGAGGCGGTCACCACCAGACCAGCCCAGCCAACGTGATCACGGTGCACCATCAGCAGGCCCACTCCGGCCGCGCCCGGCCTACGCCGCACGGGGCGGCGTCCGCTGGGGATCGGGCCAGTGGGCGGGTGTACACGCCGGCCGACAAGACAGCCCAGGACGTCGCCCGCCAGCAGGCAGCCGCCGACTACAGCTACTACCAGGCCAGCTTGGGTTCCGCCGTCGGGCTGACGGACCAGGCCCACATCGGTCTTGGAGTCGTGGGCATGATCCCTGGCGCCGGCGAGGTCGCCGACGCGATCGACGCCGCCATCTACGCCCTGCAGCACGACTGGACCGGCGCCAGCATGTCGGGCGCCTCCATGATCCCCTTCGCCGGGGATGTTGCGGGGGCCGGCAAGGTCGCACGGCTCGCAAACAAGCTGCGCAAGAGCGAAGAGGCGG
>CAVXBF010000010.1:0-231000 GCA_963759935.1 uncultured Actinomycetota bacterium
TTTAATCCGCGGGTTGTGGGTTCGAGTCCCACGGGGCCCACAAGGCGCAGGCCCAAGGGCGGGCGAGGGCGGCGGCTCGTCGCGGTTGGTGCTGGGCTGGACGCAGCACCGTCTATGAGCCCGCCGGACGACGAAGCAGCCCCCGTCCACTGTCCAAGCGGACGGGAGCTGCCCAGCGGATCCGCTCCGAGGGCGGACGCCGGTCAGGCGACCGCGGGCGCCGGTACGGCCCCGCCCAGCCGGACCTCCTGGTCAGCAGGCACGCGCCGCAGGTGCCGGTAGCCGAGCAAGGTCAGCGCCAGCATCATCAGGGCGCCCACGCCGCTTGCCACGGCGGCCCAGATCGCGATGGTGGCCAGAGTGCCGAAGGCGTAGGCGTTGAGCAGCAGGCCGCGCAGCGTGTTACCCATGAAGAGCGTCTGGCGCAGGTCACCGGCAGCCTTCACCGCGGCAGGGTCGGCCGACGAGTCCTTGGACATGGCGATGTACGCGCCGCTGGCCTCTTCGTAGGTCTGTCCGCCGCCGGCCTTGTTCATGTGGACGAGGATGTAATGGTCGGCGTAGGCCTTGGCCTGCGCGCCGGTGGTGAGCTCCTGGCCCGCGTACTGCTGCAGGTAGGGCTTGATCAGCGGGTCGTCGATGGCCGCACCGGACGGCATGGTGATCCGCTGGTCCGACAGCTGCTGCGAGACGCTGTCCTTGGCGAAGTTGCCTGCCCACAGCAGCAGCACCGCCGCCACCAAGAGGACGACGGTGACCACTGCACCGCCGGTCGTGAGAAGTGCATCGAGGGTCCTACGTCGCATGACTGCTCCTGTGCTGCGGGGCTCGCGCCCGGGTCTGGCGCCGAGTCCCGGGCCTCCTGAACAGTGACGGGCCGGCGGTCACCACGGCTGGGACGTAGGTCCCCAGACGGCGCCACACTGCGAGCTGTGAACAGGCCTCCGCGGCGCCCGGACCCGGACGCCGCGGAGAAACTCCTGCTCAGCAGTGCACGCGTGGGTTGAACGCGGCGAAGAGCCCGTCGGGATTGTGCTTGAACAGCCAGGCGTGCAGGTCGTAGTGCACCGGCATGCCCGGCTCGTGGCCCGGCATCGGCCCATTGAAGGCGATCGGGCCGAAGTGCGGCCGGTCGCTATCCGTGGCCACGTCCTGGTCGGCGTCGGGCGCGAACCACTCGACTGCGCCCAGGGTCCGTCCGCCGTTCCGGGTCGGCACGTAGACGAGGATCGCGGGGTGCTGGAGGTCGGGCGCTGCGTTGAGCAGCCCGGGGTTCATGTAGTGGTAGCCCATTCCCCCGGAGCCATCGGGGAGCTCCACGCACGCATCCGTGGGCACCCAGCCGGCGGCCACGGCAACCGCCGGGTCGCGGTACTGCCGCATCGCGTCGCGCAGGTCGTGGACGGAGCGCCGAAGGGACTGCGGGTGGTGAGCCTGGTGGTGACCGGCGTGAGCCGAACTCCCCTGTCCTGTCGGGGATGTGGACGGGCCGTGGGCGTTCGCGATGCCGGCCGTGGCAGGCACGAGCAGCAGCGCGCCGAGAAGGATCCTGATGAATCGCATGGTGACTTCCTCACTAGTCGATGTGGCTGGAGCTGACGTTTGGTGCTGCGACGAGGTCAGCGCGCAGCGATCACGGTGATCTCGACGGCCATGCCGGGCAGGGCGAGGGCAGAGACCTGGGTGGCGATCCCCCCGGCGGGCAGGTTGCCGGCCTGGACGAAGCGCTTCGCGACCTGCTCGTGGCCACCGCTCATGAAGTAGTCCTGCAGGTCGGTGGCGTAGAGGTCGTAGCGGACCACGTCGGCCAACGTCATGCCGGCCGCCGCGAGGACGGTCTCGACGTTGTCCATCGCGCGGGCGGCCTGCCCGGCGACGTCGCCGGCGTGGACGACGTTGCCCTCGGCGTCGACGGGTCCCTGCCCCGCGGCGTACAGGGTCTGATGGGCCTTGGTCACCAGGACGCCCTGGGAGTAGCCCAGCTGCTCCTGCCACGTCCAGGGGTTGATGGCGTGCTTGCTCATGATGTTGTTCCTTTCGGGTGGGTCGGTCTCAGGGACGGACGGGACGGTTGCTCCGGATGGTGTCCAGCGGGTCACTGGCGCGCTTGACGGCTCCGAGGCGCTGCCGCGTGGCAGGTGACCACCACCGGCCCGGGTCGTCGCCGGACTCCTGGAAGTTCAGCAACGTGCGGCCGCTGTCCAGGTGCGCGACGGCGGCGCTGACCCCGTTGAAGGAGCGTTCGATCACCTCGAGGACCTCCGGGCCCATCGGGACGGCGAGCGCGAACAGGCTGTACGGCTCGCTGACCGGTCCATGGGCGCCGGCTCCAGGGACCTCGCGGGCGAAGGCGCCTCCGAGGTGCCGGATCTGGACGACCGGCAGTGGCGATCCGCTGCCCGGCCCGACCGTCGCCACGAGAGCGGCGATCGCGGCGTCGTCCAGATGGGTCAGCAGGTGCGACCGGTGGATCCCGGGCATCGGGTCGGTCGGCTCGTCGGCCACGGATCCGAGCTGGGACAACGGAACCTGGCCCATCAGGTCCATCGCCAGTCCCGGGATGGCGCGGAACGGAGCCAGCAGCTTCTCGGCGTCCTCTCCGGAACCCAGGAAGGTGACGGCGATGGAGGCGAACGCCTGACCGCGCAGGGGCTCGGGCACCTCCGGGAAGGGCGGGAACTGGTAAGTGTGGAACCAGATCGTGAGCTCCTCCGGAGCCCAGGCGGTCACCTCGGCGAACGTGCGGAGCACCTCGCCCATCCGCTCGATCGGCCACAGCAGCCGGCCGCCGTACAGCTCGGGCGCCGGGTGGAGGGCGACTTCCATCCGGGTCACGATCCCGAAGTCCCCGCCGCCTCCGCGGATGGCCCAGAACAGGTCTGGATCCTCGCCGGTCGAGACCCGACGAAGCCGGCCCAGCCCGTCCACGAGCTCGACCGTGACGATGCTGTCGGCGCCCAGCCCGTACGTGCGGCCGAACCAGCTGATGCCTCCGGTGAGGGTCAGGCCGACGACGGTGGGGTCGGAGCTGGAGCCGGCCAGGAAGGTGAGGCCGGTGCCGTCCAGCTCGGCGAGCAGCTCGCCCGACTTGACCCCGGCGCCGACCCACGCCGTCCGGTTGCGGACGTCGATCTGGATGCCGCGCAGCGCTCGGGTACGCAGGATCAATGCGCCGTCGAGGGCGTCGTTGGCGCCGTGCCCCACCGGTTGGGCGCTCACCTGGACGCCCTGCTGGTCGGCCCAGCGGACTGCCGCGATCACGTCGTCGGCGTCGTGGACCTCGAGCACGGCCATCGGGCGCTGCTCGATGCGGACGTTCCAGGGCGTGCGGACCTGCTCCCAGCTGGGGTCGGCCGGGGTGTGCAGCCGTCCCGCGACCAGCCGGCGCAGGTCGTCCAGCGCGTGGGACTGGTCGGGCGCCGCCGCCGTGACGGTGGACAGGCTCTCGGACATGGGTCTTCCTCTCGGTCGGTCATCGGCTCGTGTCTGACGAGCCGGTGCCACCGAGACTGAGCCCCGCTGCCTACGCGGGACTTTCCGGTGACTTACCCCCGACCAACCCCGGGCTCCCGGTGCGCGGCCGATCCCGACAGCCGGGCGAGCAGTGCCTCGGCCCGACGCCGCCAGGGTGCGCACTGCAGCTGCTCATTGAGGACGACGGCCCGCTCGGCGTGCTCGCGCGCCCGGGGGTCGCCCAGGGCGGCGTACCCGCAGGCCAGGAAGTGGTCGACCGCGCCGAGGTGGTCGACGGTCCCGTACGTCGCCGCCTGGCCGGCGTACGGCTCGATCCGGGACAGGGCGTCGGCAAGCTCCTCGAGGTGTCCGCTCTCCGCGAGGACGAGCACCCGCAGGCAGTAGCCGACCAGCGTGGAGTAGTCACTGGCCAGGGGCGGGTCCGCCGGCCCCAGCAGGGCGTGCGCCCGGTCGGGGTCGCCCGCCTCGAGGACGGCGTGAGCGACCATCGCCCGCAAGCCCGCGTTGGAGGACCGAGCTGTCTCGATCACGGCTTCGTCCACCGGCGTGCCGGGCGGTCCACACCGGATCGCCGCCAGGCAGGCCAGGTCGTCGACGTTGATGTAGCCGGTCGCACGGTGCAGCGCGAGGGCGGACTGTCCGAGCGCCGTCGCCGCCGGGTCGTCCAGGTCGCGGGCGCGGGCGAAGCGCCACCAGGCCAACGGAATCTCGACGCCGGTGTGCCGCAGCGACACTGCCTCGCGCTCGCACCGCTCCATGGCCTCGTCGGCCGCGGTGGGATCGAGCACCTCGTAGAGCGCGCTCCCCAGCTGGAACAGGATCAGGACTCGCAGCTCCCCCTCGGCCTCGTGCTCCATCACCTCGTTGACCAGCTCGAGCCGCAGGTTGGCCCGTCCCGGACCCCAGGTCGAGATGATCCGCACGAGCAGCACCTCGAGCAGCAGAGCCCGGTCGCCCAGGTCGCGCGCCAGGGCGAGCGCCTGGTTGCCGACGCGGTCTGCCACGGCGCTGTCCCAGCCGTAGTAGTGCTCCATCTGCAGGGTCGCAAGCAACCGGGCGCGATCGGCATCCGGCACCTGCTCGAGCGCCTCGGTCAGCAGCGCGATGAAGCGGTCGTCGCGCATCCCGTGCTCGCGCCACGACCAGACCCCCGCCTGGTTGAGCGTCGTCGCCGCGCGCGCGACGAGGTCCCACCGCTGGAGCCGGTGCGCGAGCCGCACGGCCCGGTCGATCGTCTCGCGGGCCTCTGCGGTCCGGGCCAACCGCAGCAACGACGCGGCGACGCCGCACAGCCCCTCCGCGGTGGTGACGGAGTCGGCCGGGGCATCGCGCACCACCAGCTGCCACAGCCGCAAGGCCTCGGGGTGGGCGTGCCGGCCGGCCGCCACCCCGGCGGCACGGGCGAGCCACGTGCAGGCTCGCTGCGCATGCTCCGCGCCGAGGGGGGCGGCCCGATGCGCATGGTGGGCGATGGCAGCGCAGGCATCCGGGTCGTCCCCCTGATGGGCCTCGAGCAGGCGCGCCGCTCGGTCGTGCAGGCGCATCCGCCGGGCGGCGCTCAGCTCGCCATACAGCGTCTCGCGCTCCAGCGCGTGCACGAACACGTAGTCCGGGCCGCTCTCGTGCACGAGTCCGGAGGCCAGTGCGAGGTCCAGCAGGTCGAGACATTCATCACGCGGGATGGCGGTCAGCTCGGCCAGCAGCTCCGGCTCGATCCGGTCACCCAGCACCGCCGCGGCGGTCAACGCACGGACCGCTTCGGGAGGCAGCCGGTGGACGCGCTGGCGCAGGACGTCGCGGACGCCGTCCGGAACAGGCAGCTGCTCGGGGTCGACGCCCTGGCGCTCCGGCGACGCGGCCAGGAGCCGGGCGTACTGCAGGACGAAGAACGGGTTGCCGCCGGTGATCGCGGCCACGCCGGCCGCTAGCCGCGAATCGCACTCCCCCAAGGCTTCTGTCAGCAACGTACCGACCGACGCGGCGTCCAGGCCGTCCAGCCGGATCCGCTCGGCACCGGCCCTGGCGAGGGCGGCCATCGCATCGACGAGAGCCGGACCGGTCTCCGCTTCGCTGGTACGCCGGGTGCACAACAGCGTCAGTGGCACGCCGACGGCCGACCTGGCGAGGTGGCCGAGGAGGGCGAGGGACGACGCGTCGGCCCAGTGCAGGTCCTCAAGCACGAGCAGCAGCGGACGCTGCAACGCGGACCGGCGGATCAGCTCGACCACCGCGTCGAACATCCGCAGCCCGGTACCGCCGCCCCGGTCGGCCGAGTTCGCGCCCGCGTGCAGCAGCGGTTGGAGCAGCGGCTCGACCTGGTCGGCGCCGCCCGCGAGCGCGCGCACCACCCCCAGCCAGGGCCAGAGGGCCGGGGCGTACTCCCCTTCGTGGCAGCGGCCGACCAGCACCCGGAAGCCCGCCGACTCGGCAATGGCGGAGAGATCCTCGACCATCCGTGACTTGCCTATCCCCGGCTCGCCGGCGACGAGGAGGAACCTCGGCGAGCGAGTGGCCTGGGCCTGCTCCAGCAGCTGCACCGCCGCCGCGAGCACCGCCGTCCGCCCGACCGTGCCCGTCGGTGCCGAGCCAGATCGAGCGAGGACGGTATGGCTGTCCTCGATCTCGGTGCCGGCGGCGGTGGCGGTGGCGGTGGCGGTGGCGGTGGCCAGGAGGGCCGGGTCGTGACGCAGGAGCGCCTGCTCGAGCTGCTGCACCTCGGCCGTCGGATCGATGCCCAGCTCCTCCGAGAGATGCCGGCGCAGCTCCCGCAAGGTGGCCAGCGCGTCGGCCTGCCGCGCACAGCGGTACTGAGCAAGCGCGAGCAACGCCCAGAGTCGTTCCCGGAACGGGTGGCTCGGAGCCAGCCCGGCCAGCGTTCGCTGCGCGTCGTCTGCGCGCCCAAGGTCGAGCAGCGCGCGAGCCTTCCGCTCCTGCACGGTGAGCAACAACTCGTCCAGCCGCGCCGCCTCGGCCTGCACCAGCGGCGCGTCGCTGCCGGCGTACGGCGGGCCGGTCCAGCGGGAGCACGCGGCCTCGCAGCGGGTCAGCTGCTCGACCGGATCCGCGGCGGCCAGGGCGGCCGCGGCGTCCTGCTCGAACTGCCAGGTGTCGACGTGACCCGGCTCAGCAGCCAACGCGTACCCCGCGCCGGTGCTGCCCAGCCGCGACCGCGATCGGGCGAGGCGGTGGGGCTCGAGCTGGGTGCGCAGCCGCGAGATCGCTACCTGTAGGGCGCCGAGGGTCTGCCCGGGAGCGTCGTCACCCCAGACCTCAGTGAGCAGTCGTTCGGCGGGGATCGGCGCGCCATGGCTGGCCAGCAGGACGGAGAGCACCTCGCGCTCGCGACGCCTGGTCAGCGCCTGACGAACCCCGTCGACGCGCACGGCCATCTCGCCGAAGGCGAGGTACTCCACGCTCACCCGCGTCATGCTAGGGCTGACCGAAGAGCAGCGACGTGGCCTTTGCGATGCCGCGACGACCCTCACCATGCACGGGGCCTCGGCCGCGGCCGGAGATTCGCCAGATGCCCGCCGAGACCGCGCAATCAAGGGCGTTGTGGGTCGGCTGCGGTCAGAGCACACTGGTGCGAGGGCTGCGTAGCGATGCATGTCGTCTTCGTGAGTCGGGAGGCCGGATGGCCGAGCGTGAGAAGCGATCGCGCAGCCCGTCGGCCCCGCTGACAGACGCCACGTCTGGGATGGCCGCCGAGGTCGACCGGCTACGCCACGACCTGGCCGGTGCTCGGGAGCAGCTCGCCGCGACGAGCGAGATTCTCACGGTGATCGGGCGTTCCGCGTCCGATCTCGAGGCCGTTCTTGAGACGGTGATCGAGTCTGCGCGGCGGCTCTGCCGGGCCGACGCCGTGCAGGTGTTCCTGGTCGACGGACAGACCTACCGGTTGGCATATGGCTCCGGGATGTCCGAGGAGTTCCGCGAGTTCATCGCCGGCAACCCCGTTGCGCTCGACCGTGGGACCCTCGCGGGCCGGGTCGGGCTAGAGCGACAGGCCACCCAGATCACCGACGTGCTCGCGGATCCGGAGTACGCCCGGGCAGATGCTCAGCGGCTAGCAGGCTTCCGCACCATCATGGGCGTCCCCATGCTGCTCGACGACGAGGTCGTGGGCGTGCTCTCGGTCTGGCGTACGCACGTCGATCCGTTCAGCGACCGCGCAGTGGACGTCCTCGTCACCTTCGCAGCCCAAGCGGCGCTGGCGATCCGCAACGTCGACCTGGTGAGGGCGCTGGAGGCCCGCACCGCCGAGCTCGGGCGCAAGATCGACCAGCTCGAGGCGCTCGGGGCGGTGAGCCAGGCGGTGAGCTCCAGCCTGGACCTCACCGAGGTCTTGACGACGATCGTCACGCACGCGGTGCAGCTGTCCGGCACTGACGGCGGGTCGATCTTCGAGTTCGATGACGAGGCTCAGGAGTTCCGGGTCCGCACCGCCTTCGGCACCAGCCCCGAACTGTTGGAGGCACTACGCCGTACGCAGGTAGGGCTGCACAACACCCTGGTCGGCCAGGCGGCCAGGGAGGGCCGGCCGATCCAGGTGCCGGACCTGCACGACGCAGCCCCTGATCCCCACCTGCGCGTCCTCGATGAGGGTGGCTGGCGCTCGTTGGTGGCCGTCCCCATGCTCCGCGAGGGCCGCATCGTCGGCGCGCTGGTCGTCCGGCGACGGACCCCCGGTGGTGTCTCGGAGGAGACGTGCGACCTGCTGGAGACGTTCGCCAGCCAGTCTGTACTGGCGCTTGTCAACGCCCGGCTGTACCGACAGCTGGAGCGGCAGAGCGCCGAGCTTCAGGTGGCGAGCCGGCACAAGTCGGAGTTCCTGGCCAGCATGTCCCACGAGCTGCGCACTCCGCTCAACGCGATCATCGGGTTCTCCGAGGTCCTGCTCGAGCGCATGTTCGGGGAACTCAACGAGCGGCAGGACGAGTACCTGCGCGACATCTGGAACTCAGGCAAGCACCTGCTGGAGCTGCTCAACGAGATCCTCGACCTCTCGAAGATCGAGGCCGGTCAGATGGAGCTTGACCGGTCGACGTTCCCGGTGCGCGAGTCGCTGGAATACGGGCTCTCGCTGGTGCGCGAGCGAGCGCTCCAGCACGGCATCACCCTGGACCTCGACGCCGCATCAGCAGTCGGCCAGCTGGACGCCGACCGCCTGCGCTTCACCCAGGTGGTGCTCAATCTGCTCTCCAACGCGGTGAAGTTCACCCCGGACGGAGGCCGCGTCGACGTCCGCGCCACGCGAGGCGGTCACGAGGTCGTCGTGACGGTGACCGACACCGGGGTCGGCGTGGCGGCCAAGGATCGCGAACGCATCTTTCACTCCTTCCAGCAGGGCAGCCGGGTGACCCGGGAGGCCGAGGGCACCGGGCTCGGGCTCACCCTGTCCAAGCGGATCGTGGAGTTGCACGGCGGCCGGATCTGGGTTGAGAGCGAGCCCGGGAAGGGCAGCACGTTCGGCTTCGCCATCCCGTCCGAGTCGGCTGAGCCGGCGCCGTTGTCGCGGATGGTTGCGCCGGAACGGATCGAACCCGTTCCGACGACGGAACCCGCGCAGCGCGCAGGGCCGACCGTCGTTGTCGTGGAGGACGATCGGCGATCCTTCGACCTGCTCCGGCTCTACCTCGAGGCGGCGGGTGTACGCGTGGTCGGTGCCCGAGACGGCGAGGAGGGGCTGGACACCGTGCGGCGGCTCAGCCCAGCCGGCGTCATCCTCGACATCCTCCTGCCCGGGATCGACGGCTGGGACGTCCTCGCCCAGCTCAAGGAAGACCCGACGACCGCACCCATCCCGGTCATTGTCGTGTCGATGCTGGACGAACGAGGGCGCGGCTTCGCGCTCGGTGCGGCCGAGTACCTCGTCAAGCCCGTTGGCAAGGACCAGCTCCTCGCCGCCCTGTACCGCACAGCGGCGTTGCCTGGTGGCAAGCGCACCGTGGTGGCGATCGACGACGACCCGGTGGCCGTAGAGCTCGTCCGTGCCGCGCTCGAGCCCGAGGGCTGGACGGTGCTCGGCGCCGCCACGGGGCAGGAGGGGATCGACCTGACCCGCGGGCAACTCCCATCCGTCGTCCTGCTAGACCTGCTCATGCCCGGCATGGACGGCTTCGAGGTGGTGGAAGCCCTGCGAGGGGACCCGGCCACAGCGTCCGTACCCGTAGTCATCCTCACGTCGAAGTCGATGACGCCCCGCGACAAGGAGCGACTGCGCGGGCGGATCTCCTACGTGGCGCGTAAGGCGGAGTTCGACCTGTCCGACCTGCCGAGACTCCTCCGCCGTGCAAGCGTCGGCCACCCTGTCTCGGAGGCGACATGACGCACAGGATTCTTGTCGTCGAGGACAACGAGCGGAATCTCAAGCTCGTCCGCGACGTGCTCGAGTACGCCGGCTACGACGTACAAGGAGCACGGACGGCTGAAGACGGGATCACCTGGGCCTACGACGCGCCACCTGACCTGGTCCTCATGGACCTGCAACTGCCGGGCATGGATGGCGTGGAGGCGTTGCGGCGGCTACGCGAGAGCCCACGGACGCAGGCCATCCCGGTGGTGGCGGTGACCGCGTTCGCCATGAAGCAGGATCGGGAGCGGGTGCTGGGCGCCGGGTTTGACGGCTATCTGGAGAAACCGATCAGCGTCCGCGACCTCCCGGGGCAGGTCCACCGTTTCATCGCGCGCGAGGAGGTGGCCGAGTGAGCCAAGAGCCGCTCGTGCTTGTCGTCGACGACCTGTCCCAGAACGTCCGCCTCCTGGAGGCTGTGCTTTCTCCGAGGGGCTACCGAGTTATCCCGGCCTCCTCGGGCGAGGCAGCCCTGGAAGCGTTGCGCGAGCATCGACCCGATCTCGTCCTGCTAGACATCCTGATGCCCGGGATGGACGGCTACGAGACGTGCCGGCGCATTCGCCAGGACCCGGCCTCGGCATTTCTGCCGGTCATCATGATCACTGCCAGCGGGGACCAGGAGAAGGTGCGCGCCATCGAGGCTGGCGCCGATGACTTCGTCAGCAAGCCATTCGACCAGGGCGAGCTGTTGGCCCGGGTCCGGTCGCTGATTCGCATCAAGCAGTACCACGACACGATCGAAGAGCAGGCCGCCGAGCTGGTCAGCTGGAACCGTGAGCTGGAGCAACGCGTCCAGGCCCAAGTCGAGGAGCTCGACCGAGTGGGCCGCCTGCGGCGCTTCCTCCCGCCGCAGCTGGCCGAGCTCATCGTCAGCTCCGGCGACGAATCCTTCCTCAACGGCCACCGGCGGGACATCACCGTCGTCTGCTGTGACCTTCGTGGCTTCACCCCGTTCGCTGAGACTGCGGAGCCGGAGGACGTATGGGAGGTCCTGGGCGAATACCACGGCGCTCTCGGTGACCTCGTCGCGCGCTATGAGGGGACGTTGGAGCGCTTCACCGGGGACGGACTCCTCGTGTTCTTCAACGATCCCTTGCCCTGCGAGGACGCGCCGATGCGATCGATCCGGATGGCCGTGGCGATGCGCCAGAGAGTGCAAGACCTTGCCGAACGGTGGCAGCGTCGCGGTCATCAACTTGCCTTCGGGGTGGGGATCGCGCAGGGATTCGCCACGCTGGGCCGGATCGGCTACGTGGGCCGCTTCGACTACGCGGCGATCGGGAGCGTCACCAACCTGGCCGCACGCCTCTGCGCGGAAGCCGCGCCGTGGCAGATCCTGGTGACTCAACGCGTGCACGCGGCGACCGAGGACATGGTGGTCAGCCGCCTGGTCGGCGAACTGTCCCTGCGCGGCTTCTCCCGGCCGGTCCGCACGTTCGATGTCAGTGGGCTCGACTCGGCGCGGGTGACCTCATGAGCAACGGAACTGCAGTACTGCCAACGCTGGCCGACCTCAGCGACGAGGAGCGCAACGAGCGCTTCGACCGCCTTCAGGAACGGATGCGCAGCGTCTGGGAGATCATGAAGCACAACGAGGAGGACGAGTCCGTCGTCGTCGTACCGTCCGTGACTTTGGACCGGATCGGGGAGCGCAGCGGGTCCTTGCAGCAGGCCTACGAGGAGCGGTTCCTCTTCCTGCTGCTGCTCCTACGTCAGCCTCGGCTGCGGATGATCTACGTGACGTCCATGCCGGTTGCGCCCACGATCGTGGAGTACTACCTGGCGTTGCTCCCCGGCGTGATCCCCAGTCATGCGCGCGCCCGGCTCTCGCTGGTGTCGGTCGGCGACGCGTCCCCGCGGCCGTTGAGCGAGAAGTTGCTGGAGCGTCCGCGGCTGCTCTCCACCATCTCTTCGCTGGTGCCGCGACCCGCACGGTCGCACCTGGTTCCCTATAACACGACCTCGTTCGAACGAGACCTGGCTGTGGCGTTGGGTATCCCGATGTACGGCGCCGATCCGCGGCTCTTCCCGCTGGGCACCAAGTCAGGGTGCCGGCGGATCTTCGCCGAGGAAGGCGTTGAGCACCCCCTGGGCTTTGAGAACCTGCGGTCCATCGAGGACGTTGTCGACGCACTGGCTCGTACGCGGGCCGCGCGGCCAGCGTTGACCAAGGCGTTGGTGAAGCTGAACGAGGGCGTCTCAGGTGAGGGAAACGCTGTGGTGAGCCTGCACGGCCTGATGGCGCCTGGGGCGTCGGGCGAGCGCGACGAGATCGCACGCCGGGTGCGCGACATGGCCTTCGAGCTGGCGGGCACCGCGTTCGACGACTACGCCGCCAAGCTCTCCGAGCGCGGCGGCATCGTCGAGGAACTCATCGCCGGTGTGGAGCTGCGCAGTCCGAGCGTCCAGCTGCGGATCACCCCACACGGTGAGGTGGAGCTCCTGTCCACCCACGACCAGCTGCTCGGCGGGCCGAGCGGGCAGAGCTATCTGGGCTGTACTTTTCCGGCCGACTTCGAGTACGCGGCAAGGATCAGCGCCGACGCGCAGCGGGTCGGGGAACGGCTGGCCCGCGAGGGCGTACTGGGCCGCTTCGCCATCGACTTCGTCGTGGTCAGGGACGTCGGCGGGTCGTGGACGCCGTACGCCATCGAACTCAATCTGCGTAAGGGCGGGACGACCCATCCGTTCCTCACCCTGCAGTTCCTCACGGATGGTCGGTACGACCCGGCAACGGCCCTCTTCGTCACCCCGGCGGGCCGTGAGAAGCACCTCGTCGCGACCGACCACCTCGAATCCCCGATGCTCCGCGGGCTCGCGGTCGACGACCTGTTCGACATCGTTGCTCGGCACCGCCTCCACTTCGATCCGGGCAGACAGCAAGGCGTGGTGTTCCACATGATCAGCTGCCTGACCGAGCACGGACGGGTGGGGCTCACCGCCGTCGGAGACACGCCCGCCGCCGCCAAGGCCACCTACGAGAAGGCTGAACGAATCCTGCTGCACGAGGCTCGGGCGGCCCTGGCAGAGCGGCCACTCCCGACGTAGAGCTCAGCGTTCCGGGCGAGCGACCCCTGAGGCGGCCGACTCGACGTGCCGGCCGTGCGCCAGCGGGTGGCGTGGCGCCCGGAACGCGACGACGACCGCTGCGACCACCAGCACCGCTGCGGCAGCGAGCACCGCGGCGTTGATCCCGTCGACGAACGCCTGCTGTCCAGCCTCGACCAGTCGCTGGCCGACCGCTCCGAGCCGGCCGATCTCCGGCGACTGGGTGAACGCCACCGAGCTCTTCGCACCCTCGGCCACCTGGGCGGGAAGCCCGGTGACGGCGTCCGCCATCGAGCTCCGGTAGGCCTGGTTGAGCACGCTGCCGAGGATGGCGATGCCGAGCGCGCTGCCCAGCTCGCGTGCCGTGTCGTTCACCGCCGAGGCGACACCCTGCTTGCTGACCGGCAGCGACTCCGTGATGGCCGTCGTGGCCGGCGTGCCCGCCAGCCCCATGCCCGCGGCGAACAGCACGATCCCGATGGCGAACAGCCAGTACGTCATGCTCGTGCCGATCTGTCCGATCACCACGTAGCCCGCGGCGATGAGCACCAGCCCCACCGGGCCGAGCCTGGCGAACCCGATCCGTGCTGCGACGACCGGAGCCCTGCGCGCCACCGGGATCAGCACGAAAGGCAGGGGCAGCAACGCAACGGCAGCGCGCAGCGGCGAGTACCCGATGACGAACTGCAGGTACTGCAGCACGATGAAGAAGAAGCCGAACGCCGCGAAGAACTGTGCCGTGATGGTGAGCGTCCCGGCGCTGAAGCTCCGCGACCGGAACAGCCGGGGATCGAGCATCGGCTGCGCCGCATGCAGCTCCCACAGCACAAAGCTGACACCGGCCAGCACCCCGACCACGAGCGCGGTCACAGTGAGGGCATCGGTCCACCCTCGCTCCGGTCCCTCGATGATCCCGAACACCACTGCCGCAACGGCTACCAGCGACGCAAGCGCCCCGACGACGTCCAGCCGCGGCTTGCTCTCGTCGGACGAACGCGGTACCAGGGCGAGGGCGCCGATCGCCGCCACGGACGCGAGCCCGACGTTCAGCCCGAAGAACGAGTTCCAGTCGAAGTACTCGAGCAGGATGCCCGAGGCGAACAGGCCCAGCACGGCCCCGCCGCCAGCGACGCCCACCCACACTCCGATCGCCTTGGGCCGCTCTGATTCCGGGAAGGACGTCGTGATCACCGACAGCGTGGTTGGCATGATCGCCGCCGCCCCCAGCCCCATGAACGCCCGGACGACGATCAGCTGGGTGGGGTCGCTCGTGACCATCCCGAAGGCTGCCGCGGTGCCGAAGACCACCAGGCCGAACACCAGCAAACCCTTGCGCCCGAAGCGATCCCCGAGCGCTCCCGCGAAGAGCAGCAGCCCCGCGAACACCACTGTGTAGGCATCGACGATCCAGGTCAGCTCGGTCTGCGTCGCGCCGGTGTCACGGGCCAGGCTCGGCAGCGCGACGTTCAGCCCGCTGACGGCCGACACCACCGTCATCAGCGCCAGCGCGACGACCACCAGCACCGCTCGGGTCCGCCTGCGCGTCATCAGCTCGGCGTCGGTCATGACCAGCCTCCCGTCGATCACACATTTCCACGATCGTGGAAAGTGTTATTCTCCACTTGAGGAATTGTCAAGGGAGGCAGCAGTGGCGACCCGAACGCGCGGACGACGTCCGGCTGGCAGCGACACTCGGCAGGCCATCGCCGACGCCGCCCGCCGCCAGTTCGCTGACCGCGGCTACCAGCGCGCCTCGATGCGCAGCATCGCCGCCGAGGCCGGGGTCGACCCGCGCCTGGTCCTGCACTTCTACGGGTCCAAGCAGGAGCTCTTCGTCCAGGCGGTCGAGCTCCCGTTCGAGCCTGCGACCACCTTCGAGCGGCTCCTGTCCCCCGGCGGGGAAGGGCTGGGACGTCGGCTGGCCGAGTTCATCCTCGACGTGCTCGACAGTCCCGAGGGACGCAGGACCCTCACCGGGCTGCTGCGTGCCGCCGCCTCCGAGGACGAGGCCGCCGCGATGATCCGCGCGCTGATCGGCCAGCGGATGCTGCTACCGCTCGCCTCGCGGGTGGGCGACGACCGTCCCGAGCTGCGCGCCAGCCTGATCGCCTCACAGGTCGTCGGGCTGACGATGGCACGGCATGTCGTCAAGGTCGAGCCGCTCGTTGCCGCTAGCCGGGCCGAGCTCCTGGCCGCGCTCGGCCCGGTGTTCGACCACTACCTCACCGGGCCTATCGGCCCCTGATCTGGCGGCGGCTGCGACGTACGATGGCCGGGAGGGATGTGAACACCGTGATCCCGAGCCTGGTGTTGATGCGGCGACTGCTGGTCGCTGCGGTGTGTGTCGCTGCCGCAGCCGGACTGCTCCTGTCCGGCAACGCCGCCGCTGCCAGCCCAGCCGGCCGGGTGCTCGTGACGCGGGTGCAGACGCCGATCACTCCCGTCGTCGCCGACCACGTGAGCGCTGGCCTGGCCCGCGCCGTCGAGGGTGGCTACGCGGCGTACGTCATCGAGCTCGACACCCCCGGCGGTCTGGTCGACGCGATGCGCGACATCGTCGCCGACACGCTCGCGAGCACGGTGCCGGTGATCGTCTACGTCAGCCCGGAGGGTGCCCGGGCGGGCTCGGCCGGCGCGATCATCACCTTCGCGGCGCACGTCGCGGTGATGGCACCCGGTACGACCATCGGCGCTGCCACGCCGGTGGGCCTCGAGGGCCAGGAGGTCTCCGACAAGATCGTCAACGACGCTGCGGCACAGGCCGAGGCGCTGGCAACCCTCCGTGGCCGCGACGTCGCGTTCGCCGTCGACACGGTACGCAAGGGACGTTCCGCGGCGGTCGACGAGGCGCTGGAGCTGGGTGCCGTCGACGCCAAGGCCCCAACACTCACCGCGGCGCTCCAGGCAGCCGACGGCCGTGAGGTGGTCATGGTGGGCGACCGGACCATGGTCGTCCACACGGCCGGGGCCACCGTCGAGCGACTCGACCTCGGTCTGTTCCGTCGCGCGCTGCAGACCCTGGCCGACCCGAACATCGCGTTCCTGCTGCTCACCCTGGGCACCCTCGGCCTGATCTACGAGCTGGCCAGCCCCGGCGTCGGGGTCGCCGGCGTCACCGGAGCCGTCGCCCTGCTGCTCGCACTGTTCAGCCTCTCTGTGCTGCCGGTGAACGTCGTCGGCGTGCTGCTCCTGGCCGTCGCGATGGGGTTGTTCGTGGCCGAGCTGTTCGCGCCCGGCATCGCGGGATTCGCCTTCGGCGGAGCCGTCACACTGGTGCTCTCTGCCCTGTTCCTGTTCGACGACAGCGAAGGCGTCTCGGTCGACCTGAGTGCAGCCCTGCCGCTGGCCGTCGTGATGTTCGTGGCCGCCGTCCTGGCCGGACGGCTCGCGCTACGCACCCGGTCGCTGCCCTCGACGACGACCGGAGCCGACCTGCTCACCGGCCACCTCGTCCCGGTGCGCCAGGCGGACGGCACCACCGGGCTCGGCTTCACCGAAGGGGCGTGGTGGTCGCTGCGCAGCCTCGGGCCACCCCTGCACGCCGGGGGGAGGGCGCGCGTCGTCGGCCTGGACGGCGTGGTGCTCCTCGTCGACCCGGTGGACGACGACGTCGGCCAACCGCCGACCGATCACGGGAAGGACCCGCCATGACCAACGGCAGCCTGATAGGGATCGCCATCGCGATCATCGCCGTCGCACTGATCGTCTCGGCCGCGCTGAAGGTGCTGCCCGAGTACGAACGCGCCGTGATCCTGCGGCTCGGGCGGATCCAGCCGCTCAAGGGGCCGGGCCTGATCTTCATCATCCCGGTGATCGACCGGTTGACCCGGGTCAACCTGCGGACGCAGACCTATGACATCCCGCCGCAGGACATCATCACCAAGGACAACGTCACCGTCCACGTCAACGCCGTCGTCTACTTCAACGTGATCGAGGCGATCCGCTCCGTGCTGTCGATCGACGACTACCGGTTCGGCACCCAACAGGTTGCGCAGACGACACTGCGCAGCGTGCTCGGCCAGACCAGCCTCGACGACCTGCTCACCCGCCGCGAGGACGTGAACCAGCGGCTCCAGCAGGTGATCGACGGCGTCACCGACCCGTGGGGCGTCAAGGTCACCATCGTGGAGGTCAAGGACGTCATCCTCCCCGAGAGCATGCGCCGGGCCATGGCGCGCCAGGCGGAGGCCGAGCGCGACCGCCGCGCCAAGGTGATCCACGCCATGGGCGAGCAGGAGGCAGCCGCCAACCTGGGCGAGGCGGCCCTGGTGCTCGAGGCTCATCCGGCAGCCATGCAGCTACGGGTCCTCAGCACCCTGCTGGAGCTCGGCGCCGAGAAGAACTCGACCATCGCCTTCCCCATCCCGATGGAGCTGCTCCGCCTGCTCGAGCTCAAGGAGTCTTGACCCGCACGCGCTCGCTTCCGGTCAGCCCTCAGCTGACCACAAGCTTCACCGGCACCCGGTGCGTGATGGACCCGGAGACCCCGGTCACGGTGACGGTGTACGTGCCCCGAGGGGTGCGCGAGGTCGTGCGCAGCTGCATCGTGACCCGCCCGGACTTGGTGACCCACCGCGTCGACCACACGGTGCTGGTGCGCGGCGGCACGCCGGAGCGCGAGAGCGTGACCCGGCCGGTGAAGCCGCCGAGCGACGCGACGTCGATCGTGTACGTCGCCGAGCGTCCCCGCACGACCCGGGCCGTCGCCGGCGCGGCGGACAGCCTGAAGTCCCGCGCGACGGGCGCGGCGACCGTCACCGTCACGGTGACCGTGTGCGCCAGACCGCCGCTGGTTCCGGTCACGGCGATCGGGTACCTCCCCGGTGCGGTTCCTGCGGCTGCGGTCAGCCGCAGCTGGGCCGTCCCGGACCCGGTCAGTGTCGCCGGGGTGAACGTCGCGATCAGGCCGGTCGGCAGGTCCTCGGCCGTCAGGTCCACCGGCGCCGCGAACCCGTTCTGCGCCACGACCTGGACCGCTACATCGGCACTGGCACCCGCGGTGATGCCCGTGGTTGCCGGAGTCCCGGTGATCGTGAAGTCCGGCGCTGGCGTCACCGTCAGTCCGGCGCCGACGCTGCGGCTGGTCAGGCCCGACGTCGCGGTCACCGTCAGTGGGTAGGTCGACGGGGTGATCGTCGACGCGGTGGTGACGGTGAGCTTCGCGCTCCCGGAGCCGCCGCTGATCACCGTCGGCGCGAACGTCCCGTCGGCCTGGCCAGCCGGCAACCCGGCCAGAGCCAGCGACACGTCACCGCCGAAGCCGTTGGACGCGGTGACCTGTACGGTGTACTCGGCCGTCGCCCCCGGTGCGACGTTCGAGTCGCCCGGCGACACGCTGACCGCGTAGTCGGGCTCCTGTTGCAGCCACTGGCGGGCGGCCCCGACGTCGATGCGACCGTTGCCATAGCTGGTGTCCGGTCCCACCACCCCCAGGTCGACGGCGGTGGCAGTCAGCGCCGCCTGCTGCCGGTCGGGGCTCAGGCCCGGCTGCGCACTGAGCAGCAGCGCCAGTGCCCCGGCGGCGTGTGGCGCAGACAGCGACGTGCCACTGGCCAGCTGGTACATCCCGTACCGCTCGGCGGTGTACACCTCGACCCCAGGAGCCACCACATCGGGGAACGTCCCGGACCGGCCACCGCACGTGGCCGGTCCGCGGCTGCTGGCCGGGTAGAGCGCATCGGCGTTGTTGACCGCACCGACCGCCAGGGACTCCGGGTAGTTGGCCGGGCTGACGCCGCTGGCCACGCCAGCACCGAAGTTGCCGGCGGCGAAGACCGGCAAGATCCCAGCCGAGCGCAAGGCCTGCACGTCGGGCTGGAACGACACGTCGCAGCCGGGACCGGCACCGATCGACCAGGAAGCGTTCACGACGTGTGGGGCGTCGGCCGTCGTCGGATCGTGGTCGGGGTCGAGCAGCCACTGGAACGCTTGGTGCAGAGCCGTCGCACTCGCCCCACCCTTGTCGTTGAACACCTTCGCGGCGATCCAGGTCGCGCCCGGCGCGGTCCCGATCGTCGTCCCGTCAGCGTCCCCGCCGACCATCACGCCCATTGTGGCGGTACCGTGCCCACTCAGGTCGGTCGGCGTGGTCGGGTGCTCACCGTAGGGGTCGAACCAGCTGTTCGAGCCGCCCCGCCAGCGAGCCGCCAAGTCCGGGTGCGAGACATCCACGCCGGTGTCAAGGTTCGCCACCACGACACTCTGGCCAGTGAAACCCATGTCCCACAAGGCCGGAGCGCCGATTGCGACCTGGTTGGGCTCCGCGGCGCCGAGCGTCGTCGCCGCTAGCACGGCGGTGGGCACAGCAGTCGGCACCAGCGAGATCTCGTCGGAGCTGACCCGGGCGACGTCCGCGCGTCCCGCGAGCTCACGGATCACGTCCGCCGTCGCCGTCACCGACACACCGTTGACGATCCACAGCGGCGTCGAGCGCGCGACTGACCGCTTGGCGGCCTTGTCGCGCAACACCTTGCGGATCGCGACCTGCGAGGTCCGTGCCTTCGCCTGGCGCGTCTCGATCACCTGGCGCAGCCGCGCTCGCCGGGTTCCCGCGCCGGACGCCGGAGCGGCCTGGTCCCTCAGCGTGACGACGACGGTCGCCATCTCGCCGGGTGCCAACCCGGCAAGCAGCGCCTTGACGTCCGCAGGCAGCTGGTCGCGGTGCGGGGCCGGCCGAGCGGACGCCGTCCCCATCGGCAACGTCACCAGCAGTGTCGTCGCGATCGTGAGCGCAATGGTCTTCCTCATCGGAGTTCCCCAGCTCTCTCGGCAACGAGCCGCGCAGGCTCCTCGGGTGGCACGCGACGCCGCCGGGTGGCGGCAACCGCGATGACGGCGGTGGTGATGAGCAGCAGCAAGAGGGCGAACGCGGTGGTCACCACCTCGAGCGGGCGGATCACCTCCGCCCCGGATGCGGCAACGGTCCAGGGCGCCTGGGTCACGGCGTCGGCGAGACCCTCGCGTTGCACGGCAACGGAGGCAAGCCACCTGCCAGTCGCCGGGCGTCTGGTCTCGGCCTCGTAGCGGCCCGGCTCGACGAGGTCGAGCACCACCCGGTCGACGAACCCGCTCGGGCCGTTCAGCGTCACGACGACCCCGGTGACCGGCGCCGGCTCCGGCTTGACCGTCGAGGTCAGGCGGACGAGCAAGCGGCTGCGGTCCGGTCCCGCGGGCAGCTCCTCGAACGTGACGAACAGCCCGTCGACGTTGGCGCTGTGCACCCGTGCGGGTGCCGCGGCCGCGGCCGTCTCACGCGCGGTCGGCACCGAGGTCAGGACGCCGGCCGCTGCCACAGCCATGATCAGGACGACGACCTCGGCCAGCACGATCCGGGGGAAGCGCGCCAGCGAGACCGGCGACCAGCCGGGTGGACGGCGCAGCAGTCGACCGACCGGTGCGGCGAGCCGCGGGTTGACCAGCAGGGTGTTGAGCGCCGCCGTGGTCAGCGCGATGGTGACGAGCAGGGCCTTGCTGCCCAGCGCGCCGCCGTACAGCGTGGAGGTGACCGAGTGCAGGTCAGGCAGGTAGCGGCCGGACTCGTACAGGCCGGTCGCTACCAGCGCTCCGGTGGCCGTGGCAGCCACCGGGCTGTAGGCGCGCCAGACCGTGGCGAGCAGCGGCCCTCGGGCGTCCGTGTCGCGACGCATGGTCGGCAGCAGGCAGACCGCCAGGACGACGAGCCCGCCGACCCACACACCGGCCGCGGCGAGGTGCGCTGCTGACGCCGCGGCGGTCACCAGAGAGCGGGTCGGAAGGTCAGCCGCGTGGCCGGCCCATGCCTCAAGTCCGAGCACGGCCGCGAGACCCACCACGATGACCAACCATCGACGACGAGACTGTTCGCGGCCCAACGCCAGCGGTACGATGGCCGCTGCCGCCACCCCGAGCGCCACCTCTCGGGCGAGCCAAACATGGCCCCACGGCGTGCCGGACAGGGTGGACCAGACCGAGTCCAGCCAGCCGGTGGTCGAGCTGCCACCCCGTGGGGCCCGAGTCAACGGTGTGACCGCACCCGACACGACCGCTATCACCGCTGCGGCGCCGGCGATCCGGAGCGCACGCTGTCGAGCAAGGGCGGCTTCCGCCGCCGCGGAGGCCAACACGCGTCCTGAGACGGCCAGAGCGCCGATGACAAGCAGCAGGCCGGCCAGATCGACCCACCGCACGAGCAGGCCCGGAAGTTCCGGCAGACCGGCGTCCTGTCGGGCCACCTCGGTGGGCCGCACGCCGACGCCGAACAGCACCGATCCACCCGAGGTGTGGCCGTCGTCCAGCGACAGGGTGCGGTACTCGAGCACGTACTCGGATTTGCTCAGGGGTGCGGTGCCGAGCCGTACGACGCTCGCGCCTGCTTCTCCGTTGCTGGGCAGGGTGATCGACACCGGTCGACCGTCCGTCGTGCGCAGGGTGAAGGTGCTGGCACCGAGGTTGACCTGTTCGGTGAACCAGAGCGTCAGGCTGGTTCGGCCGACCGGCACCATCCCGCCGTTCGCGGGATCGGACCGCTCGAGCTCGCTGTGCGCGAAGGCCGTCGCGGTGCCCAGCAGCAGGGAGCACACCGTCAGGACCGCCACCGCTACCGCGCGCAGCATTCGTGCGCACGGGCTCCAGCGGGACGGTCGTCGGCTCATGCGTCCGCGACCAGGTGCTCGATCCGGACGTCACCGATCACCAGTGTGACCTTGGTGCCGCGCTTCACAGCGTTGTGCGCGTTGGCCAGCAGGAAGAAGTAGCTGCCGCCGAGCTTGAGGTCCGCCTTGCCGTGCCGATGCGTTGCGGACATCACGAGGGTCTCGCCCGTCTCCTCCACGACGAGCGTTGGAGCGAGTGCCGGGTCGTGCAGCAGCTGGTTGGCCTTGTCCGGGTCGACCACCTGGTAGCGGAAGTCGAGCAGTCCACCGGCGGCGGTGACCCCCACCAGGGTGACGTTGATCCCGTGCGCTGCAGCCATCCCCCGCGCGTCCACCACCGTCGTGCCGTGCCGGACGTCGCCGCTGTAGCGCGACCACCAGGAGTTCGCGACCAGCCCGGCCACCAGCAACGCCGCGATGGCCACCACTGCCGTCCACCGCCGCCGGCGCCGCGACCTGGCGGGGACGAGGTCCGGGCCTTCAGGCACCTCGGTGAACCGAGGTCGGGTGTCGATGCTCACGACAGCTCCTTCACTGAACAGTTCGAGGGGCTGAGACCAACCGGCCTGCGGGGCGGGGACGGGCAGGCCGGTTGGTGGACCTCAGGGAACATCGAAGGCATCCACGTCGAGGTTGTTCGAGGTCAAGCCGTGACTGGTGCCGTTGAAGTACACCGACCAGCTGCCCGCGTTGTAGAACACGACGTCCTCGTCCTGCACCGTGCCCAAGCCCGGCACGGTCGTGTTGTCGCCGAACGAGAGGTAGAAGTGCGTTCCGTTGACCCGGGCCAGGCCGTCGACGTTCGCCGCCCCGGGCAAGCCGTTGGCGGTGGCGTCCCATACCCGTGCATAGCTGGAGCCGTTCCAGCGGTAGATGTCCGCGTCGTCAGCGGTACCGCCCACTCCGGGCGGTGCCGAGTTCCCGACGGTGGAGAAGTACAGCGTGGAACCGACGATGCTGATCGCGTCGATGTCGTGGTTGTTCGAGGTCAGGCCGTGGGCAGTGCCGTTGAAGTACACCGACCAGACGCCGTTGTCGTAGTACACGACGTCCTCGTCCTGCACGGTCCCGAGGCCGCTGATCGTCGTGTTCGTGCTGAACGAGAGGTAGAAGTGGTTCGCATCCACCTCGTCGTAGGCGTCGACGTTGGCGCCTCCCGGGATCCCCGAACCGGTGGCGTCCCAGACCCGCGAGTACGCGCTGCCGTCCCAGCCGTAGATGTCGGAGTTGTCAGCAGGGGCTCCGGTGACGCCCGGCGGGTTCGTGTTGCCTGCGGTCGAGAAGTGCAGGGCACCGCTGGTGTTCACCTGCGCGCTCGTCGTGGCGCTCCAGTTGCCTGCGGCGTCGCGCACCCGCACCCGGATGGTGTGCAGGGCGTCACCCCAGCCGGTGGTGTTGATCGCGGCCGCGACCGACCAGGGACCGGTGCCGGTCACGGCCATCGCCGTGGCCTTCCCCGCCCCGGGGTCGGTACCCCGGAACCACTCTGCCCGCACGACGGACGTCGCGGCGTCGGTAGCTGAGGCCGACAGGTTCACGGTAGCCGCTCCACCTGTCGGGTTCGGCGTTGCCGTCAGGCCACTGACCGTCGGGCGCACCTTGTCGATCAGGAGCACCGTCGTGCTGGGGGCACCCCAGTTGCCAGCCGCGTCCTTGGCGTGGACGTAGATGGTGTGGCCTCCGCTGCTCAGCTGGGCGACGGTCGTCAGCGGGATGTCGGCGTAGCCGGCTTCGGAGCCGCTGTTGTAGGCGCCGTCCAGAGCGGCCATCGGGATACCCGTGCCGTCGGCACCCACGGTGTCGACGAACGCCTCGGCCGCGCGCACGTTGCTGGCGCCGTCCGCCAGGTTGGTCGCCGTGACCCGGACGGCCGGCGTGCTGGCGTTGACCGCGAGCGTGCCGTTGTTCGGGTTCGGGACCGCGACCACTCCGGAAGCCGTCGGCCCGGTCTTGTCGACCACGAGGTCCACGGTCGTCATCGGCCCCCAGTTGCCGGCGACGTCCCGGCTGTGGATCGAGATGACGTGCGTCGCCTCGCCCAGTCCGCCCAGCGTGCCGACAGTGATCGAGCCATCCAGTGCCGCCGTCGGAGTGCCCGGGCTGAAGGTCATGGCCGAGCCGGAGCCGTCGACGCCCGGGGTGCCGATGAAGAACTCCGCTGCGCCGATGTCGGAGCCGCCGGTCGAGGTGTCGTTACCCGTGGCGTGCACCGCGACGGCGGTGGCGCCGTTGGCGGGACTGGGCGTCACGGTGGCGGCGCTGGTGACCGGCCCGGTCGCGTCGCCGCCCAACACCATGACGGAGCCCAGCGGACCCCAGTTGCCCAGGTTGTCCTGGCCGCGGACGAACAGGGTGTGCTCGCCGGCCGGCACGGCCACCGCGGCGGTGACGTTCTCGCTGACCGCGTCGAAGGTGCCGTCCGTCGCGGCCATAGCGATGCCCGGACCGCTGACGACGTCCAGGTAGTAGACCGCGGCAGCGACGGTCCCGCCGCCGGTGGTGGTGCCGTCCAGGTTCGCGGTCAACGTCCCCGCCGCGTAGCCCAGGTTGCTCGGGACGGGACCGACCGTGTCACTCGGACTGCCGGCACCGGTGACGTCGATGGTGGTGACCATCCCACCGAAGCCCGCCGTGTTGGTGTTGTGCAGCAACAGGTTGCCGTCGTAGAGGGGCAGTCGCCGAGTGGTCGTGGTCGTCGGAGCCGTCACGATGGCGTCGGTGGTCTGGCCGGGTCCGAAGGTCTCCGCGACGTAGGTGCTGGCATGGGCCAGCTCGCTGCCGTCGAGCGCGATGACCCGCTGGGAGGCCCCCAGGACGGCCATGGAGTGGTACTGCAGGCCGGCGTTGAGGTACCGCAGCAGGACCTTCTTGCCTGACATGGTGGGGATCGGGTCGGCGTCCGGGTGGACCTCGCCGTTGACCAGGAAGTAGCGGGGGTGGAACTTGCGCAGGTCGAAGCCAGCCTTGTTGGCGGCGTTGTTCAGCAGCGGGTCGATCTCGCTGAGCACCAGGACCGCCTCGTCGTCGTACGCACTGCTCGCGCCGTCGTACGCCCGACCGGCCGTCGCTGGGCGCACCACGAGGGCGCCGTGGAGGCCCATCGCGACCTGGTACTGCGCGCCGGGGAGCGGCGCCGCCTCGTACAGGTAGGTGCCCGCTCGGTTGGCGACGAACTCGTAGGTGCGGCTGGTGCCGTCAGCGGTACCGCTGCGGTCCGGCACCATCCGCTGACCCTGCACGAGCAGCCCGGTGTCCACGCCGAGCTCGTTGTGCAGGGTGATCTGCACCGTGTCGCCCTGCTGGACGACCAGCGTCGGCCCACCCGGCCGGCTGACCGGTGCATTGGAAGCGCTGTAGCCCCAGACCTGCACCGACTGGCCGCCGGTCGGCAGGGTCGTCGACCCGGTCACCGCGTAGAGGTCGACCGGGATCGTGGCCGCGTGCGCGGTCCCGGCCGGCCCGAAGAGCGCCAGGAGCAGTCCCAGCACCCCGCCGCCGAGGGCGGAAAGGAGAACCTTCTTGATGGTCATCGCTCTCACCTGTCCGGTCAGCCGCAGTTGTTGGGCGTCGGAGGGTCGATCCGCATGTACGTGATCGGCCCGGTCATGTTGGCGCCCCACGAGGTGATCTGGAACAGGGCGTGGTTGTGCGAGATGATGTAGTACTCACCGCACTGGTTCAGGGTCGGCGTGCCTGGTGGCAGCGCCTCCTTCTTCCCCAGGTACGGGCTGCCGCTGTAGAAGACCCCGATCACCTCGTTGGCCATGCTGGGCACCGTGACCGGCACGGGGTTGGTCACCGGGTCGTAGTGCTCGGCGTCGTACCACTTGAAGATCACGTCCCAGGTCTGACCCGGGCCGATGTTGATGGCGAACTTCTCGAACGACATGTCCTGTCCCGTGGCACTTTCGAGCGGCCGACCGTCTCGGCCGATCACCAAGCCGTTGTTGCCGTGCGGGTGGAACGGGTAGTCCTCGGTGCCGACGTTCAGGTAGCGGGCCATGCCTGGCAGGTTGTGGCCGGGAGTGCCGAACTCGTGGATCTGGGCCAGGGCGCCGTACGGCTGGCTGGGCAGCCACGAGGCACCGTTGTCGGCGATGCTGTCGGGGAAGCCGCGGCCGTTGATCAGCCAGTAGCGCGGGTGGTAGTTGTTCATGTTGAACGGGCGGCCGTCCTCGACCGCCTGGTTCAGATAGGGGTCGAGCTCCGAGAGCAGGACCATGAACTCCTCGGACGGCGCGAACTTGCTGTCCGCCCGGTTGTACGCGTGGTCGGCGCCCAGCGCCGGCCGCACCACGAGGGCGCCGAACAACCCCATCCGGACCTGCCGGTCAGGGTTGGTTCCCGACTCGTACAGGAAGGTGCCGGGCTTGCCGGCCACGAAGCTGTAGGTGACAGTGCCGTCGTTCGCCGCGGCGGTGTCGGTCAGTGAGGTGAGCTTGCCGTTGGTGTCGACCTCCGGTGCGGCCGGGACGCCGTCGGCCAGCACCTGCTCCTGGCCGGGGAAGGCGATCGAGACCGGCTCGGGCAGCGTGTTGTGGAGGATCACCGTCACCGCGTCGCCCTGGTTGACGCACAGCACCGGCCCCGGGTGCTGGAACTCGTCGAAGCCGCTGGAGTAGCCCCACATGTACGCCGTGTTGCCGTCCGGCAGGCCGATGTAGCCGGTGCGGGTGGTGAGGTCGAACACCGCGTTGCCCGGCCCACCCGAGCCCGTCGTGCAGACCATTCCCACGCGTGACGCGGGGGCAGCCGTGGCTGTCGAGATGCTGGACAGCGCGGCGGCCGGTGCCAGCAGCAGCATGAGTCCGGTGCTGAGCATGGCCGGCAGGCGCAGGCGGCGCAGCGAGGTCGTCCTGCGCCAGGAGGCGCGCTCTGTCGTCATCACGATCAGACTCCCCAGTCGTTCGGGTACTGCTGCGCGGCGACGCCGCCCGGGTACACGTGGATCTCCGTGGCCTGACCGCCGAAGCCGCCAGGCGCGCGGGTGTAGTTGCGGTTGTAAAGCAGGTAGCTGTCGTAGCCCAGGCCGCTGCTGCCGCCGCCACCGGTGAAGGGCGGGGCGGTGAAGATCGCGTCGTAGCTCTCACCAGGCCCGATGTTCAGGGTCTGCGTCTCGTACGAGGTGTCGGTGCCGTCCCGCCCGAGCATCGGGGTCGCGTCCCGCCCGACCACGCGCATCCGGATCCCCGCGGTGGTCATCGTCTGCTCGCGGAACCCAAGATTCGCGAACCGCAGCGCCACCCGCTCTCCCGCGTTGCACGTGACCAGCGAGGAATGCGGCTGGTACTTCAGCTCGGGTCGGTCGACCGGCGCGATCAGGTCGCCGTTCGCGTCGTGAACCGGATTGAACGGGTCGATCGAGCCGTTGGGGGCCAGGGTGTCCGGGTAGACCCGCCCATTCAGGAGCGAGAAGTCAGCGCGGTAGTCGCTCCACTCGGGCAGCTGGATGTGGGCATCCGCCCAGTGCGACTCCGCCCACACCTCGGACATGAACATCGCGAACTCGCGGTCGTAGCCGGTCGAGCCGTTGCCGTCGTTGTACATGTACTGGCCACTGGGGTAGAAGGCGGTGTTGCCGTCCTGCAGCGGGCGGACGAACACCAGGCCCGTCATGCCCATGTGCACGTGCTCGACGTCCTCGACGTGGCAGTGGAACATGTACGTCCCGGGCTCGCGCGGTCGGTAGACGTAGGTGAAGTCCCTGCCGGTCGGCACCGCCACCGACCCGGACGGCTCGCCGTCGAAGAACGGGATCACGTTGCGGAACCCGTGCCAGTGCAGGGTGTGTGCGTCGAACAGGTCCGGTCGCAGGGCCAACCCGAGATTGGTGACCTTCACCGTGAAGTCCACCGGGTCCGACGGGTCGAACTGGTTGACCCAGAACATCGGCGCCGAGTGCTGCGCCTTGTTCTTCTGCTGCAGCTTCTGCTGCGTCGTCATGCCCGTGACGTTGCGGAAGCCGAAGATGTACGTGGTGAACGGGTCCGGCGCCAGGTTGTCCGGGTGGAACTGACCGATGGCCGGCGACTTCGGCAGGTACATCCAGCCGTCCGTGCCCGCCAGGTACAAGTCAGGCGCCCCTGGAGCCGCCGCGGCGGACTCGGGAACCAGCACCTTCCCCGCCCAGGTGAACGTCCCGGTCACGGCGACCGCCCCACCGGCGGCCCGCAGGAACTGCCGCCGGCTCACCCCGGCCCGAGGTCGCCCGGGACCGATCCCGAGGTCAGCGGAGCTTGATGGTCCGTTCATGGGTTCACCACCAGGTCGAAGGCGTCGAGATCGAGGTTGTTGGACGTCAGGCCGTGCGCGGTGCCGTCGAAGTAGACCGACCACCGGCCCGCGTTGTTGTAGACCACGTCTTCGTCCTGCACGTTCCCCAGCCCCGGCACCCTCGTGGTGGTCGGGCTGAACGACAGGTAGAAGTGCGTCGCGTTCACCCGGACGAAACCGTCCACGTTCGCGGCGCTGGCGAAGCCGTTGGCGGTCGCATCCCACACCCGGGCGTAGGAGCGGCCGTTCCAGCGGTAGATGTCCGCGTCGTCGGCGCGGCCGGTCACGCCGGGCGGGTTGACGTTGCCGAGGGTCGAGAAGTACAGCGACTGGCCGACGATGTTGAACGCGTCGATGTCCGCACCGGGGGCCGTGAGTCCGTGGGCGCTCCCGTCGAAGTACAGCGACCACTTGCCGTTGTTGTAGTAGACGATGTCCTCGTCCTGAACGGTGCCGAGACCCTTCAACCGGGTGTTGACACTGAACGACACGTAGAAGTGCTTGGCGTCCACCCGGTCGTAGCCGTCAACGTTGCTCAGCGTGCTGAGGGTGACCCCCGACGCGGAGGCGTCCCACGAGCGCGTGAACGTCGCGCTGTGCCAGTTGTAGATGTCTGTCCGGTCCGCGTTGCCACCCACTCCGGGCGGGTTCACGCTGCCCAGCGTGGAGAAGAAGAGGCCAGCTGTGGCCGGCGGCGGCGGCGGGAGCGGCGGGAGTGCGTCGCCAGCGAACGAGATCGCGTCGATGTCCAGGTTGTTCGAGGTCAGCCCCGCGGACGTCCCGTCGAACCACACCGACCAGGTACCGCTGTCGAAGTAGACGACGTCCTCGTCCTGCACGAACCCCAGGCCCGGCACGTTGGTGTCCGCGTTGCTGAAGGAGAGGTAGAAGTGCTGGTTGTCGACCCAGATCAGGCCGTCGACGTTCGGGTTCGTGGCGCCGGTGGCGGAACCGGTGTTCGGCAGGCCGTACGGGGCGGCCGTGGCGTCCACGACCCGGGTGTAGACGTTGCCGGGCCCGTCCCAGCGGTAGACGTCGGCGTTGTCACCGGTACCGCCGGCGCCTGGTGGCACCGCGTTGTTGTTGGTCGAGAAGTACAGCGTGTTTCCCACGATGCTGATGGCGCCGAGGTCGATCCCGGCGTTCAGACCGTGCTCGCTGCCGTCGAACCACATGGTCCACGCGGCACCGTTCCAGTACACGATGTCCTCGTCGTTGACGAGCCCGACTCCCGGGACGATCGTGACGTTCGCGAACGACATGTAGAAGTGGGTGGCATCGACCCTCGCGTAGCCGTCGGCGTTCTCGATGTTGAGCAGGTTGTACGGCGCCGCAGTCAGGTCGAGCTCGCGGGTGAACGCCGTGCCGTCCCAGCGGTAGATGTCCGAGTTGTCGCTCGGTCCACTGACGCCTGGCGGGTTGGTGGCACCCAAGGTCGAGAAGTACAGGTCAGGCACCGGCGTGACCGGCGCTGCCCCGACCTCGTCCGCGCCGCTGTCGAAACCGGCGCCCGACGGACGTGCCTGGTCGTCGAAGTCGGTGACCGGGGCGTTGACGCCGCCCGCGCTCGGCGCTCCCAGCTCACAGGCTGGGGACGCCGGACAGCCGCTGAGGTGGTAGTCACCCAGCAGGCTGGGCGGCGCCTCGAGCGTGACCAGCGTGGCGTCGACGAAGCCCGGGTTCTGCCGCCAGGTGGCGAACGACACGGACACGGGGTAGGTCGACGCGACCAGCGGGTCGGACGTGCTGTTGCTGGGGCTCGTCGTGTACGGGTGCGTACCGGCGGACTGCTGGACCACCGAGTTGGTCGGCGCCAGCACCCCCGTGCCGTCACCGACGCCCAGGTCCCACTGGTCGACCGGGGTGGCGTCCCCGGTCAGTCCGATGCCGGTGACGGTCGTCCCGGCGCGCGTGCCGGCCCGGTTGTCCCAGAACACGTTGTTGAACAGCGTCGGGTCGCTGAAGGTCGGCGAGCCTTCTGGAAGCGTCGCCTGCAGCTGGACGCTGTTCGCCGACGTCGAGAGGCCGGCGGGCATCGGCTGGCCGTTGGAGGTCACCGCCGTACCTGTCGTCAGGTTCTTCATGATCGTGTTGTTGACCACGCGGACGTCCGGCGCGTCGTTGATGCCGATGCCGCCGCCCTCGTGGGTCGACACGTTGTTGACGATCATGTTGTTGGTGACGGTCATCGGGTAGTTGCCCGCCATCAGGAAGCGGATGCCGCCGCCATCGTCGTTCGCGAGGTTCGCCTGGATCCGGTTGGCGTTGATCTGCACGGGACCGGCGCCGGGCGAGAGGTCGCCGGCCGTCGCCGGGAGCTCGCCGGCGATCATGATGCCGCCGCCCTCGTCGTTGGAGTTGTTGAAGTAGATGTTGTTGTGGTGGATCGTGCCGTTGGGGCTCAGGCCGTACACCGTGAGACCACCGCCGTACTCCAGCGAGAAGTTGCCGCAAATGTCATTGCTGGCCACCTCGTAGTTGTCGGATCCGGCGTAGAGGCCGATCCCGCCGGCCAGGTTGGTGCCGGCGTTGGCGATGATCCGGTTGTTCACGATCCGGACGTTCTCGTTGTGCTGGCTGGTGTCCGGCGCGGGAAGGTCCGGCGTACCGATCCGGATGGTGCCGTACCCACCGCCGTTGTTCTCCACGACGTTGTTGGTGATCTGCAGGTGGCGGGCGTAGGCGTTGGCGAAGATCGCACCGCCCTGCGTGGTGACGTTCGGCCCGATGGTGACCTCGGCGTCGCCCGGCAGGTTGTTGATGTTGCCCGGGAAGCCCTGCTGGACACCGCCGCGGATGTCGAACCCGTCGATGGCCGCCTTGTACGAGCTGGTGAACTGCCGCGCCTGCCCGTCGCCGGTCGTGGCGCTCTGGGAGGCCAGGACGTAGATGGCTTCGCCGTCGTTCACTGCCTGGTTGCCATCCCAGGTCAGGCTGTCCACCTTGGCCCACCAGGCCGTGGCGAGGTCGGTGTCACCGCCGAAGGCGCCGGCGTCGATGATCGAGCCAGGGACGAACGTGTTGCCCTGGAAGCCGCCCGGACCCACACCCTGCAGCTTGACCGGGGACGCCATGACCAGGTTCTCGTAGTAGGCGCCTCGCGGGTTGTTGAAGGGGTTGGCCAGATCCGGCTCTCCCGGGTAGACCACGACCAGGTCGTTGCCGTTGCTCGCATACGCGGCGTCGATGGCGGACTGGATCGTGGCGTACGTCTTGCCAGGGCCGACCTCGTAGAGGTTCGGGTTGTAGCCGGAGCCGCGCACGTGGAAGGTCAGGCCGTTCACGGTGCGCTGCCCGTTGTCAGCCGTGATGGTCAGCTGGTGCACACCGGTAGCGGTGCCCGAGGGCACGGTGACGTCGATATGGGTGTTGCTCCAGCTCGTGGTCGGCAGCGCCGTCGTCCCGTCCAGCTGCACCACGCCGGCGCCCTGGCTCGCCCCGAACCCGGTCCCCTCGATGGAGAACGTCCCGGAGCCGTCGACGAACGGCTTCGACACGGCGAACAGCTGTGGCGTGGCTGCATCGAGCGCACACGTGATCGACTGCGACACACCGGTCGTCGGCGTGGCCACGCTGACACCCACCTGGGTCGGCGCGAGGTCGGTCGGGATGATCACGCCGGGGATGGCCTCGAACTCAGCCGCGATGGTGCGATACCTCGGGTTGAAGTTCGGGTTCAGCCGCCCCGGGATACCGGGGTCGTTGCCCACGAAGCGGTACATGTTCGTGCAGATCCCGGACGGCGTCGGACAGCTGATGTGGTCGGTGGACGGCATCAGCACGTCGTACGCGCCGTTGAAGTCGGATTCGAGGGTGTACACCATCCGGTTGGTGAAGTCGTAGATGCCGACCGGGGCGAACGGCACGCCGGCCTTCTCGCCGTAGAGCGTCGACCTGGGGTCGGTGGAGAAGTTGATGTCGTCGACGATGAGCCCGCGCATCCGCGACGGGATCGGCACGTCAGTGAAGACGTTGAACATCGGCACCACGGACTTGCCGTGGTTGACGCGCACCAGCTTGGTGTCGCAGCGCGGCTCCTGGCCGCCCTCGTACGGCGATCCGCCGATGTCGAGGAACGTGGCGTTCTCGACCGGGACCGACGCAGGCACGGTGACGCCGACCGGCAGGTCGTTGGTGACCCCTCCGTCACCCACGACGGCGGCGTACCCGTCATCACCGGCACCGGCCACGTCGACCGTGTGCAGCGCACCGGCGCAGGCCGGCGGGGGCACCTGCGGCACGATCTGGTCGCCGTGGCCGATGTTGATGTCCTCCTCGCCGGTCACCTGGTACATCGGGCGGCCCAGCGCGTCGTCCGGGATGACGATCTTGACGAGGTAGTCGCCGGACCCGAGCGCCGTGAAGGTGCCGCCGACGCAGGCCGGGTCGGACGGGTCGGTGGCGTCAAGCGTGCCGTTGAAGCACCCGTCACCGAAGCCGTAGTTGCCGTCGACGGCCGCGCCGAAGTTGGCGTCCGCAGTGCCGACGTCGGTGGGATACGGGCCGAACTGCACGCTCTGCAGGAAGCTCGACAGGCACTCCCCGTCGTCGCCCTGGGTGGGCACGAGGACGTTCTCGTCCACGCCGTGCACGAGCGCGTTCCCATCGACGTCACGCGCGACGCACCCCGTGGGCCGACTCCACTCCTCTGAGACCGAGGTGTTGAGCAGCTTGCCGTGGGCGTAGGAGCCGTCGGCCGCGAGCTCGTACTGCTCGAAGGCGTCACACGGAGCGGTCGTCGTGCCGCAGGGCACGGTTGCCCACAGCTCCACCGGGATCCCGGACACGCCGGGCTGCCAGTCCTCGGCGGCCGCGTACTGGGGGTCGAGCTCGTTGCGGGTGGTGTCGTAGCTGATCGAGCCGACGATGCCGCCGTTGCGCGGGTCGATGCCGTTGCGGCCTGCCGGGTCGTAGGCGTGCACGCCCCAGTCGAGCCGGCCACCCAGTCCGATGATGTTCAGGACGCTGACGTCGACGCCCGCACCCTTGACCGTGGTCGGATCCGGCTGGTTGTCAGCCTGGTACGTGATGCCCGTCGTGTAGAACGAGTCGCTGTAAGCCTCCATGACGGTCCACTCACCCAGCGGGTAGGTGGACTCGAAGTGGTAGTAGCCGTTGGCGTCCGTCGTGGCCGCGTTCTGGCCACGGTCGATCAGCGAGTTCTCCTTCTTGCGCATGGTGATCGGGAAGTTCGGGATGCCGACCTCGCCGGGGTCCTTGACGCCGTCGCGGTCGGTGTCGTTGAAGATGTAGCCCTCGTACTCGGTCCACCAGCCGTTGATCGGCAGGTTGCCCATCTCGACGACCTCGCCGTTGCTGACCGTCACGTTGACCAGGTTCAAGAAGTAGTTCTGCGGCTCGTCCCACCAGCTGAGCATGTAGTTGCCGTCCGGGACGCCGCCGATGTCGAAGCTGCCGTCCGCGTTCCCCTGGCCGACGTAGACCGCCTCGTCGCCCGCCTGCAGGTCGGCGAGCGACAGCCACGGCTTGACGATCGGCTTGTCCGCCTTGCTGCCGGTCATGCCCATCCAGAAGTTCACGTCACCGCCGCGGGGCGGCGTGTACTGCTTCACCGCCATGACGACGCCCTTGATGTGGCCGGTGCCACCGGTCAGCGTGTTCGTCGGCGGGGCGAAGCCGAAGATGGGCTGGGGCACCGGCTCACCGGCAATCGCGAACTCGGTGTCGTAGCCGGTGGCGCCCTCCATCAGCCAGGCGTCGAAGTCGTGGTTGCCCTCGAGGGTGGTCGTCTGGATCCACGTCTGCCCATCCGGCGGGATGGCGGACATGGCGTACCGGTTGCTCCCGAGGTGCGGGATGGTGAGCATGCCGGTGGAGTCGCTGATGCACTCGCCGCCGATCGTCTCGATGACCGGCACCCTGTCGCCGTCGAGGCTGCCGTCGGGGATGACGTGCGTGACCGGGTCCTCGCCGACGTACTTCGTGCACAGCGGGTTGCCGTAGACGTCGGTCGTCACCTCGCCGAGCGTGTCGTTGATGTGACCCACGAAGCCGGCCAGACCCTCGTCCCCCTGGTCGATCGCGCCGTTCGTAGGAGCGATGTCAGCGAAGACCTGGGCGCGCAGAGTCGAGTCCGGCAGCGGGTTCGGCTGCACCGCGACCGTCACGAGTCCTGGGGCCTCCAGCGGCATCGTGAAGTGCGCGCCGTCGATCTTGAAGCCGTCGGCGAGCACTGAGATGAGGTACCGGCCGTCAGGAAGGTCGAGGCTCTGGCCGCCGGTCAGGTCGCCCTGGTCGCCCTGGGTGTAGATCGGGCTGGCGTGCGGGACCTCACTGATCGACGGCCACGTGCAGGACGCCGGGTAGCCCGGGTCATCCGCCGAGCAGCCCGTTCCCGGGGCGGGGCTGCGCTGCTCGGTCGTGCCGGTGTTGTCGACGTTGATGATGTACCTGAAGGTGTCGACGGCGTCGCCCTTGGTGACGCCGGCCCCGTCCAAGGCCCGAGGCTCGGTGCGAGCGCTCACCACCTGCAGCGTCAGCTCGCTCGTGGTGGCCGCCTGCGCCGGCAGCGCGGGCAGCGCGATGAGCATGCCGAGCGCCATGGACACCGCCGCGGCCGCTGCCCTGACCCGGCTCCAGGCCGAACGTCGGCGCACCCCACGACCTCGGGGACGTGGTCGATGCCGCTGTGAGGGCCCATGGTCCGCGCATCTCGAGCTCACCTTCTGGTCTACCCGGAGGTCTCCGACGTCGGACCCCTCGTGGTCGCAACGAGCTGCGGCGAAAGGTCGACAGCCGGAACGTAGGGGGCCTTCGGGGCGGACTTGAGCCAGATGAACGCAGTGACAGGAAGCCGTCAGGACGCCTGGTGAGACCGACATCTGACGGGGCTCACGGCGTCAGGAACGGCGGTGATGACGGGAGAACCTGACCAGATCGGCCGCCAGGATTCGTCCCCTCCACGGTGGGTTGTCCGGGACGAAACCGTCCACTCCCGACCGCCGCGCATGACCGACACGTGACCGGCACGTGACAAGCCGGGTGTCTGACCCGTCCGGCGCGGCCGTCAGGCGTACAACCTGAAGCACTGAGTTCTTCTCATCGTTCTCACAGGAAACTTCAGCGCAATCACAGGTTCGGAGTGGACATGAGCAAGCTGTGCATCGTGGACGGTGACGAGTCGGCGCGAGCCTTCATGGGGCGCACGCTGAGGGACGGCGGCTTCGACGTCGAGCTGGTGGACAGCGGCTGCGGTGCGCTCGAGCGGGCGGCGGCCAGGCGGTTCGACCTGCTGCTGCTCGACCTCGCCCTGCCCGACCTCGCCGGCCTCGACGTCCTGCGCGAGCTGCGCGAGCAGCACCCTCAGCTGCGCATCATCGTGGTCTCGGCGATGGATGACTGCGCGACGCGGGTGCGCTGCCTTGACGGCGGCGCGTCCGACTTCATCGCCAAGCCCTTCGACCTGCCCGAGCTGCTGGCCCGGGTGCGCGTGCACCTGCGCGTAGCCTCGTCGAGGACGCCGGACTCCCGCCTTGCCGCCGGCGACGCGATGCTCGACCTGGTGCGCCACGACCTGACGCTGCCGGACCGCACGGTCAACCTGTCGCCGCGGGAGTTCCTGCTCGTCAAGTACCTCATGTCGCGGGCCGGCCAGGTCTGCGCCCGCGACGACCTGCTGCGCGCGGTGTGGCGCTATGACTTCGAAGCCGACACCAACGTCGTCGACGTCTACGTGTCGCGGCTGCGCTCGAAGATCCCCCGGCACCTCATCGAGACCGTCCGGCACGTGGGCTACAGCTTCGTCGCCGCCTGATCCAGGTCAGCCGCTCCCGGCACGGTTGGGGACGTGGCCCGCAGCCGCCGAGGCGGCCCCCTGCACCGCCTCGGCCGGCATCGCGCCGGAGTTCGCGCCCCTCGCGGACCCTGGCGACGCCGCGGCCGACGTCACGACCAGCCCGACCGCCATCATGACCGCGCCCAGGGCCAGGACACCGGCTCCGGTGCGGCGGGAGCGGATCCGAGCCCACCTCACCCGGCGCCTCGCCACAGCAGTGGCGCCGAGCACGGCGGCCAGCGCACCGCTCGCCGCCAGCACCGCACCCGGCCCGGCGTCCAAGGCGACGATCCCGACCGAAAGGAGCGCCGCGACCCCCAGCAGCAGTCCGGGACTCACGCCGCCCGAGAGCGGTTGCGCTGCCAGACCCGCCGTCCCCTCCACCGGCGGATCGTGCCGCGGCGCGTCGTCGACCCAGATCGACCACCCTGGCGGCACGGGTGGCCACGCGGGGTCGGGCTGCCAGCCCGGAGGCGGCGTCCAACCCGCCGGCGGCGAAGGCCACCCGGGTGGAACGTTGAAGTGCATGTCTCGTCCTGCCCTGCTCGACGGCAACGAGGTGCGTCAAGCAGCGATCATGCCCGGCTGACCAGCCCCACCGCTGGCACTTGACGAATTCTTTGCCCGGTCCTGCCGTCAGGCGCCGACCGCAGCGGTCGCCGCGCCTCGCCGGCTGCGCACCTCGCCGGTCATGTCCTCGAGCTCGCGACCCTTGGTCTCGTCGACCTTCCAGAGCACGAAGAAGAACGACAACAGGGCGAAACCGGTGTAGAGCCCGTAGGCCAGCACCAGCGAGACGGCCGACAGCGGGGGGAAGGTGGTGGTGATGACGAAGTTCGTGATCCATTGCGCGGCAGCCGAGACCGACAGCGCCGCGCCCCGGATCCGGTTCGGGAACATCTCGCCCAGGAGCACCCAGACCACCGGCCCCCAGGTGGCGCCGAACGAGACGACGAACAGGTTGGCGCCCACCAGGGCGACGCCGCTCCACGGGCTGCCGAGCGTCGGCGTCTTGGTCCCGTCCGCCGCAACCTCGATGGCGGCCTGGGTGAACGCGAGCGTCATCGCCCCCAGAGCAACGACCATGCCGGCCGATCCCGCGAGCAGCAGGACCCGGCGGCCGATCTTGTCAACCAGCAGGATGGCCACCACCGTCACGGCCATGTTCGTGACGGACGTGATGGCGGAGATGACGAACGAGTCCGACTCGCTGAAGCCCACGGCCTGCCACAGGGTCGTGGAGTAGTAGAAGATCACGTTGATCCCCACCAGCTGCTGGAACGCCGACAGGGCGATGCCGACCCACACGATCGGCAGCAGGCCGAAGGTGTCGCCGCGCAGATCGGCCATCGACGGCTTGTGCTCGCGGTCGAGCGTCTTCTGGATGTCCTCGATCTTGCGCTCCGGCGCACGCATTCCCACGAAGCGGCGCAGCACGTCCGCCGCCCGCTTCAGCTCGCCCTGTGCCACCAGGTAGCGCGGCGACTCCGGGATCTGCATCGCCAGCACGCCGTAGACGACCGACGGGACCACGCCGACGAGGAACATCCACCGCCAGGCCGGGAGGCCGAGGATCTGCTCGTTGGCCCCACCGGCGGTGTTGGCCCAGAAGGCATCGGAGAGCAACGCCACGAAGATGCCGATCGTGATGGCCATCTGCTGCAGCGACCCGAGCCGGCCACGCATGGACGCCGGAGCGATCTCGGCGATGTACGCCGGTGCGATCACCGACGCGATGCCGATCCCGAGCCCGCCGACCAGACGCCACACGGCGAGGTCCCACACCGAGAAGGCCAGCCCCGCGCCGATCGAGCTCACGAAGAACAGCACGGCGCCGATCAGCATCACCCGGGTGCGGCCCCAGCGATCGGCCCACCGCCCGGCGTACCAGGCACCGGCTGCACAGCCCAGCAGCGCGATGGCGACGACGAACCCGGTGACGAACGCGGACAGCGCGAACTGGCCCTCGACGGCATCGACCGCTCCGTTGATCACCGAGCTGTCGAAGCCGAACAGGAAGCCGCCCACCGCTGCGGCGACCGACAGCATCACCACCTTGCCGTGGTGCTCGCTCAGCCTCGGGTCCGCGTCGCCGTCTGCTGGCACGTCCGACATGGGCCGTCCTCTCGATCATGGTCAAGGTCGGAACAGTTCTACGCCTTCGCGACATACCCGGCCACCGCAGCGCAGACGCCGACGTGATGCGGGTCTCGGCACCGGTGGTCGGGACGACCGCGCAGAGCCGGTAGGATGGACGACGTCGGCGCGCGCCGCCGGACGACCTGGGCAGTGCTCAGGGCGGACGACGGCCCCCAGGCACGTCACTCGGCGCTCCGACACCCACCGGCCAGCATCCGCTGATGCCCGGTGCCGAGGGTGCACCTGGAGCGCCCGGCGTGTCGACGCCCCCCGCCAGCTCATGGCTGAGCGGTAGGTGGTGAGTTGCCGCGCGATGTCACGAAACGAGTTCTTCCTGTGTCTTCGCACCACCCCCGTTCCACCACCCCGGACGACCGCACCATCCGCCAGCGCCCCGAGCAGGGTTCCGGCCAGGGCCGCGAGCGCCAGCGGCCGGTCACCGTCGACCCTGACAACGGCTTCGCTGCCCTGGGCCTGCCCGACCTGCTGGTCGAGCGTCTCGCCCGCGACGGGATCACCGACCCGTTCGACATCCAGACCGCCACGATCCCCGACGCCCTGGCCGGGCGCGACGTCCTCGGCCGCGGCCAGACCGGCTCGGGCAAGACCCTCGCCTTCGGCCTGCCGATGCTCACCCGGCTGAGCGGTACCCGCGCCCAGTCACGCAAGCCGCGCGCCGTGATCCTGGTGCCGACCCGCGAGCTCGCGATGCAGGTGCACGACGCGCTCGAGCCGCTCGCACACGTCGTGGGCGTGCGGATCAAGCTGGTCGCCGGTGGCCTGCCCTACCACAAGCAGATCACCGCGCTCGATCGTGGCGTCGAGGTCCTCGTCGCCACCCCGGGACGGCTGACCGACCTCGTCGACCGCGGCGCCTGCGACCTGTCCGAGGTCGAGCTGGCGGTGCTCGACGAGGCAGATCACATGTGCGACATGGGCTTCCTGCCCGCGGTGACCGAGCTGCTCGACCACACGCCCCGCACCGGCCAGCGACTGCTGTTCTCGGCGACGTTGGACGGCGACGTCGACACCCTGGTGCGCGGCTACCTCACCGACCCGGTGACCCACTCCACCAACGACGCCACCGCGTCCGTCACGACCATGGACCACCACGTGTGGCTGGTGAAGCCGGCCCACAAGGCACCCATGACCGCGGCTCTGGCCGCACGTGAGGGACGCACCGTCGTCTTCGTGCGTACCAAGCTCGGCGCCGACCGCGTCGCCAGCCAGCTGCGCGAGCAGGGCGTGCGCGCGGCCGCGCTGCACGGCGGCCTCGCCCAGGGTGCCCGCAACCGCACGCTGAGCGCGTTCAAGGACGGCCACGTGCCGGTGCTCGTCGCCACCGACGTCGCCGCCCGAGGCATCCACGTGGACGACGTCAGCCTCGTCGTCCAGGTCGACCCGCCGGCCGACCACAAGGACTACCTGCACCGCGCCGGACGTACCGCGCGGGCCGGTGGCACCGGCACCGTCATCACCCTGGCGCTGCCCCACCAGCGCAAGATGGTCGACCGGCTCACCACCCTGGCCGGCGTCGTGACCACCCCGGAGATGGTGCGTCCGTACGACGACGCCGTCATCGCCGTGACCCGCGGCGTGCAGCCGAGCGGCCAGCAGGTCGACGAGCGCGACCTGTTCCCGCCGAAGCGTCCGGCCCGGCCGCGCCGGACCGGCGGTTACGCTCCTCGTCGCGAGGGCGGCCCGCGTCGCGAGGGGGCTCCCCGCGGCCAGGGCGGTCCGCGTCGCGAGGGCGGCCCGCGTCGCGACGCCGGTGCCCCCCGGGGTCCGCGCCGCTTCCAGGCCAGCTGACCAGCACGTACTCACGCCCCGTCTCCCGATCCGGGAGGCGGGGCGCGCGTGTGTCGCCGGACGCCCGGCTCAGCGGTGCGCGGCCCCGCGGCGGGTCTCGACCCAGGTGCGCGGGGGCAGGTGCTCGACGGAGGGCCGGCCGAACAGGTAGCCCTGCGCGTGGTCGCAGCCCATCGCACGCAGCAACGCGGCCTGCTGCTCGCTCTCGACGCCCTCGGCCGTGACCTCGTAGCCGTGCGCGTGCGCGAGCTCGACCACCGCCCGGACGACGGCACTGGGCCGCTGGCTACCGTCGAGCCGGCTGACGAACGAGCGGTCGACCTTGATGAACCCCACAGGCAGGTCCTGCAGGTAGGCCAACGCCGAGTACCCGGTACCGAAGTCGTCGATGCCGGTCTTGACCCCCATGCTGGCCAGCCGGCGCATGGTGTCCTGCGCCTGCGAGCCGCCCGGCAGCAGACTCGTCTCGGTGAGCTCGAGCCGCAACGACGTCGGGTCGACGCCATGCCGCGCCAGCATCTGCACGACCTCGTTGTCGAAGCCGGGCTGGCTCAGGGTGCGGGCCGAGACGTTCACCTGCATGCCGAGCTCGCCGTGGCCGGCCTCCGCCCAGTACTTCAGCTTGGCGACGCCGGCCTCCAGCATCCATCGGTCGACCTCGACGATCAGGCCGGTGTCTTCGGCCACCTCGATGAACACCTCGGGGAGCACCAAGGAACCGTCGTCGTCGACCAGCCGCACGAGGGCCTCGACGCCGACGATCCGCTCGTCCGCGAGCGACACGATCGGCTGGTAGACGGCCAGCAACCGCCCGCGCTCCATGGCCGAGCGCAGCCGGCGCTCGGAGCGCACCCGGGTCTCGGCCTCGGCGCGCAGCTTGCTGTCGTAGATGGCCACGCGGTCGCGGCCCGCCGCTTTGGCCTGGTACATCGCCAGATCCGCCTCGCGGAACAGCTCGCCACCCGACCGCGCGGAGTGCGAGGCCACCGAGACGCCGATGCTCCCGGTGCAGACGAGGTCGGCTCCCTCCACGTGGATCGGCTGTCGCACCTCGTCGAGCAGCCACCGCGCGACGTCGCACGCGGCGTCCACACCGGCCACCCACGGCAGCAGCACGACGAACTCGTCACCGCCCAGCCGGGCCACCGTCGGTGAGCAGTCACTGACGTCGTGCAGCTCGAGCGCGCTGGTCAGCCGGTCGGCGACCGCGACCAGCAGCGCGTCGCCGACGGTGTGCCCGAGCGTGTCGTTGACGAGCTTGAAGCGGTCGAGGTCCAGCAGCAGCAGCGCGGTGAGCGGGCCGAGGTCGTCGGACAGGTCGGCCGCGCGGTCCCCGTCGGACGACGTGGTGGCACCCGGCTCAGGAGCGGGCAGGGTCGCGATGCTGCGCCGGGTGAGGTCGTCCAGGACGGTGCGGTTGGCCAGGCCGGTGAGGCCGTCCCGCGCCGCCATCCGGGCGACCTCTCGCTCGGCCACCCGCTGGCTGGTCACGTCGATGGTGGCCCCGAACACGCTCACGACGGCGTCCCGGTCGTGGATGGTGCGCGACCAGGCGACCAGCTCGCGCCAGCTGCCGTCGACGTGCCGCAGCCGCAAGGTCTCGGTGCGGCCCTCCGAGCTGTCGCCGACGTGGCTCGCCAGCTCGCAGCGCCGACGGTCTTCCGGGTGCAGCAGCGCCTCCCAGAGGTCGAGGGTGGGCACGACCGCCTCCGGGTCGAGGCCGGTGATCTCGTACATCTCCGGCGACCACTGCAGCTCGTCCGCCACCGCATCCCACCGCCACAGGCCGGTGCCGCTCAGGCTGGACGCGGCCGACAGCCGCAACCGCTCGCCGGCGAGGTCGGTGCGGATCGTCGAGGCCACCATGGCCGCTGCGGCCGAGTACGCGAGCAGCGACATCGCGTCGCAGTCGTCCTGGGTGAAGGCATGCGGCTCGGGGTCGGCCAGCACGACCACCCCGAGCGACAAGCCGCCGTGCCGCACCGGCGCGACGACGACAGAGCGCATCCGGTACGTCTCGTACATCTCGGCCGGGACTCGGGGGTCGCTCGTCGCGTCGTGGCAAAGCAACGTCTCCCCGGCGTGCAGCGCCTGCTCGCTCAGCGACTCACGCACCGGGTACCGCGCGCCTACGGCGAAACGACCAGCCGCGTCCCCCGCGACGGCTGCGATGCGCAGGTGCCCCGCGTCGAGCAACGGAACGATGGCCACCCCGCCGAGGACGCGATGCACCTCGTCAGCCAGGGCGACCGCGAAGTCGTCCGGCCCCGGACCGGCTCGGGCGATGTGATGCTGCGCCTCGACAAGCACCTTGAGCCAGCGTTGCTGCGTCGCCTCAGGACCGGCATCGGGCCGCATCCGGTGGCGCGCGTCGTCGTGCCCCCCGTCGACCATCGCCACCTCCGTCCGCGCCCCGGCGCGCACCGCCATCGTGGCACGCACAAGGGGGCATTGGTGAGCAATCGGCGAATGCGTCGCATGCCCCTTGCGACCTCAGTGCACCATCCCAGCCGCCAGCGTGGTGCCTTCGTGGGGGTCCATCAGCAGAAATGCACCCGTTCGGCGGTGCGTCCGGTAGGACTCGACGGCGACGGGGCCGGCCGTGCGCACCTGAACCACACCGATGTCGTTGAGGCGCAGCGACTCAGCCGGCTTGGTGGTGAGGTCGTCGAGGTCGAGGCGACCCACCACGTCGCGCACGATTCCCTGGACCGTGCGCGTGGTGTGCTTCAGCAGCACCCGGGCGCCGGGCCGCAGCTCGTGGTCGCCGAGCCAGCAGACCGTGGCGGAGACCTCCTGGACCGCTTGCGGCGCAGCATCTTCAGCGACCAGGAGGTCGCCGCGAGCGACGTCGAGATCGTCCGACAGGCGGACGGCGACCGACATCGGGGCGAACGCGACGTCCAGTTCGCCTGCCGGCCCGTCGATGCCGGCCACCGTCGTCCGCGCACCTGACGGCAGGACGACGACCGGGTCACCCACCCGCACCACCCCGGAGGCGATCTGTCCTGCGTAGCCGCGGTAGTCGACGTGGCGGCGCTCGCGGGCCGCCCCCTGCGGCCGCAGGGTCAGCTGTACCGGGAACCGGAACGGCTCATGGCGCGGGTCATCGGCCGGCGGCAGCTGCTCGAGCAGCTGCAGCAGGCTCGGCCCGTCGTACCAGGGCGTACGCGGCGACCGGTCGACGACGTTGTCGCCGTCCAACGCGCTGACCGGAACCACCCGGACGTCCGGCAGCCCCAGCTCGCGGGCCACCTCCCCGACCTGTCGGGTCAGGACCTCCACCGCGGCGGCGTCGAACGACACCAGGTCGATCTTGTTCGCGACGACGATCACGTGCGGCACGCGCAGCAGTGCCGCTACGGCGAGGTGCCGCCGGGTCTGCTCGAGCAGGCCGTTGCGCACGTCGACGAGGACCAGCACCACGTCGGCCGTGCTCGCCCCGGTGACGGTGTTGCGGGTGTACTGCACGTGGCCCGGGCAGTCGGCGAGGACGAATGAGCGGCGCGGCGTCGCGAAGTAGCGGTACGCCACATCGATCGTGATGCCCTGCTCCCGCTCCGCGCGCAGGCCGTCGGTGAACAGCGCGAGGTCGACGTGCTCGAGCCCGCGGTCGCGGCTGACCCGCGCCGCCGCGGCCAGCTGGTCGGCCAGCACCGACTTCGTGTCGTGCAGCAGCCGCCCCACCAACGTCGACTTCCCGTCGTCGACCGATCCCGCGGTGGCCAGGCGCAGCAGGGTGCTCATCAGAAGTACCCCTCCTTCTTGCGGTCCTCCATGGCGGCCTCGCTCAGCCGGTCGTCGGCCCGGGTGGCGCCGCGCTCGGTGACCCGCGTCGCGGCCACCTCGAGGACGACGTCCCGCACCGTCGCCGCGTCGCTCGCCACGGCACCGGTGCAGGACATGTCGCCGACCGTGCGGTACCGGACGCGCCGGGTCGACACCTGCTCGGTACCACGCGGCGTCGCATACTCCCCCACCGCGAGCAGCATGCCGTCGCGCTCGAACACGTCACGCTCGTGCGCGTAGTACAGCGACGGCAGCTCGATCCCCTCGCGCTCGATGTAGCGCCAGACGTCGAGCTCGGTCCAGTTGCTCAGCGGGAACGCGCGCACGTGTTCGCCGGGCCGGTGCCGACCGTTGTAGAGGTTCCACAGCTCAGGGCGCTGGTTGCGCGGATCCCACTGGCCGAACTCGTCGCGCAGGCTGATGATCCGCTCCTTGGCCCGAGCCTTCTCCTCGTCCCTGCGGCCGCCACCGAACACGGCGTCGAAGCGGTGCTCGGCGATCGCGTCGAGCAGCGGCTGGGTCTGCAGCGGGTTGCGCGTGCCGTCCGCCCGCTCGCGCAACCGTCCGTCGTCCAGGTAGTCCTGCACTCGCGCCACGTGCAGGCGGGCCCCGAGCCGCTCGACTGTCGCGTCGCGGTAGGCCAGCACCTCGGCGAAGTTGTGCCCGGTGTCGATGTGCAGCAGCGGGAACGGGATCGGGCCCGGCCAGAACGCCTTCGCGGCGAGGTGCAGCATCACGACGGAGTCCTTGCCACCGCTGAACAGCAGCACCGGCCGCTCCAGCTCGGCCACCACCTCACGGATGATGTGGATGCCCTCGCTCTCTAGCGCGTCGAGGTCGTCCAGGCGGTACGCGCCGTCGAGCCCGGCAGCCGGCTGCTCCACAGCGGGTGCGGGGGCGGAGGTCGCGGCACTCATCGGTGGATCCCGCACTCGATCTTGTCCTGGCCTGCCCAGCGGCCCGACCGCGGGTCGTCGCCCGGCGCCACCCGGCGGGTGCAGGGCTCGCAGCCGATACTGGGAAAGCCCTGTGCTACCAACGGGTTTCGTTCCAGACCGTGTTGCACCTGGTACTGCTCGACGTCGGCGGCGCTCCAGCGGGCCAGCGGGTTCACCTTGAGCATCTGGTGCGTCTCGTCCCAGGCGAGCACCGGCGTCCCGGCCCGGGTCGGCGCCTCCTCACGGCGTACGCCGGTGACCCAGCCGGCGTAACGCTCCAGCGCTGTGGCGAGCGGGTCGACCTTGCGCAGGAAGCAGCACAGCCCCGGATCGCGGTCGTGCAGCAGGACGCCGTACTCGGCGTCCTGCTCCGCAACGCTCTGTCGCGGCCGGACGTCGACGACCGTCACCGGCAGCGACCGCGCCACCGCGGTGCGGGTGCCCAACGTCTCGGCGAAGTGGTAGCCGGTGTCGAGGAACAGCACGTCGACGCCGGGCAGCAGCTGCCCGACCAGGTGCGGGAGCACGGCGTCCTGCATGCTGCCGGCCACCGCCAGGTCGCCACCGGTCACCTCGACCGCCCAGCGGACGATCTCGAGCGCCGGTGCCTCGTCGAGCTCACGAGCCGCCCCGTCGATCCGGTCGCGCAACGTCGTCATGCCAGCAGCTCCTCGTCGGCGCGCACGGCCCACACAGCGAAGCGCTCCCCCGGCTCGCGGCCGTCGACGAAGCGCCGCACGACGCGCTCGACGTAGTCCGGCAGCTCGTCGGCCGTCACCTTCAGCCCGCGGACCTTGCGGCCGAAGCCCGGGTCGAGGCCGAGCGCACCGCCCAGGTGCACCTGGAAGCCAGCCACCTGCTGACCCGCGTCGTCCGTCACGATCTGGCCCTTGAGCCCGATGTCGCCGACCTGGATGCGTGCGCAGGAGTTCGGGCAACCGTTGACGTTCAACGAGATCGGGGTGTCGAGCTCGCCCACCACATCGGCGAGCCGGCGCTCCAGCTCGCCGATGGCTGTCGCCGCGAGCGCCTTCGTCTCCACGATGGCGAGCTTGCAGAACTCGATCCCGGTGCAGGCCATGGTGCTGCGCCGGAACGGGCTCGGCGTGGGCTCGAGCCCGAGCTCGCGCAAGCCGTCGGCCAACCCGGCGACCTGGTCGTCGGCGACGTCCAGCACGAGCACCTTCTGGTGCGGGGTGAGTCGTACGCGCCGTGAGCCGTGCCGCTCGGCGAGGTCGGCGAGGCCGGTGAGCACCGAGCCCGACACGCGCCCCACGACCGGTGCGGCACCGACCCAGAACCTGCCGTCGCGCTGGGGGTGGATGCCGACGTGGTCGCCGACGTCCGCCGTCGGGGCCGGCGCCGGGCCGTCCAGCAGCGGCCGACCGAGGTAGTCGTCCTCCAGCACCTGCCGGAACCGTTCGGGGCCCCAGTCAGCCAGCAGGAACTTCAGCCGCGCCTTGTGCCGCATCTTGCGGTACCCGTGGTCGCGGAACACCGACGTGACCGCCGCCCACACGTCGGGCACCTCGTCGAGCGGGACCCAGGCGCCGAGCCGCACCGCGAGGCGCGGGTTGGTCGACAGGCCGCCGCCCACCCACAGGTCGAACCCCGGGCCGTGCTGGGGATGCACCACCGCGGTGAACGCGACGTCGTTGATCTCGTGCACGACGTCGTTGCTGGGCATGCCGGTGATGGCGGTCTTGTACTTGCGCGGCAGGTTGCTGAACGCCGGGTCACCGACGTACCGACGGGTGATCTCGTCGATCGCCGGTGTGGGGTCGAGGATCTCGTCGGCGGCGATCCCGGCGACCGGGCTGCCGAGGACGACGCGCGGGCAGTCACCGCACGCCTCGGTGGTCTGCAGCCCCACGGCCTCCAGCCGCCGCCAGATCTCGGGGACGTCCTCGACCTGCACCCAGTGCAGCTGGACGTTCTGGCGGTCCGTGAGGTCGGCGGTGTCGCGGCCGAACTCGGTCGACAGCTCACCGATCACCCGCAGCTGCTCGGTGCTCAGCGCGCCCCCGTCGACGCGGACTCGCAGCATGAAGTAGCGGTCCTCGAGCTCGTGCGGCTCGAGCGAGGCGGTGCGGCCGCCATCGATACCCGGACGGCGCTGGGTATACAGGCCCCACCAGCGGAACCGCCCGTGCAGGTCGTCGTCGCTGATCGAGTCGAAGCCGTCGCGCGAGTAGACCTGCTCGATCCGGGCCCGGACGTTGAGCGCGTCATCCTCGGCCTTGAACCGCTCGTTGGCGTTCAGCGGGGTGCGGTCGCCGTGGGCCCACTGGCCCTGGTGGGCTGAAGTGGGACGACGGTCCGCGGGGGCGGTGTGGGTGGTGGTCATGCGTCCTCGTCGGGGCTGAGAGCGCGTCGTCCGGCGGGCGCGAGGGCGCGACACGGGCGACGCGGTGGGACGACGTCACCGTCGTCAGGGCGGCTCAGCGACCGCGACAGATCATGCTGCGCGTGCGCCCGAGGTCGACGTGGCGTCGACTCACGAGGTGGGGCTGCACGGGAAGCATCTGTCGATGGTAGGTCGGCGTGTCCACCCAGCGATACCGCCGTTCAGCATGCGGACACGGCGTGCTGGTCACCCGGCGTTGCGCCGTCCGGGGCGCACCCGGCGTGTGCGGCCTTCGACCCGGACCGAAGTCACTACCGTGGCAGCTGGCCCCCCTCGGGGTCCGGAGGAGCCCACCGTGGACGACGTGAGCGAGCTGGCCGCACGGCTGATCGAGCGCGCCCAGTCCGGCGAGGAGCGCGAGGTGCTCGCGCAGGCCGAGCGGTTGCTGCGCGAGCCGAGCGGCGACCTGGTCGACGGGGCACCGTCGATCCACTTCGCCCGGGCCGTCGCGCTGGCCGTCATCGGCGACAACCGCGCCTGCATCGCCGCCACCGACCTCATGGTGGCGGCCGCAGACCGCGAGGGTGCGCCCGGCTGGCGGTCCTGCGCCCTGTCCCTGCGGGCCGACGAGCTGCTCCGGCTCGGTGAGCTCGACGTCGCGGGGCCAGACATGGAGGCGGTGCTCCGCGACCTGGTGGACGCCGAGATCGACGCGCGCTCCCCGGGGCTCGACCCGTGGGTGGCCGGCCACGCGCACACCGGGGTCGCGCTCGGCTACCACCACCTGCGCCTGTACGAGCTCGCCGGGCCGCACTACGAGGCGGCGCACGCACTCAGCGCCGCCTCCGACGCGGAGGGCGGCGCCGCGTGCATGTGGCTGCTGAACCTCACCTATCTGCACCTGGACTGGGCGCTCGAGCTGTACCGCGTCGGGCAGTCGGCGGCCGCCGAGCAGCACAGCCGCGAGGCCGAGACGATCGCCGCGCGCGCGGCGGAGGCCGCACAGGGGCCGGACCGCGCGCGGTGGCACGACATGGCCTGCCTGCTCGCCGCCTGCGCCCGGGCCGACGGCCCCGATCCCGCCGCGGCCCTGGCCGACCTGGACACCTACTCGGCACGGGTGGCCGAGCACCGGATGGTCGTCGAGTTCTCCGGCGCCGCGCCCTTCCACGCCGTCGCGCTGAGCAGGTGCGGACGCCGCGCGGAGGCGCTGGCGCTGATCGAGGCGGCGCTCGAGGGGCTCCCGCCCGGAGCGCCCTGGACGGCGGTGGCCGCGGCTCGGCACACCCGCGCCATCCTGCTCAAGGCCAGCGGCTCGGCCGAGGCCGCAGCGGCGCTCGAGTACGGCGACGCGCTCGCGCAGGCCCTCTGGCGGCAGCGGCTGCGATCGCTGCACGTGGCCACCACGATGCAGTCCTACGAGGTCTTGCGGCTCGAGCACGAACGGGTCTCGGCGAGCGCGCGCACCGACGCGCTGACCGGGATCGCCAACCGCCGCGCGTTCGACGCGGCGGTCGAGCTGTTGCGCGACACCCCGGACGACGGCCGGCCGGTCGCCGTCCTGATGGTCGACCTCGACCACTTCAAGGTCGTCAACGACACCCGCGGCCACGACACCGGCGACGAGGTGCTGCGCAAGGTGGCCGCAGCGCTGACGGCGAACCTGCGCGACGGCGACGTGGTGGCCCGGCTCGGCGGCGACGAGTTCGCCGCCCTGCTGCCCGGCACCGGCATCGACGCTGCCGCCCGGGTGGCCGACCGCATGGTGCGGGCTGTCAACGCGATCGCGGACTGCACGACGACGGCCAGCATCGGCGTCGCCAGCGGGCCTGCGCCACAGGTGAGGCAGTGCGCGGCGCGCGCCGACGCCGCCATGTACGACGCCAAGCGGGCCGGTGGCAACCGGCTCAGCCGGGCGGACGTCCCGCCTGCGCCCTGACCTTGTCCGCACCAGGCCCAGCCCACCAAGCCGGGGGCCGGGCGCACCCCTCCTCCAAGGACGCCCGGCCGCCGGCAGCTGATGGGATCGTCAGCGCGGGGTAGCGCCCAACCGGGTGGCGGCCGCGACGACGTCCACCAGGCCGGTGCCCTTGTCGTACGAGCTCGTGAAGGAGCCGACGCCGGTGTACGCAGCGCCCGAGCTGTACTTGTAGGCCGTCGCCTTCAGCGCGTCCTCGACCTGAGCCGGCGTGGCGGCCGGGTTGGCCTGGAACATCTGCGCCACGATGCCGGCGATGTGCGGCGCCGCCATCGACGTGCCGCTGATGGTGTTGAACGTGCCGATGTCTGCCGGGCCGGGGCCGTTGACCGGGTCGAGACCGGTGGAGCAGATCGGCAGGTACGGGCGGCACGAGGAGGTGATGTTCTGGCCCGGCGCCGAGATGTCCGGCCAGGTGGAGGTCTGCGACGAGGCGCCACGCGAGCTGTAGCTGCTCACCGTGCCGTTGCGCGTGCCCGTGTTCTGGTCGTTGTAGGACGCCACCGAGATGATGCCGCCGGTCGGGTCCTGGCCGGGCGGGTTGGTCTTGGACGACGAGCCGTCACCACCGTCGTTGCCGGCGGCCCACACGGTGACGACACCCTCGGCGGCCAGCGCCCGCTGCAGCTTCACGGTCGCGGAGTTCGGGTCGAACGCACCGCCCCCCACCGGGCCGTAGGAGTTGTTGCTCACCTTGATCGGCGGGCAGGTGGACGCCGGAACGCCTGCACCGCAGGGGTGGGCGTGGTTCTCGAGCACCCAGTTCAGCGCGGAGTCGGCGCCGACGATGAGCAGGACGGCGCCGGTCGAGATGTCGACCAGCTTCGCGCCGGGAGCCGCACCCTGCAGCTTGCGGCCGTCGGTCGTGGTGGTCGGCCGGCCGGCGACGATGCCGTTGACGTGAGTGCCGTGGCCCCCGCCGGAGATCGTGTCGGTGTCGACGGACGTCGGGACGTCGACCACGCAGCTGGTGTCCTGGGTCGACTCGTCGAGGCAGACCGATTTCAGGCTGCGCACCACTGCCGTCCCACCGCCGGGCTCGGCGAAGAACGGGTGCGTGGGGTCGACACCGGAGTCGATGACGGCGACGCTGACGCCCTTGCCGTCGAGTGACGAGGCGTTCGCGCCGTTCAGCGTCTGGATCGCCTCGGCACCCCGGGTCGCCTGGTGCGAGTGGTCGAGCGAGAAGGCGATCGGCTGGTCGCCCTCGACGTACGTGACACCGGGCTGGCTGCGCACCGCGGTGATCTGGCTCCTGGTGCCCTTCGCGACGGCCACGCCGATCTTGTCGAACGTCGTCACGAGGTGCATCCCGGACGCCGACACGGCGCGGCGCGCGGCGGCCACGTCGGTGCCGTGCACCATGACCGACTCCGGGGCCGTGGCGGTCAGCGTGGTGAGGCGCTTGGCCAGCCACGGCTGCACCTGCGCGGGAGTGGTCGTCGCGCCGGCCGGAGCTGCGCTCAGCCCCAGGGGCACCAGCGCGCCGGCTGCCAGCACGGCACCCCAGCGGGCCCGGCGCCCGGTCGCAGTCGGTCGTCCTCGGTTGCTCGTGCGCACCGTCGTCCTCCACTCCCCGCCCCGGCCCGGTGCCGGCGCGTCCACCGAGACCAACGAGCGAACGAGACAGACGTCACGTTTCGGGCAGGAATGGTGCCAGGACGGCGTCCACGTGCCGACGTACGGACGGCCAGCCGAAGGCAGGCTTCGACAGCCGCAGCGCCACCACGCCGTGCAGGGACGTCCAGAGCGCGAGGGCCGTGAGCTCGGGGTCGGCTCCGCTGGGCGGCAGCGCCGCGACGAGCGTGACGACCGAGGCCATCAGCCCGCTGTCTGCGGTCATCGCCCGCTCCTGCTCCGTGGTCAGCTGGCGCAGCGCGCGGCCCTCGAACACCACCGTGTAGGGGCCGGGGTGCGCCAGCCCCCAGCGCACGTACGCGTGCGCGACGGCACGCAGCTGGCCGGCGGGATCCCCCTCGGCCCGGAGTGCCGCCCGCCCGACCGCCGCCGCCAGCCCCTGCAGGTGGTGCTCGACGAGGGCGATGACGAGCTCGTCCAGGTCTGCGAAGTGTGGGTAGACGCTGGGCGCCGCGACACCTGCCTCACGAGCCACCGCCCGCAGAGTCAGGACGGCGTCCCGCCCGTCACGCTCGAGCAGCCGGGAGGCGGCATCCAGCAGCTCACCTCGGAGCAGCGCGCCCTGGCCGCGGGGGTTGGCGAGACGCTGGCTCGACGGCACGGGCGACTCCCTTCCGACGGGGTGGGGCGGTTGCACCGAAGCCTAACACCCGTTAGGTTGAGACGTCGCCTAACAATCGTTAGCCCATGAAGGAGCCTGCATTGACCACCCACGACCCCATCCTCGTCACCGGGTGCTCGAGCGGCATCGGACGGGCCATCGCCCTGGAGCTGCTCCAGCACGGCCACACCGTCTACGCGACCGCTCGGCGTCCGGAGACGCTGGACGAGCTCGTCACGGCCGGCGCGCACGCGCTGGCCATCGACGTCACTGATGAGGCGTCGATGTCCGCTGCGGTGCAGGTGGTCGAGGCCGAACACGGGCACGTCGGCACGCTGGTCAACAACGCCGGCTACGGCGAGTACGGCGTGATCGAGGAGGTGCCGCTTGACGCGGTGCGCAGGCAGTTCGAGACCAACGTGTTCGGACTCGCGCGGCTCGTGCAGCTGGTGCTCCCCGGCATGCGGCGGGCCGGACGCGGGCGCATCATCAACGTGGGATCGATGGGCGGTCGCATGACGTTCCCGGCAGGCGGCTACTACCACGCCTCCAAGTACGCGGTGGAAGCGATCAGCGACGCGCTGCGGGTCGAGGTTGCGCCGTTCGGCATCGACGTGGTGCTGGTGGAGCCGGGCATGATCCGCACGCAGTTCGGCGACGTCGCCGCCGGCACGCTGGCCTCGACCGGCGCCGGGGACGCGCCAGGCGCCGAGTCGGCGACCGACAGCGGCACGCCGTCCGCCTACGACGACCTGCGGCGCAACGCCGACCGGGTCATGGCCGATGGCTACCGCGGCCCGATGGCGGTGTCCGCGCAGAAGGTCGCGGCCGTCGTCCGCGATGCGGTCGAGTCGAGCCGGCCTCGCTCCCGGTACCTGATCACGCCGGCGGCCAAGGCCATGGTGACGTTGCGACGACTCGGCGGCGACCGGGTGTGGGATGCGTTCGTCCGACGGCAGTTCAAGGTGCCGGGCCGCGGCCCGCACCACCCGCGCTGAGCGCGGCATCGGGGCGCTGCGGTTGCGGCACAACGGCTCCGGCCCCACGATCGGCGCATGCGCCTGCGGACCGTCTCACCCACCCAACCCGGGCTCACCCGCCGGCGGCGCGGGCGCGGCTTCCTGTACTTCGACCGCGACGAGCGGGTGACCGACGCCGAGGTGATCACCAGGATCAAGGCCCTGGTGATCCCTCCCGCGTGGGAGGACGTCTGGATCTGCCGCTACCACAACGGCCACATCCAAGCGGTCGGCTCGGACGCCCGTGCGCGCCGGCAGTACCTCTATCACCCTGAGTGGCGCCGCCAGCGCGACGAGGCCAAGCACGACCGCGTCCTGAAGGTCGCGGCCCGGCTACCCCGGGCCCGGCAGGTGGTCGCCGAGCACCTCGCCCTCGAGGGCATGCCCCGCGAGCGCGCGCTCGCCACGGCATTCCGGCTGCTCGACCTCGGGTTCTTCCGGATCGGCGGCGAGGCGTACGCCGAGCAGAACGGCAGCTACGGCCTCGCGACGATCACCCGCGACCAGGTGCGGATCGAGGGCGACCTGATCGTCTTCGAGTACGTCGCCAAGTCCGGCAAGGAGCGGTACGTCGCGCTGGGCGAGCCGGCGGTGCGCGACGCCGTCCAGGCGCTGCGTCGCCGGCGAGGCGGTAGCGCCGAGCTGCTGGCCTACCGCGACGGGCGCACCTGGCGCGACGTCACGAGCGACGACATCAACGCGTACGTCAAGCAGGTGGTGGGCGGCGAGGTGTCCGCCAAGGACTTCCGCACCTGGCACGGCACGGTGCTCGCCGCCGTCGCGCTCGCCGTCTCGACCCACGCGGCCGCTACGCCGAGCGCCCGCAAGCGGGTCATCGCCCGCGCGATGCGCGAGGTCGCTGACTACCTCGGCAACACCCCGGCCGTCGCCCGGGCGTCGTACGTCGACCCGCGGGTCATCGACCTGTTCGAGGACGGGACCACGATCGAGCACGCCCTGCGGCACCTGGGCGAGGGCACCGAGGTGGGGCAGCCGGCGACGCACGGCGCGGTGGAGCGGGCGGTGCTGCGGATGCTGCGCTCGGCGCCGTCGTCCCGCAAGCGCGCCCCCCGCTCCCGCTGACCCCCTCCCCGCACGTGTGACGCAGGTCCGCGGGCTAGTCCCAGCCGAGCTCGTGCAGTCGCGCGTCGTCGATGCCGAAGTGGTGCGCGATCTCGTGGACGACGGTCACGGCCACCTCCTCGACCACCTCCTCGCGGTCGTCGCAGGCGCGCAGGGTGGGGCCGCGGAAGATCATGATCCGGTCCGGCATCACCAGGCCCCCACCCCACCCGTGCTCACGCTCGGTGAGCGGCGTGCCGAAATACAGGCCGAGCAGGTCGTCCGGCTCGTCCGGCGGCGGCTCCGCCTCGACCAGAACCACGACGTTCTGCATCAGCCGGGTGAGCTCCGCCGGGACGTCGTCCAGGGCGGCCGCCACCGCCGCCTCGAAGTCCGCCTCGCTCATCTCCACCACGCACCTAGTCTGTCGGGCGAGCGACCGGCGCGTGCGGGCAGGCACAACAGGCGTCCTACCCCCACCGAGCGCACCGACCCCCGATCGTGCCTGCCCGCGCGCAGGCCAACCCCGGCGCACCGGGCCGCTTTGGAGAACCGGACGGACGTCCCCTATGCTGATCCGCGTCCGACGCTGGCTCGTGGCGGGCGTCATCGGCGCCCCCATCGTCTAGCGGCCCAGGACACCGCCCTTTCAAGGCGGCAGCACGGGTTCGAATCCCGTTGGGGGTACAACCCGCTGCCGTCGTGAGCGGGTAGCAGTGCAGTTCGAGGCCCCGTAGCTCAGTTGGTTAGAGCGCCGCCCTGTCACGGCGGAGGTCGCCGGTTCGAGTCCGGTCGGGGTCGCCACAACGCGATCGAGTTCTTCTCGGGTGGCGTTGCCCGGCCAGGTAGCTCAGTTGGTACGAGCGTCCGACTGAAAATCGGAAGGTCGGCGGTTCGACCCCGCCCCTGGCCACCACGAAGTGCCGACGGGGGCGTGGACATCTCGCAGCAGGGGTACGCCACCGTGCTGAGCACCCGAGAGCCGCTGGACGGCCCGGCCGGCAGCAGGTGCTGTGGAGTCCTCGCCCGGGACCGGTGTGGCGAGCTCCATCTGCCCGCGGTCTGCCCTAGCTTGAACGCCGAAGATTGCGAGTCGTCCTGCCGGCCTAGCTCGTCGCGGCTAACGCGGCCTCGACCGATGTCGAGGACCGCTCAGACGGCTGGACCGTGTTCAGGTGGGACGCAGGGGGGACAGTTCAATGATCAACATCCTGCTGGCCGGCGGGATATCGATGGTGTTGTCCCTAGCCGGGACACCACTGTTTGTGCGGTTCTTGGTGCGACGCGGGTACGGCCAGTTCATTCGCGATGACCTCGCCCAGCACCATTACAAGCGGGGCAAACCCACCATGGGTGGCGCCGTCATCATCGGCGCTGCTCTTGCTGGCTACCTTGGCTCGCACCTGGTCCTGACGGCAGTGAGCTACAGCGGCGCCGGTGCAGTGGCGCGTAGCCGGGTCACCCTCAGTGCAATGCTGGTTCTGCTCCTGTTGGTCGGCATGGGCTTGGTCGGCTTCCTGGACGACTACACGAAGATCTCGAGGGCGCGCAGTCTGGGGCTGACCTCGAAGCAGAAGCTCATCGGCCAGGCCATCGTGACGGTGACCTTTTCCGTGCCGGCATTGCTGGTGACGGACAGGAACGGACCGACACCGGCGTCGTCGGCCATCTCGTTCGTCAGGGACACCTCCTTGGACCTCGCTGCCGCCGGACCGGTGCTCGGCGTCATCCTGTTCATTCTCTGGGCGAACATCCTCATCTCCGGGGCGTCGAACGGGGTCAATATCACCGACGGCTTGGACGGCCTCGCCGCCGGCGCGTCGGTGATGGTCTTCGGTGCGTACACCGGCATCAGCATTTGGCAGTACAACCAGAGCTGCTCAGCGGTCCCCGGGCCCAGCTGCTACGACGTGCGCGACGCACTTGACCTGGCCGTGGTCGCCTGCGCAGTGGCGGGGGCCTGCTTCGGGTTCCTCTGGTGGAACGCATCCCCGGCGAGCATCATCATGGGCGACACAGGATCGCTCTCCCTCGGAGCCGCCTTGGCAGGTTTGGCGATCCTGACCCGAACCGAGCTGCTGCTCGCCCTGCTCGGTGGTCTCTTCGTCCTCGTCACACTGTCCGTGGTCATCCAGGTGACGAGCTTCAAGCTGACCGGCAAGCGGGTGTTTCGGATGACGCCGCTACACCACCACTTCGAGCTGCTCGGGTGGGCCGAGATCACCATCGTCATCCGCTTCTGGATCATCGCGGGGATATGCGTGTTCGCGGGGCTGGGCCTCTTCTACGCTGAGTGGATCACCGGATAGCGACAGCGGGAGGCCTTGCCCGAGTCGTCGCGTCGGCGGCTCCGGCTCGACTGAGCCATCAGGAGGGTCCGAGACCGCCCCCATCGGCGGGCGCAGCGACGGGCGCGGGCTCCTTGAGCTCGATGAACAGCGCGTGCGTCGCGGACTCCCCGGTGTTCTCACCGGAGTGCTCCTGCGCCGACAGCCATCGCACCTGACCGCTCGACAGCTCGACGTCGGCCTCACGCCCGTCGGACCTGAGCCGTCGCGAGAAGGACGAGAGCGTGTACATCACCGAGTCGGGGTGGCCGTGCGGCTGCGTCTGGTCACCCGGCTGGTCCTGGTACTCGAGCACCCGCACCCGGTCGTTCTCGAAGATCACCCGGTAGAGGTCCGGGTTGGTGACCACGGGGTCCTTGCTCATGAGGCCTCCATCGACCCGTAGGCGGCACCTGGATCGGCACCTGTCGTGGGATGAGGATGCCAGTGCCGCGCTGCCTCAGCGGTGGAAACGGCGCCGGGTCGGCAGCTCGACCACGGGCTCGGTCTCAGGCATCGGGGCAGCCTCGACTGAAAGGCGACGGCCGAGCCGACCGGCCCAGGCGTTCGCCGTGATCCCGTGGGCGAAGACGCTGAGCAACACCGTCCAGGCCGCGACGGTGAACACCGTGTCAGCGGCGGGGCTGTCGAGCTCGGTGACCACCAGCAACGCGAACAGGATCGACGCCAGACCCCGCGGCCCGAACCAGCCGAAGAACAGCCGGGTCTCGAGCAGCGTTCCCGAGCCGACCAGCGCCAGCAGCACGGGCAGCATCCGCACGAAGGTGAGCGACAGCACGGCGTACAGCGCGGTCCGCCAGGTGAGGTCACCGAGCACCGGCCCCACCAGCACGGCGCCGAAGATGAAGAACGTGACGGCTGAGAGCAGCTCGCCCTCGTCCTCGGTGAAGTCCTGGACGCCGGAGCACTGCCGGCGTGCTACCTGCCCGAACGCCAGACCGGCGGTGAAGGCAGCAATGAACCCGTTGCCGTCCAGAACGCCGGCCAGCGCGAACGCCGCCACCGCCACCGAGATCGTGGCGAGCTGCCGGTAGATGCCTTCGACCGCACCAGCGGCAGCCCGGGAGTCCAGCAGCTTGCCACCGACCACCCCCGCCACCACCCCCGCCAGGACGCCGAAACCGACCTCGCGGGCTGCCAGCCCGATCCAGTCGCCGGCTCCACCCGCGCCCTCGGCCACTGCCGCCGCCGCCAAGAGGACAGTCACCACCGGGACGGCGATCCCGTCGTTCAGCCCGCTCTCGACGTTGAGCGTCTGACGCACCCGGGCCGGCAACCGGGGGTCGCTCACGACGGCCTGACCCAGCGCCGCGTCGGTCGGGGCGAGCACAGCAGCGAGCAGCGCCGCCTCGACGAACCCGAGCCCGGGCACGACCACCGCCGCCGTCACCGCCCCAGCGGCGATCGTCAACGGCATCCCGATCCCCAGCAGGCGGCCGGGAAGGGCTGCCTGGCGGCGGAGCATCCGCAGGTCGATCCGGATGGCGTCAGTGAACAGCACCAGCACGAGCGTGGCCTCGACCAGGGTCGACGTGACCTCGCTTCTCAGCGGCAGGTCGAACCAGCCGAACCCGCCAGCTCCGATGACGAGGCCGGCCGTCGTGAACACCATGGGGGCCGTGATCGGCGACATGGCGAGCCGCTTCGACACCAGGGCGTACCCCAGCACCAGCAGCGCGAAGATCAGGAGCTCGATCATCTCGGTGCGCTCACACCACGCCGCGAGCCGCTTCGAGGTGCTGCTTGTACGCGGACAGGAACGCGGTACCTGTCTTCGCGCTGCCGAACCGTCGGTAGAAGAAGCCCAAGAAGCCCGGAGCCTCGACGTCGCTCATCGCGAGGTGGTGCCTGACCCCGGTCGCCGTCGCGGTGAAGTCGTCCTGGAAGTGCGACCGGCGCATCAGGCCTTCGTTGGTCTTGATGGTCACGTGGTCATCGCCCTGGTCGACGAGCTCGACGTTCGTCAATCCCGGCATCAGGGCGACGATGCCTTGATACAGCGCACCGAGGTCATCGACCTCACGCTCCACGAGCCGGAGGCTGCAGTCGATCTCGTTGTCGCCCTCGAACCAGATGGTCATGTCAGACCTCGATGTCGCTCTGGGGGATCACCACGCTAGCAACGGCCCGCATTGAGCCGTTCCAGGAGCGCCCCGCCCGCGGCGACCCTCTCGGTCAACGGATCAGGTCGGGGTCGACGTCCAGCTGCAGCCGGACGTCGCCGCCGACCTCGAGACCCTCGGCCAACCGCACCGCCTTCTTCACCGGCAGCACGAAGGCCCCGCGCCCGGCGTCCGGGAACACCGACGTCCGCCAGGAGGTGCCGCCCACCTTCGCGGTCACGCGCACCGAGCCGAACCCGCGCGTCGAGCCTTCGGTGAGCTCGGCGATCTCGTCGCTGACCGCGGGCGGCACCGTCACGAAGTGCCACGCGCCGCCCTGATGCAGCCAGAGCGGAGCCGTGAACTCGAAGCTGCTCACGGCCCTCCCCTCGGCGCGACCTATGAAGCGCGGTCAGAACGACAGCATCCCGCTCACCAGCGCCCGCCAGGTCACCGGGCCGACGATCCCGTCGACGGAGATGGCGAGCGCAGTCTGGAACCCGCGGACCGCGCCGTCGGTCTTGGGCCCGAAGATGCCGTCGATGGCCAGGCCCTTGCTCGGGTCGCCGGACAGGTTGCGGAACTGGAACTCCTCCTGGACCCCCTTGACGGCGTCGCCGGTGCTCCCCTTCGCCACCTGCACGATCAGCGCACCCCAGGTCTGCGGGCCGACGATCCCGTCGACCAGCAAGCCCTTGCTCTGCTGGAAGGCGACGACTGCGGCCCGGGTCAGGGGGCCGAAGATGCCGTCAACGGCGACAGTGCGCCCCCGGGCGCGCAGCAGGTGCTGCAACGTTCTGACCGGGTGGTCCTGGTCGCCCTGCTCGACCAACGGCCACGGCTGGATCGGGTCGCTCATCTCTGCCTCCTCGGGGCAGCCGTCCGCCCCGGCGGCGGAGTCCTGCCGTGAACGAGAGCACCGGGAGGCGCCGGCAGATACACCAGCAGCCGTCGCACGATCCGGCGTACAGAAGCTGACAGCATTCGTCTACTGGCGGCACCCGGCTCGTGCTCGGCGGGCTCCCCGACGCGCGGAATCCTGCTGAGTTCTGCTCGCCCATCCCGTCCGCTGCCTCGTGTCGCTGCACCCTTTGGGGAAGGTTCCTTCATCCCGGGAATGGCGCGGGGCGCCCCAGAGTGACAAGGAATGGCGCGGCGTTGCCTCGCGCCACTCGCGGGGGGTCAGTCGACGTCGCGGACGGCGCGGGCCTCGACGTCGGTGAGCACCTCGTCGGCGACCTCGGCGCTGACTTCGCCGAGCGCTCGGGCGCGGAGCACGACATCGCGCTCCGCCTCACTCGCCTGGTGCACCAGCTCGGCGAGCTCGTGCCGGTAGGCCTGGTTGCCCTGCCCCGGCGAGCGGGCCGAGTCGAGCGCCTCCTGCGCCGCCATGAACCCCTGGTACTGCAGCTCCATCGCCCGGCGCACGGGCTCGGGGACGCCGTCACCGGCCTCGCGCACGCGGTCGAGCCCGGCCTGCGAGGCTCGGCGGCGCAGCTCGACCACCTCGCGGTAGGTGTCCGCGTCGCTGCCGACCCCCAGCCAGCGCACCAGCGGCGCGAGGGTGAGGCCCTGGACGACGAGGGTGACCAGCACCACCGACAGCCCGACGAACACGATGGTCGGGCGGTTGGGGAAGGTGTCGGAGGACTCGGTCGACAGCGGCAGTGCCAGTGCCGTCGCCACGGTGACCACGCCGCGCATGCCGGCCCAGGCGACCACACCCGTCTCGCGAACGCCGGACGGCGACGCGACGTTCTTGCTGCGAGCGTGCCAACGGGCCAGCGCCGTGGCGGGGAACATCCAGGCGAACCGGGTGACCACCAGCGTGCCCACGACCACTGCCGCGAGCACCACCGTCGAGCCGTCGACTTGGCTGGCCTGCAGCACGTCGGTCAGCTCGAACCCGATGAGCACGAAGACCAGGCCGGTGATCAGGTAGTCGGCGAACCGCCAGACCGCCCGGCCGAGCAGCCAGCCGCCCGACGTCAGGGCCGGGTGACCGTAGCTGCGCAGGAACAGTCCGAGCGCGAGCACCGCCAGGACGCCCGACCCCTCGATCTGCTCGGCCACGAAGTACGCGGCGAACGGCATCGCGACCGTCATGGTCGTCTCGGCGGTGTCGTCGTGCAGTGCGGCCAGCGACACCTTGGTCAGCCAGCCGGCCGCCAGGCCGACGCCGACGCCACCGACCAGGGCGAGCACCAGCCGCAGGCCGACCTCCGAGACCCCGAGGTGGCCGGTGACGGCCGCGGCCACCGCCAGGCTGTAGAGCACGAGCGCGGTCGCGTCGTTGAACATCCCCTCGCCCTCGAGCACGGTCACGATGCGGTCGGGCAGCCGCAGCCGGCGGGCCACAGCGGTCGCGGCGACCGGGTCCGGGGGCGCCACGACCGCGCCCAGCACCCAGGCGGCACCCCAGCCGAGTCCCATCAGATGCGCCACCCAGGCGACGATGGCCGCGCTGGCCAGCGTCAGCCCGACGGCCAGCAGCAGGATCGGCCGGGCCTGCTTGCGGAACTCGCGGGCAGTCGAGCGCTGCGTCGCCGCGAACAGCAGCGGCGGCAGCACCAGCGGCAGGATGAGCCCGGGGTCGAGCTTCAGCACCGGCAGCGCGGGCAGCAGCGCGATGACCAACCCGTACATCGTGAGCAGCACCGGCGACGGCACGCGCAGCCGGTCCGACAGCGGCGTCAGCACGATCACCCCGGCGACCAGCAGCGCCACAAGCAGCACGGTCGACATGCCCACCTCCGTCATCCCGGCCCCGGACGCGGCCCGCCGGACAGCCTAGGGACCCGTCGGTGCGGTACGTCGGTCCGGCACCGGCCGTGCCGGTGCCCCTCCCCTGACGCGCGGCAGGGGCGTACGGTGCGCACCAGACCACCCGAGGAGCAGCGCATGGACTCCAGCAGCCCCTGGCCCATGATCCATACCGAGCGCGCCGCGCTGGCCGACGACCTCGAGCACCTCACCGACGAGCAGTGGCAGACACCTTCACTGTGCACGCAGTGGACGGTGCAGCAGGCGCTCGCCCACATGACCGCGACGGCGACCATGACGCCACCGCGGTTCTTCCGCAAGCTGGCCGCGGCGCGGTTCCGCTTCGCCGACATGAGTGCCCGGGACGTCGCCCGGCACAGCGCCGGGACGCCGGCCGAGACCCTGGCCGCGTTCCGGGCCCACGTCGGCGACAGCACGGCGCCGCCGGGGCCGGTGGACTCGTGGCTGGGCGAGACGATCGTGCACTCCCAGGACATCCGCCGTCCGCTGGGGATCGCCCACGACTACTCCCCCGAGGCCCTGGTGCGGGTGGCCGAGTTCTACCGCGGGTCGAACCTGCTGATCGGCACCAAGCGCCGGATCGAGGGGCTGGCCCTGACCGCGACCGACATCGACTGGACGTCGGGCACCGGCGCCGAGGTCCGCGGCCCGATGCTCTCGCTGCTGATGGCCATGACCGGCCGGGTCGCCGCTCTCGCCGACCTCACCGGCGACGGTGTGCGGATGCTGTCGAGCCGCACCGCCGCGGCCGCCTGACCCGCGCCGCTCAGCGCACCCGGCCGCGCGGGCGCAACCGCGTGCCGGGCAGCGGTGGCGCAGGCAGCGGGGCACCGTCGAAGCCGTCGACCCGGCCGAAGACGGAGTCACCGTCCAGCCCGGCCATCCAGGTCTCGCGGGCGGCGACGACCTCGTCGTGCGTGCGAGCCACGAAGTTCCACCACATGACGAGCTGCTCCTCGAACGGCGTCCCGCCCAGCAGCAGACCACGCCCCGAGCCCGACACCGCCAGGCGGTCGCGGCCGGTGCCGAGGTAGAGCAGGTTGCCCGGCGCGACCGGGACGTCGTCGACGACGATGCGTGCCCCCGGTGGCCACGACGGCGTGCTCGAACGCGGGGTCGAGCGCGACCTGGCCGGCCCCTCGGACGTCGAGGTCGGCCCCGACCAGCGGGGAGTGCACCTGCGCCGGGCTCGCCACCCCGGCGAGCTCGCCCACCAGCACGGTCGCCCGGCCGGGCCCGAGCTCGACCTGCGGCAGGTCCCGGTGGTGCGCGAAGGCGGGCTCGACGTCCCGCGCGTGCTCCGGCAGGGCGATCCACAGCTGGGCGCCGTGCAGCTGCGGCGGGCGCCGCGGTGGCGACTCCTCGGAGTGGCTGATGCCGCGACCGGCGGTCATCAGGTTGAGCTCGCCGGGCCGGATCAGCTGACGGCTACCGAGACTGTCGCGGTGCTCGATGGCGCCCTCCAGCAGCCAGCTGACGGTCTGCAGGCCCAGGTGCGGGTGCGGCGGGACGCGCATGCCGGGCATGGTGATGACGGCGTCCGGCCCGTAGGTGTCGACGAAGCACCAGGCCCCGACCATGCGGCGGTCGCGATGTGGGAGCGTCCGGTTGACCAGGTCGGTCTTGGTGATCGGCACCTCGCGGCCCTCGAGCAGCTGCTGCGCCGGGCCGTCGACCGCCTCGCTGCGGCACAGCGTCTCGGTCGGGCTCGCCTCCCGGTTGCTCATGCAACCACTGTACGAACCCCGCCCCCCTCCCCCGCCCACCTCGACCGCACCTTTGCCGAGAGGTGCGCCCAAAACCGGCCACCGGATCGCAGCTTTGGATGAAGGTGCGAAAACGGGGGGCCGGGAACGCAGCGCGGCGCCGCACCCCCGAGGGGGACGGCGCCACGGTGCTCGACCTTCGCAGAGCGAAGGCGGTGAATCAGCTGCGCTGCTGCGGAATGCCCGCGAGCAGCTGACGGACCTCGTCCTCGGGGTAGCGGCGGTGCCCACCCAGAGTGCGGATCGAGGTCAGCTTTCCTGCCTTGGCCCAGCGCGTGACGGTCTTGGGGTCGACGCGGAACAGCGCTGCGACCTCGGCGGGCGTCAGCAGCGACTGCGCGTCGGGGCTCTTGGTGGCCATCGCACAACTCCTTAACAGGCCGCACCGGGCGATGCGGCTCCTACGTCAAGGATGCTCCCTTTCGGGGCCTGAGGGAACAATCCGGACGGACCATTGTCGATCACCGCAGTAACTAGTCATCGGAACCGTCGAGCGGTGCGATGAACTAGTCGTCAGGACGCCCGGGCCAGCAGCTGCACCCGCCGCCAGCGCGTCGTCCAGCGGCGGTAGGCGGCCGCCGCCGACGTCGCGTCGCCCTCCGCGAGCGCGGCGAGGCCCTCCGCGACGTCGGACGCGGAGTCGTCACCGGCCAGGTGCTCCTCGCCGACCAGCTCGGCCAGCCCGGCGTAGTCGAGCTCGACCACGCTGCGCGGGTCGAACTCCTCCAGCCAGCGGGCGACGTCCTCGATCTCGGCGACCAGGTCGAGGTCACCGAGGGAGGTGCGGGCCGTGCGCAGCGCCCGGGCCGCACGCCGCCGGGCGGTCGACATGGCGGTGCGGTACGTGAGGGAGCGCTCGGGGGTCAGGGTGAGGGCGCGCTCGTCGGCCGAGAAGGGGACGAACCACGCCACCGGCACCTGCCACGCGGTGGTCCGGCTGAACAGCCGCACCTCCCCGCCTGCGTCAGCATGCGCCGCCAGGTCGGCCGCCGCCTGCTCGCGCAACGCCACCGGCACGGCGTCCGCGGGCAGCACGTGGCCGTCGTCGTCGGGGCTGCCGAGCCGATGCCAGACCTGGAGGCGGGGCTGCAGCGGGCAGACGAACAGGTCGTCGTCCTGCTCGATCAGCAGCGCGTCGTGGCTCTCGGCGGCGGGCACGGGCACGGGCGGCCGGCCGGCCAGGCGGCGCACCGAGTCGAGGTAGAGCGTGGCCTCGACCTCGCCGCGACTGGGTGCCTGCCGGGCGTACGCCGTCCACCGGTCGCGCGCCGGCGCGGGCAGGTGGGCCACCGGCTCGTACACGCGCAAGTGCGCCTGGTACGGCGGGCGACGGGTCACGGTGGGCACACCCCCAGGGTGTCACCTCGTGGGGTTCTAGGCTGAGGCACACCGGGGTCGACGACGCCCCCGGACGGCGCCGCCTGCCTCACGAGGGCCGCGGCCTCGAGCGGAGGAGTCACGACCGTGACGAGCACCATGACGCCCCATCACGTCAGCGAGGACGGCAGCGACGTCTTCGCCGGCGACCACGAGCAGGTCGTGTTCTGCCACGACCCCGAGTCCGGCCTGCGCGCGATCATCGCGCTGCACAGCACGGCGCTCGGCCCGGGGCTGGGCGGCACCCGCTTCTACCCGTACGCGTCGACGGCGGAGGCGATCGCGGACGTACTGCACCTCTCGCGCGGGATGACGTACAAGAACGCGGTAGCGGGTCTCGACCACGGCGGCGGCAAGGCCGTCATCATCGGAGACCCGTTGCGCGACAAGACTCCTGAGCTGCTGCGCGCCTACGGGCGCTTCGTGCAGAGCCTGGGCGGGCGGTACGTGACGGCGTGCGACGTCGGCACCTTCGTCGCCGACATGGACGTCGTCGCGACCGAGTGCGACTTCGTCACCGGACGCAGCGAGGCCAGCGGTGGCGCCGGCGACTCCTCGGTGCTCACCTCGCTCGGCGTCTTCCAGGGGATGCGCGCCGCCGCGGCGCACCGCTGGGGCACCCCGACCCTCGCCGGCCGTCGGGTCGGCGTCGCCGGGGTCGGCAAGGTGGGACACCTGCTGGTCGACCTGCTGGTCGAGGACGGCGCCGACGTCGTCGTGACCGATGTCTCCGCTGGCGCGCTTGACCGGGTACGCCAGGAGCACGCCGGGGTCGACGTCGTCGCCACGACCGACGAGCTCGTCGACGCGCCGCTCGACGTCTACGCGCCGTGCGCGCTCGGCGGCGCGCTGACCAGCGACGTGGTCAGCAGGCTGCAGGCCGCCATCGTGTGCGGCGGGGCGAACAACCAGCTGGCCGAGCCCGAGGTCGCCGACCAGCTGCTGGCGCGCGCGATCACCTATGCGCCGGACTACCTGGTGAACTCCGGCGGCGTGATCCAGGTGGCCGACGAGCTGCACGGGTTCTCGTTCGAGCGGGCCCGTGAGCGCACCCTGCGGATCTTCGACGCCACCGCAGCCGTGCTGGCTGAGGCCGACGCCGAGGGGATCGCCCCGTCGGTGGCCGCCGACCGGCTCGCCGAGCGCCGGATCGCCGCCGTGCGGCCGGACCAGCGGCTCTTCCTGCCCCATCGAGCTCACACCGGCGCCGGGTCGCTGGAACACCCAGGGACGATGTACCGTTGACCCCACGACGAGACCACACGATTCCGGGGCCGCAGCTCGCCGCCCCGGTCGACGCATGAGGGGGTCGACGCTATGGGTCGCGGCCGCGCCAAGGCCAAGCAGACCAAGGTCGCCCGGGAGCTGAAGTACTTCAGCCCCGACACGGACCTGACTGCCCTTCAGCGAGAGCTCCACGGTGGTTCGCCGTCGTACGCGAAGCCCGTGAGCTCACCGCCGCCCTCGGACGACGAGGACGACGACTACCAGCAGTGGGTGTCGGGCGACCGCTGAGCGCAGCCTCCGTCGGGCTACAGCGCCTGCGTCCCCACCATCCGGACGGCACCGCCGTCCACCCCTTTCGCTCCTTGCGTGACGTCGTGGTCGTCGCGCCCGCTGTCGTGCTCGCGCACGCTGCCGAGCACCCACGCCGGCAGCCCGCGGGCGCGCAGCCGCTCGACGGCGGCGTCCGCGCCCTCGGGGGCGAGCACCGCGATCATGCCGACGCCGAGGTTGAGGGTGCGCTCGAGGTCGGTCAGCGGCACCCGACCGAGCCGCTGCACCAGGCCGAAGACCGGCGCGGGTGTCCAGCTGGAGCGATCGACCACGGCCTCGAGCCCGGGGGGCAGCACCCGGGCGAGGTTGGCGGCCAGGCCCCCGCCGGTGACGTGGCTGACCGCGTGGACGTCGATCCCGTCCGCCCGGCCGGCGCGCGCCAGGTCGAGCACGTCCTGGGCGTAGACCCGGGTCGGCTCGAGCAGCTCCTCGCCGATCGTGCGGCCCAGCTCGTCGACGTGCCGGTCGAGGCCCCAGCCGGCCACCTCGAGCACGCGACGCACCAGCGAGTACCCGTTCGAATGCAGCCCGGACGACCCCATCGCCACCAGGACGTCGCCGGCGCGCACCCGCTCCGGGCCGAGGACGTCGTCCGCCTCGACGACGCCCGTGACGGCACCCGCGACGTCGTACTCGTCCGGGCCGAGCAGGCCGGGGTGCTCAGCGGTCTCGCCGCCGGTGAGGGCGCAGCCCGCGACGACGCAGGCCTCGGCGATGCCGCGCACGAGCGCCGCGATCCGCTCCGGGACGACCGACCCGCACGCGATGTAGTCGGTCATGAACAGCGGCTCGGCGCCGGCCACCACGATGTCGTCGACCACCATGCCCACCAGGTCGAAGCCGATGGTGTGGTGGATGTCGAGACGCTGGGCGATCTGCACCTTCGTGCCGACGCCGTCCGTGCTCGTGGCCAGCAGCGGGCGGCGGTAGGACTTCAGCGCGCTCGCGTCGAACAGGCCGGCGAAGCCACCGAGGTCGCCGACCACCTCGGGACGCCGGGTGCGCGCCACCCACTCCTTCATCAGCTGCACCGCGCGGTCGCCGGCCTCGACGTCGACCCCGGCTCCGGCGTAGGTGACCGGCTGGACGTCGGTCACGGGCGGGAGAGGGCGTCGGGGGCGCCGCCGGACAGCCCCGTCGCCACCCCTTCGGCGTCGCGCGGGCCTACGCCCAGCTCGAGGCCGGGCAGCGTCTCGAGCACGTTCTTGCCGAGCTGGTCGGCGTGCGGCAGCGGCACCGGGTACTCGCCGGTGAAGCAGGCACGGCACAGCCGGTCCTTCGGCTGGTTGGTGGCGGCGATCATGCCGTCCTCGCTGATGTACCCGAGGCTGTCGGCGCCGATGCTGGCGCGGACCTCCTCGACGCCGAGGCCGGTGGCGATCAGCTCGGCGCGGCTGGCGAAGTCGATGCCGTAGAAGCACGGCCAGCTCACCGGCGGCGACGAGATCCGCACGTGCACCTCGGCGGCACCGGACTCGCGCAGCATGCGTACCTGCGCGCGCTGGGTGTTGCCGCGCACGATCGAGTCGTCGACGACGACCAGCCGCTTACCCCGGATCACGTCGGTCAGCGGGTTGAGCTTGAGCCGGATGCCGAGCTGGCGGATCGTCTGGCTCGGCTGGATGAAGGTGCGCCCGACGTAGGAGTTCTTCACGAACCCCTGGCCGAACGGGATGCCGCTGGCCTCGGCGTAGCCGATCGCGGCGGGGACGCCGGACTCCGGCACCCCGATCACCAGGTCGGCCTCGGCGGGGTGCTCGGCCGCGAGCCGTCGTCCCATCTCGACCCGGGCCTCGTGCACGACGCGACCGGCGATCGTCGTGTCGGGCCGGGCCAGGTAGACGTACTCGAAGACGCAGCCCTTCGGCTCGGGCTCGGCGAACCGGCGCGAGCGCAGGCCGTCGGCGTCGATCACCACGAGCTCGCCGGGCTCGATCTCGCGGATGAAGCTGGCGCCGATGGTGGCCAGGGCCGGCGTCTCGCTGGCGACGACCCACCCGCGCTCGAGCCGGCCGAGCACCAGCGGCCGGATGCCATGCCGGTCGCGGGCCGCGTAGAGCGTGTGCTCGTCCATGAACACCAGGCTGAACGCGCCGCGCAGCTCGGGCATGATCTCGAGCGCCGTGGCCTCGAGGCTGTGGTCGGGGTCACCGGCGAGCAGCGCGGTGATCAGCGCGGTGTCGGTGGTGTTGCCGCGGGCCAGCTCGCCGGCCGCCAGCGAGCCGTACCGCTCCTGGACGACGTCGCGCAGCTCGGCGGAGTTGGTCAGGTTGCCGTTGTGGGCCAGCGCGACCGTGCCACCAGCGGTGTTGCCGAGCGTGGGCTGGGCGTTCTCCCACACGCTGCCGCCGGTCGTGGAGTACCGGGTGTGGCCGATGGCCAGGTGCCCGGGGAGCGAGGCCAGGGCGGTCTCGTCGAAGACCTGCGAGACCAGCCCCATGTCCTTGTAGACCAGCAGCCGCTGGCCGTCGCTCGTCGCGATGCCGGCCGACTCCTGCCCGCGGTGCTGCAGGGCGTACAGGCCGTAGAAGGTGAGCTTGGCGACCTCCTCGCCGGGGGCCCAGATCCCGAGGACGCCACAGGCGTCCTGGGGGGACTTCTCACCGGGGAGCAGGTCGTGGGTCAGCAGCCCGTCGCCTCGTGCCACGCCTCGAGTGTCGCACAGCGACGGGTCAGCGGCGGACCCGGTCGAGCAGCACCGCGACGAGTCCGCCGAGCAGCGCGCCGAGCAGGCCCAGCCCGATGCTCAGGTAGCCCACCAGAGGGCCGCGGCCGATCGCCGGGTCGGCGCTGCCGCTGAGGCCGCTGACGATGGCGACGAGCACGCCGAGCACGCCGCCGGTGACGAGGAACCCCCCGTAGCGCGGCGAGCGCCGCACCCGGATCTGCCGCGGCGGCGCCGCCGGCTGGTGGCGTGGCTGCTCCGGCGCGAGGGCGGGGTCGTCGTCCTGGTGGGTCACCACCCGACGGTACCCGCCACTCCCCACCCCACCCACCCCACCCTTTCCGCCACTCAGGCCGGTTTCCGCCACTCAGGCCGGTTCGCCGGCCGCGAAACCGGCCTGGGTGGCGGAAAGGGTGTAGGGCCGAACGGGTGACCGGACGACGATCCCGCCCGCCGCCGGTTGCGGCCCGGGACACTGCGAAGATGCCTCGCCTGCGTCCGACCGTCGCCCTGCTGGCCAGCGCCGGCCTGCTCGCGGTCGGCACCGCCGTCCCGGCCCAGGCCGCGGTGCCGTCGCGGTGGAAGAACTGCACCGCTGTCCACCAGGTCTACCCGCACGGCGTCGGGAAGGCCCACGCCCGCGACAAGACCTCCGGCAAGCCGGTCACCACGTTCAAACGCAGCGACCGCCTCTACGCGACGGCCATCCGCTACAACAAGGGGCTCGACCGCGACAAGGACGGCATCGCCTGCGAGCGACGCTGACCCGCGGCTAGAGCCGCGACCCGCCGGCCGACGCGCCGTCGAGCCGCTGGGCCAACCAGACCGGCACGATCGAGGCGAGCACCAGGACGACCGCCACGACGTTGACCACGGGCGCCTGGTTCGGCCGGAACAGGTTGTTGAAGATCCAGATCGGCAGCGTCGGCGAGCCCGGACCCGCCGTGAACGTCGTGACGACGATCTCGTCGAAGCTGAGCGCGAAAGCCAGAAGCGCTCCGGCCACCAGCGCCGAGCGCAGCACCGGGAAGGTCACCAGCCGGAAGGTCGTCCACGGCGGGGCACCCAGGTCGGCCGACGCCGCCTCGAGTGAGCCGCCGGCTCGGCGCAGTCGGGCGGTCACGTTGTTGAAGACGACCACGATGCAGAACGTCGCGTGCCCGACGATGATCGTGAACAGGCCCGCGCCGATGCCGAAGACCGGCCCGAGCACGTTCTGGATCACCGACTGCAGCGCGATGCCGGTCACGATGCCGGGGAGCGCGATGGGCAGCACGACGAGCAGCGACACCGCCTGCCGGCCGAAGAAGTCGTAGCGCGTGAGGGCCATCGCGAGCAGGGTGCCGAGCACGAGTGCCAGCGCGGTGGCCCCGAGCCCGGCCTCGACCGACGTCCGCAGCGCCTCGCGTGGCCCCTGCGCGTTCAGCGCGAGCTGCCACCAGCGCAGCGTGAACCCCGGAGGCGGCCAGCCGAACGTGCGGTCGCTGTTGAACGAGTTGAGGGCTACCACGGCCAGCGGCGCATAGATGAACACCAGCACCGCACCGCCCAGCACCCACAGGCCGGCTCTCGCCCGGGCCGTCAGCCGCACGTCGTCCCCCTCACAGGTTGTCCAGCGCGCCGGTGCGGCGGACCGCCAGCAGGTAGCCGACCATGATCACGACGGACGCCGTCCCGAGCGCGGCAGCGAACGGCAGGTCGAGGGTGATGTTCTGCAGCACCGCCGTCCCGAGCACCTGCACCGTGCCGCCGACGATCTGCACCGCGATGTAGTCACCGAGGCTCAGCGAGAACGTGAAGACGGTGCCGGCGGCGATCGACGGCAGCAGCGCGGGCAGCACGATGCGCCGGAACGTCGCCAGGTTGCCCGCACCGAGGTCGGCCGACGCGTGCAGATGCGAGTCGGGCAGTCGCTCGAGTCCCGCGTAGACCGGCAGGATCATGTACGGCAGCCACAGGTAGGTGAGGGTCAGCACGACTGCCGCCAGCCCGTAGCCCGGCGTCGCCCCGAAGGTCGAGTCGAGGACGCCGTTCGGGCCGAGCATGGCCCGCCAGGCGTAGGCCTTCACCAGGTAGCTCGCCCAGAGCGGCACCAGCACGAGCGCGACGAGCAGCCGACGGGTGCGGGGCGGGGCGACCTTGGCCATGAAGAACGCGAACGGCACCGCCACCAGCATGCACAGCACGGTCACCGAGGCCGCGATGAGCAGCGTGCGGCCGATGATCTTGAGGTAGACCGGGTCGGTGGCCAGGCCGCGGAAGTTGTCCAGCGTGAACGTGCGCACGACCTGGTTGGTGAACGGGTCCGTCGTCCACACCGAGGTGGCGAAGATCGCTGCGAGCGCCCCGAGGTAGGCCACGACCAGCCACAGCATCGGGGGAGCGAGCAGCCCCGCCAGGGTCAGCCTGCGACGCACCTGCACCTCCTCGGGTCCTGGGGGTTTGCGCCACTCAGGCCGGTTTCGCGGGCCAGAAACCGGCCTGGGTGGCGGAAACCGGCCTGAGTGGCGGAAGGGTCAGCTGTTGCGGACGGCGGTCCAGGCCTTCGTCCACTCGGCGTAGTCGGTGCACTTGACGTCGGTGCGGCCGTCCAGGCACTGCGGGATCGGCGTGGTCCAGTAGTAGACCTTCGAGAAGTAGTTCTCGTCGGAGGCGTGGTAGATCTCGCAGTGCTTCGGGTCGGACGTCTCGGCGCAGGACTTGCGGTTCGCCGGCGCCTCCCCGAAGTACTCCGCGACCTGCGCGTTGACCTTCGGCGAGACGATGTGGTCGATGAACTTGTAGGCGCAGGTCTTGTGCTGCGACTTGGCTCCGACCATCCAGGTGTCCGACCAGCCGGTCGCGCCTTCCTTGGGCAGCACGACGTCCACGGGCGCCTTCTCGCCCTGGGCGACGTTCGCGATGACCTGCCAGGTGGTGCCGACGACGCTCGATCCCGACTTGAACGCCTGCACCTCCTTGAGGTAGTCCGACCAGTACTCGCTGACGTTCGCCTTCTGCTGCTTGAGCAGGTCGACGGATGCCTGCAGCTGCTTGGCGTCGAGGGCGTAGGGGTCCTTGATGCTGAGGTCCGGCTTGGTGCTCATCAGGTACAGCGCGGCGTCAGCGATGTAGATCGGCGAGTCGTACGCCGTGACGGCGCCCTTGTACTGCGCGCCCTGGTCGAAGACGACGCCCCACGAGTCCGGCGCCGGCTTCACCTTGTCCGTGCGGTACATCAGGAGGTTGGCGCCCCGGCCGTGCGGGATGCCGTACGAGACACCGTTCACGGAGTTCCACGGCTGGTTCTTCAGCGCGTCGAAGATGTCCGGGTAGTTGGTGATCAGCGAGGTGTTGACGGGCTCCACGTCACCGGCCGCGATCAGCCGCAGGGTCGCGTCGCCGGAGGCCGACACCGTGTCGTACTGGCCGGTGCGCATCAGCTGCACCGCCTCGTCGGAGGTCCCGAAGGTCTTGACGTTGACCTGGCAGCCCGACTCCTTCTCGAAGTCGGTGACCCAGTCGACGGTCTTGTCGTTGGTCCCGTCCTCGACGTAGCCGGGCCAGGCGAGCACGTTGACCTCGCCCTCGGGCTCTCCGAGCTTGTCGAGCGCAGCGAGCTTGGGCGGGGTGAACCCGCCCTGGCCGCCGCTTGAGGTGCCGCCGCCCGAGGTGCCGCCGCCGCAGGCGGCCAGAGCCAGCGCCGCGACCGCCCCCACGGCGACGGAGGACAAGATGTTCCTACGCATGAGCTGCTCCTTCATCGGGTCGTGCACCAGAGGGGGTTGCCGTCGGCCTGGTCCGCGTGGCGGAGGCGTCGGGGACGTCAGGGGCGTCGGGGACGTCGATGACGTGGTCGTCGCGCCAGGCCAGACGCACCGGGTGGCCGCGGCGCACGAGTGAGCTGCCGGACTCCTCAGATCCGTTCTGCTCCAAGGCGATCAGCTCGGCGCCGGCGTCCAGCTGGACGATGAACCTGCTCACCGGGCCGGCGTTCACGACTTCGCGCACCGTGCCGGAGGCCCACCGCTCGCCGTCCTGCGTCGGCTGGCCGTCGCGCACCACGCGCAGCTTCTCGGGGCGGATGCCGAACCGGCCCGGCCGGCCCAGCACCGCCGTCGCGTCCGCGCCCTCGAGCAGGTTCGACGTCCCGACGAAGCCCGCGACGAACGCCGTCGCCGGGTGGTCATAGACCTCGGACGCCGCACCCACCTGCTCGACCCGGCCAGCGTTGAAGACCGCGATCCGGTCCGAGAGGGTGAGGGCCTCCTCCTGGTCGTGCGTCACGAACAGGAACGTGATGCCGACCTCGCGCTGGATCGCCTTCAGCTCGACCTGCATCTGCTCGCGCAGCTTGAGGTCGAGCGCGCCCAGGGGTTCATCGAGCAGCAGCACCCGCGGGCGGTTGACCAGGGCACGCGCCAGGGCGACACGCTGGCGCTGGCCCCCGGAGAGCTGGGCGGGGCGCCGGTCGGACAGGTGGGGCAGGCGCACCTGCTCAAGCGCCTCGCCCGCGCGACGGCGTCGCTCTGCGGCGGGCACCTTCTTGACCCGGAGCCCGTACTCGACGTTCTGCTGCACGTTCATGTGCGGGAACAGCGCGTAGTCCTGGAACACCGTGTTGACATCGCGCTGGTAGGCGGGCGCGAACGTGGTGTCGGTGCCCGCGAGCTCGACGGTGCCGGACGTCGGCTCCTCGAAGCCCGCGATGATCTTGAGCACGGTCGTCTTGCCCGATCCGGACGGGCCGAGCATCGAGAAGAACTCGCCGTCGGCGATCTCGAGGTCGACGTCGTCGACCGCGACCACCGGGGGGTGGCCGGGGAACACCTTGCGCAGGGCGCGCAGCCGGACGGCGGGTTCCGCGGAGACGGCCGGCGTCGCGGAGCTCGGGGCGTCGTGGGGGCTGGACACGCGCCAGAACCTATGACTTCATAGGTCAAGGCGCAAGGGCCGCCCTCGCCCGGCGGGGCAACGCAACCGATTCGTAATCGGGCGACGGTGTGACGCGGCCAGTGCCGGCCGGCACGCCTTCGCGCGACGGCGACGACCGCAGGGAGGTGGCATGACCGCGACAGGCAGTCGGCCGTCGTCGCGCGGGCCGATGTCGAGCCGCGCGCGCGCCGCGGTGTTCTCGCCGCTCGAGCCCACCGGCCGGGCCGAGGCCGTGACACGCCGGCTCTCCGACGCGATCGCCCTCGGTCTGCTGCCGGACGACGAGCAGCTGCCGAGCGAGACGGACCTCGCCGACCGGCTGGGCGTCTCGACCGTCACCGTGCGCGAGGCGCTGACCTCGCTGCGCGAGCAGGGCCTGGTGCGGACCCGGCGCGGGCGGGGCGGTGGCTCGTTCGTGTGCGCGCCGGACGACGCCGCGACGTCCGTACTGCGCGCCCGGCTGCGCTCGTTCGGGCTCGGCGAGCTGCGTGACCTGGCCGACCACTACGCCGCGATCAGCGGGGCCTGCGCCCGCCTGGCTGCCGAGCGGGCGGACGACGACGACCTCGCCCGCCTCGCGGCCGGCACCGCGCGGCTGGCCGGCGGTGACGACGCGGGCGCCCGGCGGCGCGCGGAAGGCCAGTACCACCTCGAGCTGGCGGCCGGCGCCCAGTCCCCGCGCCTGACCCGGGAGGAGATCGCGCTGCAGAGCCTGGTCGGCCCGGTGCTCTGGCTGTCGTACTCCGACGACGCGGTGACGGCCGGCGCCTGCCGGCAGCACCGGCTGCTGGAGCAGGCCATCGGGTCCGGCGACGCGGCGGGCGCCCGGGCCGCGGCCGAGGAGCACGTCGCGCAGATGTTCGGCGCGGTGCGCGAGCTGCACCGGCAGGTCAGCCGGTCGACCCCCACGACCCGCCGGCGAGGAGGATGATGCTGCCGTGAGCACCGTGCCACGCCTGGCGACCGACCTCGCCGAGGGCGCCGCCGAGGGCGCCGCCGAGGCGGTCGACGTCGTCGAGGCGGTCGACGTCGTCGCGGCGGTCGACGTCGTCGCGGCGGTCGATGCCATCGGGGCCCGCGTGCACGGCCTGCTCGACGGAATGCGCGAGGCGGTGGCCGACCGGTTCGAGGCCGGCGGCCCGGTACGCCGTCGCGACCTGCAGATCGACGACCTCGCGGGCGCCATGCTGCGGCTGCCCGACCTGCCGCTGGTCGGCGCGGGCTTCGTGGCCGCGCCCAGCGCGCTGGCCGACGTCCCGTACTGGTTGCAGTGGTGGACCACCAACCCGGACGCCGCCGAGCCGGCCCTCACCCCGCTGCGGGTGCAGACCGATCCCCAAGCGGACGACTTTCGGGACTACACCGGGCTCGCCTGGTTCGCCGGGCCATCGGCCGACCGCACCCGGCACATGACCGGGCCGTACGTCGACTACCTGTGCACGGACGAGTACACGCTGACCTTCACGCAGCCGGTCGAGGCGGGCGGCCGGTTCGTCGGTGTGGTGGGCGCGGACCTGTTCGCTCGCGGCCTGGAGGCGAGCGCGCTGCCGCTGATGGCCCAGCTCCCGGTCGCGGCCACCCTGGTCAGCGTCACCGGGCGGGTCGTGACGTCGTCCGGCACCGGGTGGGTCACCGGCGACCTGCTGCGCGAGCTGCCGGTGGCGCGGTGGTGCCGCGCGGGCAGCGACGGCGACGACGCGTGGCTGCTGCTGCGCTGCGCGTCGGTACCCCTCGCGCTGCTCCTCCCCCGCCCCTGACCCTTTCCGCCACTCAGCCCGCTTTCCGCCACTCAGGCCGGTTTCGCAGCCAGCAAAACCGGCCTGAGTGGCGGAAACCGGCTTGGGTGGCGGAAAGGGTCAGGGGGTGGTGAGGGGGAGGACGGCGGTGAGGTCCGCGCGCTCGCCGCTGGCCTGCACCCGGGCCGCGCCGACGGCGTCCGCCCAGGTCAGCGCCCCGGTGACGAGCTCGAGCCAGGTGCGGGCGTCGGTCTCGACCACGTTCGGCGGCGTGCCCCGGGTGTGCCGGGGTCCCGCGAGGCACTGGGTCACCCCGTACGGCGGGACCCGCACCTCGACGGTGTGCCCTGGCGCGCGCTCGGCCAGCTCCTCGAGCGAGTAGCGGACGGCGCTCGCCACCGTCGCCCGCTCGCCGGCGTCCGGATCGGCTCGCCAGCGCTCGAGCGCCTGCCGGCCCTCGCCGGGGTCCGTGCGTCGCCTGTTCGCCATGCCCCGATGCTCGCACCCGACCGCTCCCCCGACAGGATGAGGCCATGCCGAGCCGCTTCGACGAGGTCACCGCCACGACTGAGACCGCCCCGGGTGAGTACGCCGCCACCGTCGACCCGCAGTGGTCGGTGGCCGGCCGCACCAACGGTGGCTACGCGCTGGCACTCCTGGCGCGGGCCGCCATCGACCACGTCGCTCAGGTGCGCGAGGCCGGCGGCCGGCCGCCGCTACCGCACCCGCTCGCGGCCACTGCCACCTATCTGTCGCCGGTGCCGGCCGGCCCGGTGCGGCTGGTCGTCGCCGTGCTGCGCGACGGGCGCAGCCAGGTCGCGACCCGGGTGTCGCTCGCGACGCCGGACGGCGAGGTGCGGGCCGAGGCGTTCGTCACGGTGGGGGCCTTGGCGGCGGACGCGGACGTGGTGCACGACGGCGTCGCCGCGCCGGTGCTGCCGCCGCTGGAGCAGTGCCACCGGCTGCCGGTGGAGGCGCCGGGGTTCACCGTGCCGATCATGGGCGTGCTCGCCGAGCACCTCGACCCGGCCTGCCTCGGCTGGGCGACCGGCGTGCCGTCCGGAACCGGTGAGCTGCGCGGCTACCTGTCGTTCGCCGACGGCCGGGCGCCCGACCCGCTCGCGTTGCTGCTGGCCGTCGACGCGCTGCCGCCCGCGACGTTCGACCTCGGCCTGGCCGGCTGGGTGCCGACCATGCAGCTCAGCGCCTGGGTGCGGGGGGTGCCTGCGGCCGGGCCGCTCGTCGTCCGGCAGCGGGCGCGGCTGGTCGAGGGGTCGATGGTCGACGAGACGTGCGACGTCTGGGACGCACGCGGCCGGCTCGTGGCCACCGGTCATCAGCTCGCCGGGGTGCGGGTGCCGCGCGCGAGCTGACGCCCGAGCTGACGCGGGGAACATTCCCGGCCGCTCCTCGCTTGTCGCCGAGGACGCTCGCTCCTGAGAGCGCTCCCACCTGCCCCGCCGCACCTGAGGACCACCGTGACCACCGCCTGCCCGCCGGACGCCGCCCCCGCCCGGGCGCCGCGCGCCGCCCGCGCGGCCCTCGGCGTCCCGGTCGGGCTGGTCGTGCTGCTGGGGTCGCTGCAGGGCCTCGGCCCGCTGTCCCTCGACACCTACCTCCCCGCGCTGCCGGACATCGCTCGCGACCTGTCGGCGACGGCATCGGCCACCCAGCTCACCCTCACCGCGACGCTGGTGGGGCTCGCCGCTGGCCAGCTCGTCTTCGGCCCGCTCAGCGACCGGCTGGGGCGCCGGCGCCCGCTGGTCGCTGGACTGATGCTGTACGTCCTGGCCTCCGTGCTGTGCGCCCTCGCGCCGTCGGTCGAGCTGCTCGTGGCCGGCCGGTTCGTCCAGGGCTTCGCGGGCGCGGCCGGCATGGTGAGCGCGATGGCGATCGCCCGCGACAGCACCGACGGCACCGCGATGGCGCGGCTGTTCGCGACGCTGATGCTCGTCACCGGCGCCGCTCCGATCATCGCGCCGGTCCTCGGCGGCCAGCTGCTGCTGGTCACCTCGTGGCGCGGGATCTTCGTGCTGCTCGCGGTCGCCGGCGCCGTGCTGCTGGCGGTCGCGGTGCTGCGGGTGCCCGAAACCCTGCCGGTCGAGCGGCGCCGCCCTGGCGACGTGCGCGACACCGTGGTGACCTTCGGGCACCTGCTGCGCGACCGCGGCTTCACCGGCCCGCTGCTCGCCCTGGTGCTCTCGGCCGCGGGACTGTTCGGGTACCTCGCCGGGTCGCCGTTCCTGCTGCAGGACGTGCACGGCCTGTCCGCGCAGGCCTACAGCGGGGTCTTCGCGGTCAACACCATCGGGCTCACCGTGCTCAGCCAGGTGAGCGGACGGATCGTGCACCGCACCGGCCCTCAGGTGCTGCTGCTCGCCGGCACGGCGATCTGCGCCCTCGGCGGAGCCGGGCTGCTGGCCGCGACCCTGACCGGGGCCGGGCTGGTGCCGGTGCTGATCGCGCTGTTCTTCGTGGTGACCGGCATGGGGTTCGTGTTCCCCAACGCCAACGCCCTGGCGCTGGCCGACCACGGCGCCACGGCCGGCTCGGCGTCCGCGCTGATCGGCACCGGCCAGTTCCTCGCGGGCGCGGTCGCGGCGCCGCTGGTCGGCCTCGGCCGCGACGCCTCGCTGACCATGGCCGTCGTCCTGGCGGTCGCCACCGCGGCGTCCGTCGGCGCGGCCCTGGCCAGCTCACGCCGCGCGGCGCTGCTCGCCGCCTGAGCCGCTGCGGCTTCCGCCTCGCGCGCGCCCAGGCCCCGGCGGTCCCGTGCCAGTCGGCGCCGCACCCCGGCCGTGCAGCTCACGGTCGGCCGCGCTACCCCAACACGGCGAGCAGGTCGCGGTACGCGCCCTCGACGTCGCCGGCCACGGTGGGCAGCACGATGGCCGACGGTCGATCGCGCACCAGTCGTTCGAGTCGCTCCACGACCAACGCGAGCCCGGCCGCGCCCCCGAGCTGGTGCTCCGCCACCCGGTGGTGCTCCGCGAGCTCGCTGTCCGAGGCGCGAGCGGCGAACCGGGTCAGCACGTTCGCCCGGGTGTCGTCGAGCACCACCTCGTGGAATCGGCTGCCGGTGTCTGCAGCGACCCGCTCGAGCTGCTCCAGCAGCGCGGTCTCCATCAGCAGCTCGGCACGACCACGTCGTGCTCGCTCTGCCAGGTGGACGCGGGCCATCGCCACGGCCATTGGACCGCGGGCCGCCCGCGCCTACCTGAGCCGGTCATCGTTCATCGTCCGAGCGAGCGAGCCCGGTCGGAGGATCTCGTCGACGTCCAGGCAGGACGCGCGGGGCGGCGCGATCGGGCGCATGCGTAGACGGGGCCGGGCGTGCAGCAGGACCGAGGACATCACCCGATTTCCTGGTTGCGGCCCGATTCAGCAATCGATCGGGCCACCGCGGCGCACGGCGGCGGCGGCGGGCGACTCAGGCCTCGAACACCGCCGGCAAGCGTTGCCTCGTGCACGCCCGCGCAGCTCGGCCAGCGGCAGGATGAACTGCCCCTGGACATCGAGCGCCGGGGTCGCGCCGTCCGCGTCCCCGACGTCGACGACGCCGATTCGCAGGTGGGGCACCCGGCGGGCAGTGCACATGTCGGTGAACCGCACCTCCTCCGAGCGCGGCACGGACACGATCACCCGCGCCGTCGACTCGCTGAACAGCGCCACGAACGGGTCGATGCCGTCGCGCTCGCACAGCTCGTCCAGCCAGACCCGAGCGCCGACGCCGAAGCGCAGGCAGGACTCCGCCAGTGCCATGGCCAGCCCACCGTCGGACAGGTCGTGCGCGGCATCCACCATGCCGTCGCGCGAGGCGGCCACCAGGATCTCGGCCAGCACCCGCTCGGCCTCGAGGTCAACCGCAGGCGGCAGACCGCCCAGGTGCCGGTGGACGACGTCCGCCCAGGACGACCCGCCGAGCTCGTCGCGCGTCGTGCCGACCAGGTAGATCACCTGGCCCGCGTCGCGCCAGCCGGACGGCGTGCGGCGGCTCACGTCGTCCAGGACGCCGAGGACGCCGACGACGGGCGTCGGGTGGATCGCGACGTCGCCGGTCTGGTTGTAGAGGCTGACGTTTCCACCGGTCACCGGCACACCGAGCACCTGGCAGCCGTCGGCGAGCCCGGTCACGGCTTCGGCGAACTGCCACATGACGGCCGGGTCCTCGGGCGAGCCGAAGTTCAGGCAGTCGGTGACCGCGAGCGGCACCGCCCCCGCGGTGGCGACGTTGCGGTACGCCTCGGCCAGCGCGAGCTGCGCCCCGGCGTACGGGTCGAGGGCCGCGAACCTGCTGTTGCAGTCGGTCGAGATCGCCACGCCCAGGCCGGACTCCTCGTCGACCCGGACGACGCCGGCGTCGTCCGGCATCGCGAGGGCGGTGTTGCCCATGACGTAGCGGTCGTACTGGTCGGTGACCCAGGCGCGGCTGCTGAGGTTCGGTGACCCCGCCAGCTGCAGCAGGGTGGCTCGCAGCTCGTCGCCGGTCGACGGCCGGGCGAGCCGCTCGGGAGTGGGCGCATCCGCCTGCACCGCGTCGAGCGAGGCGGGGCGGGTGTAGGGCCGGTCATACACCGGCCCGTCGTGCGCGACCGTGCGCGGCGGGACGTCAACGACGGTCTCGCCGTGCCAGTCGACCACGAGCCGCCCGGTGCCCGTGACCTCGCCGACGACCGTGGCCTCGACGTCCCAGCGGCGGGTGATGGCCATGAACGCGTCGAGCTGCTCCGGCGTCACCACCGCCATCATGCGCTCCTGCGACTCACTCATCAGGATCTCTTCGGGCGCCAAAGTGTTGTCGCGCAACGGAACCCGGTCGAGCCAGACGTGCATGCCGCCGTCACCGTTGCTGGCCAGCTCACTCGTGGCGCAGGACAGGCCGGCGCCGCCGAGGTCCTGGATCCCCTCGACCACCTTGGCTGCGAACAGGTCCAGGCAGCACTCGATGAGCACCTTCTCGGCGAACGGGTCGCCCACCTGCACCGCCGGTCGCTTGCTGGGCCCGGTGGACTCGAAGGTCTCGGACGCCAGCACCGACACCCCGCCGATGCCGTCGCCACCGGTCTTGGCACCGAACAGCACGACGAGGTTCCCGGCGCCGGAGGCGTTGGCGAGATGGATGTCGTCGTGCCGCATCGCTCCGACGCAGAGCGCGTTCACCAACGGGTTGCCCTGGTAGCAGGGGTCGAAGACCACCTCACCACCAATGTTGGGCAGGCCCAGGCAGTTGCCGTAACCACCTACTCCTGCAACGATTCCGGGCACCACGCGCTGTGTGTCGGGGTGGTCGATCGCACCGAACCGCAACGGGTCCATCACCGCGATCGGGCGTGCGCCCATGCTCATGATGTCGCGCACGATGCCCCCGACACCGGTGGCCGCGCCCTGGTACGGCTCGACGTACGACGGGTGGTTGTGGCTCTCGACCTTGAAGGTGACGGCCCACCCGTCGCCGATGTCGACGACGCCGGCATTCTCGCCGATCCCCACCATGAGCTTCTCGCGCATGGCCTCGGTGGTCTTGTCGCCGAACTGGCGCAGGTGCACCTTGCTCGACTTGTACGAGCAGTGCTCACTCCACATCACGCTGTACATCGCGAGCTCGGACGACGTCGGGCGCCGGCCGAGGATCTCACGGATCCGCTGGTACTCATCGGCTTTCAGGCCGAGCTCAGCCCACGGCTGATCGACCTCCGGGCTCGTCGTGGCCGCTGCGACCGTGTCGACGCTCACGCGCGCACCAACCCCTCGACGACGGAGGTGAAGAAGCCCAGACCGTCCAGGCCATCGGTGCCGCTGCGGGGGTCGGGACCGTACCCGGCCTCGGTCGCGTGTTCGGGGTGCGGCATCAGGCCGACGACGTTCCCGGCGGCGTTGCTGATGCCGGCGATGGCCCGGTACGAGCCGTTCGGGTTGTCGCCGAGGTACCGCGCGACGACCCTGCCCTCGCCCTCGAGCTCGTCCAGCGTGCGCTCGTCGGCGACGAAGCCGCCCTCACCGTTCTTCAACGGGACGACGACCTGCTGGCCGGCCGCGTAGTGCCGGGTCCACGGGGTGTCGGTGCGCTCGATGCTGAGCGGCTGGTCGCGGCAGACGAACTTGCGGTGGTCGTTGCGCACCAGGGCACCCGGCAGCAGGTGCGCCTCGCACAGCACCTGGAAGCCGTTGCAGATCCCGAGCACCGGCATCCCGCCCCGCGCTGCGTCGACCAGCGGCCCCATGACGGGGGCGAACCGGGCGATCGCACCGCAGCGCAGGTAGTCGCCGTAGGAGAAGCCGCCGGGGATCACCACGGCGTCGACGTCGTGCAGGTCGGCGTCACCGTGCCAGAGCGCGACCGGCTCAGCGCCGCCGAGGCGCACCGCGCGCGCAGCGTCCTTGTCGTCCAGCGATCCGGGGAACGTGACGACCCCGACCCGCATCAGGCCACCCCGGGGGTGGCCGGCTCGTCGGCGGCCGCCACCCGCACGACGTCCTCGATCACCGGGTTCGACAGCACGGTCGCCGCGGCCTCACGCACCCGCTCGAGCACCTCCTCGGTCACCTCGCCGTCGACCTCGAGCTCGAACCGCTTGCCCTGGCGCACCGACGTGAAGCCGGTGAAGCCCAGGCGAGGCAGGGCGCCGGCGACGGCCTGGCCCTGGGGGTCGAGGATCTCGGGCTTGAGCATGACGTCGACCACGACGCGTCCCATGCAGGCGCTCCAGTTGACGGCGGCCGCGAGGCCGGGCGAGAGGCGGTCCGCTCAGCGTACCGACCCCGCCCGCGCATCCGATCGGCGCGGGGTGACGCCGCGCCGCTCAGCGCAGCCGGTCGGTGAGCAGCGCCCGCTCCGCGACGTTGTCGGTGCCTGCGAGGGCCAGGACGTCGGCCTGCCGAGCCTCCCCGTCGCGGCCCAGCTCGCGCAGCAGCTCGGCCCGGATCGCGTGCCACAGGTGGTAGCGCGCCAGCGGCTCGGCAAGGGCGTCCACCTCGGCGAGCGCCTGCGCCGGGCCGGCGACCCGCGCCAGGGCCACCGCCCGGTTGAGCCGCACGACAGGCGACGGGTCGTGCCGCACCAGCAGGTCGTACAGCGTGAGGATCTGCAGCCAGTCGGTGTCGCCCCAGGTCGGCGCCTCGCAGTGGCAGGCCGTGATGGCGGCCTGCAGCTGGTAGCGGCCGGGGCGGCGCAACGCCGCGGCGCGCTCGAGCAGCCGGCCGGCGGCCGCGATCTCGTCGTGCCGCCACTGGGCGCGGTCCTGGTCGGCGAGCAGGACGATCCGGCCGGCGGCGTCGAACCGCGCGGCCGACCGCGCCTGGTGCAGCCAGAGCAACGCCAGCAGCCCCAGGGCCTCCGGCTCGCGCGGCAGCGCCGTGGCGACGACCCCGGCCAGCCAGGTGGCGTCGTCCGCGAGGTCGCGGCGGGTGGGGTCGGGTCCGCCGCTGGCGAGATAGGCCTCGTTGTAGGCCGTGGCGATGACGCTGAGCACGACGTCCAGCCGCTCTGGCAGCTCGCCGACGTCCGGGATGCGTACTGGGATCGCAGCCTGGCCGATCTTGCGTTTGGCCCGCGAGATCCGTTGCGCCACAGTCGCCTCGGGCTCGAACGTGGCCCGGGCGATCTCGGCGGTGGTCAGGCCCAGCACGGCCCGCAGCGTGAGCGCGAACCGGGCCTGCGGAGCCAGCGCCGGGTGGCAGCAGCCGAACAGCAGGCCGAGCCGTTCGTCGTCCGCGGCGCCGCTGCCCAGCCCCGGCGCGTCCGCCCCCGGGTCGGCGCGCGCCGCGCGTGCCCCCGCCGCCCACGCGCCGAGGCTGGGCAACCGCTCGCGCAGCCGTGCCTCGCGCCGCAGCCGGTCGAGCGCGTTGCGTCGCGCGGCGGTGTGCAGCCAGGCGGCGGGGCGCTCCGGGATGCCGGTGCGGCGCCACGCCGCGAGCGCCTCGAGCACGGCGTCGGCCACCGCCTCCTCGGCGACGTCGAGGTCGCCGAGGTGGCGGTGCAGCAGGCCCACGAGCCGCCCGGTCTCGGCGCGCACCGCGCGCTCGAGCGCGAGATCGGCTCCCGCGCGCTCGAGCGCGAGATCGGCTCCCGCGCGCTCGAGCGCGAGCTCCGCCGCGGCGTCCTCGAGCCGGCGACCGCTCACATGTCGCCGCTGTGGTCGACGATCGGGCGGATCTCGACGCCGACGCCCGGCAGCGCGAGGCTCGGCCACCCCTTGGCCAGCGCGATGGCCGCGTCGAGGTCGGCGACGTCGATCACGCTGAAGCCGCCGACGACCTCCTTGGCCTCCGAGAACGGCCCGTCGACGACCACCGGCGCCCCGCCGTCCGAGCTCTTGACGGTGGTGGCGGTGGTGACCGGCTGGAGCTCGGCGCCACCGTCCGCGATCGACGCCGCGTGCTTCTCGAACCAGCCGTAGATCTCGCCGTAGATCTGCTCAGCGCGTTCGGCGGGGACTGCCTCGTCCAGGTCGGGACGGTGGGTGAACATCAGGACGTACTTCATGGTGGGTTCCTCCTCGGTCTGACACTGACACCCCCATGACGACCGGGACCAGCACTTCTCGACACCCGTCGCCAAATCCGTTCTGCGGTGCCAGGGTGAGGGGATGCGACTGACCCACCTCGGCCACGCCTGCCTGCTCGTCGAGCACGACGGGGCGCGCCTGCTGATCGACCCGGGCGGCTTCAGCCAGGGCTTCGAGGAGCTCACCGACCTGGACGCCGTCCTGCTCACCCACCAGCACGCCGACCACGTCGACGTCGAGCGACTGCCCGCCCTGCTGGAGGCCAACGAGGGCGCCGTGCTGGTCGCCGAGCCGGAGACCGCCGCGGAGCTGCAGAAGGTGGGCATCACGGCCCAGGCGCTGCACGCGGGCGACCAGCTCGAGCTCGGTGGGCTGCCGGTGCGCGGCGCCGGTGGGCGGCATGCGGTGATCCACCCGGACGTCCCCCGGGTCGGCAACGTGGGCCTGCTGATCGGCACCTCGCGCGCGGACGGCGGCGACGGCCTGCTGCTGCACCCCGGCGACGCGTACGACGTCGTGCCCGGTGACGTCGACGTCCTCGCCCTGCCGTTGTGGGCGCCCTGGGCCAAGGTGAGCGAGACGATCGACTACCTGCGCGCCGTCCGGCCGGCCGTCGCCGTCCCCGTGCACGACGGCCCCCTGCAGCCGGCCGCCCGGGCGCTCTACCTCGGCCACGTGGCCCGGCTGGCGCCAGCGCAGACCACCGTGACCGACCTCGCCGGCGCCGGTCCCACCGACGTTCTCCCCTGACCCCACCGGCCCCCACCCACACCCCCAACACCGCGCAGCCGCCACCGAGGGCGGGGCGGGGAGCTAGGGGGTGAAGGACGTGAAGGGGGTGCCGGTCAGCCGCTCGTACGCCGACAGGTAGGCCGCGCGGGTGCGCTCGACCACCTCGGCCGGCAGCGGGGGCGGCGGCTGGTCAGACCGGCGGTCCCAGCCCGACTCCGGACCGGTGAGCCAGTCGCGCACCAGCTGCTTGTCGAACGAGGGCTGCGGTCCGCCGGGCGACCATCCCTCGACCGGCCAGAACCGCGAGGAGTCGGGAGTGAGCACCTCGTCGCCCAGCACCACGGTGCCCACGTCGTCGCGCCCGAACTCGAGCTTGGTGTCGGCCAGCACGATCCCCCGCTCGAGGGCTAGCCCGTGCGCGCGCTCGTACACCGCGAGGGTGAGGTCGCGCAGCGTCGCCGCGGCATCCAGCCCGATCCTCGCGGCCACCTGCTCGTAGGTGACGTTCTCGTCGTGGTCGCCGAGCGCGGCCTTGGTGGCGGGCGTGAAGATCGGCTGCGGTAGCCGCGAGCCGTCGACCAGCCCGGCCGGCAGGGGCACCCCGCAGACGGCGCCGCCCGCGACGTACTCGCTGAGCCCCGAGCCGGTGAGGTATCCCCGGGCCACGCACTCGACCGGGAACATCCGCAGCCGCTGCACCAGCACGGCCCGCCCCTCGACGGCCGCCGGCACCGAGCCCGCGACGAGGTGGTTGGGCACCAGGTCGGCGAGCTGGTCGAACCACCAGAGGGAGAGCTGGGTGAGCACCGCCCCCTTGTCGGGCACCGGCGTCGACAGGACGTGGTCGTACGCCGAGATGCGGTCACTGGCCACGACGAGCAAGTGGCGCTCGTCGTCCAGCGGTCGGTAGAGGTCGCGGACCTTGCCCGAGTAGACGTGCCGGTAGCCGGGCAGCTCCGGGGCCGGTGGGATACCGGCGACGCGCTCGCTCTCGGTGGCGCTCATGCGGGCACCCCCGCGGCGACCGCGGCGATGTCGGTGCGGTGCTGACCGCCGGCCAGGCCGATCCGCGACATCGCGTCGTAGGCGACGGCCCGGGCCGCCGCCAGGTCGGGACCGGTGCCGACCACGGAGAGCACGCGCCCGCCCGCCGCCCGCACCTGCGCCGCGTCACCGGTGGTGCCCGCGTGCAGCACGAGTGCACCGGGAACAGCCGCGGCGTCGTCCAGCCCGCTCAGCGGGCCGCCCAGCTCGGGTGCGGTGGGGTACCCCGGGCTGGCCAGGACGACGGTGACGGCCGCGTCGCCGGACCACCGCAGCGGCGCGAGGTCGGCCAGGGCGCCGACGGCCGCGGCGTGCAGCAGGGAACCGAGCGGGCTACGCAGCCGGGCCAGCACGACCTGCGTCTCGGGGTCACCGAACCGCGCGTTGAACTCGACGACGCGCACGCCGCGCGAGGTGAGCGCCAGCCCGATGTAGAGCAGGCCGGAGAACGGCGTGCCGCGACGGGCCATGGCGTCGATGGTCGGCTGCGCGACGCGCTCGACGACGTCCTCGACCAGTGACTCCGGAGCCCAGGGCAGCGGCGAGTACGCGCCCATCCCGCCGGTGTTGGGGCCACCGTCGCCGTCCTGCAGCCTCTTGAAGTCCTGGGCCGGCGCGAGCGGGACGACGCTCGCGCCGTCCGTGACGCAGAAGAGCGACACCTCGGGCCCATCCAGGAACTCCTCGACGACGACCTGCGCGTCGCCCCCACGGCCCAGGCAGGATCGCGCGTGGTCGAGCGCCGCCTCACGGTCGTCCGTCACCACGACGCCCTTGCCGCCGGCGAGTCCGTCGTCCTTGACCACGTGCGGGGCACCGAAGGCGTCGAGCGCGGCCTCGACCTCTGCGCGGGTGCGGCAGACGTGCGCCAGGGCGGTGGGGACGCCGGCCTCAGCCATCACAGACTTGGCGAACGCCTTGCTGCCCTCCAGCGCAGCGGCCTCGCGGGAGGGCCCGAAGCAGGCGATGCCGGCGGCGCGGACGTCGTCCGCGACCCCCGCGACCAGGGGTGCCTCCGGGCCGACCACCACGAGGTCGGCGCCCCAGGCCCGCGCCAGACCGGCGACGGCGGCGCCGTCCATCACGTCGACGGGCAGGCACTCCGCCTGGGAGGTCATGCCCGGATTGCCGGGCGCTGCGGCCAGCGCGTCGACCTGGGGGTCGCGGGCCAGCGCGGCGACGAGGGCGTGCTCGCGAGCACCGGAGCCGAGCACCAGGACCTTCATAGGCCGTGAGCGTATCCACCCTGGCGGTTGATCACGTCAAGCAGGCGTGCGTCTGCTTGCCGAGGGGTGGAACCCTCGGCAAGCAGGCCGACACCTGCTTGACGTGATCAACACCGTCCGGGCCGGGGCAGCACGAAGCCCCCGGGAGGCAGGGGGGTATCTCACGGGGGCTTCGTGGTCACGAGAACGCGTCGCGTGGGGGGGTTTGCGACATGGTGTTCTCGAGGCCGGCGAACCGGCTGGGGCAGAGACTGTCAGATCTACCCGAGATCCGCCAGACCTAGATCCCAATTCACAGGAAGCTGTCAGGCTTCCGGCGAGCCGATCTCCGTCAGGGCCTCGTCGAGCAGGTCGAGACCGAGCCGGGCCTCGTCCGCCGAGACGGTGCACGGCGGCACGACGTGCAGCCGGTTCATGTTGACGAACGGCAGTAGCCCACGCCGCTTGCACGCCCCGACGAGCGCGGTCATCGGCGCGGCCGCAGCACCAGAAGCGTTGTACGGCACCAACGGCTCGTGCGTCGCACGGTCGCGTACCAGCTCGAGTGCCCAGAAGACACCGAGGCCGCGCACCTCCCCGATCACCTCGTGCCGGTCGGCCAGCTCGGCCAGGCGCGGGCCGATCACCTCGGCACCGATCCGGGCGGCGTTCTCGACGATGCCTTCATCGGCCATCGCCGTGATCGTCGCCACCGCGGCGGCGCAGGCCAGCGGGTGACCCGAGTAGGTCAGACCGCCCGGGTAGGGCCGCTCGCGGAAGGTCTCGTAGACCGCGTCGCTGATGATCACCCCGCCGAGCGGCACGTAGCCGGAGTTCACGCCCTTCGCGAAGGCGATCAGGTCAGGCGCCAGGACGCCCCCGCCGGACGCCGCGAAGTGGTCGACGCTGAACCACGCGCCGCTGCGGCCGAAGCCCGCCATGACCTCGTCGGCGATCCAGAGGATCCCGTAGCGGTCGCAGATGTCGCGCACGCCGGCCAGGTACGCCGGCGGCGGCACCATGATGCCGGCGGTGCCCGGGATGGTCTCGAGCACGATGGCGGCGATCGTCGCGGGTCCCTCGAGCTGCACGACCTGCTCGAGGTGCTCGAGGGCGCGCGCGCACTCCTCGTCGTCCGACGTGGCGTGGAACGCCGAGCGGTACGTGTACGGGCCGAAGAAGTGGACGACGCCCTCCGCACCGGTGTCGTTGGGCCAGCGCCGCGGGTCGCCGGTCATGTGGATCGCCGCCTGGGTGTGCCCGTGGTAGCTGCGGTACCGGGTGAGCACCTTGCGGCGGCCGGTGTGCAGGCGCGCCATGCGCACGGCGTTCTCGATCCCCTCCGCGCCGCCGTTGGTGAAGAACACGTGGTTCAGGCCGTCCCCGGGCGCGCGCTCGACGATCAGCCGGGCGGCCTCACTGCGCGCGTCGTTGGCATGCTGCGGCGCGATGGTGCACAGGCGGGCCGCCTGCTCCTGGATGCCGCGGACCACAGCCGGGTGCTGGTGGCCGATGTTCGTGTTGACCAGCTGGCTGCTGAAGTCGAGCAGCGGCCGGCCGGCGCCGTCCCACACCCAGCTGCCCTGCGCCGCCGTCACGACCATCGGGTCGAGCGCGCCCTGCGCCGACCACGAGTGGAAGACGTGAGCGCGGTCCAGGTCGTACGCGCGCTGCACGGCGGCGGCGTCGACCTGCGGCGGCGCGGGGGCGAGGGACTCGAAGGTCACGGTGCTCATGCCCGCCAGCGTAGGCCGGGGGCGCAGCGCCCGCCTCAGCACTGTGTACGACGATGCCGCACCCTGGCCGACACTTCGTCAGCGGTGCAGGTACGTCCGGATCCCCGCGGCGAGGGCAGCAGCCGCCCGCTGGCGGAAGGCCGCCGACCGCATCAGCCGGGCGTCCGCCGGGTGCTTCATGTTGCCGGTCTCGATGAGAACGGCGGGCCGTCGCGACAGGTTCAGCCCGCCGAGGTCACGCCGCACCGTGTGCGCGCGCCCGCCGCCGGTGTAGGTCGAGTACGGCATACCGGCATCGCGACGAAACGCCGTGCGCACGGCCGAGGTCAGCCGCAGCGACCGCGCCTCGGCCAGCGAACCGCCGGCCATCCGGTCGGAGGTGATGATGTGGAACCCGCGGGCAGACGGGGCCAGGTTGCCGTCGGCGTGGACTGACACCACCACGGCCGCACCGGCGGCGTTGCCGATCGCTGCCCGCCGGTCGATGCACGGGCCCACACCGGTGTCGCTGGAGCGGGTGAGCACGACCCGGGCGCCCTGGGCCCGCAGCAACGCGGCCAGCCGCCGCACGACGTCGAACGCGTAGGCGTGCTCCGAGTAGCCGCTGCGGGTCGCCGTACCGGTGGTGTTGCACGCCTTCCACACGCCATTGCCCGCGTACACCAAGCGGTTGATGGTCGCCGGGTGGCTGGCGTTGCCCCCGTCGTGCCCCGGGTCGAGCGCGATCACGACGCCAGCGAGCGGCCCGGACGACGACCCCGCCGTCGCTGCGGACGGGTCCGTTCCCGGCCCGTCGGCCGGGACGGCTGCTGGCCCGACCGCGCCGATCGGTCCCACCGGGGCGGGCGCCGCGACGACGGCCGCCCGGCTGTCGCGGTCGAGGGCCTCGAGACCGAGTCCGGTCACGGCGAGCGCCAGCGCCGCCACCGGGGCGGCGAGCAGCAGCACGCGGCGACGCACGAGAGTCATTCTCCCAGCATCGGCACGCCGGCGCCGTACCTGTTGCCCCGCGCCGCGACAACCTCAGCCACGGAAGGCGTCGAGCCCGGTGAGCGCCTGGCCGACGACCAGCGTGTGCACCTCGGAGGTGCCCTCGTAGGTGAGCACCGACTCGAGGTTGTTGGCGTGGCGCAGTACCGGGTACTCGAGCGAGATGCCGTTGGCGCCGAGGATGGTGCGGCACTCGCGCGCGATGGCGAGCGCCTCGCGGACGTTGTTCAGCTTGGCCATGCTCACCATCTGCGGCGTGGCCAGGCCGGCCTCCTTGCTGCGCCCGAGGTGGTGGGCGAGCAGGAACGCCTTGCTGAGCTCGAGCGCCATGTCGGCGAGCTTCGCCTGGGTCAGCTGGAACGCCGCGATCGGCCGGTCGAACTGCACGCGGTCGATGGCGTACGCAATGGCCGTCTCGAGGCAGTCGCGGGCCGACCCGATGACGCCCCAGACGATGCCGAAGCGCGCCTCGTTCAGGCACGACAGCGGCCCGCGCAGGCCCCGCACGCCCGGCAGCACGGCCGACCCCGGCAGCCGCACGCCGTCCATGACCAGCTCGCTCGTGACCGACGCGCGCATCGACAGCTTGTGCTTGATGAGCGGGGCGCTGAAGCCCGGCGTCTGCGTCGGGACGACGAAGCCCCGCACCCCGTCGTCCGTCACGGCCCAGACGATCGCGACGTCGGCGATGGACCCGTTGGTGATCCACATCTTGGCGCCGTCGAGCACCCAGTCGTCACCGTCCCGGCGGGCGCGGGTGCGCATGTTGCTGGGGTCGGACCCGTGGTCCGGCTCGGTCAGGCCGAAGCAGCCGATGGCCTCGCCGGTGGCCATCCGCGGCAGCCACTCCTGCTTCTGCTCCTCGCTGCCGTACGCGTGGATGGCGTACATGGCCAGGCTGCCCTGCACCGAGACCATCGACCGCACGCCCGAGTCGACCGCCTCGATCTCCATCGCCGCGACGCCGTACGCCGTCGCGTTCAGCCCGGCGCAGCCGTACCCCTCCAGGTGCATCCCCAGCACCCCGAGCTTGCCGAACTCGAGCGCCAGCTCGCGGGCCGGGAGGGTGCCGGACTCGAACCATTCAGCGACGTAGGGGCGCACGTGCTCACCGACCATGGTGCGCACGGCCACCTGGATGTCGCGTTCGTCCTGGGTCAGCAGGCTCGACAGGTTCAACAGCTCGAGGGGGGCGGTGGGTGCGCTCATGACGAGCATCCTCGCACCACGGCGCCGGAGGGGGCATGATCCATTCATGTCGCAGCCGCCCGCAACGTATGACGACCTGTCAGCCGTCTTCATCAACTGCACGCTGAACCGGTCGCCCGCGCCATCGCACACGCAGACCCTGATGGATCGCTCGATCGAGCTGATGAGGTCGGTCGGGGTCGGCGTCACGTCCGTCCGCGCCGTCGACCACGAGGTACCCCCCGGCGTCCAGATCGACATGACCGAGCACGGCTTCGACCGCGACGACTGGCCCGCGATCCAGCAGCAGGTGATGGCCGCCGACATCCTGGTGATCGGCACCCCGATCTGGCTGGGCGACAAGTCGTCGATCGCCACGCGGGTCGTCGAGAGGCTGTACGGCTACTCCGGCGAGCTCAACGTCGAGGGCCAGTACGCCTACTACGGCCGGGTCGGTGGCGTCCTGGTGACTGGCAACGAGGACGGCGTCAAGCACTGCGCCATGAATCTGCTGTACTCGTTGCAGCACTTGGGCTTCGTGATCCCACCGCAGGCGGACGCCGGGTGGATCGGCGAGGTCGGGCCGGGCGCCAGCTACGGCGACGACAGCGAGGACGGTGGCCCGCCGGTCGGCTTCGACAACGACTTCACCAACCGGAACACCACGTTCATGACGTGGAACGTGCTGCACCTGGCCCGGATGCTCAAGGACAGCGGCGGGGTGCCGGCCTACGGCAACCAGCGGCCGCGGTGGATGGACGGCGAGCGGTTCGGGTTCCAGAACCCCGAGTACCGCTGAGCGCTAGGCGTCCCGGCCCGGCGGGCGCAGCCGGGCCTGCAGTGCGGAGCGGACGCCGGGCCACTCCTGCGCCAGGATCGAGAACACGACGGTGTCTCGGAACGTGCCGTCGGCCCGGCGCTTGTGCCGCCGCAGGACGCCCTCGCGGGTGGCGCCCAGCTTGGCGATCGCGGCCTGCGAGCGCTCGTTGAGCAGGTCGGTCTGCAGCTTCACCCGGCCCAGGCCGCAGTCGTCGAACGCGTGCTGCAGCAGCAGGAGCTTGCACTCGGGGTTGACCGGCCCACCCCACCACCGCGGCCCGTAGCCGGTCCAGCCGATGTGCGCGCGCTCGTCGGTGAGTACCACGTCGCCCAGGCTCGTCGTCCCCACGACCGTCCCTGCCGCACCCAGCTCGGTGTCGGCGACCAGCCGCACCGTGTACGCCACCCGGTACGACGGGTGGCGCGGACCGAGGTCGCGGTCGCGCACTGCCGCAAGGGTTGTGGCCCGCATCCCCTCGACGTCGGTGGGCCGGCCCGCTGGCCCACCGCCATAGCCGAACGCGTACACCATCGGGTCGTCCAGGGCCTCGAACAGGCTGGCGGCGTCGTCGTCGACCGTGGGGTCGAGCCGGACGACACCACCCACCAGCGGGCGGGCATCGGGGGCGGTGGCACTCACCTCGCCAACGCTAGGACGCCGGCGCACCGCCCCCGCGGGCGGGTCACCAGCGATGCGCCACGTCGACGACGAGCCGTGAACCGTGGCCCGGGCCGCTCACCGTGAAGACCCGGAACGGCAGCCGCGCCCGCACGCCCACGCCGAGGGTGGTGACGCCCTCGAACGAGCCGGCCCACGCCACCTGGCGCAGGGTGCGGTACCCGGTGACGTCGACGAGCTCGCGCCGGTCGGTCGGCCGGTAGGTCGGCCGACCCTGGACGTCGTAGGCGGGCGCGTCCATGGTGACCTGGAGCCGAGCTCCTCCGCGCAGGGGGACGCGCGCTCCGCTGCCGTCCTGGGTGACGGCGGCGACGTAGCGGACGGTGTAGCCGGGCGGCCGACCGCCGAGGTCGACGACCAGCCGGTCGAAGCAGGTGTGCCGGCCGGACCGCACGCCCGTTACCTCGCCGGACGACGCCGGGCGGCGGGACTCGGTGAGCGAGCCCCAGCGGGTGCTGCAGCCCGCGGCTCCGGCCTGGGCCGGCGGGGCCAGCAGGGTGAGAGCGGTGAGCGCCGGGACGACCAGCAGGACGCGGATCGGGTGGATTCTCATGGTGTCCTCCTCTCGGACACCATCAGCACGCACCGACCCGGCTGCCGGTTGTCACGGTGCGAGCGGCTTTCGTCGGCGCGGCGGCCCTGAGCGGTCAGTCGGCGAGCAGGTCGTGCCGGCTGATGATCTGGTCGCGGCCGGGTCCGACCCCGATGGCCGACACCCGACGTCCGACCATCTGCTCGAGCGTCTCGACGTACCGCTGCGCCGCCACGGGGAGCTCGTCGAACGAGCGGCAGTGTGAGATGTCCTCCCACCAGCCGGTCATCGGCTCGTAGATCGGCCGCGCATGGTGGAAGTCGCTCTGCGTCATGGGCATCTCGTCGTGGCGCACCCCGTCGACGTCGTACGCCACGCAGACGGGGACCGTCTCGAGGCCGCTCAACGTGTCGAGCTTGGTGATGACGAAGTCGGTGACCCCGTTGACCCGCGCGGCATACCGGCCGATCACGGCGTCGAACCACCCGCAGCGGCGCGGCCGGCCCGTGGTGGTGCCGTACTCGCCGCCGGTCTTGCGCAGGAACTCGCCCATGTCGTCGTGCAGCTCAGTCGGGAACGGTCCCTCTCCGACACGGGTCGTGTAGGCCTTGAGGATCGCGACGACCCGGTCGATGCGGTTGGGCGCGATGCCCGAGCCGGTGCACGCGCCACCGGCGGTCGCACTCGACGACGTGACGAACGGGTAGGTGCCGTGGTCGACGTCGAGCAGCGTCGCCTGACCGGCCTCGAGCAGCACGGTCTGGCCGTCGTCCAGTGCCTTGCTCAGCAGCAGGCCGGTGTCGGCGACCATGGGGCGCAACGCCTCTGCGTGCTCGAGCAGCTCTTCGACGACCTCGTCGACCGTGATGGCCCGGCGGTTGTAGACCTTCGCCAGCACCTGGTTCTTCAGCTCGAGCGCGCCCTCGACCTTCTGCCGCAGGATGCCCTCGTCGAACAGGTCCTGGACGCGGATCCCGACGCGGTTCATCTTGTCTGCGTACGTCGGGCCGATCCCACGACCCGTGGTACCGATCCGGCGGCTGCCGAGGAACCGTTCGGTCACCTTGTCGAGCACCCGGTTGTACGGCGGGATGACGTGGGCATCGGCGCTGACGACCAACCGGCTGATGTCGACGCCACGCGCGCGCAGGCCCTCGAGCTCCTCGAACAGCACCGCGAGGTCGACGACGACGCCGTTGCCGATCACCGGGGTGCAGGTCGGGGTCAGGATCCCGGAGGGCAGCAGATGCAGGGCGTACTTCTCGTCGCCGATGACCACCGTGTGACCGGCGTTGTTGCCGCCGTTGAACTTCACGACGTAGTCGACACGGCTGCCGAGCAGGTCGGTGGCCTTGCCCTTGCCCTCGTCGCCCCACTGGGCGCCGACGAGCACGATGGCGGGCATGCGGGTACCTGCTTCCTCACGGGCGAACGACCGCTCGGTGCGAGCACGGCCGCAGGCGAGGCTACCGAACGCCGGCGGGTGCCCGCTCAGCCGCGACGGCCGAGCATGCCGCGCCGTTCGGCGACGACGCCCAGCTGGAACCGGGTGCTCACGCTGAGATCGTCCATCAGCTCGGCGACGCGTCGGCGCACGGTGCGGACGCCGACCCCGAGGTAGCGCGCGATCGCCTCGTCCTTGAACCCACTGGCGAGCAGCGCCAGCAGCCGGGTCGCGGCGTCCTGCTCGATGTCCTCGTCGGGCACCGGCAGCCCACCGGCCCACGCCTCGTCGAACACCGCGGTGAAGGCCGCGATGAGCAGCGGCATCCGGATCAGGACGGCGGTGGACGCCGACGCGCCCCACAGCGGCGCCGAGATCACGGCCTCGTCGCCGAGGACGACGAACTCTGCCGGCACCGCGTCGACGACCCGCTGGCGCTCGCCGATAGCCGCCCACTCGCGCACCCAGGCCAGGTGCTGCGGGTCGTCGAGTACCGCCACCGGGTAGATCGAGCGCAGCTCGCGACCGCCCTCGACCGCTGCTCGGGCGCGGTCCTCGACACCGCTGTCAGTAGCCGCGCCGGCGGCGACCTCGAGGTGGAACGAGCGGATCGTGCCGGTCGTCGTCCGGAGCAGCTCCTCGACGGTGGCGGGGAGCGCGTCGGCGGGGATGACGTCGAGGGAGGTGGGGTCGAGGACGTCGACGCGCCCGGCCAGGTGGTCGGCGGAGAAGTCGCCGACCGCGGCGGCGACGTCCTCGAGCTCGCGGCGGCGCAGGTTGATCCGGGCCGTCTCGCGGTCAACCAGCCGGGTGAGCGCGGCGCGCGGGTGTGGCGCCACCAGGCAGGCCTCGAGGTCCTGGCGCACCAGGCGGAGCTCGACGAGCGGGAGCATGGCGGTGTACGTGCGGTCGATAGACCAGCCGAGGATCTCGGCGTGGGTCGCGAGGCTGACGCCGTCCTGGCGCAGCACGCGGCGGTAGAGCCGCTCGGAGTCCTCGCCGATGCCGAACGTCGTCAGGACGGTGCTCATCGGGACGGGGCCGGCCTGACCGGATCGTCCTGCGTAACGCTGACATGACGTGGTGTCATGGTTGGCATCTTAGTGCCATTGGCATGAAGGTGACAGACAGACGGCTAGGATCAGTGCATCATCGTGGAGGCGAGGGCGCGGCCGGTGCAGGGGTCGGCCGCGAACTCGGGTCGTGATGGCTGGGCATCCAGCTCTGTGACGCGCATCGGGCAATGCCCGTCACGGGGGCGAGCTGGGTCCGGGGGCCAGCACGACTGGGGGTTCCCCACGGGGATGACGAGAGCGCCGGCCTCAGCTGAGGCCGGCGCTCTCGTCACGTCAGGGGGCGCGGTGCGTCGTCGCCCTGGCAGTCGAGTCAGCCAAGCTCGGCGGCGGCCTGCGGGTCGCAGTCGGCCAGGAAGGTCACGCATCGCTCGTGCTCGCCCTGCTCGTCGATCTCGCCCGCCGCGACGCCGAGGACGTGCAGCGCGCGCAGGAAGCCGCGGTTCGGCTCGTGCGACCACGGCACGGGTCCCTGACCGCGCCAGCCGGAACGTCGTAGCGCGTCCAGCCCGCGGTGGTAGCCGGTGCGTGCGTAGGCGTACGCCTCGATGGTGCGGCCGGCCGTGAGCGACTGCTCCGCCAGCACCGCCCAGGGCAGGCTGGACGCCGGATAGCGAGCCGCGAGCGCCGCCGCCCCCTCGCCACGGGCGAGCGCCGCCGCCACGCTCATCTCGGGCTCATCAGCCAGGCGGGTCGCAGGGATACCGAGCAGGTTGTCGTTGGCCATGCCGCCATCCTCCCGCAGTTGATCACGTCAAGCAGGTCGACGTCCGCTTACCGAGGGTTAGAACCCTCGGCAAGGTGACCGCCCCCTCGGCAGGAACCGAGCGGACCTCGCTCAGTGGCTTGGCTCCGGGCGATTCAGGCGGACGACGCCGCGACGCCGCGCCGCGACGCGCGGGCGAACGCCTCGAGCAGCCGCTGCCGCACCAGCCGGAGGTCGTGCACGTCAGCCCAGGTGAACCGGACGACGTCCCAGCCGGCGCGCTCGATGGCGAGCTCGCGCTGGCGCTCCCGCCACGCGACGTCGGCAGCCTGCTCGCCCGGCCGCACCAGCCGGCCGTACTTCACCCGCCCGTCGAACTCCCCGACCACCCGTTGGGCGGTCCACGCGACATCGGCCCGGAACGGCCCGGCGTCGGTGTGGATCGCCAGCTGGAGCTCGTCCGGCGGCAGGCCGACGCTGTGGAACGCCCATCGGGCCAACGACTCGCCGGGGGACTCGGCGCGGCCGTCCGCCAGCAGCAGCGCGCGACCGGCCCGCCGGGACCCTGGCCAGTCCCGCCGTTCGTCCAGCTGGCGTCGCAGCGCTGGCCGTCCGACGCCGCGTGCCAGGACGGCGTCCGCCACCACGAGGGCGGCCCTCGGGGCGGCGATGCGAGCCACGTCGAAGGCCGTGCGGGCCAGGCCGGTGACCGGCAGGCCGCCGACCGTCGTCCGGTCGGCCGGCAGCACCTCCCCGCGGTGGTGTCTGACGTCCGCTTCGCGGCGCGCCGACCCGCCCCCGTCCGGCGCCGTCACGTGGACGTCAGTGAGGTCGATCTCGTGCAGCGGCAACCGGTGCACCGCCGCGGCAGTGACATGGCTGAACACGTGCGGCGCTTTGAGGCCGAGGTGCACCCCGCGGGCCAGCAGGACGTGCCGGCCCGACTCGTCGGCTGCGGCCAGCGCCGTACGCGTGGTGTACGCCCCACGCCGCAGCCGCACCCACTCGGCGCGACGCACGGCCCGGCTGATCTCACGGGGGTGCACGCCGGCGTCCAGCGCCTGGGCGGTGCTGAACACATGACCCTGGTCGAGCGCGACAGCTGCCAGCCGGGGCGGGAGGTCGAGGTCCATGACACGGCAGGCTCCCGGGCCCTGGCCGTCCGGCGCGATGGGCCAGACGCGATCTGTGGACGACGAGGCTGGTCTGGTCGCCCTGTGGGTAACCGAGGGCACGCCGAGCCGGCGGCCGTGGACGCGGTCGGGACGCGAGCGGCGCGGGTGGTGGGTCCGGGTCCGGCCTGGCGAGGTCTGGCGCTGCTTGCCGAGTCGTCGAACCCTCGGCAAGCAGGCCTTCGTCTGCTTGACGTGATCAACTGCGCCCGGAGCGGGCGCCCAGGGGGTCAGCGCTGGCGCTGGCCGGCGCTGCGCAGGTTCTGGCACGCCTCGACGACGCGCGCGGCCATCCCTGCCTCGGCGGCCTTACCCCACGCGCGGGGGTCGTACATCTTCTTGTTGCCCACCTCGCCGTCCACCTTCAGCACCCCGTCGTAGTTCTGGAACATGTGCCCCGCGACCGGACGGCTGAACGCGTACTGCGTGTCGGTGTCGATGTTCATCTTGACCACGCCGTAGTCGACGGCGTCCGCGATCTCCTCGGGCAGCGAACCGGAACCGCCGTGGAACACCAGGTCGAAGGGCTTGGAACCCTCAGGCAGCCCCTTCGCCTGCACGACCGCCGCCTGAGCCTGCTGGAGGATCTCGGGACGCAGCTTGACGTTCCCCGGCTTGTAGACGCCGTGCACGTTGCCGAAGGTGAGTGCCGTCATGTAACGCCCGTTCTCACCGAGCCCGAGCGCCTCGACGGTCGCCAGCGCGTCCTCGGGGGTCGAGTACAGCTTGTCGTCGATCGCGCCCTCCACGCCGTCCTCCTCGCCGCCGACCACCCCGACCTCGATCTCCAGGATGATCCGCGCGGCGGCGGCGGCCTCGAGCAGCTCGCGAGCGATCTGCAGGTTCTCCGCCACCGGCACCGCCGAGCCGTCCCACATGTGCGACTGGAACAGCGGCAGCCCGCCGGCCGCCACCCGCTCCCGGGAGATTGCGAGGAGCGGGCGCACGAATCCGTCGAGCTTGTCCTGCGGGCAGTGGTCGGTGTGCAGCGCGATCTGCACGTCGTACTTCTTGGCCACCTCGTGCGCGTACGCCGCGAGCGCCACCGAGCCGGTCACCATGTCCTTCACCGTCGAGCCGGACAGGTACTCGGCCCCGCCGGTCGAGACCTGCACGATGCCGTCGCTCTCCGCCTCGGCGAAGCCCCGGAGGGCCGCGATCAGGGTCTGCGAGGAGCTGACGTTGATCGCCGGGTAGGCGAACGCGCCGGCCTTGGCGCGGTCGAGCATCTCGGCGTACGACTCGGGTGTGGCGATGGGCATCGTGGCTCCTGGGAGATCGTCGTGGCGTCGCTGGGCGGCCAGCACGAACCTATTGGACGACGCGGGCGGCCGACAGTGCCGGCCCAGGTTTCGGTCACCTTGCCGAGGGTTGCAGCCCTCGGCAAGCAGGCCGACACCTGCTTGACGTGATCAACATCAGAGGAGGGCGGCGAGCTGGCGGCAGGCGATCTGCACCGGGTCCCACACGGAGGAGAAGGGTGGGCAGTAGGCGAGGTCGGCGGCGGCGACGTCCTCGGCGGTCAGCCCCGACCACAGGGCCATGGCCACGATGTCGATCCGCATGCCCGCCCCGCGACCGCCGACGATCTGCGCCCCGAGCAACCGTCCGGTGCCCCGCTCGCCCACCACGCGAACGGTCATCGGCTCGGCCTCCGGCATGTACCCGGCCGCGGTCGTCGACTCGAGCGTGACCTGCTCGACGTCCCAGCCCTGGGCCAACGCCCAGGGGCCCAAGACACCGGTGCGGGCCACCTCGGCGGCACCGGCCCGGGTGATGGCGGTGCCCACCGACCCGGCGAACACCGCCGAACCGCCGCCGAGGTTGGTCCCCGCGACGCGGCCGGCCTTGTTGGCGTGCGTGCCGAGCGGCGTGTACCAGTACTGCTCGAGCACCCGGTCCCACACCTCGCAGCAGTCACCGGCCGCCCACAGCCCGTCGCCGAGGTGCTGCTTCGCGTCCGGCACGAGCCCGCCGTGGGCCCCCACGGGCAGGCCGGCGGCCGTCGCCAGCTCGACCCGCGGTCGCACCCCTACGGCCAGCGCGACCACGTCGGCGCGGTACTCGCTACCGCTGATGCAGGCCGCCACCACCCGGCCCTCGAGCTGGTCGACCGAGGCCACCTCGGTGCCCGTGACGACCTCGACGCCCTGCCGCTCCAAACCCTGGCGCACCAACGCACCGAGCTCGGGATCGAAGGACTGCGCCATCGGCTCGGCGCTGCGGGTCACGAGCGTCGTCCGCAGCCCGCGCCGGGCGAAGGACTCCGCCGCCTCGACGCCGATGAAGCCACCACCCACCACCAGCGCGTGCTGCGGGGCCGGCCCGTCCGCCGGGGCAAGCATCCGTCGCCAGGCGGCTCCGTCGTCCAGCGTCTTCACCGGGAGCACCCCGGGCACCCCCTGCGCCCACTCGGGCACCACAGGCGCGGCACCGGTGGCGATCATCAGGTCGTCGAAACCCAGTCGCTGCGCGGTGCCGTCGGGCTGCCGCACCGCCACCTCGCGCCGGTCGAGGTCGATGCCGGTGGCCTCCGCACGCAGCCGCAGGTCGATGCCGTTCGCCCGGTGCTGCTCGGCGGTGCGCGCCACCAGCGCGTCGGGCCCGTCGACGTCGCCCGCGATCCAGTAGGGGATGCCGCACTGGCTGTACGACACGTCGTCGGTGCGTTCGAGACCCACCACCTGCAGGTCACGGCCGGTCCGGGCCGCCACGCGCAGAGCCTGGCTCGCGGCGCTCATGCCCGCCGCGTCGCCCCCGATCACCACGAGCCGGTGCGCCATGGCGGCGACGCTATCTGCCGGGCTGCGACGATGTGCGCATGACCAGCCCCAAGCCCGTCGAATGCTGGCTCACCGACATGGACGGCGTGCTGGTGCACGAGGAGCACGCCATCCCTGGCGCCGGCGAGTTCATCACCGCGCTGCAGGACTCCGGCCGCCAGTTCCTGGTGCTCACCAACAACTCGATCTACACCCCGCGCGACCTGCGGGCCCGGCTGGCCGGCAGCGGGATCGACATTCCCGAGCAGTCCATCTGGACGTCGGCGCTGGCCACCGCGCAGTTCCTCGACGACCAACGGCCGGGCGGCACGGCGTACGTCATCGGTGAGGCCGGACTGACCACGGCGCTGCACGACGTCGGCTACGTCCTGACCGAGCGGCAGCCGGACTACGTCGTCCTGGGCGAGACGCGCACGTACTCCTTCGAGGGCATCACTCGCGCGATCCGGCTGATCGAGGCGGGGGCACGCTTCATCGCCACCAACCCGGATGCGAGCGGGCCGTCCACCGAGGGCTCGCTGCCGGCCACGGGCTCGGTGGCGGCACTGATCAGCCGGGCGACCGGCGTCGAGCCCTACTACGTCGGCAAGCCCAACCCGTTGATGATGCGCAGCGCCCTCAACCGGATCGACGCGCACTCGGAGTCGACCGTGATGATCGGCGATCGGATGGACACCGACATCGTCAGCGGCCTCGAGGCCGGCCTGCGGACCATCCTGGTGCTCACTGGCTCCACCCGGGCGGACGCGGTCGAGCGGTTCCCGTACCGCCCGACCCGCGTGGTCGACTCGATCGCGGACGTCGTCCCGCTGGTCGAGCAGCTCTCCCCCCGCCGGGAGGGATGAGCGGCGGCGACCCATCCGGGAGACCCGCGGCACCGAAGTGGGAGGATGCCCCCGCAGAACGTCGGCGCCGACCTCGGCCCCGGCGTCGGGGACGAGGAGGCCAGGTGCGACTGAAGGACCAGCTCGACGGCCGACGCATCCTCATCACAGGCGTGACCGGTTTCGTCGGCGAGGCCCTGCTGCAGCGCCTGCTCACCGACCTTCCCGGCGCGCATCCCGTCGTGCTCGTGCGGCCCAAGTCGGGCCAGCCCGGCCGCGACCGCATCGCCGGGCTGCTCGCCAAGCCGACGTTCGCCGCGGCCGTCGAGCGGGCCGGTGGCGCCGACCAGCTGCTGGCCGAGGTCACGGTGATCGAGGGCGACCTCGGTGACCTGCCCGAGCTGCCGACCGACCTCGACGTCGTCGTCCACTGCGCCGGTGACGTGTCGTTCGACCCGCCGATCCAGGACGCGTTCACGACCAACGTCGTGGGCACCCACTCCCTCGTGCGGCGCGTGCTGGAGGCGAGCGCGGCGTCCGAGCACCCGGTGCACTACGTGCACGTCTCGACCGCGTACGTCGGCGGTCGACGGCGCGGTGCCGTGCCCGAGCGGTCCGTCCAGCACGACGTCGACTGGCGCACCGAGCGCGACGCCGGGATCCGGCTCGCCGAGCAGATCGAGGACGACTCGCGGCGGGGCGACGTGCTGGACCGGCTCAGCACCGAGGCTGAGCGCGAACACGGCCGCGCCGGGCCGATCACGACAGCCCAGGACGCCGAGAAGCGCCGCCGCGACTGGGTGAAGAAGCAGCAGCAGGAGGCCGGTGGCGCGCGCGCCCGCAGCCTGGGCTGGACCGACGTCTACACCTTCACCAAGGCCATGGGCGAGCGCGTCGTCGAAGAGCTCACCTCGGGGACCTCGAAGGACGCGCCCGGCCTGCCCGGCGTCCCGGTGAGCATCGTGCGCCCGAGCATCATCGAGTCCGCTCTGACCTGGCCGTACCCGGGCTGGATCGAGGGCTTCAAGATGGCCGAGCCGATCATCCTCGCCTACGGCCGCGGTGAGCTGCCGGAGTTCCCGGCCGCGCCCGACTCGGTCGTCGACATCGTGCCCGTCGACCACGTGGTCAACGCCCTCCTCGCCGTCTGTGCTACGAGCCCCGAACCCGCTGTGCCGCAGTACTTCCACGTCTCGTCCGGCGCACGCAACGCGCTCACGTTCCGGCGGCTCTACGAGCTCGTCCGCGAGTACTTCGACCGCCACCCGTTCGACCTCGGCGAGCGCGGCGCCGTACCGCTGGCGACTTGGCGGTTCCCCGGATCCGAGCGGGTCGAACGCGTGCTCGTGCAGGGCGAGCGTGCCCACCGGCTGGCCGACCGGGCACTGGGCCTGATCCCGCGTTCGGACCGAGCGCGTGAGTTCTCCCGCGAGCTCGACCGCACCCGCCGCCGGTTGGAGTTCCTGCGCCGCTACCTCGACCTGTACCGCTCGTACACCCAGGTCGAGCTGCAGTTCGTCGACGACAACACGCTCGCGCTGCACCGGGCGCTCGACCCGGCCGACCTCGAGCCGTTCGGGTTCGACACCGCGATCGTCGACTGGACCGAGTACATCCGCGACATCCACTGCCCCAGCGTCACCGGGCCGATGCGCAAGTACGACGTCATCCGCAAGCGCCGTCAGGCCCAGGGCGACCCCGGGCCGCGGCGAATCGACGGCGACGCCGGCGAGCCCGGAAGCCGCGTGCTCGCGGTGTTCGACATGGACGGCACACTGTTGTCCAGCAACGTGATCGAGACCTACCTGTGGCTGCGCCTGCCCGAGCTGGACGGCGCGGGGCGGGCTCGCGAGATCGGTCGCCTGTTGCGCCGCATGCCCTCCTACATCGGCGCCGAGCGGCGCGACCGGGGTGGCTTCCTGCGCGCGGTCTACCGCCGCTACGCCGGCGCAGACCTGCACGAGCTCGACACGCTCGTCGACGAGGTCATCACGCCGCATGTGCTCGAGCGGGTCAGTGGTGCCGCGCTGCGCCGCATCCGCGAGCACCGCGCGGCCGGCCACCACACGGTGCTGCTGACCGGCGCCGTCCGGCCACTGACGCGGCCACTGGCCCCGCTGTTCGACCACGTCGTCGCCGCCGAGCTGGGCGTCGACGCGCACGGCCGGGCCACCGGGTTCCTCGCCGCACCACCGCTGGTCGGAGAGTCGCGGGCCGCCTGGCTGGTGCGGTACGCCGAGGTCAACGGCTTCGACCTGAGCCGCTCGTACGGCTACGCCGACAGCCACTCCGACCTGCCGTTGCTGCGCGCGGTGGGCAAGCCCACCGCCGTGTCGCCGGACGTCCCGCTCTACCGCGCCGCGCGAGCCGCCCGGTGGCCGGTCGAGACGTGGCGGACGCCGTCCGCGACCTCGCGCGGCCGGGTGCCCGACGTCCGGCACGACACCACGGGGGTGAGCCTGCCGTGATGCTGGCACTGGAGATGTTCCGCTCGATCCCGCGCTTCGCCGCGGCCCGCGCGGTGGGCGGCCGGATGCCCGGGCTGCTCGTCGGCCCGATGGCACCGCTGCGGCTGGTGACCCGCGACGAGCCCCAGGTGCGCCGGCCGGGCTGGGCGCAGGTGCGACCGCTGCTGTCCGGCATCTGCGGCTCCGACCTCGGTGCGGTCACGGGTTCGACGTCGCTGTACTTCTCGGCCCTCGTCTCGATGCCGTTCGTGCCGGGCCACGAGGTGGTCGGCGAGCTGGTCGAGGACTGCGAGGACCTGCCCAAGGGCACCCGGGTCGTCATCGACCCGGTGCTGGCCTGCGCCGCCCGCGGCGTCGACCCGTGCGAGCCCTGCCGCACCGGGCGCACCAACCTGTGCAACCACGTGACGGTGGGACACATCGCACCAGGGCTGCAGACCGGATTCTGCCAGGACACCGGCGGGGGCTGGGGCGAGCGGCTCACCGTGCACCGGTCGCAGCTGCACGTGGTGCCGGACTCGCTCCCCGACGACCGCGCCGTGCTCGTCGAGCCGCTGGCCTGCGCGGTGCAGCTCGCTCGCCGGGCGCAGGTACCGGCCGGGGGCAGCGTGCTCGTCTCAGGCGCCGGTGCAGTCGGTCTGTTCGCGGTGCTCGCACTGCGTGAGCTCACCGACGCCGGCCGCATCACCGTCATCGCCAAGCACGGCCGGCAGGCCGACCTGGCCCGGGCCTTCGGCGCCACCGACGTCGCCGCTCCGGACGAGGCGATGCGGGCCGTTCGCCGCACCACCCGGGCCCTTCGGGTTGCGCCGCAAGGGCTTCCGCCCGCGGCTGCGCGGCTGAGCGGCGCCAGCGAGATGCTGCTCGGCGGGGTCGACGTCGGTGTCGACGCGGTCGGCTCGACGTCCTCCCTCGACACGGTGCTGCGCTCGACCAAGGCCGGGGGGCGGGTGGTGCTCTCGGGCATGCCCGCTGCCGCCGACCTGTCGCCGGCCTGGTTCCGCGAGCTCGAGGTGGCCGGCACGTACGCCTCGTCCGGCGACGCGTTCGACGTTGCGCTGCGACTGGCCGCGGAGGCGCCACTCGATGACGTCGTGGCGGGCCGCTACCCGTTGCACCGCTGGCGCGAAGCGCTCGACCATGCCCACTCCGCAGGCCGGCTCGGCACCGTGAAGGTCTGCTTCGACGTCCGGAGCCGCGCATGATGGTCCGCGACGAGATCCGTCACCACGCAAGGAGAAGCTCGTGACCCGCCCCGGTTTCGTCCTGGAGGTCGACGACCGCACACCGCCGCTCGTCGTGCACGAGGGTGAGGGGTTCCGCCTGGAGAACTTCCCGCGTGGCACCCGGGTGGTCTACCCGCCGGAGGCGCTGCCGGGCATCCGGGACGTCGACGGCGCGATCCGGCGGGCGCTGCTCGAGCCCGAGGGCAGCGACCCACTGCCGACCCTGCTGACCCCTGGCATGCGACTCACCATCGCGTTCGACGACATCTCGCTGCCGCTGCCGCCGATGGTCAAGCCCGACATCCGCCAGCGGATCATCGAGCAGGTCCTCACGATGGCGGCTGAGAACGGCGTCGACGACGTCGAGATCATCTCGGCGAACGCCCTGCACCGCAGGCTGACCGCGTCCGAGCTGAAGGACATCGTCGGCGAGCGGGTGTTCCGCTCGTTCTTCCCGCAGGGCGCGCTCTACAACCACGACGCCGAAGACAGTGACAACATGCTGCACGTCGGCCAGACCGACCGCGGCGAGGACGTCGAGATCAACCGGCGGGCGGCCGAGAGCGACCTGCTCGTCTACGTCAACGTCAACCTGGTGGCGATGGACGGCGGCCACAAGTCGGTGCCGATCGGCCTGGCGTCCTACAAGAGCCTGCGGCACCACCACAACAGCCACACGATGGTGCACTCGCGGTCGTTCATGGACCACACGAAGTCCGCGATGCACCACAGCGCCTGGCGGATGGGCCGGATGCTGGCCGACCACCTGAAGATCTTCACCATCGAGACGACGCTGAACAACGACGTCTTCCCCGCGCCGTACTCGTTCCTGATGAAGCGCGAATGGGAGTGGGGCATCAAGGACCAAGCGAGCATGCTGGCGGCTCGTCGGGGGCTTGCCGTCGCGCCGAAGGGCCTGCGGCACAACATGTTTCACGGCATGCGCGCGCCGTACGGTCTCACCGGTGTCCACGCCGGAGAGACCGAGGCGGTGCACGAGCTGACCGTGGCGAAGGTGCACGAGCAGCAGATGGTCGAGGTGCAGGGGCAGAGCGACGTCCTGGTGCTCGGTGTGCCCTACCTCGGGCCGTACAACGTCAACTCGGTGATGAACCCGATCCTGGCCACCTGCATGGGGCTGGGCTACTACTTCAACAGCTACCGAGGCCAACCCGTCGTCCGTAAGGGCGGCGCGGTGATCCTGTACCACCCGGTCGAGCCGGACTTCAACCAGCTGCACCACCCGAGCTATGTGGACTTCTACGAGGAGGTCCTGACCACCTCGACCGAGCCGTCGGTGATCGAGGCGAAGTTCGAGGAGCAGTACGCGACCGACCCGTGGTACATCCACCTGTACCGCACCTCGCACGCCTACCACGGCGTCCACCCGTTCTACATGTGGTACTGGGCGGCGCACGCGATGGACCACTGCGGTGACGTGATCTGGGTCGGGGCCGACCGCAAGGCCGTCGAGCGGCTCGGCTTCCGCGCGGCGTCCTCGTTGCAGGACGCGCTCGAGATGGCCTCGGGCACCGTGGGCCGCTCGCCGTCGATCACCTATCTGCGCAACCCGCCGCACCTGATCGCGGACGTGCGATGAGCGGTCCGGTCGTCCACGTCGCCCGGCACGTGCTGTCGGGCCAGCTGCTGCGTGGCGCCCGCACCGACCTGCGCATGGTGTCGCGGGGGTGGCGGTGGGGACGGCGCCAGATGGTGCCGCGCTCGGCCGAGCCGTTCGTGCCGCCCCAGCAGAGCGAGCCGTTCCCGACGGCGTGGGCGCGCAGCCGGTCCGCCGTCACGGCCCGCAGTGGCATCCAGCGGTTCGGCCTGGCACCGCTGCTGCGGCATGAGGTGCGCCCGACGGTGCATGGTCTCGACGTCCTGGACGACCTCGAAGGCCCGGTCGTGTTCGTCGCGAACCACACCTCACACCTCGACACCCCGCTGATCCTGTGCTCGCTGCCCGAGCGGTGGCGGCGCAAGACCGCCGTCGCCGCAGCGGCCGACTACTTCTTCGACACCTGGTGGCGGGCCACCGGCTCGGCCATGGTGTTCAACACCTTCCCGATCGAGCGGCGCTCGGGCTCGCTGTCGTCGACACCAGGCGACCTGCTGGACGACGGGTGGAGCGTCGTGGTCTTCCCCGAGGGGACCCGCTCCCCCGACGGGTGGACCCGACAGTTCCGGGCCGGCGCAGCGTTCTTGTCGGTGCATCACGACGTGCCGGTGGTGCCGATCGGGATCCGGGGCTCGTTCGCTGCGATGCCGCGCGGGCGCGGGTGGCCGGTGCCGGGCCGGCCCGCGGTGACGATGCGGTTCGGCGAGCCGTTGCGAGCGCGGGACGGCGAGGGCCCGCGCGACCTCGGCACCCGGATCGAGGGCGCGGTCGCCCGGCTGATCGACGAGGACGAGACCTCCTGGTGGGACGCGACCCGGCGCGCTGTGCAGGGAGCCACCCCGTCGACGTCCGGCCCGGACGTCGCGCGGTGGCGGCGCGTGTGGGGCCAGACCGCGCCGCCGACCGTCCGCAGCCACCGCCGCGTCTGGCGCTAACCCACCGTGGTGTGGTGCGGGGCAACGCCGCGCTATTCCTAGCGACATTGGGTGCCCCCGCGCTATTCGGCGAATGCACCGATCGACCCCAGTCCCGCCTGGCGGCGCCGGACGACGTCCGAGCCCGGCCGCTGGAGGCCGGACGACGTCCGAGCCCGGACGGCGAGGCCGCGCCCGCCCGACTGGGTGCACTTCCTTCATTCGCCCGGTGTGACTGGGGCACCCAACTCCAACCGGAATGATGCGGCGTTGCCCCGCACCACAACGGGGGTCAGGGCAGGGGGGCGACGGCGGCGTGTTGCCGCACCCAGGTATGCATCGCGATCGCGGCGGCGGCGCCGGCGTTGATCGAGCGGGTGGAGCCGAACTGCGCGATCGACAGGACGACGGCACTGGCCTCGTGCGCGGCGGGCGACAGGCCCGGCCCCTCCTGGCCGAACAACAGCACGCACTCGCGCGGCAGCTCGTACCCCTCCAGCGGCACCGCACCGGGCAGGTTGTCGATGCCGATCAGCGGCAGCCGCTCACCGCCAGCTCCAGCTCCACCGCCAGCTCCAGCTCCAGCTCCGGCCGTCGACGCCCAACGGGTGAGCGCCTCGACGTCCGGGTGGTGCGAGAGGTGCTGGTAGCGGTCGGTCACCATCGCGCCGCGCCGGTTCCACCGCCGCCGGCCCACCACGTGCACCCGCTGGGCGAGGAAGGCGTTCGCCGTGCGCACCACGGAGCCGATGTTGAAATCGTGCTGCCAGTTCTCGACCGCGACGTGGAACGGGTGCCGCCGCGCGTCCAGGTCGGCGACCACGGCCTCCAGCCGCCAGTAGCGGTAGCGGTCGACGACGTTGCGGGCGTCGCCGTCGGCCAGCAGCTGCGGGTCGTAGCGCTCGTCGTCCGGCCACGGGCCTTTCCATGGCCCGACGCCGATCTGCACAGGTTCCACTCAGCGAGCGTAAGGGAGCCTCGACGCCTCCCTTACCCTGGAGTCCGTGATGCACGCACTCGGCCCCTCGTGGCTCGACCCCCAGCACCTGATCGACACCTACGCCCTGCCGGGCACGCTGCTCGTGGTGTTCATCGAGTGCGGCCTGTTCTTCTTCCTGCTGCCGGGCGACTCGCTGCTGTTCACCGTCGGCCTGCTGGTCTCCGAGGGGAGCATCAAGCACCCGCTGGCCCTGGTGATCGGGCTGCTCATCGTCGCGGCGTTCGGCGGCAACATCGCGGGCTACGAGATCGGACGGGCGGCGGGGCCGAAGGTGATCAGCCCCAGGTCGCGACTGGTCACCCAGAAGCACGTCGACCAGACCACGCACTTCTTCGAGCGTTACGGCGCGCGGGCGCTGATCCTCGGCCGGTTCGTGCCGGTGGTGCGCACGTTCATCACGCTGATCGCCGGCGTGGGGCGCATGGAGCGGCGGGCGTTCTACCTCTACAGCGGCGTCGGTGCGGTGCTCTGGGTGGTCACCGTCACCCTGCTCGGCTACTTCCTCGGCACGATCCCGTTCGTGCGCGGCCACATCGAAACGATGCTGTTGCTGATCGTGGCGGTCTCGGTGCTCCCCATCGGGGTCGAGTGGCTGCGCCACCGTCGCCAGGCGCCAGCTACCCCGGCGAGCCTGCCCGAGGTGCCGGAGAGCGACACCACGCACTCCTGACCGGACGACGGCTCAGCCGGCCGCCTTCTTCTGCTCCTGCGCGATCGAGCGGATCGCCTCGGTGTCGCTGCGCTTCAGCGCGGTGAAGACCTGCTGCGCCTTGGCGTCGTCCCACAGGACGACGTCGCCGGCGCCGGGCCGGACTCCGGTGCCTGACACCGGAACGGTGAGCGAGAGCCCCTTGCCGCCGACGGCCCCCTTCATCCCCAGCACGAAGCGCAGGAGCGCCACCGGGCCGGTGTGCTCGTCGACGGTCAGCGAGCCCGCCCCGGACGACGCGAGCGGGAAGGTCTCGAAGGGGTTCAGCAGGGTCGTCGGACGCGTCGCCTTGGTGACGATCGCGGCCAGCACCTCGCGCTGGCGCTCGACCCGGCCGAGGTCACCGCGCGGGTCCGAGTGCCGCGCGCGGGCGTACCCGAGCGCCACCGGGCCTTTCGCCTGCTGGCAGCCCTTCTTGAGGTTGATCCCGGCGTCCTTGTCGTTCATCGCGAACTTCGGGCAGATCTGCACCCCACCCACGGCGTCGACCATCGAGGCGAACCCGCCGAGCCCGATCTCGGCGTAGTCGTCGATCTGCACCCCGGTGGCCTGCTCGATGGTGCGGGCGAGCAGCTTCGGCCCGCCGAACGCGAAGGCCGCGTTGATCTTGTTCTTGTCGTGGCCGGGGATGGCCACGTAGCTGTCGCGGGGGATGCTCATCAGCACCGTCGGGCCGCCGCCGGCCGGCACGTGCAGCAGCATGATCGTGTCGGTGCGCTGGCCGACGTCGCTGCCGGTGTGCAGGGCGCGGCGCTGGGCGGCGGTGAGTCCCTTGCGCGAGTCGGACCCCACCACGAGGTACGTGCGGCCGGGCGTCCCCGCGGTGTCCGCCGGGAGCGCGTCGACCCGGCCGAGGTGCGTCCAGGCCACCGCGAGCAGCGCGAGCGGGTAGGCGACCACTGCGAGCACGATGACGAGCACGATGGCCTTGACCGGGACGCGACGGCGCCGACGACCACCCGGGACGCCGGGGCCGCCCGCACGTCGGCCCGACCTGCCGCCGTCCGACCCCCCGACACCCCCACTGCCCCCAGCCGCACCGGCTGTGCCACCGGCGCTGGCCTGCCGCCACGCCTCGCGACCGGCCTGCGCAGACGCCGTGGACGTCGGCCGCGACCCGGGCGGCAGGACGCCGGCACCGGGCGGGGCGTCGGGGGCGCGGCCCGCGCCGGCTCGCGGCGTGGGCCGCGGCCGGTTGCCGGCCGAGCCGATCGGGATGACCCGGGTCTGGTCATCCCCCGGCCGCTCGTCTGTCATCCGGACAGCGTAGGTGCTGGCGCTGGGAGCTCGGTGTGGGCGTCACCCTGGCTGCCCTCGCCGCCGCCGTCACGCCCAGCCGTGCCGTCAAGCGGCCGACGGGGCAGCACGAGCACCGCGAGCCAGCCCACGACCAGCAGGCAGGCCGCGCCCGACCCGACGAACGTCGTCCGCGGCCCGAGCAGCGATCCGACCAGGCCGCCGAGCGCCAGCGCCCCGACCGAGCAGGCGCGCGACAGCCCGCCGAGGGCGGCCCACGCCTGCCCGAGCACCGCGTCCGGCACCCGGGTCGAGACGAGGGTGGACGTCGTGGTGTTGAGCGCGCCGTTGGCCACGCCGAGCAGCACGAAGGCCCCGGCGAGCACCGCGACAGACGGCGCGAGGCCGGCGCCGAGCACGGCTGCCCCCTGCGCCGCTGCCGCGACGACGGTCACGACGACCCGCCGTGCCGTGGCCTGCACCCGTCCGGCCAGCAGCGACCCGACCACGATCCCGGACGCGGCTGACATCCCGACCAGCCCGTACTGCGTGGCGGTGCCGCCGAGGGCATCGCGCACCAGGAGGACCTCGACCACGTTGGTCGCCTCGCCGACGACGATGTAGGCCAGCAGCGCCATGAAGATCGGCCAGAGCAGGAGGTCGGCGCGCAGCACGCGCACGCCGTCCAGCGCTCGGGGTCGCGGGGCGCCATGCGCAGCAGGCGCGCTCAGTCGGCCGCCCCGCCGGGTGCGCACCGCCAGGCCCACGATCGCGAGCACGGCGAAGCTCACGGCGTCGACGAGCAGCGGCAGCCGCTGGCCACCGAGGCCGGTGAGCAGGCCGCCCAGCGGCGCGCCTGCGACCGCGGCGACCGTCGTCAGGGCCTGGGTCGCGCCGATCGCCCGGCCCACCTCGGCCGGGCCGACGATGCGCGGCACCAGTGACGCCCAGGTCGGGTTGGCGACGGCCTGGCCGCACTGCAACGCCATGACCAGGACGTACACCAGCCACAGCGGCGCGGCGAGCGCCAGCCCGACGCAGACGACCGCCTGGCCGAGGGCTGAGGCCACGACCAGCAGCCGGGAGTCGACCCGGTCGGCGAGCCGGCCGGCCCACGGCGCGAGCAGGACGGTGGGCAGCGCCGCCGCCACCAGCAGGCCGGTGATGCCGCGTGCCCCGGCGCCGATGTCGTGGACGTGCAGCAGCAGCGCGATCAGCGCGATCTCGTCGCCGAGCACGCTGACCGCCCGTCCCACGCCGGTGAGGCGCAGGTCGCGATGCCGCCAGACGGACCGATGGGTCTGAAGTAGTCCTTTCATGCATGTGAAGGTAATCTTTCAGGTCATGCCTGGCAACCCTCCCCGTAGGCTGGTCGGCGTGCCGCCCCGCCCCTCGTCGTCCGGCCCCGCTGAGCAGGCGACTGCTCCCGGCGGCAGCGACGACCACCTGGTCCTCACCGACCCGCGGGCGCTGCGGGCGCTGGCCCATCCGGCCCGCGCCGCCGCGGTCGACGAGCTGTACCAGGGCAAGGTGCGCACCTCGAGCCAGCTGGCCGACCTCACCGGACTCACCCCGAGCGCGATGAGCTACCACCTGCGCGCGCTGGAGCGCTGGGGCATCGTGGTGCGGGCCGACTCCCCGGACGCCCGCGAACGCCCGTGGCGCGCGGCCGCCCGCGGCTTCTCCTGGGCGGGCACCCGGGCCAGCCAGGCGGCGGCCGACAGCGTGCTCGGGCTCTACCTCGACCGGCTCGCCCGCGACCTCGCCACCTGGCGCCGGGCCGAGCCGGCTGCCGACGACCCGTGGCACGACACCTCGCTGGTCAACCGCGGCTTTCCCTGGCTCACCAGCGACGAGCTGCGCGCGGTGAACGCCCAGCTGAACGCGATCCTGTCGCCGTACGTCGGCCGCAGCAGCGCCGACCGCCCGGCCGGCTCGCGACGCGTCGCGTACCTGTTCGCCACCACCCCACTGGTCGGGGACGACCAGGACGACGGGGCCTGAGCCGCCGATGAGCGAGTGGCTCAGCCAGCTGCTGCACCCCGACCTGGCGCAGCTCACCACGACGGGCATCTACGTCGTCCTGTTCACCCTGGTGTTCGTCGAGTCCGGCCTGCTCGTCGGCTTCTTCCTGCCCGGCGACACCGTGCTCTTCACGGCAGGCCTGCTGGCAGCCCGGCCGTCGTCGTCCCTGTCGCTGACCCTGCTCGTGGTGGGAGTCACGGTGGCTGCGGTCGCCGGCGACGCGGTCGGCTACTGGACCGGACGCCGGCTCGGCCGGCCCTGGGTGGAGCGGCGGGCCAAGCGGATGGCCAAGCATCTGCCGCGTGCGGAGGCCTTCTTCGAGCGCTGGGGCTGGGGCGCGGTCGTGGTGGCCCGGTTCATCCCGTGGCTGCGGACCTTCACGCCGATCGTTGCCGGCACCGCCGCCATGCCGTACCCGCGCTTCCTGTCGGCCAACGTGGTGGGCGCGCTGGGCTGGGGGGCCGGGCTCGTCGTCCTGGGGTACGTCGCCTACACCGTGCCGTGGGTGCGGTACGCCGCCTACGCCGTGGCTGCGGTGTCGGTGCTCGTCTCGCTGGTCGCGCCCGTCGTCGCCGGGATCCGCCGGCGCCGCCGGGTGCCTTGACGCCTGCCTCCACCCGGCCGCTGACGCGCGCCCCCCTCACCCGGCCGCTGACGCGCACTTGCCGAGGCGACGGTCCCCTTGCCGAGGGCTCTAACCCTCGGCAAGGAGCCCATCACCTGCTTAACGTGATCAACATCGGCGAGCCCAGGGGATTCACAGGGTGGGCACAGCGGCACCGAAGGCGCGGGTCCGAGCATGGGAGGCAAGCACGAACCCATCAACCCGAGGAGCCACCATGCGCAAGCGCACCACCGCCATCATCCTGTCCGGGGCCCTCGCCACCGGCGCCGCCGCCGCCGTGGCGATCACCCCGGCCTCAGCCGCCACGACGGGCAACACGGTCACCAGCCGGCTCGCGACGATCAAGAGCGCGCTCAGCGGGCTGGTCAAGGACGGCACCCTCACCCAGGCGCAGGCCGACAAGGTGGCCACCACCCTCGACACCACGCTCCCGCAGCGCGGCGACGGCGACCACGGCCCCGGTGGGCGTGGCGGGCACTTCGGCGGGCCTGGCATGCAGGCCACCCAGGACGCCGCGGCGAAGGCGCTCGGCATGACCACCACCGAGCTGCGCACGGCACTCCAGGGCGGCAAGAGCCTCGCCGATGTGGCGAAGACCCAGAAGGTCAGCGTCGACGCGCTGGTCAAGGCGATGGTCACCGCCGCCGAGCAGCAGCTGGCCACCGCGGTCAAGGACGGCAAGCTCACCCAGACCCAGGCCGACGCGATGAAGGCCGACCTCACCCAGCGGATCACCGACCGGGTCAACGACGTCCACCAGGGCCGCGGCGGCCGCGGCCCGGGTCACGACGACGACGCCCCGGCGACCGGCACGAGCACGCCGTCGGTCAGCCCGTCCAGCGCGGCGTGAGCCGCGCCGCGCCGCTCCTCAGGACTGCGGAGGCGTGTCCTGGGGGGTCGGCGCGGCCGCCGGCGTCTGCCCGAACGAGACGGACGGCGCCTGGCGCACCTGCGGGTCGTCGGCCTCGAAGTACTCGGCGGTCGTGATGCCGAACATGCCGGCCACGATGTTCGACGGGACCGTCTCGACCTTGGTGTTCAGCGCCCGCACGTTCGCGTTGTAGAACCGCCGGGACGCCGCGACCCGGTCCTCGGTGTCGGTGAGGTCGCGCTGCAGCTGCAGGAAGTTCTGGTTCGCCTTCAGGTCCGGGTAGGCCTCGGCCACCGCGAACAGCCGACCCAGGGCAGCCGTCAGGACGTTCTCCTGCTGGGCCTGCTGCGCCGGGGACGAGCCGGGCGCCGCCGCCGCCGCGCGCGCGTTGGTGACCGCCTGCAGCGTCTCGCGCTCGTGCGCCGCGTACCCCTTCACGGTCTCGACCAGGTTGGGGATCAGGTCGTGCCGGCGGTGCAGCTCGACGTCGATCTGGCGCCACGACTCCTGCACGACGTTGCGCAGCCGGACCAGGCCGTTGTACAGCCCTACCCCGACGAGCAGGACGACGACGACCAGCAGCAGGACGACGATCAGGGCGATGATGCCGGCGTTCATGAGATCCCCTTCCGAGGGTGCAGCGTGGATGCTACCGGCCGGGCGACCCGCGCCTCGCCGGCCTGGTCACCCTGCTCAGCTGTCTTGCGGTGCGTCCGTGGGCTCGAACCCACGGTCCTGCCAGACGAACCGCGGCACGCCGGCCAGCAGGTCGGCCACGACCGACAGCCGCTCGTCGACGAACGCGGGCTCGAGCGCCCCGACGTCCCACAGGACGGCCCAGCCGTCGGCCAGCCGCACCGACGCGTCGGCGTGCCCGAGCAGACGTTCGACCGTACGCGGGTTGAGCAGGTCGACCGCGTGCTTGGGCTCGGCGGCCGTGACGCGGTAGCGGCGGTTGAAGTCGGCGTGCTCGATCTCGATGTCCTGCCCGCCGAACGCCCGCGCCACCCGGTCCATCAGCCCCTCGCGGGTGATGGCCAGCGGCCCCAGCACCGCGGGGAGCTGCACGGCGAGGACGGCGAAGGTGTGGTCTCGACGCTCCCGCTCGGTGTGCGACGCGCCGTTGGCGTCCGTCCGCGTCACCGTCTCGTACGTCGCGTACCGGTAGGTGAAGGCCACCTGCTGCCGGCCGTCGAGCAGGCGCGAGCACACGTCGTCCGCCCGCCGGTCGTCACCGGTGCCGAACGGCGGCCCCGCGAAGGCGCCGACCCAGCGCTGGTCGCGCGCGACGCGCGCCCAGCCCCCGGCGGCGGCCCATGCGTCGAGGGCGTCCTGCCGGGCGCGCTCGCGGCGCAGGCCCACCACCACCAGGACCGCGACGAGGGCGAACCCCACGATGGCGAACCCGATCACCGGAAGGAAGGCGACGTTCATGCCGGCTCTGACTCCCGGCGTCGACATCCGGTTCCACGGTGCGGCCTGGACGACGCGGTCACGGTCTTCACAGCCACCGCGGCAGGTGCGAGGCTGATGGCATGCCCGACCAGCCCGCGAGCCCGCTGCGAGACCTGCTGCAGACGGCGGCCGACCAGATCGCCGCCGCCGCCGAGGGGGTCGAGCGGATCTACCGCGACTCCTTCGTCTCGACCGCCAAGCTCTACGGCGCCTACCGCGGCACGGTCGTCGAGGACGAGGACCCCCTGCTGCGGCACCGGGTGCGCGTGCAGGTGCCGGAGGCGGGCGACGCCCCGCTGTGGGCGTTCCGGGTGCTGCCGGCGGACGGCGACGCGCTCGCGACGCTCGGTCCCGGCACCGGGGTCTGGGTGGTCTTCGAGCAGGGCGACGGCTCGCTGCCCGTCGTCCTCGGCGCGATCGCCGAGTAGCCGGCTGACGCTGCCCAGCGTCGCTACGCCGCAGCCATCGAGCTCGGTCACAGGCCGAGCTCGTCCTTGCCGTAGGCGTACCGGTACTCCAGGCCGGCCTCACGAACCCGTTCTGCCGCACCGGTGTCGCGGTCGACAATGACCGCCACAGCCACGACCTCCGCACCCGCCTCGCGCAGGGCCTCGACAGCGGTCAGGGCGGACCCGCCGGTGGTCGAGGTGTCCTCAACCGCCAGCACCCGACGTCCGGCGACGTCCGGCCCCTCGATCCGGCGCTGCAGCCCGTGCGCCTTGCCCTCCTTGCGGACGACGAACGCATCCAGTCGCCGGCCGCGCGCGGCGGCCGCGTGCAGCATCGCGGTCGCCACCGGGTCGGCGCCCATGGTGAGGCCACCGACGGCGACGACGTCCAGGTCGGCGACGAGGTCGAGCATCACCTCACCGACGAGCGGCGCGGCCGCACCGTCCAGGGTGACGCGGCGCAGGTCGACGTAGTAGTCGCCCTGCTGACCGCTCGACAGCGTCACCGGTCCGCGCACCACGGCGGTCTCGGTGATGTGGGTCAGCAACGACTCGCGGGGGGTATCGGGCACGGCCCGGAGCCTAGCGAGCCCTAGGTGGTCTGCGCCGCTGAGGCCGCCGACTGGCAGGCGGTGGCCTGCTCCTGGACCTTGGCCTGCGAGTCCTGCAGCTGGCGGACGATGGCACTGAGCTTCGAGGCGTCCAGGGTGCTGGCCGCCGTCGCGGCGTCCCGCACCAGCGACAGCAGCTCCTGGGTGTTGTCGGCGACATTCAGGCACGAGCCGGGCACGGTGATCGTCGCGTCCGGCCGGGCGGTGGTGGCTCCCCCAGTCGGCGCGGCGGACGTCGTCTGGGACGCTCCGGGGCCGGCGGCCTCGTCGTCGGCCTCGCCGGAGCCGCTCAGCTCGAGCACCAAGGCGGTCAGCAGCACGCCCACCAGGAACGTGACCGTGGGAAGGATCCAGAACCGGCTGCCTGCCACGCTCACCACGCGGCTCGCCGCGGACTGGTGTGCCTCGGGCGTGGGGGCCGTCGGGCGTCGGTGCCGTCTCGGGCGTCGGGGCCGTCTCGGGGTTCTCGGGGGCGGGCTTCTTGGCGTCTTCTTGATCGGACATGTCGCCTCCTGTAGCCCCCAACCTACGACGTTCGCGGCCCCGACGCAGCCCGTCCCCTCGCCCGCGCCGGCCGCATGGGGTAGACCATGGGCTCATGCGGTTCACCGGACGAGGGTCAGATGCAGCATCGGTACGGGCCTGGGACGGGATGCTCGTGTTCTGGTGCGTGTTCTGGATCGTGATCGGCGCCTGGACCGGGTACCAGATCTTCCAGCTCACCGGGCTCACCGACAGCACGGTGCAGTCCGGCAAAGCACTGCAGACCGCGGGCCGCGCGCTGAGCAACCTGCGCGACGTCCCCCTCATCGGGGACAGCACCTCCCAGCTGGGCGGCCAGGTGCGGACCACGGCCGACGGCATCGTGGCGAACGGGACGCAGGCCCGCCAGAGCGTGCAGCGCCTCGGCGTGCTCATCGGCGTCGCGGTGGCCCTCGGGCCGACCGGGCCCGTCGTGCTGTTCTACCTGCCGATGCGCCTGGCCCGGCGCCGCGAGGTGAACGCCGTCAAGCGCGCACTCAACGCAGGCTCAGCCGGCCCCGCCCTGGAGGCGCACCTGGCCGAGCAGGCGGTCGCCCACCTGACGTTCGAGCGGCTGTGGGCCCTCACGCAGGACCCCCGGGGCGACCTCGCGCGGGGCCACCACAGGGCACTCGCCGACGCCGAGCTGGCCCGCCTGGGCCTGCAACGGGTGGAGGCCGGCCGGACATGACCCCACCGCGGCCACGACGGACCGCCGCCCCACAGGTCGCCTACCACTCCTCGGGGGCCCGGGCGGGCGCCTACGCCCGGTGGACCGTCCGCGCGCGGTGGTGGATCGTCGGGACCTGGGTCGTGGGACTGGTGCTGCTCTTCCTAGTCGGCAGCCGGGTCAGTAGTGCCGGCGACGGCCTGGCCAGCATCATCCCGCTGGACAGCCCCGCCATCCAGGCCGAGCTGCGCTCGGTGCAGGAGTTCGGCTACCCGCTCTCCAGCCGCACCGTCGTCGTCCAACGCGATGCGGCAGGGCTGTCGCCGTTCGTGCAGGCCGAGTCGGTGCTGGACGCCGTCGCCAGCGACCAGACCCCCCAGCAGCCGCCCCTGCTCGGCGCCCTGCCGCTGAGCAACTCGGTGCCGATCTCGGGCTTCACCGCCGAGCGAGGGACCACGGTGCTGACCTACCTGTTCATGGACCCGCGCAGCAGCTTCAGCCGGCAGCAGCGCGCCGCCCAGGCCTACATCGACGAGAAGCTCGACCGGCCGGACGACGCCGTGGTCGGCGTCGCGGGCTCGGTGCCGGCGCGCGCCGAGCAGGCCCGGATCGTCGCCGAGAAGCTTCCGGTGCTGGAGCTGCTCACGGTGGCGGCGATCGTGCTGCTGGTCGGGCTGAACTTCATGTCCGTCGTCGCGCCGCTGCTGGCGCTCGCCGCCTCGGCCGTCGCCTTCGTCTGCACGGTGGAGCTCGCGCACGTGCTCGGCGGTCTGGTCGGCATCGCTGCGCCCGCCGAGCTCGAACCCCTCCTGGTGGCGTTGCTGCTCGGGGTCGTCACCGACTACACGATCTTCTACCTGTCCGCGCTGCAGACGCGCGGCGCCCAAGGCGGATCGTGGCCGGACGCGGTCGAGGCCGCGGTGGCGTCGTACACGCCGATCGTGGTGGCGGCCGGGCTGACCGTGGCCGCCGGCACCGCCTCGCTGCTCGCCGCCAGCTCGGACTTCTTCAAGGGGTTCGGCCCGGCGATGGCGCTGGCGATCCTGGTCGGCCTCGCCGTCTCCGTGACCCTGGTGCCGGCCCTGCTGGCGATCCTCGGGCCCGCCGTCTTCTGGCCTTCCCCGCCGCGCCCGGCCGGCGAGAGCCGGCTGTCGGGCCTGCGCCCGGTGCGCCGGGTGCGCCATGCCGTGCAGCGCCTGGAGCTCATGCGCCATCTGACCCGCCGTGGCGTGGCGGCGGTCGTGCTCGCCGGTTGCCTCGTCGCGCTCGCGCTGTCCTCCCTGCCACTGCGCAACATCGACCTCGGGGTGGGCTTCACCACCTCGCTCCCCAGCGACAACTCGGTGAGCCGCGCGGCAGCGGCGGCCTCCGCCGGCTTCTCGCCCGGGATCAGCTCACCCACCACGCTGCTCATCGAGGCGCCCGGCGTCACCAGCCGGGTTTCGCAGCTGAGTGACCTGCAGCTGGCGGTGGCCGAGCTGCCGGGCGTCTCGGGCGTGCTCGGCCCGGCGCAGAACATCACCCAGCGCACCCTCGGCGTCGTGCTGTCCAACAGCGGCAACGCCGCCCGCATGCTCGTCGTCTTCGACCACGACCCGCTCGGCGCGGCCGCGATCAACGACCTGACGACCTTGCGCGAGCGGCTCCCCGCGATGCAAGCGGCCACCGGCTTGGGCGATGTCACGATCAGCATCGTGGGCGACACCGCGCTCGCGCAGGGCCTGGTGGGCTCGACCGGCCGCGACCTGGTGCGGATCGCCATCGCAGCGGTGATCGTCAACCTGCTGCTGCTGGTGATCTTCTTGCGCGCGCTCGTGGCGCCGCTGTACCTGCTGGCGTCCAGCATCCTCGCCCTGACCGCCTCCCTCGGGGCCACGGTGGGGATCTTCCTCGGCTTCGCGCATCACGACGGGCTGACCTTCTACGTACCCTTCGCGGCGGCGGTGCTGCTGGTCGCCCTCGGCTCGGACTACAACATCTTCGGTGTCGGACACGTCTGGGAGGAAGCCGGCCACCGACCACTGCGCGAGGCCATCATGGTCGCGGTGCCGCAGTCGACCCGGGCGATCACCGCGGCGGGGATCACCCTCGCGGTCAGCTTCGGCATGCTCGTGGTCATCCCGCTGAGCCCGTTCCGCGAGCTGGGTTTCGCGATGGCGCTCGGCATCCTGATCGATGTCCTGGTGGTGCGGTCGCTGATGGTGCCTGCGCTGCTGACGCTGGTCGGTCAGGCCAGCGGGTGGCCCGGTCCGCACCTGCGGGGCAGCTCGCGACCGCGACCCACGAAGGTCGACCAGGACGACGAGCCCGTTGTCGTGGCCGAGCCCGCCTGACCGCTCCCTGGCCCGTCAGCCCCTCGTGCGACGACGGTTGATCGCGCCAGATGCCTTGCGCACCAACGGCCTGGGCAGGTGACGGGCCGCGAGCACCGCGGCCTTGAAACGCAGGCTGGGCACGCTGATCACTCGCCCACGGGCGACGTCCGCGAGCGCAGTGCTCACGACGTCGTCGACGTCGAGCCAGCCGAAGGAGGGCAGCCGGTCCATGCGGATGGACGAACGCTCGTGCAGGCCGGTGCGGACGAATCCCGGGCACAGCGCCGTCACGCCCACGCCGTACGGGGTCAGCTCGACGGCGAGCGCCTCGCTGAAGGTGGTCATCCACGCCTTGGCCGCCGCGTAGGTGCCCATGGCGGCGAAGCCGGCGACCGACGACACGTTGATGATGGTGCCCCTGCCACGGCCGCGCATCGCTTGTGCTGCAGCGTGGCTAAGCACCAGCACCGCGCGGCAGTGGATGTCGAGCAGCTGCTCCTGGTCGGCGAGCGGACCGCCGGAGAAGCCGTGCCCGAGGCCGAAGCCGGCATTGTTGACGAGCACCTCGATCGGCCGGTCGGCGTCCGAGACCCGGTCCGCGACCCGGCCGAGCTGGTCGCGGTCGGTGAGATCGGCCGCGAGGACCTCGACGTCGCGGTCGTAGGCGCTGCGCAGCTCCTGGGCGACCGCCTCGAGCCGGTCGACGCCGCGCGCGACGATCACCAGGTCGTGGCCGTCGGCGGCGAGGTGGCGCGCGAACGACAGCCCGATCCCCGAGCTCGCGCCGGTGACGAGTGCGGTGGTCATGGACGTCGACCCTAGCCGCCACAGGTGGGCGCCGAAGCGTCGGTGGTGGCGGGTAGGTTCGGTGCCGTGCGCATCGCGACCTGGAACGTGAACTCCGCCCGAGCCCGTATCGACCGCATCGTCTCGTGGGTCGAGCGCAGCGACGTCGACGTCGTGGCGCTGCAGGAGACCAAGTGCAAGGACGACCAGTTCCCGAGCGAGCGGTTCGAGTCGCTCGGCTACCAGGTGGCCCACCACGGTCTCTCGCAGTGGAACGGCGTCGCCCTGCTCTCCCGGGTCGGCCTCGACGACGTCACCGTCGGCTTCCCCGGCATGCCCAGCTGGGGCGAGCCGCTGGCCGAGGAGGCGCGGGCGCTGGGTGCGCTGTGCGGCGGCGTGCGGGTGTGGAGCCTGTACGTGCCCAACGGCCGCGAGCTCGGCGACCCGCACCTGGCCTACAAGCTCGACTGGCTGGCCCGGTTGCGCGCAGCCGGCGAATCGTGGCTGAGCGACGACGCCACGTCCCAGATCGCCTTGGTCGGCGACTGGAACATCGCGCCCCAGGACGACGACGTGTGGGACATGGCCGCCTTCGAGGGCTCGACGCACGTCTCGCCCGAGGAGCGGGCGGCCTTCGCGGCCGTCGTGGAAGCCGGGTTCACCGACGTCGTGCGGGCGCACACTCCCGGCCCGGGCGTCTACACCTACTGGGACTACCAGCGGCTGCGCTTCCCCAAGCGCGAGGGCATGCGGATCGACTTCGTGCTGGCCTCGCCGGCTCTGGCTGCACGGGTGAGCGGCGCGATGATCGACCGCGAGGAGCGCAAGGGCAAGGGCGCGAGCGACCACGCGCCGGTCATCGTCGACCTCGACTGACCCGCGGCTACGCGGTGCCGACGAGCAGGCAGAACGGGTGACCGGCCGGGTCAGCGAGCACGAACAGCGGCTCGCCCGGCTCGTGCGTGCGGTCGAGCAGCAGGGTGGCCCCGAGCGCCTCGGCTCGCTGGCGGTGCCGGTGCAGCTCATCGACCGTGGGCACCCGGAAGTCCAGGTGCATCTGCTTCGGCACCTCGTGCGACGGCCACGTCGGTCGCGCCAGGGTCGGTACCTGCTGGAACGCGAGCTGGCGCCGGCCGTTGCCGTCGACCAGGACGAGCCAGTCCTCGTCGTCGGCGCTGCCGTCTGTCGGGGGCTCGTCACCCGGGCGGTAGCGCAGGGCCAGCAGCTCGCGGTAGAACTCGGCGAGCCCGCGCACGTCCGTCGCGTCGAGGGCGGTGTGCATCAGCACGGGGTGGTCGGCCATGCGCGCCTCCTGAGGTGTCTGCCCCGGTCGCGCGTCATCCCACCACGGGCCGCCGACAACGACCAGCGCAGATCGCGCTCAGGACGTCGGCGCGAGCAGGCCGGGCCAGAGTGGGTCGAGCACCAGCTCGGCGGCCTGGTGCGCGCTGAGCGGGTGCGGCTGCGCGGCCCGCCACAGCGCGACCCGCTCGCACGCACCGGTGACCATCTCGGCCCGCACCTGCAGCTCGACGACGCCGATCCGGTCGCCTCCCGGCATGCCGGCGAGCAGCGCCTGGGTGTGCAGGCTCTGCTGGCGCCTGATCTCCTCGATCTCGTCCGCGCCCGGCCCCGCCTGCAGCACGGCCTCGGTCTGCAGCACCGACCACGCGGCGGCATGCTGGTCGACGAACGCGAAGAACGCCTCGAGCGCCCGCGCCATCACCTCGCGCGGCGCTCCTCCGGGCGAGGCCGCCGCGACGGTCGCGTCCTGCAGCTGCTGGCGCGCGCGAGCCAGGCAGGCCCGCAGCAGGCCGTCCTTGCTGCCGAAATACTCGTAGAGCATCGGCTTGGTCACGCCCACCCGGGCGGCGATCTCGTCCATCGACGTGGCCTGGTAGCCGCGCTCGGCGAAGACCAGCTCGGCCGCGGCCAGCATCTGCCGTTCACGCTCGGCGCGCGGGACGCGGGGGCGGGTGGCGGTTGGCTTCACAGCAGCACCCTACCTGGGGTAACTTACCTAGGGTAAGTACCGTCGTCGGTGGGAGTCCCCGTGTCGTGCACCACCGCGTCGTCCGGCCAGGTCGCCAAGCGCCGGCTCACCGTCCTGACGCGCGACGGCGCCCGGCTCGCCACCTGGGTGAGCACACCCGAGGGGGCGGGCCCAGACACCCCGACCGTCGTCCTGGCGCACGGCTGGACGCTGCAGCACCACGTGTGGGCGCAGGTGGTGCCGTTGCTGCAGGCCGAGCTCCCGGTGCGGGTGGTGACCTACGACCAGCGCGGCCACGGCGAGTCCACCAACGCGGGCGGCCAGCGCGGACCGGCCCGGGTGCGGTCGCTGGGCGAGGACCTCATGGACGTCCTCGATGCCGTCGCACCGACTGGGCCGCTGGTGCTGGCCGGGCACTCGATGGGCGCCATGACCGTGATCGCCTGCACCGGGGCACATGCCGAGCGGCTGCGCGACCGGTTGCACGGCGTGCTGCTCGTCGGAGCGTCAGCAGGCGACGTGCACGGCGTGGGGCGCCAGCAGCGGGGTGAGCGGGCGCTGATGCGGCTGATCGCGCACCTGCCGCTGCTCACCGTGGGGCGGTTCGTCACCCATGAGGGCCAGCGCCGGCTGCTGTTCGGCGACGACGCCCGCGCCGAGGACGTCGAGCGCACCCGGGCGATGGTGTCGCGCGCCCGGCTCACCACGGTCGGCCGCTACTACGCGGCGCTCGGCCACCACGACGAGGTCGACGGTCTCGGGACGCTGGCCGACGTCCCCACCCGGCTGATGGTGGGCGAGCGCGACCGGCTGACGCCGGTCAGCCATGCCCGGCGGCTGGCCGAGCTGGTGCCGCACGCCGAGCTCGAGGTGCTCCCCGGGCGTGGGCACATGCTGGTGTTCGAGGCACCGCAGGCGGTCGCCGACCACCTCGCGGCGCTGTGCGGCCCGATGCCATGAGCCGGGTGCACGACGCGGTCGTCGTGGGCTCGGGCTTCGGCGGCCTGGGCGCGGCGATCGAGCTCGCCCGCCGCGGGGTGCAGGACGTCGTGCTGCTGGAGAAGGCCGACGACCTCGGCGGCACCTGGCGTGACAACCGCTACCCCGGGTGCGCCTGCGACATCCCGTCGCACCTCTACTCGTTCTCGTACGCGCCGTCCGCGCAGTGGTCGCGCGCGTTCGCCGAGCAGCCCGAGATCTGGGGCTACCTGCGCCGCGTGGCCGACCACTTCGGTGTGGCAGAACGCATCCGGTACGGCGAGGAGCTCGTCGAGGCGCGCTACGACGACGGCGTCTGGCACCTGACCACCGCGCGCGGCAGCCGGCTGTCAACCCGGTCGCTCGTGCTGGCCACCGGGGCGCTCAGCGAGCCGTCCATCCCGACGTTCGATGGCCTGGAGTCGTTCGCCGGCAACGTGTTCCACACCGCACAGTGGCCGGACGACGACGCCTCCGCGATCGACGGTCGGCGGGTCGTGGTCGTTGGCACCGGCGCGAGCGCCATCCAGTCAGTGCCGCGACTCGCCATCCGGGCCACCCACCTCACCGTCCTGCAGCGCACGCCGGCCTGGGTGGTGCCGAAGGGCGACCGGCAGATCGGTCGCCGCGAGCGACAGTGGCTCGAGCGGCTGCCCTGGCTCAACTGGCTGGTGCGCGCCGGGGTCTACTGGCGCAACGAGTCGCGCGTGCTGGCCTTCACCGCGCGGCCGGGTGCACTGCGTGCCGTCGAGGTGCTCGGACGCGCCTACCTGCGCCGCCAGGTGCACGACCCGGCCACCCGCGCGGCGCTCACCCCGACCTACCGGATGGGCTGCAAACGCATCCTCATCTCCAACGACTACCTCGCGACCTTCAACCGGCCGGACGTCTCGCTCGTGACCGCACCGATCGCGTGCATCGAGCCGAACGCTGTCGTGACCACGGACGGACGACGGCATCCGGCCGACACGATCGTGCTGAGCACCGGCTTCAAGGCCACCGACCCGTACGAGCGGCTGACGGTGCGCGGTGCTGGGGGCCGCACGCTGCGCGAGGCCTGGGCCGCCGGCATGCAGGCGCACCTGGGGGTCACCGTCGCCGGTTTCCCGAACCTCTTCCTGGTGGTTGGCCCCAACTCGGGCCTGGGACACAACTCGATGATCTTCATGATCGAGGCGCAGACCCGGTACCTCGCCGAGTGCATCGCGGTGCGCGACAGGGCGGGTGCCCGGTCGGTGTCGGTGCCGCAGCGCGTGCAGGACACGTTCAACGCCGAGCTCGAGCGGCGCAGCAGCCGCACGGTGTGGGCGACCGGCTGCCACAGCTGGTATCTCGACCGGTTCGGCAAGAACCGGGCGCTGTGGCCGTCGTCCTCGATCGACTACTGGCGGCGGACCCGCCGGGTCGACCCCGCCCACCTCCAGCTCGACCCCTGACCCCCTCCCCACCCTTTCCGCCACTCAAGCCGGTTTCCGCCACTCAGGCCGGTTTTGCGCGCGTGAAACCGGCCTGGGTGGCGGAAACCGGTCTGAGTGGCGGAAAGGGTGGGGGGTCAGGTGCGGGTGAGGGTGAGGCCGTCGGGGTCGGGGGCGCGCTCGATCCGCACGGTGTCACCGTCGCGGACGTCGCCGGCGAGCAGCGCCCGGGCCAGCCGGTCGCCGATCTCCTTGGCCACCAGCCGCCGCAGCGGCCGGGCGCCGTACGCCGGGTCGTACCCGGTAAGGGCCAGCCACTCGCGGGCCGCGTCACTCACCTCGAGGGTGAGCCGCCGCTCGGCCAACCGCGCCGCGAGCCGGTCGACCTGCAGGTCGACGATGTGGGTCAGCTCGTCCAGCGACAGCGCGTCGAAGATGACCACGTCGTCCAGCCGGTTGAGGAACTCGGGCTTGAACGCTGCCTGCACCGCGCCCATCACGGCGTCCCGCTTGGCCCGCTCGTCGAGGTTCGGGTCGACGAGGTAGACCGAGCCGAGGTTCGAGGTGAGCACCAGGATCACGTTGCGGAAGTCGACCGTGCGTCCCTGCCCGTCGGTGAGCCGGCCGTCGTCCAGCACCTGCAGCAGGACGTCGAACACGTCGGGGTGAGCCTTCTCGACCTCGTCGAGCAGCACGACCGAGTACGGACGACGGCGCACGGCCTCGGTGAGCTGGCCACCTTCGTCGTAGCCCACGTAGCCGGGCGGCGCCCCGACCAGCCGCGAGACGGTGTGCTTCTCGCCGTACTCGCTCATGTCGATCCGCACCATGGCCCGCTCGTCGTCGAACAGGAAGTCCGCGAGCGCCTTGGCCAGCTCGGTCTTGCCGACGCCGGTGGGGCCGAGGAACAGGAACGAGCCGGTGGGCCGGTCGGGGTCGCTGATCCCGGCGCGGGCCCGGCGTACGGCGTCGCTGACCGCCTCGACCGCCTGCCGCTGGCCGACGAGCCGCGCTCCGAGGACGTCCTCCATCCGCAGCAGCTTCTCGGTCTCGCCCTCGAGCAGCCGGCCGGCCGGGATGCCGGTCCAGGCCGCGACGACGTCGGCGACGTCATCCGGGCCGACCTCGTCCTTCACCATCAGGTCACCACGGTCTGTGTCGGCCTCGGCTGCCTGTGCCTGGGCCAGCTCGCGCTCGATCTCCGGGATGCGCCCGTACATCAGCGCGGACGCGGCGCCCAGGTCGCCGTCGCGCTGCAGCCGCTCAGCCTGCGACCGGACGTCGTCGAGCTGGCTCTTGAGCTCACCGACCCGGTTGAGCCCGGCCTTCTCGTGCTCCCAGCGCGCGGTGAGCCCGGCGAGCTGCTCGCTGCGGTCGGCCAGGTCCTTGCGGAGCCGCTCCAGGCGGTCGCGGGAGGCGTCGTCGTCCTCGCGCTCGAGGGCCAGCTCCTCCATCTTCAGCCGGTCGACGGCGCGGCGCAGCTCGTCGATCTCGACCGGCGAGGAGTCGATCTCCATCCGCAGTCGCGACGCTGCCTCGTCGACCAGGTCGATCGCCTTGTCGGGCAGCTGGCGGCCGGGGATGTAGCGGTCGGACAGCGTTGCCGCGGCGACGAGGGCGGAGTCGGCGATGGCCACCTTGTGATGCGCCTCGTAGCGTTCCTTGAGGCCGCGCAGGATGGCCACGGTGTCGGGCACCGAGGGCTCACCGACGAACACCTGCTGGAAGCGTCGCTCGAGCGCGGCGTCCTTCTCGATCCGCTCGCGGTACTCGTCGAGCGTGGTGGCGCCGACCAGGCGCAGCTCACCCCGGGCGAGCATCGGCTTGAGCATGTTGCCGGCGTCCATCGCGCCCTCGCCGGAGGCGCCGGCCCCGACGACGGTGTGCAGCTCGTCGATGAAGGTGACGATCTGGCCGGCCGAGCCCTTGATCTCCTCGAGCACGGCCTTCAGCCGCTCCTCGAACTCGCCGCGGTACTTGGCCCCCGCGACCATCGCGCCGAGGTCGAGCGACATCAACCGCTTGCCGCGCAAGGACTCTGGGACGTCGCCGTCGACGATGCGCTGGGCCAGTCCCTCGACGACGGCTGTCTTGCCGACGCCGGGCTCGCCGATCAGCACCGGGTTGTTCTTCGTCCGGCGGCTCAGCACCTGCACGACGCGGCGGATCTCGGCGTCGCGGCCGATCACCGGGTCGAGCCGGCCCTCGGCTGCGGCCTCGGTGAGGTCGACGGCGTACTTGCCCAGAGCGTCATAGGTGGCCTCGGGATCGGGGCTGGTGACCTTGGCGCTGCCCCGGATCTGCGGCAGCGCGTCGAGCAGGCCGTCCCGGGTGACCCCGGCGCCGGTGAGCACTGCCCCGAGCGCACCAGTATCGCGAGCCAGCCCCATCAGCAGGTGCTCGGTGGAGACGTACTGGTCGCCCAGCGCGTCGGCCTCCTCCTTGGCAGCCTCGAGCGCGGACAGGGTGCCGCGCGAGAGCTGGGGGGAACTGACCGTGGGACCGCTGGCGGACGGTAGCCCGGCCAGGATCTTCTCGACTGCCGTCGACAGCGCGGCCGGCTCGACCCCCATGGCCTGCACCAGGGGGCGGGTGGTGCCGTCGCGCTGGGCCAGCAGCGACGCGGCCACGTGGGCCGGCTCGACGTGCGGGTGGCCGCCGGCGGCAGCCCGCCGGACGGCGTCCGAGAGCGCCTCCTGGCTGCGGGTGGTCAGTGCGAGGTCCATGCGTGCTCCTGATCGCGATCGGTGGCCCCGGGTGAGGGGTACATCCGTTCAACGGACACAGAGTTGAGTCTGTTCCACTCAACTCCGTGCTTGATCCTACTCCCTGTGGACGCACTGCGCCGCCGGGACCTAGGGCCCGACACAATGACCGGATGGACATCGACGCGGTCGTCGACGAGCTGTACGGGCTGCCCGCGTCCGACTTCACCGCACGTCGCGACGAGCTCGCCGCGCAGCTGCGATCCGACGGCGCGAGCGACCTGGCCGGCGAGGTGCGGGGCCTGCGCCGGCCCACCGCCGCCGCCGCGCTGGTCAACCGGCTCGCCCGCGACGCCGCCGAGGCGCTCGGCGACTACCTCGAGCTCGGCGAGCGGATGCGGGCCGCGCAGTCGCGGCTGGCCGGCGACCAGCTGCGGGCGCTCGGGCAGGAGCGGCAGCGGGAGGCCGGGGCGCTGGTGCGTCGGGCCGTCGTGCTCGCCGGCGGGAAGGTCAGCGCCGCGGTGCAGCAGGAGGTCGACGCCACGCTGCGCGCTGCCGTGGCCGACCCGGCCGCAGCCGAGGCGGTGGCCTCCGGGCGGCTGACCCGCGCCCTGTCGTACGCCGGCCTGGGCGAGGTCGACATCAGCGCCGCCGTCGCCAGCACCCCTCCCGCCCGGCCACGCGCGCTGCCCGCCGACACAGCCGACGCAGCCGACGCAGCCGACGCAGCTGGGGGCGAGCCAGAGGGCGCCGAGCCCGCTCCTGCCAGGACGCCGCGGCGTCGCGCGCCGTCGGTCCGCGACGCCGGGCAGGTGCTCGATGAGCGACGGCAGAGCGCGGACCACGACCTGCGCGCCGCACAGGACGACGTCCAGCGGGCGCGCGAGGAGGCCGAGCTGGCGGCGGCGCGGGCCAAGCAGGCCGCAGACGCGCAGCGCGACGCCGAGCAGGAGGTCGACGACCTGCGCGAGCGGCTGGCGCAGGCGCGGTTCTCGGTGCGCGCGGCCCAGCAGGAGGTCGCCACCGCCCAGGCCGAGCGCAGTGCCGCCGAGCGGGCCGTCACCGCAGCCGAGAAGATGCTCGGCAAGGCTCGACACCGACGCGACCTGCTGGGGGATGACTGAGGATGCCCGAGCCCCTTCGACTGAGCGAGCGCCCCGCCACCACCAGCGCCGTGCGCGGCGAGGACTGGTACGGCCGCGAGCTGGACGGCGAGCGGTTCGAGGGCGTGCTGTTCGTCGACGTCGACCTCACCGAGGCGCAGGCGACGGGCACGGTCTTCGACGAGTGCACCTTCCGGGGGGTCCGGTTCAACGTGTCGCGGCATCTCGAGGTGGCCTTCACGAACTGCACCTTCGTGCGGTGCGGCTTCTTCGACGCCGAGCTCACCGGCTGCAAGCTCACCGGGAGTCTGTTCGACGGGTGCGACTTCGGCCCGGTGCGGGTCGTCCGCGGCGACTGGTCGTTCGTCGGCTTGCCGGGGGCCGACCTGCGCGCGGTGTCGTTCACCGGTGTCCGGATGCGCGAGTGCGACCTCACCAGCTCCTGGCTCGAGGGCGGCACGCTGCGCGACTGCGACCTGTCCGGCACGTCGTGGCACGGCGCCCGGCTCGGCGGTTGCGACCTGCGCGGCAGCGACCTGTCCAGCCTCGACCCGCGATCGGTCGAGCTCGACCGCGCCAAGATCAGCATCGACCAGGCCGTGCAGGTGGCCGAGGCGTTCGGGCTCGACGTCCGGCCGGACGACGAGCGCTAGGCGCCGCGCCCCGTCCCGCCAAGGCGGGCCCGAGTTCTCCCGGTCTGCCCCGTAGACAGCCAGACCCGGCGAGGCGTATCCCAGAGTCGTAGCGCTCCGCTGCACCCTGGAGGACTCCGAGCGACGGACCTCCGGGTCTGGTCGCGACCGAGGAGCCATCCCATGCCCACAGCCCAAGGCGACGTCGGTCTGCTGAAAGACCCTGTCGCACAACGACTTCTCAACTCGACACTGCCGGCGCGCCTGGCCTACACCTGGACCGACGGCACCCCGCGGCTGGTACCCATCGGCTTCCATTGGAACGGCGAAGAGATCGTCCTCGGCACGCCTACGGACGCGCCCAAGACGAAGGCGCTGCGCAACGGCAGCAAGGTGGCCGTCTCGATCGACACCGACGCCATGCCGTTCCAGGTGCTGCAGGTTCGCGGCACCGTACGCACCGACGTCGTCGACGGGATCGCCCCGGAGTACGAGGCGATGACGATCCGATCGCTGGGCGAGGAGGCAGGACGCGCGTGGCTGGAGAACGTGCGTCCCCTCTTCCCCCGCATGACACGGGTGTTCGTCACGCCGGAATGGGTCGCGATCCTCGACTTCGAGCACCGCTTCCCGAGCGCGATCGAGCGGGCGATGGAGCGGGTCGGCGCCGGCGGCTGAGCCCGCACCGGGTCGTATCCTGCGCCCATGGCCACTGTGGACGACGTGGCGCGGGTGGCGATGTCGCTACCCGGCGTCAGCGAGGGGTTGAGGTACCGGAACCGAACCTGGTTCGTCGGCGGCAAGGGCTTCGCCTGGGAGCGCCCGTTCAGCAAGGCTGACCTCAGGCGGTTCGGTGACGTCGCACCGCCTGCTGGGCCGATCGTGGCGGTCACGGTCGAGGACCTCGGCGACAAGGAGGCCGTCCTCGCGGCGCACCCGGCGGCGTTCTTCACCATCCCGCACTTCGACAACTTCCCGGCGGTGCTCATCCACCTCGCCGCCGTCTCCGACCGTGACCTGCGCGAGGCCATCGTCGACGCCTGGCTCACCTGTGCCCCTGCCGACCTCGCCGCCACGTACCTCGGTCGCACCTGACCTGCTACCGGTCCAGCTGGCCCGTGCCAGCTGCGCGCTAGCCGCCGAGGTGACGGGCGAGCAGCTCGGCGAGATGCTCGCCGCGCACCCCCGCGAGGTCGTCGAGCTGGGTACGGCAGGAGAAGCCGTCGGCCAGCAACACGTCGCCGTCGGCGAGGTCCCGCACCGCGGGGAGCAGCTGCGTCTCGGCGACCGCAACCGAGACGTCGTGGTGGCCACGCTCGACGCCGAAGTTGCCCGCCAGCCCGCAGCACCCTCCGAGGCGGCGTACCTGCGCCCCACCGTCAGCCAGCAGCGCGGCGTCCGCGGCCCAGCCCATCACCGCGTGGTGGTGGCAGTGCGGCTGCGCGACGCCACGCTCGCCCGACAGGTCCGGCGGCGTCCAGCCGGGGGTGTCCGTCAGCAGCTCGGCCAGCGTCCGTGTGGCCGCCGCAACCCGTTGCGCCGCAGGCAGATCCACCTCGGCGACCAGCTCGAGGGCGTCCGAGCGCAGCACACCCGTGCAGGACGGCTCCAGCCCCACCACCAGCGCGCCGCGCTCCACCGCCGGTAGCAGCGCCCGCACTGTCGCCGACACCTCCCGCCGCGCGGCATCCAGCTGACCGGTCGAGATCCAGGTCAGCCCGCAGCACACCGGCCGCGCGGTCACCGACACCCGGTAGCCGGCGTGCTCCAGCACCCGCACGGCCGCCTTGCCTACCTCGGGCGAGAACGACTCGGTGAACGTGTCGACGAACAGCAGCACCTCCATCGAGGTGATCCCCGGGTCCGAGTCGCGGTGGTCGAGCCAGTCGCGAAACGTCTGCTCGGCGAACTGCGGCAGCGACCGCCGCCGGTCGACTCCAGCCGACCAGGTCACGAGCGGGTGCAGTGCGCCAAGCCGCAGCGAGGCGTTCGCCACCCGGGTCAGCCACGGCACGCGACCCACCAGCCGCGCCCAGCGGGGCAGCCAGCCCAGCGCGTAGTGCGCGCGCGGCCGCAGCCGGCGCCGGTAGCGCTGGTGCAGCGCCTCCGCCTTGTAGGCCGCCATGTCGACACCCGTCGGGCAGTCCGACGAGCAGCCCTTGCACGACAGGCACAGGTCGAGCGCGTCATGCAGAGCAGGCGATGTCCAGGGATCGGGGCCGAGGTGCCCGGCCACGGCGTCCTGCAGCACCCGCGCCCGCCCGCGGGTGGAGTCCTTCTCCGCCCGCGTGGCCAGGAACGACGGGCACATCACGCCACCGCTCGCCGTCGTGTCCGCCCGACACTTGCCGACACCGGTGCAGCGGTGCACCGCCATCGAGAGGTCTCCGCGGTCATGCCGGTAGGCCAGGCCGAGCGAGCGTCGGAACCCCGGCGCCTGGGCGACCCGCACGTCGGCGTCCACCGGGGCCGGGCGCACGATCACGCCCGGGTTGAGCACGTCGTCCGGGTCGAACACCGCCTTCACCGCACCGAACAGCGCGATCGCCTCCGGGGAGTACATCAGCGGCAGGAGCTCGCCGCGGGCCCGGCCGTCCCCGTGCTCGCCCGACATCGACCCGCCGTGCGCCGCGGCCAGCCGGCCGGCGTCCTGCAGGAACCGACGGAACACGCCCGTTCCCTCCGGCTCGTGGAACGGGAAGTCGATCCGGATGTGCAGGCAGCCGTCGCCGAAGTGCCCGTACGGCAGGCCGGTCAGCTGGTACTCCTCGAGCAGCGCGTCGAACTCGCGCAGGTAGCCGCCCAGCCGCTCGGGCGGGACGGCGGCGTCCTCCCACCCGGAGTGCGCGGGGTCACCGGCCGGCGTGCGCCCGGACAGCCCGGCACCGTCCTCGCGGATCCGCCACAGGGCAGCCGCGTGCGCCGGATCGAGCACCACCTCGGCGTCCAGTGCGTCGGCGTCGCGCACCAGAGCCGCGGCATCGGCGCGCACCTGCTCGGCGTCCAGGCCCACCAGCTCGACGAACAGCCAGCCCTGCCCGCGCGGCATGGCCGGCACCGCCGCAGCTCCACGACGAGCCCGGACGACGTCCACGATCCGGGCATCCAGCCCCTCGCAGGCCACCGGCCGGTGCGGCAGCACGCCGACCACCGCGTCGGCAGCGTCGGCCATCGACGGGTAGCCCAGCACCACGAGCACCCGCACCGGCTCGTCCCGCACCAGGCGCACCTGGGCGCCGAGGGTCAGCGCCAAGGTGCCCTCACTGCCGACGAGCGCGCGGCTGACGTCGAACCCGTTCTCCGGCAACAGGTGCTCGAGCGAGTAGCCCGACACCTGACGGCCGAACCGGCCGAACTCGGTCCGCAGGACGGCCAGGTCGGCGTCGACCAGACGGCGCAGGCGGTCCAGGGTCGCCGTGCCCGTCGGTGGCCCGGGCATGCCACCCAGCCGCAGACGCTCGCCGGCACCGGTGAGGACGTCGAGGCCGAGCACGTTGTCGCTCGTCCGCCCGTAGCCGAGGGCCCGCGAGCCGCAGGCGTTGTTGCCGACCATCCCGCCGATGGTGGCCCGGTTGTGGGTCGAGGGGTCCGGGCCGAAGCGCAGGCCGTGCCGCGCGGCGGCCCGCTGCAGAGACGACTGCACGACCCCCGGCTCGACGAGCGCGGTGCCCGCGTCCGGGTCCAGGTCGAGGATGCGGTGCAGGTGCCGCGAGACGTCGACGACGACCCCGGGCCCGATCGCGTTGCCGGCGATCGACGTCCCGGCACCTCGCATCGTGAGCGGCGTGTCCATCGAACGGCAGACGGCGGCCGTGGCCAGCACCTCGTCGGTGTGCCGTGGCACGACCACGACCTGCGGCGGCACGCGGTACAGCGAGGCGTCGGAGGAGTAGAGGGAGCGCGCTAGCGCGCTGTCGTCGACTCCGGCGACTCCCGCGGCGCGCAGGGCCTCGACGAGCTCGCTCACGAGCGAACTCTACGGTGGCGCCGACCTCGCCTTGCCGGTGGTCCACCTCTCGGGCAGGCTCGGCCGCGTGGGCTCCGAGACCGTCTTCACCTATGCCGCGCCGGGCCTGAAGTTCGGCCCCGGCGCCAGCGACGAGATCGCGCACGACCTGCGCGGCCTGGGCGTCACCCGGGTGCTGCTCGTCACCGACCCGGGCGTCGCCGCCACTGGCGCCCCGCAGCGCATTGCCGACCGGCTGCGCTCGGCCGGCCTGGACGTCGAGGTCTTCGACGCCGTCCACGTCGAGCCCACCGACGAGAGCCTGGCGCTCGCCGTCGACGCAGCCCGGGCCTTCGGTGGGTTCGACGGCGTCGTCGCGGTCGGCGGCGGCTCGAGCATCGACACGGCCAAGGCCGTGAACCTCATGCTGTGCTCGCCCGGCGAGCTGATGGACTACGTGAACGCACCGATCGGCGGCGGCAAGGCGCCACCCGGGCCGCTGCTGCCGCTGGTCGCGGTGCCGACCACCACCGGGACGGGTGCCGAGTCGACCACCGTGTGCGTGCTGGACGTGCTCTCGCGCCAGGTGAAGACCGGCATCAGCCACGCCCGGCTGCGCCCCACCCTGGCGGTGATCGACCCTGACCTGACCTTCTCTCAACCGGCCGGCGTCACGGCGTCCGCGGGCATGGACATCCTGTGCCACGCACTGGAGAGCTACACCGCGCGGCCGTACGACGACTTCGAGCGCAAGGCCGCCGACCAGCGGGTGCCGTACTGCGGCGCGAACCCGATCGCCGACATGTGGTCCGAGCGCGCGATGTCGCTGCTCGCCGGCTCGTTCCGTCGCGCCGTCCGCGACGGCACCGACCGGACGGCGCGCACCGAGATGGCGCTGGCGGCGACCTTCGCCGGGCTCGGCTTCGGCAATGCGGGCGTGCACATCCCGCACGCCAACGCCTACCCGGTGGCCGGCCGCGCCCGCGGCTACCGGCCGGCCGACTACCCGGGCGAGGGACCGCTGGTGCCGCACGGCATGGCGGTGTCACTGACCGCACCTGAGGCGTTCCGGTTCACCTTCGCGTCGTCGCCGCAGCGGCACCTGCACGCGGCCGCCCTGCTGGCACCGGACGATGCACCGGCCTCCGATGCCGCCGCGCACCTGCCTCGCGTGCTCGCCAACCTGATGCGCGACATCGGGCTGCCGTCCGGCCTGGCGGAGGTCGGGTTCACAGAGCGCGACGTCGACGACCTCGTGGCCGGATCCCTTGCGCAAGAACGGTTGCTGGCGATCAGCCCGCGTACGGCGACGGCCGACGACCTGGCCGGCATCGTCAGTCGGTCGATGCAGAACTGGTGATCGCCTGCGCAGCTGCGCGGACGACGTCCGGCACCTCGACCGGACGTCGCGTGCCGGGGTCGACGTACACGTGCACGAAACGGCCGACCGCGGCCGGCTGCTCGTCGCCGTCGCGGAACACCGCGAGCCGGTAGGTGATGCTGCTGCGCCCGACCCGCTGCACCGCGAGCCCGATCGACAGCGCGTCGGGGAAGGCGACCGGCGAGAGGAACCGGCACGACGTCTCCGCGACGAGCCCGATCGCCGGTAGGTCGCGGACATCGGCGCCCACCACGTCCATCAGCCAGCCGTTGACGGCCGTGTCGAACCACGCGTAGTAGACGACGTTGTTGGCGTGCCCGTACTGGTCGTTGTCGGCCCAGCGGGTGGGCATCGCCCGCCAGACCGCGAAGTCCGCGCGGCCCGGCGGCCGGCTGTCGTCGTCCTCAGGCATAGCCACACCCTGCCACGGGGGCCAGACTGGGGTGGTGCACGATCGGGCCACCTCACCGGAGGCCGTCGACCGGGCCTTCGCCGCCGCGCCGCGCACGGGATTCCTGCCGCGGGCGCAGCTCTCGCGCGCGCACTACGACGGGCCGCTCGAGATCGGCTACGGGCAGACGTCGTCGCAGCCCTCCACCGTGCGCCAGATGCTGCGACTGCTCGACGTCCACCCGGGGCAGCGGGTGCTCGACGTCGGAGCCGGGTCCGGGTGGACGACGGCGCTGCTGGCCCACCTGGTCGGGCCCGAGGGCGAGGTCGTGGGCGTCGAGCTGGAGCCCGATCTGGCGCTCTGGGGAGGCGCGAACGTCGCGGCCTGCCACCTGCCGTGGGCGCGGGTGGAGCGCGCCGACCCCGTGGTGCTCGGGGCGCCGGACCTCGCGCCGTTCGACCGGGTGCTGGTCTCGGCTCAGGCCCACGCGATACCGAACGAGCTGGTCGCGCAGCTCACCCCGGACGGGGTCATGGTCTGCCCGGCCGCCGGCCGGATGGCACGGGTGGTGCGTCGGCCGGATCAGGCGCCGGAGGTCAGCTGGTTCGGCCACTACCGATTCGTCCCGCTCCGCCGGGGCGAACGTGCATGATCACCGCAGGGAGACTCAACCCTGCGGTGATCATGCACGTTCGCCCAGGGTTCGAGGGTGAACGTGCATGATCACCGCAGGGAGGGGGGGCGCCAGACGACGAGGGCGGTGCTGAGCCCGAAGACCGAGCGGTCGGGACGACGGCCAGGCAGCACCGAGACCACCTCACCACCCGGGCCGGCGGCGAAGACGCGCCGGCTCAACCCGGCAGCGCTCTGCGCCTGCTCAAGGTCGGCGGCGAGCTCGCGCACCCGGGCGCGCAGGGCGCTCACCTGGTGCTCGAGCTCGAGGATGCGCTTGATCCCGGCCAGGCTGACGCCCTCGTCCTGCGAGAGGTGTTGCACCTGACGCAGCATCGCGACGTCGCGCGCCGAGTAGCGGCGGCCGCGGCCGCGGGTGCGGTCGGGCGAGACCAGCCCGAGCCGGTCGTACTGCCGCAACGTCTGCGGGTGCATGCCGGCCAGCTGTGCCGCCACCGAGATGACGAACACCGGCGTCTCGTCGTCGAGGTCGAGCTCGACCCGCCCTGGCCCGCCACCCGGCGACGGCATCACGTCACACCCCGGGCCGGGCCGCCGGTGAGCGGCCGGCGCGCGCCCGGCCCAGCAGGTCGGCCCGTGGGTCGTCGCCGGACGTCGCCGCCGCGTACGCCTCGACCGCTGCTCGCGCGGCGTCGTCCAGCCGCTGCGGCACGGCGACCTGCACGATGACGCGCAGGTCACCCATGCCCTTGCCGTGCTTGACCCCTCGGCCCTTCACCCGCAGGGTGCGCCCGGACGGAGTGCCGGCCGGCACCTTGACCCGCACGGTCGACACCTCGCCGTCGGCGGTGAGGGTGGGGACGTCGATCTGCGCGCCCAGCGCCGCCTCGGCGAACGACACCGGCACGGTCACGGTGAGGTCGTTGCCCTGCCGGCCGAAGACGGCGTCGGGCGAGACGGTCACCTGGATCAGCAGGTCGCCCGGCGGGGCCCCGTGGTCGCCGGCAGACCCCTTGCCGCGCAACCGGATCGTCTGGCCGTCGCGTACGCCGGCCGGGATGCGCGTTGTCACGGTGCGTCCCTCGGGGGTGCGCAGCGTCACCGTGGAGCCGGTGACGGCGTCCCGGAACGGCAGGGTCGTGGTGGCCTTGACGTCGGCGCCAGGGCGCGGGCCGCGGGTGCCGAAGCCGAATCCCCCACCGCCGCGGCCGCCCATGCCGCGCAGCAGGTCCTCGAGGTCGACGCCGGCCCCGCCGCTGGTCTGGAACCGGGTCCCCTGGCCACCACCACCGCCGGCCTCGCCGAACAACCCGCCGAAGAGGTCCTCGAAGCCGCCGTTGCCGCCGCCGGGAGCGAACCGGGCCCCACCGTGCGACATCTGCCGGATCGCGTCGTACTGCTTACGCTGCTCGGGATCGGACAGCACGGCGTACGCCTCGCCGATCTCCTTGAACCGCGACTCCTCGCCCTGGTTGGCATCCGGGTGGTGCTTGCGGGCGAGCTTGCGGTACGCCTTCTTGACCGCCGCGGCGTCGGCGTCCTTGGGGACACCGAGGGTCGCGTAGAAGTCCTTCTCGAACCAGTCCTGACCGGCCATCGGTGCCTCCTTCCTGCTCTCGCTGCCGCTTACGGGACGTCGGTGGACGCCGAGTCGTCGCTCGACGCCTGGTCACGACCCGGCTCCGGCGGATCGGCGACGGCCACCCTGGCCGCGCGCAGCACCCGCTCGCCCGAACGGTAGCCGGGCTGCAGCACCTGGACGACGGTGGTGACGTCGGTGCCCACGGCCAGCTCGGCCTGGGTGTGCATCAGCGCGTCGTGGATCGACGGGTCGAACGCCTCGCCCACCTCGCCGAACCGGACGAGACCGGCTCGGCTCAGCACTGCCTCGAGCTTGTCGGCGATGGCCGAGAACGGGCCGCCCTCGAGGTCACCGTGCTGGCGCGCCAGGTACAGGTCGTCCATCACGGGCAGCATCGACTCGAGCAGCGACGCGACGGCCACCTCGCGGGCGACGTCGCGGTCGCGCTCGACCCGCTTGCGGTAGTTCACGTACTCGGCCTGCAGCCGCTGGAGGTCGGCCAGCCGCTCGGCGGCCAGGTCGGACTCCGGTGCGGCTGGCGGCTGGTCGAAGCCTGCCTCGACCTCGGTCTCGTTCGCCATCTCTCCACTCACGTCGGGGGCCGAGCCGGCTGCGGGCTCGCGCAGCCGGCCGGTCTCGGGGTCGAGCCGCCGCTTGTCGCGGACGACGGGAGGCTCGCTCCCGTCGTCCGCGACCGGCTGGCCCTGGGGGGCGTCGGTCATGCCTGCGCCCGGGCGCCGTCCGTGCCCTCGGACTCGTCGTCGACCACCTCGGCGTCGACGACGTCGTCGTCGGACGATGCATCCGCGCTACCCGCGCCGCCGTCGTCGCCGGTGGCCTCGCCGCCCTCGGCGCCGGCTGCTGCCTCGGCCGCGTACATCGCCTGGCCGATCTGCTGGCTGGCGGTGGCGAGGGCCTCGGTCTTGGCCTTGAGGTCGGCGGTGGAGGCGTTGGACGACAGGGCCTCCTTGAGGTCGGCGATCGACTTCTCGACCTCGGCCTTGGGCTCGGCCGGCACCTTGTCCTCGTTGTCCTTGAGGAACTTCTCGGTCGACCAGACGAGCTGCTCGGCCTGGTTGCGGGTCTCTGCCTCCTCGCGGCGGACGCGGTCGTCCTCGGCGTGCGCCTCGGCGTCCTTGATCATCCGGTCGATCTCTTCCTTCGGCAGCGCGCTGCCGCCCGAGATCGTCATCGACTGCTCCTTGCCGGTGCCGCGGTCCTTGGCGGACACGTGCACGATGCCGTTGGCGTCGATGTCGAACGTGACCTCGACCTGCGGCACGCCACGCGGCGCGGGAGCGATTCCGGTGAGGTCGAAGGTGCCCAGCGGCTTGTTGTCGCGGGTCATCTCGCGCTCGCCCTGGAACACCTGGATCGTCACGCTCGGCTGGTTGTCGGCCGCGGTGGTGAAGACCTCGCTGCGCTTGGTCGGGATCGCGGTGTTGCGCTCGATCAGCTTGGTCATCAGGCCGCCCTGGGTCTCGATGCCCAGGGACAGCGGCGTGACGTCGATGAGCAGCACGTCCTTGCGCTCACCCTTCAGCACGCCCGCCTGCAGCGCGGCACCGACGGCCACGACCTCGTCCGGGTTGACGCCCTTGTTGGGCTCCTTGCCGGTGAGCTCCTTGACCAGCGCGGGCACGGCCGGCATGCGGGTCGAGCCGCCGACGAGCACCACGTGGTCGATCTGCGCCAGCTCGATGCCGGCGTCCTTGATCACCTGGTGGAACGGCGCCTTGGTGCGGTCCAGCAGGTCGGACGTCATCTGCTCGAACTGCGAGCGGGTGAGGGTCTCGTCGAGGTGGATCGGGCCGTTCTCGGTCATCGAGAGGTACTGCAGCGACAGGTTCGTCGACGTCGAGCTCGACAGCTCCTTCTTGGCCTGCTCGGCGGACTCGCGCAGCCGCTGCATGGCGATCTTGTCCTTGGCCAGGTCGATGCCGTAGCCCATCTTCACCTGCTGCAGCAGGTGGTCGACGATCCGCTGGTCCCAGTCATCGCCGCCGAGGTCGTTGTGACCGCTCGTGGCGCGCACCTGGATGGTGGAGAAGTCGTCGTCGTCCTTGCCCACCTCGAGCAGCGAGACGTCGAAGGTGCCGCCACCGAGGTCGAAGACGAGGATGAGCTCGTCCTCCTTGCCCTTCTCCAGCCCGTAGGCGAGGGCCGCGGCGGTCGGCTCGTTGATGATCCGCAGGACGTTCAGGCCCGCGATCTCGCCGGCCTCCTTGGTGGCCTGGCGCTCGGAGTCGTTGAAGTACGCCGGCACGGTGATCACCGCGTCGGTGACGTCCTCACCGAGGTAGCTCTCGGCGTCGCGCTTGAGCTTGCCCAGGATGCGTGCGCTGATCTCCTGCGGGGTGTAGGTCTTGCCGTCGATGTCGACCGACCAGTCCTTGCCCATGTGACGCTTGACCGACCGGATGGTGCGGTCGACGTTGGTGACGGCCTGGCGCTTGGCGATCTCGCCGACGAGCACCTCGCCGTTCTTGGCGAACGCGACGACGGACGGCGTCGTGCGGCCGCCCTCGGCGTTGGCGATGACGGTGGGCTCGCCGCCCTCCAGTACCGACACGACGGAGTTCGTCGTGCCCAGGTCGATGCCGACCGCTCGTGCCATCAGGTGTCTCCTCGTCGTCCTCGGCCGCCGGGAACAACGGCCATGTTGAGTCTGCTGCGCTCAAGTCTGTGACGGGTCGGGTGACCTGTCAAATCCGTATCGCTAGACCTGAGCACACTTGACTCAACCCTGCGGAAGCGTGCAGCATTCCCGCAGGTCAGCGGGCCGCAGTCGGGACTTCAGTCGCTGGGCTGGCCCGACCGGTCGCCGTCGGAGGAGGTCGAGAAGGCCGGTGTGCCGTTCTCGCACTCGGCCTCCACCTCGCTGCGGTGCCGGTCGCCGGAGGTCTCGGTGAAGGTCACCCGCACCTGCTCGGGCCCGCTCTTGTCGACCGCGACGTGCCAGCCGTTCGAGGGCTGGGCGAACCGCAGGGACGCCGTCTGCCCGACGCACCGCACGCCCACCTGACCGCCCTCGACCCGGACCGACCGGTCGACCGCGGCGCTCGTCGTCGACGACCCGGGCTCGGACGGCCGGGGGGACGAGCCCGACGAGCCGGAGTGCGAGTCGGCCGAGCCGGAGTGCGAGTCGTCCGAGCCGCCGGAGCTCGACCACGTCCCGGACGACGCGTGGCCCGGCGCACTCGAGCGGCTGCCATCGGGCGACGGGCTCGACCCATCGCCCGATGGCGACCCGGAGCCCTCGGCGCGAGGGGCCGTCGAGTCGTCCGGGCTGGTCCGGCCCGGAGCGGGCGCCTTCGTCGGCACCGTCGCGGGCACCGTCCCCAGCGGGCGGCTGGTCAGCGGACCACCCGCCCCCACCAGGCCGCTGGCGGGGGCGGTGAGGACCTCGCGACCGGCGCGGTCGATGGCCACCCAGGCTACGCCGGACGTCAGGGCGACGACCGCGACCCAGGCCGCCACCGCCGCAGCGAGCGCTCGTCTGGTCATGAGGTCCGTCCGGTCATGAGAACAGGGTGACACTTGGCGTGGTCGCAGCCGACGCGAACCACCAGGGCAGTACGGTGCGCGCGTGGCCACCATCCTCGTCGTCGAGGACGACCCCGGCATCCGGTCGGCGCTCGTGCGCGCCCTCGGCGACCGCGGACACACCGTCACGAGCGCCGACCGCGGCATGACCGGGCTGCAGTCGGCCATCGACGACCAACCCGACCTGGTCCTGCTCGACCTCGGCCTGCCGGACGTCGACGGCCTGCAGGTCCTGGCGATGCTGCGTGCCGTGAGCGAGGTGCCGGTGGTGGTGGTGACCGCCCGCGACGACGACGCGGACGTCGTCCGGGCCCTCGACGCCGGGGCCGACGACTACGTCGCGAAGCCGTTCGGCATCGACCAGGTCGAGGCCCGGGTGCGGGCGGTGCTGCGCCGCGGCGGGCGCGCGCCGGTCGAGTCGGGCATCACGGTCGGCGGCCTCACGATCGACGGGCGCACCCGCAAGGTGACCCTCGACGAACGCCCGATCGACCTGTCTCGCAAGGAGTTCGACCTTCTCTATGCCCTCGCGTCGCGAGATGGCGAGGTCGTGAGCAAGCGCGACCTGCTCGCCGAGGTGTGGCGCCAGCCGTACGGAGGGGGAGACCGCACGATCGACGTCCACCTTTCGTGGTTGCGCCGCAAGCTCGGCGAGACGGCGGCCGAGCCGCGGTACCTGCACAGCGTGCGGGGTGTCGGCCTGCTGCTGCAGGCCCCGTCGGAGGACCCGGACGCCGGCTGATGCGCCGTCAGATAACGGTGCTCGTCGCTGCCACCACATCAGCGGTCGTCCTCGCGTTCCTCATCCCGCTGGGTCTGCTGGTGCGCACGTTGGCCGAGGACCGCGCCCTGGCCAGTGCCAACCAGGAGGCCCAGGGCGTCTCGGCCATCGTCGCCGCCGTGACCGACGTCGACCAGCTCGACCAGCTCGTCTCGCTCGTCGACGACCGCTCGCCCCTGGCCACGACGGTGTCGCTGCCGAACGGCACCGAGGTCGGGGCGGAGCTGCCCGGCTCGGACACGGCGCGCTGGGACCGGGCCCGGCGAGGTGAGGCGTTCACGTCGCTCGTCGACGACCAGGGCGCGCGGGTCTACGTGCCGGTCGTGACCGCCAACGGGACGGCCGTCATCCGCACCTTCGTGCCCGAGCCCGAGCTGCGCCGCGGTCTTACCCCGGCGCTGCTCACGATCGGCGCGCTGGGCCTGCTGCTGCTCGGCGGCTCGCTGCTGGCTGCCGACCGCCTCGGCCGCCGGGTGGCCGCGCCGATCACCGAGGTAGCGCTCGTCGCGCACCGCCTGCGGCTGGGTGAGATGTCCGCCCGCGCGGACGTGCGCGGGCCAGAGGAGGTGCGGGACCTCGGGTCGTCCATCAACCGACTGGCCGACCGGATCGGCGAGCTGCTGCGCAGCGAGCGCGAGGCCGTGGCCGACCTCTCGCACCGCCTGCGCACACCGGTCACGGCGATCCGCCTGGACGCCGACTCGGTGGGCGACCCGGACGTCGCGGAGCGGCTGCGTGCTCACGTCGAGACCCTGCAGCGCACCGTCGACGCCATCGTCAAGGACGCCCGGCGCCCGGTGCTCAGCTCGGTGGGTCGCTCGTGCGACGCCTCGACCGTCGTCCGGGAGCGGGTCGAGTTCTGGTCCGCGCTCGCCAGCGAGCAGGACCGCGAGCTCACCGTCGAGATCCCGGCACGACCACTGCGGGCGGCGATCGACGCCGGCGACCTGGCCGACGTCGTCGACGTCCTGCTCGACAACGTCTTCGCGCACACGCCCGAGGGCAGCGGCTTCGAGGTCGTGCTGCTCCAGGACAGCGCCGGCGCGGTGCGCCTGGAGGTCATCGACTCCGGGCCGGGCCTGACCGACCCGACGCTGACCGAGCGCGGCGCCAGCGGCACCGGCTCGACCGGGCTCGGTCTCGACATCGTGCGACGCGCCGCGACAGCCGCCGGAGGCGAGCTGCGCATCCGGCGGGCCGTCAGGGGCGGCACGGTCGCGAGCGTGACGTTCGCTCCGTCGGTCGCCTGAGCAGACTGCCCGGTCAGTGGTCGCCGGGCTCGGGGTGGTCGCCGCCACCGTGGTCGTCACCGCCGTCGTCGCCCCCGTCGTCACCGTGGTCGTCGCCATGGTCGTCGGTGGGCTCCGGGGTCGCCGTGGCGTGCTCGTTGGCGTCGTCGTCCGCCGGCTCGTTGGCGTCGTCGTCGGCAGTCTCGGAGGCCCTGGTGGCGTCGTGCGTGGCCGCCCTCTGGACAACCCGGTGCTCGCTCGCGGTCGTCGACCGGGCGGCGGACACCACGCGGGCCGCGTTGGTGACGGTCTCGTTGACCGTCACGACGCATACGCCCTTCTTCAGGACCGCCTTGCCACTGCAGTGGGCGGCCAGGGTCGGGCTCACCGTGGTGGTGGCCGGCACGGCACCGACAGCGGACACCGGCGCGGCGCCAGTGGCCGTCGCGACTGCGGCGTACACGGCACCGGCGGCCACCAGGCCGACCGATGCGCCGACGACCGTGGCGACGGAAGCGCTGATCCTCATGCGTTGCTCCTTGTTAGCGGGCGTGACATGACAGTGACGGCCGCACTCCTATGTCCGTGTCGTGCGAACCTCAAGACTCCGTCAAGTTTCAGCAAGCCCGTGCTGTCATGACCTGCTCTTAACACCGGCCTGAGGTCCCCTTGTCGCGCGCGCCGCGAGGCTGGGGCCTCCTCGACTGACAGGTGGACCGATGACGCACACCCCGCGCTCGCGCGACCGCTCGCTGACAACCCTCTCCGTGCTCACCGGCGCGGTCACGGCGGCGGCGGTCACCGGCACGGGGCTGACGGCTGCGCTCGCCGCCGACAGCACCGCCCAGCACCAGGCCGCGAAGGCCCGAGAGCAGGCCGCCCGCCAGGCCGCCGTCCCGGTTCCGGACGTGACGGTGACCGCCAAGGCCGTCCGCCCGAAGCCGCTGCCCACCCGGACCGTGGTCAAGCGGCATGTCGTCGAAGCCGTCTCCGGCGCCGGCGCCGCGCGCGTGGGCTCCTCCGGCGGCTCGGTGAGCGGTGGGACGGGCGCGGTCTCCAGTTCGGGTGGCGGCTCCAGCTCTGGGGGCGGGTCCAGCGCGGGGGGTGGCTCGAGCTCGGGTGGTGGCTCCGGCGGTGGCGCCGCAGCACCCGCGCCCCAGCCCCCGCCGCCGCCGCCGCCCGCCCCCGCCCCGATCCCGTCCTCCGGGTCCTGACCATGCCGCCGGCCCCCGCGCACGCCCCGGCCGCCGACGCCACGCTGCATGAGTGGGACGCGCTCGGCACCTACGTCCGCCTGGCCACCTCACCCTCGACAGCCCTGCCGGACGCCGTCCGGCTCGCCACCGAGGTCCTGCACGAGGTCGACGTGGCGTGCAGCCGGTTCCGGGCCGACTCCGACCTGGTGCGCGCGAACGCCCGGGCCGGGCGCCGGACGACGGTCAGCCCGTTGCTGGCCGCCGCCGTGTCCGTCGCGGTCGAGGCGGCGCGCGAGACCGGCGGCCTGGTCGACCCCACCCTGGGGCATGCGCTCGTCGCCGTCGGCTACGACCGTGACCTCGCCCTGTTGCCGGCCGCCTCGACCGGACCGGCCGGCGTGCCGCGGGCGGCCCGCACCGGGGCCTGGCGGGAGATCGAGATCGACCTGGACGGCGCGTTGACGGTGCCCGCCGACTGCGCACTCGACCTCGGCGCCACCGGCAAGGCCTGGGCCGCCGACCTCGTGGCCCGCTGCGTCGCTGACGCGACCGGCGCGGACGTCGTGATCAGCCTGGGCGGTGATGTCGCGGCCGTGGGCTCGACCCAGTGGCCGGTGGCGGTCAGCGAGCTGCTCGCCGACCAGTCGGGCGCCGACGCGGGCGACCTCGACGTCCACGTGGACGTCGTCCTGCTCGCGGCGGGTGGCCTGGCCACCTCCACCACCCAAGCCCGCCGGTGGATCCGCGGCGGCCTGCCCCGCCACCACCTGCTCGACCCGCGCACCGGCGAGCCGACCCAGGGCTGGTGGCGCAGCGTGAGCGCCTTCGGGCACTCGGCCGCCGCCGCCAACACCGCCTCCACCGCAGCGATCGTGCTCGGCGACGCAGCCCACGACTGGCTGGTGGCACGCGGGGTCGCGGCCCGGCTCGTCGGGCGGGACGGTCAGGTCGTGCGGACCCCCGGGTGGCCCGACCAGGAGGACGTCGCATGAGTGGCCCGGCCCTGTGGTTCGCCAACCGCGGCACCGGCGTGGTGCTGCTGGCGGTGGTCACCCTGTCGACCGTGCTCGGCGTCCTGTCGACGGCACGCGCCGGGTCGCGATGGTGGCCGCGCTTCCTCACTCAGGGTCTGCACCGCAACGTCGCCCTGCTCGGGCTGGCGCTCGCCGTCGCGCACGCCGTGACAGCCGTGGTCGACGAGTACGTCGACATCCGCTGGTGGCAGGCGGTGGTGCCGTTCGGCGCCACCTACCAGCCGTTCTGGCTCGCGCTCGGCACCATCGCCTTCGACCTGATCATCGTCACGGTCTTCACCAGTCTGCTGCGGCACCGGATGCGGCACGGCCTGTGGCGGGCGGTACACCTGTCGACGTACGCCGTCTTCGCACTGGGGATCGTGCACGGGATCGGGATCGGCACCGACGCGGTGGCCCCCTGGAGCCTGGCGGTCACGGTGGTCTGCCTGGCCGCGGTGATGCTCGCCGGCCTCGGCCGGCTGCTGACGCTGAACCGCCCAGCGGTGACCGAGTGATGCCGCTCGAGACCACGGCGCAGGTCTCGGGTGGGTCCGCCGGGCAGGTCATCGTCAACCCAGGGCCGCTGCTCTTGGCCCACGTCAACGCCGACCCGGGCTGGGCCGCGCATCGGCAGCGGCTGGGCCCGGTGCCCCAGCCGACCCTGGCGACCCTGTCGGCCTGGGCGGAGGCCGTCGCCGTGCGCGGCCGCGGCGGGGCCGGGTTCCCGTTCGCCACCAAGCTGCTGGCCGCTGCCGGACGTCGTCCGGTCGTGGTGGTCAACATCGCCGAGGGCGAGCCGGCCAGCCACAAGGACTCCGTGCTGGCCGAGCGCTCACCGCACCTCGTGCTGGACGGCGCGGTCGTCGTCGCGCGGGCGCTGGGCACCCGCGAGCTGCACGTCGTCGTCCCGTCCGGACGCCCGCACGTCGGCCGGGCGATGGCCGTCGCCGTCGCGCAGCGCCGAGCGGGTGGCGAGCGGCTGCGCTGGCGCCTGCACCACGCCGACGACCGCTTCGTGGCCGGCCAGTCGCGCGCCGTCATCGAGCTGATGGCCGGCCGTGAGAACCGGCCGGTGACGTCCTGGCAGCCTGAGGCGGTGAGCGGTCACCGCGGTCGTCCCACGTTGCTGTCGAACGCCGAGACGTTCGCCCAGGTGGCAGCCCTGGCCCGGCTCGGCCCGCACGCGTATGCGGCGTTCGGCCACCCCGGCACCCCGGGCACCGTGCTGCTGACCGTGGACGGCGACGGGCCGGCACCCGAGGTGGTCGAGCTCGCCGGCGGCAGCCGGCTGACCGACGCGTTGGCCACCCGCTGGCTACCCGGCCAACCGGTGCTGATCGGCGGGTACCACGGCACCTGGATGCGCGGCGGGGACGTCGCCACGGCTCGGCTCGACCGCGAGATGCTCGCGACCTCGGGCTTCGCGCTCGGCGCGGGCGTCGTGCTGCCGCTCACGGCAGGCACCTGCCCGGTGCTGCGGACGGCCCGGATCGTGCGCTACCTCGCGTCCGAGTCGGCCGGGCGGTGCGGTCCGTGCCGTAACGGCTTGCCCGCCATGGCCGACGAGCTCGACCGGCTGGCTCTGTGCACCGACTCCCTCGACCGGCTACTCGAGCTCGCGGGCCTCGTCACGGGCCGTGGGGCCTGCGCGCACCCGGACGGCACCACCCGGCTGGTGCGCTCGCTGGTCGACCGGTTCGACGACGAGGTCTCCCGGCATGCCGGCGGCCAGTGCCGCTGGCCGGTCCGGTCCGACGCGTCAGGGCCGTGGTCATGACCCTGCGGCTGCGGATCGACTGGCCCCGCTGCGACGGGCACGGCCTGTGCCACGAGCTGCTCCCGGAGTTCGTCTCGTTGGACGAGTGGGGCTACCCGCGGGTCAACGGCGAAGTGCCGCGCGGGCTCGAGGACCTCGCCCGCCAGGCGGTGAGCGCCTGCCCCACGCTGGCGCTGCGGCTGGTGCAGGTTCAATCGCGCTAGTCCCGTCGCCCACCGACCCCCCCGGTGGCACGAGGCTCACCGGGGGGACCGGCTGATCCGTCGGCTGCGGGGGGACACAGTCGACGGCGGCGTCCGTCGGGACCACGCGGGGCGGGGATGCGTTCGTGGTTCCGGGCTCGGACGCCGGGTCTGGAGGGGCGGAGCGGGTGCTGGGGTGATGAACCGGGTGCGGCAGGGGTGCAGGTCGCCCGCCCCACGGCCGGACGACGAGCGCGACGACCCACAGCAGCAGCACCGCCGCCGCCAGCCACCACGACAGCGCGCCCAGCGAGCGGCCGGGCGGGCCGTGCACCCCACCGCCGACCACCCAGTCGACGGTGGTCGTGATCGGGGCCAGCCCGGGACGGGCCGCGGTCACCGTCACCTGCCACGGGCCGGCCGCGGTCAGCTGCACCGGCGTCGTCCAGGCGCCACCGGGCTGCAGGGTCGCGCCGACCGGGCCGACGACGTCGCCGGCGCGGCTCCACCGCACCATGACGGACGTGATCGGCGCGGGCGCCGGCAGCCGGGTCTGCAGGACGTTCACCGTCGCGAACGCGTCGCCGGGCCGGTTCGGCGCGACCGACAGCTCGACGACGAGGTCGGCCGCGCGGGTCGAGACCAGGCGGCTCGCGGCCGGGGCCGGCGTCCACTGCGGTGAGTTCGCTGGGGCGGTCGCGGCGAGCACGCCGGCCAGGCCCAGCAGGACGACGAGCAGGCCGGACTCGGCGGATACCCAGACCCGGCCCCGCTGGCCGACCGTGCCGTCCCGTCGGCCCCTCAGGTGGTTGGCCAGCGCGAGCACCAGCACCGCACCCAGCAGCCCCACCTTGAGCAGGACGACGCGCCCGTACAGCGCGTGGGCGAGCGCCGTCACGGTCGCCACGCCGTGACCGGCCAGCACAACCCCGCTGGCGACCAGCAGCGCGACGCAGCCGGCCGACACGGCCGCGAACGGCCGGGACGGGACGACGGCCCGCGGGCCGGACCGCCCGGCGTGCACGATCGCGAGCGCGGCCACTGCGCCGACCCAGCCGGCAGCGCTGGCGGAGTGGACGACGTCCGCCGCGATGAGCAGTGACGAGCCGGTCGACCCGAGATGTCCTCGCCAGGCACTGAGCAGCGGCACGGTGGCTGCGGCGGCGGTGAGCAGGGCCAGCCGGAGCCGAGAACCCTTGCCCTGCAATGGCTGGCGCACCACCGCGCCGGCGAGCAACGCGGCGACGACCGCCGCCACCACCCGCCCGCCCCAGCCGACGCCGATGTCGACCGCATGAGCGGCCTGCCACGCGGCGCTCACCGAGCGCAGCTGGGCAGCCGGTAGCAGGACGGCGGCGACCACCAGCCACAGGGACGACCAGCGAGCCAGCCGGACCAGCCGGGCTCGTCGTGGTGTGGGCAGGCTGCCGCCCGCGCGCGCCACGACGAGCGCCAGCACGACCGGCCCGAGCATCCCGGCCAGGCCGAGCCAGAGCAGCCAGCGGGCCAGCGCCTCGCTCGGTCCGGGCGCCTCGTCGATGGTGCCGGTGGCTGCGACGGCCTCCCCGATCCCGAAGGCGAGCACGCCCGAGGTCACGTGCAGGTCGTCGCTCGACAGGGTCGACCAGGTGACCCGGTAGGTGTTGCGCGGCAACGACGGTAGCGCGGCCACCAGCACCATCGGCTGCTCGGTGTCGGCAGCGGCGGACGACTCGACGTGCAGGCCGGTCGGCGCGTGATGCACGCCGTCACCGTCGACGACGTCGATGTGGGTCGCGTCACGGACCACCGACTCGCTGAAGGTGAGCCGCAGGGAAGTCGGCGCGACCTCCAGCACCTCCCCGTCGGCCGGGTTGCTGGCGTTGAGGAAAGCATGTGCCTGCGCGGTCTGCGCCGGCCCGAGCAGCAGCACTGCAACGGTCGCGAGCAGCGCGGCGATGCCTGCCCGCCGAGCCCGGACCGAGCCTCGACCACGACGCATCACAGCACCGGCACGTGCTCGAGGCGCAGCGAGCCGATGACGACAGTCACCTGCTCGCCGGGCTGGATCGCCCCTTTGGTGTTCTGGTACACGAAGTAGTACGTCGCGCCGGCGCGGATGTTGTGGCCGCCCTGCCGCATGACCGAGGCGCGCTTCGTCCCGCCCGACCGCGCCTCGCTGAGCAACTCGGGCACCTGCGTGCGGTCCTCCTGGAACCGCTGCACCTTCTCGACGTCCAGCGCCGTGTAGCTGAGGGTGATCAGGCCGCCGTCACCGACGACGGCGACCCGCGAGACGCGCAGGCCGACCGCTGCCTCGATGGCTGCGCTCTGCGGGACCCGGTACGCGGGCTCGGACGCCCGCGCCACGACGTTGTGGAGCACGACGCCGGCGCTGGCCAGCACCGCGACCATCAAGGCCGCAACCATCCACTGCGCCCAGGACCATGCCCCGGTCCGGGCCCGTACTGCTGTGATGACGCTCATCGTGCTCCCCGTTCCCCGTTGTCCGGTGGCCCGCGGCCGCGCTCTCGCGCGGCCGCGGGCCGCGATGTCTCTGATCAGGGTTGATCAGGGCATCGTGTTGCGGGTCGAGACGAAGGAGTCGAAGTACATCGTCCCGCTCGTCGTGTTGCCCACTCCTGCAACGGCTCCCAGCCGCACCGTGTCGATGCTGAGCGAGCTGGTGTTGCCGGTGAGGGTCTGCCGCACCGTCCCGTCGACCAGCAGCCGCAGGCTGCCGCTCGCCGCTGCGACCCAGTCGACCTGCATCGTGTGCGCACCGGCCGGCAGCGTGTACCACGCCCCGGTCACCGGGTTGCCCGCGCTGCGGTTGAGCACCAGCCGGACCTGCTCGGTGGTGCCGGTCCGGTGCACCTGGAGGGCGAAGACCTGCCCGCCAGCCGCCGTCGTGGCCTGGAACACCGTGACCGCAGCCGTTGCTGCCGTACCTGCGCTGAACGTGTTCGCGTTGAAGGCGAACTTCGCGTGGTACGACGGCTCCGCGAGCGGAGTGGTGTCGGTCACGAACCGGGCGGTGCGGTTGCCCGTGGTGGGCATCGCCACGACCAGGCCGCGGTTGGTGCCGCCAGCGGCGGTCCCGGCAGCGGTGCTGACGGAGAGCCCGTTGCTTGCGGCGGACCAGCCCCACGGCGAGTTCCCGGTGTCGAAGCCGTTCGAGAAGATCGCGTTCGGCAGCACCACGTTCACCGTGACGGTCTTCGGCAGGCTCCAGTTACCGGCGGTGTCCTTCACCCGCAGGTTCAGCTGCTGGGCTCCGGCCGGCACCCCGGCGGTGCTGACGTCGGCCGAGACCGTGGTCGCGGTGGTCACCAGCGAGCTCACCGGTGTGCCCTGACCAGCCGGCAGCGTCGTGGTGCCCCACCAGTACTCAGCCGCCTGCACGACGTTGGCCTCGGTCAGCGGACCGGTCACGGTCAGCGTCGCAGCCCCGTTCGTGGGGTTGGGCGTGGCCGACAGGGTCCCCAGCACCGGCGCCGTCTTGTCGACGAGGAGCCAGAAGCTGAACAGCGGGCCCCAGTTGCCGGCGCTGTCCTCGCCGCGGACGGCGATCGCGTGCTGACCGTCGGGGAGGGCCTTGATCTGGGAGATCGGGATCAGGCCGTAGACCGTCTCGGAGGTCGAGTCGAACCTGCCGTCGGCCGCGATGAGCTGCAGGCCGGTGCCGCCGGCAGGGCGTACCCACCGGCTTCACGAACGCCTCGGCGTTCACGATCGGGTTCTGCAGCGCCCCGCCGGCGTCCTTGTCGGTGATCTGCGCGGAGACCACCAGGTAGCCGGGGTTGGCCTTGTCGGTGAGGATGCCGTTGCTCGGGTTGGGCCCGATGCTGGCGGCGTCTACCGCGGGACCGGTCTTGTCGACCGGCAGCTCGATGTCGAGCGTCGGTCCCCACAGCCCGAGGTTGTCGTAGCTGCGCACGAACACGTGGTGCAGGCCCTCGGTGAGCCCGGCCACGGTGGCCGCGGACAGCGTGACCGTCTCGGACACCACCGACGCCTGGCGGTTGAGGAGCATCGGCGTGCCGGCCCCCTGGGCCCCCACGGTGTCGAGGAAGTACTCGGCCTTGGTGACCTTGCCGCCCGCGGCACGGTCATCACCGGTTGCCGAGATGTCGACGTCCAGGTCGCCGTTGGCCGGGATGTCGACCGCCGTGCCGGCGATGGTCTGCGGGCCGGTCTTCGGCAGGTTGAAGACCACCGACCCGACGACGCCCCAGTTGCCTGCGGAGTCGAGGGCTCGCACGAAGATCGTGTGCTTGCCCGCGTCGAGTCCGGCCATCTGGGCCACCGTGAGGGTGCCCGTCGCGCCAGCCACGTCGACCGTCCCGAAGGGTCCGGTCATCGCCGTGCCGTAGCCCGGTCCCATCGTGACCGCGTCGTCGACGACGAACTCCGCCTGGGTCACGGTCGAGCCGCCGGTGTCGGCGTCGCTGAGGTCGGCCGTCACGGTCACGTCGCTGAGGCCGCTGGCCGGGTTGGGGCTCGCCGCGACGTGCGTGGCGACGGGACCCACCCCGTCAGTGCTCGGTGCGGGCGCAGCGGTGTCGAGGAAGGTCAGCATCCCGCCGAAGGCGAGCTGCAACGGGTCAGCGGTGTGCTGCCCGTCGTTGTTGAGTCGGCCGGCCGCCTCGAAGACGGCGAGCTTGGACTCCGGGCCGGTCGGCATCGTGACGATGACGTCGGCCGTCTGCCCGGGAGCCACCGGCTCGGTGACCGCGGTCGCGGTGTACCGCTGGGCGTGACCATCGGTGGCCACCTCGACCTGGTCGCCGCCCAGGACGGTCATCGAGTGCGCCATCGACCCGGCGTTGACGTAGCGCAGCAGCACCTTGTGTCCCTGGTCGGTGCTGACGGCGTTGGCCTCCGGGAACGGCTTGCCGTTGATCAGCCGGTAGCGCGGGTCGAACAGCCGCATGTCGAAGGTGTCCGGGTGGGCGTTCAGCGCCGGGTCGATCTCGGAGAGCACCAGGACGGCGTCGTCGTCGTACGTCGTGTCCGGGAAGCCGGTGGGCTGAGTCCCGTACGCGCTGCCGTCCGAGGGGAGGACGACGAGTGCGCCGGCCAGTCCCATGGCGACCTGGCGGGTGCCGTTGCCGGTGTGCCCGGCCTGGTACAGGAAGGTGCCGGCGCGGTCTGCCGTGAAGGTGTACGCGCGGGTGCCGCCCGTGGCCGTACCGGTGACGTCGTCGCCGACGTGACCGTCGGAGACGAAGTGGTGCTGGCCGATCACCGACAACGAGACCGCCTCACCGGGCAGGTTGTTGTGCAACGTCATCGTGACGGCGTCGCCTTGGTGCACCACGAGGACCGGTCCGGGCGCGGTCGGCGCGTCCGTCGCGGTCGTCGCGAAGCCCCAGATCGGCAGCTCGCGGCCGAGGATGGTCGTCGTCCCGGCCGAGGCGTACAGGTCGCACGCTGCGGTGCCGGCGCCGAAGGTGCAGCCACCAGCGGCGAGCTTGCCCACCGGCGCGGCCTGCACGGCCGCTCCCGGCGGTGCGGACCGTCGCGCCCGCCGAGGCGGGACGCGAGGCCGCGTGGGCTCCTGCGGGGTGCAGCCCCAGCAGGACGATCGTCGCGGCGAGTGCCGCCACGAGGACGCGCGAGCGCGCGGCCGTGGTCGCGGAGGGCCGGCTGGCGGCCACCCGCTGCGGGGTCAGGTGCGTCGTCATCGCTCGTCCCTCAATTCGCCTGGCAGCCGTTGGGAGGGTCGATGCGGAAGACCGTCATCATCCCGCCGAACGTGGCGCCGTAGTTGGTGGCCTGCTCGAGCGCGTGGCTGTGGGCCACGTGGTAGTACTCGCCGCACACGTTGTTCACGGTGATGTACGAGGGCAGCGCGCCCTGGGTACCGAGGTAGCCGCTCTCGCTGAACCAGGTGTCGGTTCCCACGAGCATCTGGTCGGTGATGGCCGGCAGCGTCGTGGGGATCGGGTTGGTCGTCGGGTTCCACTGCTCCACGTCGCGCCAGTCCATCAGCACGTCGAGCGTCTGCCCGGGCTGCACGTCGAGGTCGTACTTGAGGTACGACAGGTCCTCACCCGCCGTGCCCTGCAGGGCGTGCCCGTCGCGGTTGATCACCCGCTCGTCGCTGCCGTGCGGGTGGAACGGGTAGTTCACCGATCCGGCGTTGAGGTAGCGGATCGCCGCGGGCAACGGGTTCGTCGTCGCGTCGTACGGCCGGATGTGCACCAGCGCTCCGTAGGGCTGGGTGGGCAGCCACGACGCGTTGTTCGGCGCCAGGGTGTCCGGCATGCTCCGACCGTTGATCATGAAGTAGCGCGCCTTGTACGCCGACGGGTCGACGGGCTCCTGGCGCTCCACGGCGAGGTGCACGTCCGGCGCCACCTCGGAGAGCAGGAACACGTAGTCCTTGTCGGATGTGAAGGCCGAGGTGGAGTTGTCGTTCAGCTGGCTCGGGTGCCCGGCCGGTCGCACGACCAGGGCGCCGTACAGCCCCATCTGCATCTGCTTGTCGACGTCCGTGCCGGTCTTGTAGAGGTAGGTGCCGGGGCTGCCGGCGGTGAAGGTGTACGTGACCGAGCCGTTGGCCATGGCGGCCGGCTGCACCATCGAGGTGAGCGAACCGCCGGTGTCGAACTGCGGCTGCGCCGGGTTGCCGTTCGCCTTCACGGCCTTCTGGCCCGGGAAGATGATCGACGTCGCCTCGGGCAGCGTGTTGTGCAGGACGACGGTGACCGGCTCACCGGACGTCACGCAGAGCGTGGGGCCGGGCATCTGGAAGCCGCGCGAGCTGTTGCCGAAGCTCCACATGTAGATCGAGTTGCCGTCCGGCGTCGAGATGTACCCGTCGCTCGCGGTGAGCGAGAAGGTGTTGTTGGTGGCGGTGTCGCACGCCAGCCCCTCGGTCGAGGCAGCTTGCGCACCGGGCAACGTCAGCAACGCTGCCGAGGTCATTGCCGTGGCGAGACCGGCGGCCAGGGCCAGCCGGAGCCGGGTGCGGGATGTGGTGTTCATCGTCATGTCCTCCGTTCCGGCCGCGATCACGTGTTGGGCTGGGTCTGGGTCAGGTACGTGCCCGGTGCACCGACGATGATCTTCGTCATCATTCCGCCGTAGCCGGGCCCACCACCGTTCTCCAAGTAGGAGTACCGACGGTCGTAGAGCAGGTACTCGCCCGGCTCTGGCGCCACGAAGATCACGTCCCTGCTCTCGCCAGGGCCGATGTCGACCGTGTTGGTGGTGATGTAGTTGTTGGGGGCACCGCCGCCTCGTCCGCGCAGCAGGCTGGCGTCCTTCGCCACGATCGTCAGGTCGATGTCGTCGACCGTCATCGAGTGGTTCTGGTAGCCGAGGCTGGACAGCCGCAGCAGCACGCGCTCACCGGTGTTGCACCGGATGAGCGATGAGATCGGCTGGAACTGCAGCCGAGCGGCATCCGCGCCGGCGGGGCCTACCAGGCTTCCCGTCGTTGACCGACTTCCGTTGCCTGCCAACGTGTCCGGGTACGCCCGGCCGTTCAGCAGCCAGAAGCTCGGGTCGAAGTCGGTCCAGTCGCTGACCTGGATGTGGGCGTCGCGGTAGTGCGCCGCCGACCACAGCTCGGTGATCATGAACGCGAACTCGCGGTCGTAGGCGGTGCTGTAGTCACCGTCGTTGTAGGCGTACTTCTCACCAGCGACGCGCGGCGACTTGTTCTGCTTCGGCCGGACGAACACCATGCCGGTCATGCCCATCTGCACGTGCTCGACGTCCTCGAAGTGGCAGTGGTACATGTACGTGCCGGCGTCGTGCGGGCGGTAGAAGTAGTCGAGATCGCGCCCTACGGGCACCGAGAGCGAGAGCTCGGGCACGCCGTCGAACAGCGGGATCGCGTTGACGAACCCGTGCCAGTGCAGGGTGTGCCCGTCGAACAGGTCCGGCCGTTGCACTAGACCCAGGTTCGTCAGGGTGAGGTAGATGTCGTCCTCCTCGTCGAAGGACAGCATCGGCGCGCTGATCTGCGCCTTGCCCCGCTGCGCCGCGACCTGCGCGGCGCTTAGGCCGGTCACGTCCCGGAACCCGAACACATAGGTGTTCAACGGGTCCGGCGCGTACGAGTCCGGGAAGAACGGCGGGTCGGCCGGGGCGTTCGAGGGCATCGACACCCACCCGTCGGTGCCCACGAGGTGCAGGGTCTTCTTCGGGTGGGTGACGGCCGCCGCCGCCGCGCGCAGGCCGGCAGTGGCCACCTGGCCCCCGACGAGCTGGCTGGTTCCGACCATGGCGGCCAGCCCTGCACCCCCGGTGAGGAGGCGTCGCCGGGACAGCCCTGGACGTGGCATCTGGTTGGTCACTGGGTTCTCCCCGGGGTGCGGTGTGCTGTCGGACGGGCTGGTCATGGCAGCAGCTGGTCGGAGCCGGCGTCGTACCGGCGGGCGGGTGCGGGCGACGGACGTGGGTTGCCGTCGATGTCGGGCGTCGCCGCGTTGACGGTGTAGAACACGCGGGTACTGCCGGTGCCCCAGGCGACGTTGGTGCTGGCTCGTCCAGCGCCGTACGCCGGCGAGGTGCTGTTGGCCAGGTGGTAGTTGCCGAGCAGGCTGGGCGGCAGCAGCTCGCTGACGATGGCCGCCTGCCGGAAGGCCGGGTAGGTCCTCAGGTTGAGGATGTTCACCGAGATGTCGTACGGGCTGACGAACTTGGGGTCCGTCGTGTACCGGTTGCCCGCGCTGGCCGGGTTGTCGATGAAGGACGACGTGTCGCCGTCCTGCAGCACCGTGCTCAGCGGGGTGAGCGGCCCGGAGCCGTCCGAGGCCCCCAGGTCCCAGTAGTTCGCGTCGGCCGCGGTGATCCCGGTGACCGAGCCGCCGTCGAAAGTGCCGGCCCGGTTGTCCGAGAACACGTTGTCGAGCAGCGTCGGCTTGCTGAAGGCCACCGGCCAGGTCTGCGGCGACTGGTTGGTCGACACGAGGCTGGAGAGCTTGGCCTGCAGCGGATCGCTGTTGGCCGCCGTCGACAACCCGGCCGGAGCCGGCTGCCCGTTACTGGTCACGGCGGTGGCAGTGGTGATGTTCCGCGCGACGGTGTTGTTGACGACGTTCACGAACGCCGAGTCGTCCAGCGCCAGGCCGCCGCCCTCGTGGGCCGAGACGTTGTTGGCGATGGTGTTGCTGGTGATCGAGATCGTCTGCGGGTTGGCGCGGGTGATGTGGGTGCCGCTGGTCTGCAGCAACCGGATCCCGCCGCCGTCGTCGTTGGCGAGGTTGGCCTGGATGACGTTGGCGTCGATCGTCACCGGCCCGGACCCCTCGGAGAGGTTGTTCGGGTTCGCCGGCAGCTCGCCGGCGATCATGATCCCGCCACCCTCGTCGTAGGACTGGTTGAACCAGATTCGGTTGTGTGTCATCTGGCCGCCGGTGTTGTAGCCGAAGGCCGAGATGGCGCCACCGTACTCCGCGGAGTGGTTGCCGCAGATGGCGTTGTAGCTGACGTCGTAGTTGTTGCTGCCGGTGAACAGCCCCACGCCACCGGCGAGGTTGGTCCCGCCGTTGTCGCGGATCTGGTTGCGCTGCAGCTTGAGGTTGTCGTTGTGGTTGTTGCCGATGTACGGGGTGCCGACGCGCACACCGCCGCCGTACGAGCCGCCGTTGCCGACGATCACGTTGTCGGTGACCTGCAGACCGGCGACGTTGTAGTGCACGTAGACACCACCGCCCTGGGTGATCAGAGCCCCGTCGGCGCCGTACGGCGTCTTGAAGCCACCGGTGATCACGTTGACGTTGGTCGCGATGTCGGACTGCGCGCCACCCGTGATGGTGAAGCCGTCGATCGTCAGCGGGTAGCTCGTCGGGACGGTCGAGTCACGGGTGTCGTGCAGCACGGTCACGGCTGCTGCGTCCGGCACGGCCGGGTCGCCCGAGTAGCTGAGGCCGCTGAGCAGCGTGATCCAGGCGGCGCCGCTGGGGTTGTCAGGGTTGAAGCCGGCCCCGTCGATGATCGAGCCCGGGACGAAGGTGTTGCCCTGGAAGCCGCCTGGGCCGACGCCCTGGATCGCCTCCTGGTGGTGGACGATGACGTTCTCGGTGTACTCACCTCGCGGGTTGTCCGCCGTGCGTGCACCAGGCCAGACCACAACGAGCCAGAACCGCGCCTGGTTCGTGGGGCGAGCGGCTTCGATCGCTGCCTGGATGGTGGCGAACTGCTTGCCCGGCCCGACCTCGGCCAGGCGTGGGTTGGTGGCCGACTGGCCGACAGTGTTGGTCGCGAACTGGCCGAGCACCTGGATGGTGAGGCCGTTGTACGTCGACAGCCCGTTGCTTGCGGTGATGCTCAGCGCGCGGGGCCCGGTCGAAGTCGTCGGCACGGTGAACTTCACCTGGGTGTCCGACCAGTTGGCAGCGGTGACTGGCACGGTCGTCGTACCCAACTTCAGCGTGCCCGGGGTCGCGCCGAAGCCGATGCCCTGGACCGTCACCACCCGGGCGGTCGCCGAGTCGGTGGTCCGGACGTACGGCTTGTCGACCGCGAAGATCTGCGGTGACGTGGCTCCGAGGTCGCACATGGTCGGGTTCGCGACCGTCGAGTCGGGGGCGAGCACCGTCGCGGCGACCTGGGTCGGCGCCTCGTCGGTGACCGTGTAGAGCCCCGGCCAGGCCTGGAAGTTGGTCGCGATGGTGCGGAACCGCGGGTTGTAGTCCGCGTTCGGTGCCGACACGCTGCCCGGGTCGTTACCCACGAAGCGGTACATGTTCGGGCACGGCCCGGCAGGCACCGGGCAGTTGAACGTGTCGGTCGAGGGCACGAGCGCCTCGTACATCCCGTTGAAGTCCGTGTGCGCGGTGTACGAGAGCCGGCCGAAGGAGTCGTACAGCCCGACCGGGACGAAGGGAAGGCCCTGCGCCTCACCGTAGTTGACGCTGCGCTTGTCGAGCGTCAAACCGAGGTCGTTCAGGGTCAGGCCCCAGAAGTGCGTCGGCAGCGGGACGTCGGTGAACAGGTTGAAGTTGGGCGCCGTGGCCTGAGCGTTGCGCACCGTGACCAGCTTGTCCTCGCAGGACGGTCGGTCCAGGCCCTCGAACGGGCTCCCGCCGCCGTCCAGGAACGCGGGGTTGGTGACGTGGACGGTGTGCAGCGCGCCGGCGCAGTCCGAAATGATGCCGGCTTGCTGTGACGGGGGCTGGCTCGGCTGCAGCGGGGTCGCGAGCTGGACGCCCTGGTCCTGTGCGGCCGCCGCGGCCGGGCTGACCGGCGGGTAGTTCTGCTGCGGCAGGTAGGTGTCGCCGTCGAAGACGTTGACGTCCTCTTCGCCGGTCGCCTGGTACATCTTGCCGCCACCGACCGGGTTGTCGGGGATGTCGACCGAGACGATGTAGTCGCCAGGTCGCAGGTCCTGCTCCTCGCCGCTCGGCAGCGGGTCGCCGATGCCCAGGCCGTCGGGGTTGTGCGCGGAGTCGGTCGGCGGCCAGAGGTTCACCTTCGAGGTGCCGAAGCCGTAGTTGCCGTTCACGGTCTGGCCGAAGGCGCCCGGCGTGTCGTCGTTCGGGCCCACCGCGACGCCCATCATCGGTGCCTCGACGCACATCCGGTTGGCGGCGGCGCCGAACTCCGGCAGCGCCTGCTGGTCGGTCAGCGGCTGGCCGTTGTACTGCCGGGCGGTGCAGCCACGCGGCGGCGACCAGGTCTCAGAGGTGTAGGCATCCTGGATCTCGACGCCCTTCACGAGCGCGCCACGATCGGCCGCGGGGTTCTGGATCATCGTGCCGGGGTTGGCCGGGTCGTCGATGCTCAGCGGGACGATGGCCTTGCCCTGGCGGCACTCGTTGGCCATCGCGACCGGGTCGGTCGTGCCGCAGGCGACCGGCAGGTACAGCCGCACCGGCACGTCCGGGATCCCCGGCTGGTACGACTCGGACGCCGCCTGGGCGGGGTCCAGCTCGTTGCGGGTCGTGTCGTAGCTGACCGTCCCGACGATGCCGCCGTTGGTACCCGGCTCGTAGGGCTGCACGCCCCAGTCGACCTCGGTGCCCAGGCCGATGATCGGCAGGAAGCTCAGGTCGACGCCGGCGCCGAGCTTGGTGGTCGCCTTGGGCTCGTTGTCGGCCCGATAGGTGATGCCGGTGGTCTGGTAGCGGGTGTTGAAGGCCTCCATGACCAGCCACTTGCCCAACGGATACGTCTCGGGGATGTCGTACTCACCGAGGTCGTTCGTCGTGGACGTGTTGCTGTACTGGTCCATCAGTGAGTTGTCACGCTCGCGGACGGTGAGAGCGAACGCAGGCACGCCCTGCTCGCCCGGGTCCCGCTTGCCGTTGCCATTGGTGTCGATGAACACGTGACCGTGCATGTGGGTGAACCAGCCGACGATCATCTTGCTGCCGACATCCGTCACGGCGCCGTTGGCCACGTCGACGTTGAAGCTCCACAGGATGTAGTCCTGGTTGTTGTCCCAGATGGTCAGCTGGTACGTGCCGTTGGGGACGTTCTTGATATCGAAGCTGCCGTCCACGTTCCCCTGGCCGACGTAGATCTGCTGGTCGCCAGCTCCCAGGTCGCTCAGCGCCACCCAGGGCTTGTTGATGGGGCGGTCGTACTTCGCCCCGGCCAAGCCGGTCTCAGGGACCACCTGGCCGTTCTGACCGCCGATGTATGCCAGGCCAGCCATCGCGACGCCCTTGACCTCACCGGTCGGGCGCCGAGGCCCGCTGGGCAGCGCACCGCTGGTGCGGACGAAGCCGAACTGCACGTAGGGGACCAGCTCGGCACCCTTGGTCTGCTCGGTGTCGAAGCCGGTAGCGCCCTCCTGGCTCCAGATGTCGTAGTCGTGCCCACCCTCGAGCGTGGTGGTCTGCACCCACTGGTACGTCTGACCGGCGGCGGGCAGCGGCGGGCTCACGGTGGCCGCGAACCGGTTGGGGCCGAGGTTCGGGATGACGATCTGGCCCTGCGCGTCGCTGGTGCACTTGCCGGTGGACGCCGGGTCGACGATCGGCTTGTCGTTGGCATCGAAGGCGATCGGGTCGTTGGGCCGCTGCGCGTCGGTGGCGAGGGTGCCGTTGGCACGACGGTGCATGTACTTCGTGCACAGCGCGTTGCCGTAGTAGTCGACGCTCATCTCGCCGAACACGTCAGTCAGGTGAGCAGTGAATCCCTTGAGACCCGGCTCGGCATCAACCTCGTACGTCGCGTCGACCGGGGCGTTGTCGTTGAACACCTCGATCCGCACCGTGGAGAGCGGCAGGGGAGTCGGGTTCATCTGGACGGTCACCCGCTGCGTACCGCCGTCGACGGTGAAGTGCTGCCCGTCGATCTTGAACCCCTCGGCAGTCACCGAGATGAGGTACTTGCCGGGTGCGAGGTCCGCCAGCTCGGTGGTCGCGTTCAGCGTCGTCTGGTCGCCCTGGGCGATGATCGGGGCGAACCCAGAGGTGTTGCGCACCGACGGCCACGGGCACGTGTCGGCATAGCCCGGGTCCGAGCTGCCGGCGGGCGCCGTTGCCGGCAGGCACGACGCGGTGTTCTGGTTGCTGGCTGTGCCGGGATCACCGGTGTCGTCACGGTTGATCAACCACTTGTACGCATCGATTGCGCTCCCAGCGGTCACCGAGCCGGCATCGCCGTTCAACGGCCTAGCGCTCTGCACGGCCAATGTGATCGCCCCCGGAGCCGGGGGGTCGGCGGCCTGAGCCCGCTGCGCGAGGCGCGGCAGCGAGAGCTGTGCGCCCACGATGGCGAGCACTGCCAGCACGATGACACCTGCACGAACACGCGTGACCCGACGAGTCATGACGCCCTCCAGCTGTGAGTCCTGTAGCCGAGAGTCACGGTCGGAGGGGGTGCGGCGTGCCCGGAGGACGGCTACATCACGCAACGTTCATCAGCGGCCATCTGGACGTCATCTGCTCTCATGCCGCTGTCACGATCGGTGAGGCATCCGTCATCTGCCGGTCATGTTCGACCGGCAGTATTCCGGCAAAAACGCTCGAAGCATGCTGCCCGCGCCACCCCTTTCGCCATTTCGGTGGCGGACGCCGACATGACGCTCGCATGCTGGCCACAGCTTCAGCCGAGAGGTGGCGCTATGGCGCGTGTGATGGTCGTCGATGACGAGCCGCGAATCCGTACGTACCTGAGCCGCTCGCTGTCCTCGCAGGGCCACACGGTCTTCGAGGCAGGCGACGGTCAGGCAGCACTCGACCAGCTCGAGCTCAACGAGGTCGACCTCGTCCTGCTCGACCTGGTGATGCCGCGGGTGGGTGGTCTCGGCGTCCTCAACGCGCTGGGCCAGCGCGAGTCGAGCCCCCCGGTCATCGTGCTCTCCGCGGTCACCGACATCTCGACCCGCATCCAGGCGCTCGACCGAGGTGCAGTGGACGTCGTGGCCAAGCCGTTCTCGTCCGCCGAGCTGGCGGCCCGCATCCGGCGGCACCTGCATCACCAGGCGCCACCGCCCACCAGCGAGCAGCGCTACCTCGAAGCCGGAGGCGTCCAGCTCGACCTGCACCGCCGCCGCGCGGTGACGGCCGGCGGCAGCGTCAGCCTCACCGAACGCGAGTTCGCCCTGTTGGCCCACCTCATGCGGCGGGCAGGTGACGTCTGCTCGCGCGAGGAGCTGCTGCACGACATCTGGGACCTGGACTTCGACCCGGGCAGCAACGTCGTCGACGTCTGCGTCCGCCGGCTGCGGTCGAAGCTGCAGCCCGACCCCCCGATCGAGACGGTGCGCGGTGCCGGCTACTGCTTCTACGACCGCTGAGGTCGACGCCGATCCGGCATCCAGCGTGCGGCTGCCTCCCGCCCGCCGCCACCTCATCGTGATCTGGGTTGCCTGGGGCATCCTGTGCGCCATCGCGATGTACGTACTGGAGGGCGAGGAGACCATCCCGTACCACCTGGGCTGGGCCGGTTTCGCGCTCGCCTACGGGCTCAGCACCTGGCGTCGGTGGCAGCTGGTCGTCGCGCTCGGGGGCTACACCGTAGTGACGGGTGCGGTGCTCGCCGGCAGCGCGGCAGCAGGCAACATCGGCTGGGAGGAGACCACCGAGATCCCGCTGATGTTCCTGCTGGCCGCGCTGATGGTGTGGCACGTCCACCGTCGCCAGGCCGCGCTCGCGCACTCCACGCTGCTCGCGGCTCGCGACGCACAGGCGTCTCGTGACCGCGAGCGCCTGATGCGCCTCACCTCGCACGAGCTGCGCACCCCGCTCACCATCGCCCGCGGCTACATCGACCTGTTGCGCGACCGCGCGACCGAGCTCGAGGACGAGCAGGACCTCGCCGTCGCCTCCGACGAGCTCGACCGGCTGTCCCGGGTCAGCGACCGGCTGATCCGGATGATCCGCCTCCAGGACGACGTCGCGGCGGAGGTGGTCGACCTCGATGAGGTGATGCACCAGGCCGTCGAGCGCTGGCAGGTGGTCGTCGATCGGCGCTGGGTGCTCGAGGCGGCGGCCGGGCGGGCGCTGGTGACACCGGAGCGGCTGCGCACCTGCATCGACACGCTGGTCGAGAACGCGATCCGCTACACGTCCGTGGGCGACACGATCCGGATCGTGGGCACCCGCCGCCAGCAGCACGTGGTCGTCGCCGTCCTGGACTCCGGGATCGGGCTGACCGACCAGCAGATCGTCGCGATCAACGCCGGCGAGCCGCAGGCTGGCGCACCGCTCACGCCGGTCGATGCGCTGGCCGGCACCGGGCTCGGACTGGGCATCGTCCGCGAGATCGCCCACGCCCGTGGTGGCGCCTTGCACGCCTCGCGTGCGCCGGAGGGCGGCGCCGCCCTCGCGCTCACCCTGCCGCTCAACCCGCCCGACCGGATCGGGCGCCTCGCGGTCCCCATGGGATCGGTTCCGGCACAACGAGTTTCGGGGACTGGCGTGCGCGTCGAGCCCGGCGGCCAGGAGGCCTGAGCAGGTCTGAGCTGGCTCAGGTCAGCAGCAGCCGCCAGGTGCCCGCGGCCACCCCCGCCGCGATGGCGCAGGCCGTCAGCGCCACCGCCCCGGCGACCACGACGGCATCCCCCGGCCGCAGCCGGCTCGGCCGCGCCCAGGTCCGTTCGTCGGAGGTGCCGAACCCGCGCGACTCCATGGTGGTGGCCAGGGTCGTAGCCCGCCGGATCGCGAGCACGAGCAGCGCGAAGACCTGGCCGAACGCCGACCGCACGGCCTTCAGCGCGCCATCTCCTCCGAGGCCACGAGCCCTGCGCGCCAACGACATCGACCGCCAGTCGGCCGCCATGACCCCGAACATCCGGGTGGCCGCGAGCGCGGCGAGGGTGAACCGGGACGGCAGGCGCAGCACCTGCGCCAGCGCGTCGGCCAGGTCGGTGGGGTCGGTCGTCGACAGCAGGATCACCCCCGGCAGGCCGATCGCCAGGATGCGCAGCGAGATGGCAGCGCCCGCGGTGAGCGAGCCCGTGGTGACGGTGAACGGGCCGAGACCGGCCAGCACCGGCCCGGAGTCGACGCCGAACGCCGCCGCAGCCAGACCCGCGGGGAACGCCCCCAGCAGCACCACCACGCCGCGTCGCAGCAGGGCCCGGGGACGCACTCCGCTGACCGGCAGGACGAGCAGCTCGAGCAGCAGCGCCACCCCGGCCGTCACGACGTCGACGCTGAGGAGCAACCCGAAGGCCACGACGGTGGACGCCGCGAGCTTGGCCACCGGGTTGGCCCGGGCGAGCGGCGCGCGCAGGTCGAGGCCGGGATCGTCGTCCAGGGCGGTCAGCGCGCTCATACGGACACCGCCGCAGGCCGATGGGCGCCCCCGCGCGGTGCCAGGGCCAGCACCTCGTCGCCCAGGGCCTCGACCAGGGCGAGGTCGTGCGTGACCGCCAGGACGCCGGTGCCGTCGGCCACGAGCTCGCGCAGCAGCAGCACCAGCTCGGCCCAGGTGCGCGAGTCCTGGCCGAAGGTCGGCTCATCGAGGACCAGCAGCTGCGGCGCGGTGGCGAGCGCGGTCGCCACCGAGAGCCGGCGCTGCTCGCCGCCGCTGAGGGTGAACGGGTTGGCCCGGGCCAGGTGCTCCAGGCGCAGGCGCGCCAGCAGCTCGTCGACCCGCTGCGTCGGTGCCGGCGCTGTCACGGCCGGCTCGACGCGGCCCGACGGCGAGCTCGTCGCGCACGGTGGACGCGACGAACTGGTGCTGCGGCTCCTGGAAGACCGTGCCGATCCGGGTGACGAGCTCACGCGGCCGCCAGCGGTGCGGCGCCGGGGCGAGCCCGCGCGCCAGCGCCGTCGGCGGCGACCAGGGCCCCGGCCGCGGGGGCCACCAGGCCGGCGAGGACGTGGGCGAGGGTGGTCTTGCCCGACCCGTTCGGGCCGACCAGGCAGGTCGTGCGCCCGGCCAGCAGCTCGACGTCCAGCTCGCGGACGACGGGATGTGAGCGGTGCGGGGCGGCGGCGAGCCGCCGGCCGGTGAGGAGCGGCTCGCCGGGGGTGAGCGGGGTTGGGCGGGCGCGGCCGCGGTGGCGCCGGGTTCCGCGGCGGTGGCGCCGGGTGCCCCTCCTTCACTCGGGGTAGCGCGGCGTGGCCCCGCGCCACTCAGGGCGGGCGGGTGGGCGGGCACCCAGACGCCGCGGGCCGCGAGCGCGGCGCCGTGCCGGTCGAGCACGCTGGACGGCGAGCCGTCGGCGATCGCGCCGCCACCAGGCTCCAGCACCACGACGCGGTCGACGTCGTCCAGCCACTGCGCCACCCGGTGCTCGACCACCAGGCAGGTCGCGCCGGTCTCGGCGACCACCCGCCGCACGCTCTCGCGCAGCAGCGCCGCGCCGTCCGGGTCGAGCATCGCCGTGGGCTCGTCGAGCAGCAGCAAGACCCGGGCGCATCGCCAGCACGCCGGCGAGGGCCAGCCGCTGCCGCTCGCCACCGGACAACCGGGACGTCGGGTGGCTGCGGCCGTACGGGAAAGCCCACCAGGCGCAGGGCCTCATCGACCCGGGCCCAGATCTCGTCGCGCGGCACCGCGAGGTTCTCCAGCCCGAAGGCGACGTCGTCGCCGCAGCGGGCCAGCACGGTCTGCGCGTCCGGGTCCTGCAACAGCAGCCCGGCCCGCGCCACCCCGCGGCGCCGGGCGGCGGCGGCCGGCAGCCCGTCGAGCAGCAGCTCGCCCTCGGACTCCCCGCCGTTCTCGTGCTCGCGCACCCCGTCGGCGCGGGTGCGCTGCGGTTCGCCGAGCAGACCGGCAGCGGCCGACAGCACGGTCGACTTGCCCGCCCCGCTGGGTCCGAGCAGCAGCACCCGCTCGCCGGGCGCGACGGCGAGGTCGAGTCCGCGCACGGCCCAGGCCCGGCGTCCGGCGTGCCGCCAGCCCCACCCGTGGGCCTGCAGGCCCACGGGTCGGGTGCGGTCGGTGCTCACGACGCTCAGACGCGCGTCGCGGTGCGGCCGGACGCCAGGGGCGCGAGCACACCGGTGCTCGCCAGCGCCCGGGTGAGCGCCCACGAGCCGACACCGGCGATGACGGCGCCGGACACGGCGAGCAGCAGGGCGTACCCCAGCTTCCAGGCGACCGTCTGCGTCGGGTAGGAGATGGCCAGGTCGCAGGTCGAGATGATCAGGCCCGCCGCGGAGCCGGCGAGGACGGCGGTCGGCAGCCCGAACCGGCGGTAGAGCAGCAGCGCCAGCACGATCTCGGCGCCGAGTCCCTCGATCAGGCCGTACCAGACGACCGAGAACCCCCACTGGCTGCCGATGAGCGCTGACACCACGGCAGCCAGCAGCTCGGTGTAGGTGGCCGCGCCGGGGCGTCGCACGACCAGGCCACCGAGCACGCCGGGCAGCAGCCACACGCCGCCGAGCAGGGCGACCGCGGGGGTCGCGCCGAGCGGCGCCGAGATCGTCGCGTAGTTGGCGTTCCAGACCGCGAACAGCAGGCCGCCGGCGACCCCGAGGACGCTGGCCACCACGATGTCGACCACCCGCCAGGGGGCCCGGGCGCTGGCGAGTGAGAACGCCAGCCAGCCGGCCACCAGCACGACCACCAGCGCGGCCGGCAGGGTGAGGTCAGGCAGCGGCGTGCCGAACAGCGAGGAGCCGGACGGCAGCCCGACCAGGTAGATCGCGAGCGCTGCGACCAGCCCGGTGGCAGCGACGGTCCAGGCGATGCGGGGGGTGGTGCTCGGCGTCCGGTCGGTGCTGCCGAGGTCGGACTGGGTGGGTGAAGCGGTCATGCCGGGTGTCCCTCCGGGTCGTGGAGGGGGACCGGGACGGCGTCGACCGCGCCGCGCGCGGGTGCACGCGAACACCTTCGACGACGCCTCGGCGAGAAGCTCGACTCCCTTCGCCGGTGCTAACCGGAGCAGGTTCGAGGGTCTGCGGTCGGTCCCGCACTCTCAGCGCCTTGCGGCGCTCCCCTGTCGTTGTGGTTCCACGCTACACCTCACTGCCCGCTGCGCGCCTGGTGCGGCCAAGAGCAGCCTGCGGTGCGAGACTCGGCGAATGATCCTGCGGATGATGCGCGGCCGCCGAGCCGGCGCGCCCTCCCCCGTCGCGCGGCTGGTAGCCGTGCTGGTGGTCGCCGGGATGCTGGTGCTGGCGGCCCCTGTGCTCGGACCGCTCCTGGTCGTGGCCCTGCGCTGGCTCAGTGGGCTGCTCTGAGGCAGGCTGGGGACCATGGGTGCAACGGCGTGGAAGGTCATGGGCACCGGCGGAGCCGTGCTGTCGGGGATCGCGGCCAAGAAGATCATGACGACCGGGTGGAAGGCAGCGACTGGCAACCCGCCGCCGTCGAACCCGGAGCATCCCGACACCGACTGGATCGAAGCTCTCGCGTGGGCCGTGGTGAGCGGGGCGATCGTCGGCGTCGCCCGGATGCTCGCCGCCCGCAAGGCCGCGGAGTACTACCGGCACTCCACGGGTCACCTCCCGCCCAAGATGGAAGAGGTCACCTGACCCACCCACCCCCGCACGCCCCCCGCCGTCCGCCCCCCTCGGCACTCTCGATGTTGATCACGTTAAGCAGGTGTCGGCCTGCTTGCCGAGGGGTACAACCCTCGGCAAGGTGACCGGAGCCTGCTTAACGTGATCAACGTCGGTCAGAGGTCGAGGGCGCGGGCGAGGGGGACGCCGGGCCGGTAGGCCAGGTGCCGGTACGTCGGCGCCTCGAGCACGGCGAGGTCGGCCCGCGCTCCCACCCCGAGATGCCCGACGTCCGGACGACGCAGCGCCAGGGCGCCGCCCGCGGTGGCCGCCCACAGCGCCTGCGCCGGTGACATCCCCATCTCGCGCACCGCCAGGGCGATGACGAGCGGCATGGACGACGTGAAGCAGGTCCCCGGGTTGCAGTCGGTGGCCAGCGCCAGCACGACGCCGGCCTCGAGCAGCGAGCGCGCGTCGGGGTACGGCGAGCGGGTCGAGAACTCCACGCCGGGCAGCAGCGTCGCCACCGTCCCGAGACGGGCGGGCGTCGGCGCCGCACCCGCGAGCGCGTCGACGTCGGCGGGCGTCAGGTGGGTGCAGTGGTCGACGCTCGCGGCGCCCAGCTCGACGGCCAGCCGGACGCCGGGCCCCGCCGCGAGCTGGTTGCCGTGCACTCGGGCCAGCAGCCCAGCCGCGATCCCGGCCGTCAGCACCTCGCGGGACTCCTCGCCGTCGAACGCGTGCGGGCTCGAGGGCTCACAGAAGACGTCGACCCATCGGGCGTACGGCGCGCAGGCCTCGAGCATCGGCCCGGTCACCAGGTCGAGGTAGGTACGGCGGTCGATGCCGGGCGGCACCACGTGGGCGCCGAGGAACGTCGTCTCCTCGGTCACCTCGCGGGCGATCCGCAGGCTGCGCGCCTCGTCGGCGACGGTCAGGCCGTAGCCGCTCTTCACCTCGACGGTGGTGGTGCCCTGCGCCCGCATCTCGCCCACCAGCGCGACCAATCGCGCCAGCAGCAGCTCGTCGGGGGCAGCGCGCGTGGCCGCCACCGTGGTCGCGATCCCGCCGCCGTCGTACGGCGTGCCCGTCATCCGCGCCTCGAACTCGCGCGAGCGGTCGCCGGCGAAGACCAGGTGGCTGTGCGAGTCGACGAAACCGGGCACGACCGCTCGCCCGGCGAGGTCGACGCGCGCATCGGCCGCGGGGGCCTGCGCGGCCTCCCCCACCCACGCCACGCGCCCCGCCTGCACGACGACGGCCGCGTCCTCGATCACTCCCAGGGGCGAGCCGTCACCCAGCCGGGGGTCGTTCGTCACCAGCTCGCCGACGCCGGTCACCAGCACGCTGCTCATCGGGACACCTCCGCCCACAGCGGCTCGATGGCCTCGGTCAGCAGCCGGCCCACGTCACCGAGCACATGCTCGCCGTCGCGCACCACGACCCGACCAGCGTTCACCACTGTGTGCACGTCGGCCGCGGTCGCGGCGTAGACCACCTGTGCCGCAGCGCTTCCGGCCGTACGGCTGCTGTCGAGCCGTACGGCGACCAGGTCGGCCGGAGCGCCAGGTGTCAGCCGTCCGGCCTCGGGCCAGCCCAGGGCAATGTGACCCTGGTGGGTCAGCACGGCCACCAGCTCGGCGGGCGTGAACACGCCTCGCTCGAGGGTGAACAGCCGCTCGTGCATCTCGAGGGCGCGCGCCTCCTCGAGCAGGTCGATCACCGCGTTCTGGTCGCTGCCCAAGCACAGCGGGCTGCCGTGGTGCGCCATCAGCCGGGCCGGGCCGATCCCGTCGGCCAGGTCTCGCTCGGTGGTCGGGCACAGGCAGACGTTGGTGCCGGTGCTACCGAGCAGCTCCATGTGCGGTGCGACGGTCGCGTGCACCATGGTGCTGCGTGGCCCGAGGGCGTCAGCGCCGGCCAGCAGCTCGGTCGGCGACTGCCCGTAGAACGCGAATGTCGCCTCGTTCTCGGCGACCTGCTCGCTCAGGTGCGCGTGCAGCGGCAGCGACGGGTAGGCGGCCGCGACGTCGGCCAGCTCCAGCCGCGGCACCGCACGCACCGAGTGGATCGCCGTACCGACCCGCATCCCGTCGTCCGGCTTCAGGTCACCGACCCGCGAGGCCCAGCGCTCGGCCGTTCCGTCTGAAAACCGTTGCTGCACAGCGTTTGGGCGAGTGTGGCCGGTCGCCTCGAGCCCGCCGGCGAGATAGCAGGCGTCGAGCAGGGTGAGCCGTACGCCGGCCTGCCGGGCCGCCTCACGCAGCGCCTCGGCCATCGCGTTGGGATCGTCGTACGGGCGGCCGCCGCTGCCGTGGTGCAGGTAATGGAACTCGCCAACGCAGGTGATGCCGGCCAGCGCCATCTCCGCGTAGGTCGCGCGGGCGAGCGCGAGGTAGAAGTCCGGGTCGAGTCGATCGGCGACGGCGTACATACGCTCGCGCCAGGTCCAGAACGTGCCGCCCTCGTCGTGCGTACGCCCGCGCAGCGCCCGGTGGAATGCGTGCGAGTGGGCGTTGGCGAAGCCGGGCATCGTCAGCCCGGCCAGGCGGTCGTCGCCCGCCTGCGCGGCGACGCCGGTGACGACCTCGGTGATGACGCCGTCCTGGGCCACCACCCGCACTCCCGCCACCGGTGCGTCGCCGACCCAGGCCTGTTCGCACCACCAGGCCGTCACGACGCCAGCCTCTCCACGACAGCGGTCAGGGCGGCCACACCGGCGAGGCAGTCATCGCGCTCGGCGTGCTCGGCGGGCGAGTGCGAGACCCCGGTCGGGTTGCGCACGTAGAGCATCGACGTCGGGATGCCGGCCTGCGCGAGGATCCCGGCATCGTGCCCGGCGCCCGTGTCGAGCACCGGGACGTCGGACCCGCCCTCGCCGAGCACCGCGACCAGCCGCTCGGTCAGCCCGGTGTCGAAGGGCGTGCGCGACGTCCAGGACTCCTCCACCGGCGACCCGTGCGCCTGGCTGAGCTCCGTCACCAGCTGGCGCACCGCCGACTCGTCGGCGCCACGCGCGTCGAGCCAGGCGGTGACCGACGACGGGATCGCGTTGACCCCGTTGGGATTCACCACCACCTTGCCCACCGTGGCGACCGCGCCGTGCTGCTCGGCGGCGGCCCGAGCCCCCGTCACGAGAGCGGCCAGCGCGAGCATCGGGTCGTCGCGGTCGGCCAGCCGTGTGGTGCCGGCGTGGTCGGCGCGGCCGGCCAGCTCGAACCGCCAGCGCCCGTGCGGCCAGATGCCGCTGCCGACACCGACGGGCACGCCGCGGTGCACGAGTCCGCGTCCCTGCTCGACGTGCAGCTCGACGAACGCGCCGACCCGGGCCAGCGTCTCGTCGTCGCGGCCCACCCCGGCCGGATCGTGACCGGCCGCCGCCATCGCCTCGGCCATCGTCGTGCCGTCGACGTCGCGCAGCCCGCGGGCGCGGTTGGCGTCGAGCGCGCCGGTCAGGAGCCGCGAGCCGGCGCAGGCGATGCCGAACCGCGCCCCTTCCTCGTCGCCGAAGCAGGCCACCGCGATCGGTCGAGCGGGCCGAAATCCGTTGCGCTGCAATGCCTCGACGGCAGCCAGCGACGAGACCACGCCGAGCGGACCGTCGAACGCCCCGCCCTCAGGCACCGAGTCCAGGTGGCTGCCCACCACCACGCCGGGTCCGTCAGCATCCGGGTCGCCCCACCAGGCCCACAGGTTGCCGACCCGGTCAGTGACGACGTCCAGCCCGAGCCCCGTGGCAGCACCGGTGAACCACTCGCGCAGGGTCGCGTCGGCGGCCGACCACGCGAAGCGGCGGTACCCGCCGGACGACGAGCGCCCCACCGGACCCAGCTCGGCCCACCACTGGTCGTAGCTGCTCATCACCCCTCCCTCCCTGCGGTGATCATGCACGTTCGCCCGGTCCGGTGGTCGGCGCGTCAGGTATCGGGGCCACCGTAGGCTCCACGTCCATGAGCGAGGAACGAGCCCTGGCGGCGATCGAGGCAACCGGCATCGCGTACCGCGTCGTGCGCCACGGCCACGTGGGCTCGCTGGCCGAGGCCGCGGCCGCGCGCGGCATCGAGCCCGCGGCCCTGCTCAAGACCATCGTCGTACGCCGGGCGGACGACGACTTCCTGTTCGTGCTGGTGCCCGGCGACCGGGAGATCTCCTGGCCCAAGCTGCGCACCCTGCTCGGCGTCAACCGGATGTCCATGCCGGACGCCGCCACCGCGCTCGAAGTCACCGGGTACGTCCGCGGCACCATCACGCCGTTCGGGTCGGTGCGGCCGTGGCCGGTCGTGATCGACGCCTCGGCCGTGGGGCACGAGGTGTCGCTCGGCGCGGGCGCCAGTGGCGTGGGGATCGTCGTCCAGGCGGCCGACCTCGTCACCGCGCTGGACGCGCAGGTCGCGGACGTCACCGGCTAGGAGCCCTCGCGCATCGGCACGCGTACGCCGCGCTCGGCTGCCACCTCGTCGGCCAGGTCGTAACCGGCGTCCACGTGCCGGATGACCCCCATGCCCGGGTCGTTCGTGAGCACCCGGTCGAGCTTCGCCGCCGCGAGCGCCGTCCCGTCGGCCACGCTCACCTGACCCGCGTGGATGGATCGGCCGATGCCGACGCCGCCGCCGTGGTGGATCGACACCCACGTCGCCCCGGACGCCGTGTTGACCATCGCGTTGAGCAGCGGCCAGTCGGCGATCGCGTCGGAGCCGTCCGCCATGGCCTCGGTCTCCCGGTACGGCGACGCGACGCTGCCGCAGTCCAGGTGGTCGCGGCCGATCACGATCGGTGCGCTGACCTCGCCGCTGGCCACCATCTCGTTGAACCGCGCGCCCGCCTTGTCGCGCTCGCCGTAGCCGAGCCAGCAGATGCGGGCCGGCAGCCCCTGGAACGCCACGCGATCCTGGGCAGCGCGGATCCAGCGGTGCAGGTGGTCGTTGTCGGGGAACAGCTCGAGGACGGCGCGGTCGGTCGCCGCGATGTCCTTCGGGTCGCCGCTGAGGGCGGCCCAGCGGAACGGTCCCTTGCCCTCGCAGAACAACGGCCGGATGTACGCGGGCACGAAGCCGGGGAAGGCGAACGCCCGGTCGTAGCCGCCGTGTCGCGCCTCGTCGCGGATCGAGTTGCCGTAGTCGAAGACCTCGGCGCCGGCGTCCATGAACCCGACCATCGCCTCGACGTGCCGGGCCATCGACGTCCGAGCGCGGTCGGTGAACTCCTCGGGCTTGGCCTCGGCATAGTCGTGCCAGTCGCCCAGCTCGACCCCCTCGGGCAGGTACGACAGCGGGTCGTGCGCGCTCGTCTGGTCGGTGACGATGTCGACCTCGACCCCGCGGCGCAGCAGCTCGGGGAGCACCGTGGCGCAGTTGCCGACGAGTCCGATGCTCACCGCCCGGCGCTCGCGCCGGGCCACCTCGCACCGGGTGATCGCGTCGTCCAGGCCGTCGGCGATCTCGTCGAGGTAGCGGTGCTCGACCCGGCGGGCCAACCGCGTGCCGTCGACGTCGACGACGAGGCAGACGCCGCCGTTCAGGGTGACCGCGAGCGGCTGCGCACCGCCCATGCCGCCGCAGCCCCCGGTGACGGTGAGCGTGCCGGCCAGGGTGCCGCCGAACCGCTTGGCGGCGACGGCGGCGAAGGTCTCGTAGGTGCCCTGCAGAATGCCCTGCGTGCCGATGTAGATCCACGAGCCGGCGGTCATCTGGCCGTACATGGTCAGGCCCTGCCGCTCGAGCTCGCGGAACTTCGGCCAGGTGGCCCAGTCACCCACCAGGTTCGAGTTGGCGATGAGCACGCGGGGCGCCCACTCGTGCGTCCGCATCACGCCGACCGGCCGGCCCGACTGCACGAGGAGCGTCTCGTCGTCCCCGAGGGTGGTCAGGGTGCGGATGATGGCGTCGTAGCTGCGCCAGTCCCGGACAGCGCGGCCGGTGCCGCCGTAGACGACGAGGTCGTCCGGCCGCTCGGCGACCTCGGGGTCGAGGTTGTTCTGCAGCATCCGCAGCGGCGCCTCGGTCTGCCAGCTGCGCGCCGTCAGCGTCGTCCCACGCGCTGCCCGTACCGGTCGTGCTCCGTCCATCGGTCTCTCCTCGCTCGTGACGTAGCGGCACCTTCGGTGGTTTGCCCTCTCGTTCGCCGCTTGAGGGCGAAGACCCGGGGTGCCGCGAGGTTTGGGGTTGGTCCGGTCAGTGGAGGGGGCCGGTGACGGCCTCGACCGCGTGCCGGACGGCGCCACTGCGCACCGCCTCGACCGCGGCCTCGATCTCGGGCGCGAGGAACCGGTCCGGCCCCGGCCCGGGCACGCCCGCCGCCCGCAGGACGTCGCGCACCGCCCCCGTCGCCGCCGCCGGCTGCAGCGGCGCGCGCAGCTCCATCGCCCGCGCCGCGGTCAGCACCTCGATGGCGACCACCCGGGTCAGGCCGTCGACCGCCCGCCGCAGCTTGCGCGCCCCGTGCCAGCCCATCGACACGTGGTCCTCCTGCATCGCGCTGCTCGGGATCGAGTCCACGCTCGACGGCACGGCCAGCCGCTTCAGCTCGCTCACGATCCCGGCGGCCGTGTACTGCGCGATCATGTGCCCGCTGTCGACGCCCGGGTCGCCCGCGAGGAACGGCGGCAGCCCGTGGTTGCGCGCGACGTCCAGGAACCGGTCGGTGCGACGCTCGCTCATCGACGCGACGTCGGCGACCACGATCGCCAGGAAGTCCAGCACGTACGCGAGCGGCGCCCCGTGGAAGTTGCCGTTGCTCTCCACGCGACCGTCCGGCGTGACCACCGGGTTGTCGACCGCTGCCGCGAGCTCTCGGCCGGCCACGGCCGCGGCGTGCTCGAGCGTGTCACGCGCGGCACCGTGCACCTGGGGTGCGCAGCGCATCGAGTACGCATCCTGGACGCGGGTGCACTCCGGGCCTCGGTGGCTGTCCATGATCGGGCTCGCGTTGAGCACCGCCCGCAGGTTCGCCGCACTGTCCGCCTGGCCCGGGTGCGGCCGCAATGCCTGCAGGTCGGCGGCGAAGACGGCGTCGGTGCCGAGCAGGGACTCCACGCTCATGGCCGCCGCGATATCGGCAGCCACCAGCAGCTCGCGCAGGTCATGCAGCGCGAGCACCAGCATGCCGAGCATGCCGTCGGTGCCGTTGATCAGCGCGAGGCCCTCCTTCTCGGCCAGCTCGAGCGGCTCGATCCCGTTCTCGCGCAACACCTCTGACGCATCTCGCAGGTCGCCGTTGCGGTCACGCGCCTCGCCCTCACCCATCAGCACCAACGCGCAGTGCGCTAGCGGCGCGAGGTCGCCAGAGCAACCGAGCGAGCCGTACTCCCGCACCACCGGGGTGATGCCGGCGTCGAGCACCGCGGCGTAGGTCGTGGCGACGACCGGCCGCACGCCCGTGCGCCCGGTCGCCAGCGTCGACAACCGCAGCAGCATCAGGGCGCGCACCACCTCCCGCTCGACCTCAGCACCGGAACCCGCCGCATGCGAGCGCACCAGGCTGCGCTGCAGCTGCGCGCGCCGCTCGGTCGGGATGTGCGTCGTGGCCAGAGCGCCGAAGCCAGTCGAGACCCCGTAATGCGGCTCGACGTCGTCCGCGAGCGCCTCGATCACAGCGCGGGTGCGGGCGATCCCGGTGAGCGCGTCCGGGTCGAGCCGCACGCCCGCGCCGTGCCGTGCCACCGCGACCACGTCGGACGCCGAGAGCGGCCCGGTGCCGACAGTGACCTGGCCGGTGGGGGCGGTGGGACGGTGCAGCGTGTCGGTCATGCACCCATTGCAGCCACACCGGGCCGCCCGCACCACGCTGCAACCACCGGTTGTGTCTGGGATCCCAGACAGGCGGCTAGAGTCACCTCCGTGTCACCCGACCGCTCACGGGACCAGCGGTTCGCCCAGCACCTGGACGGCGGCCCGCTCGTCGCCGATCACCTGCACGGCGCCCGCTGCGATGAGGTCCGCCAACCGGAGCCGGCGCCACAGCCCGAGCTGCAGCAGCTCGGCCGCCGCGCGTACCTCGGCGACCGGCTCGCCCTCGCCGAGCACCACGGTGCTGCCGACGTCCGAGCAGGTCAGCGTGACCGCGGTGCCGAGCGGCTCTCGGCGACCCAGCCGCACCTGGCGGGGATAGAACATCGTGGCCACCTCGTCGACGCCGTCCGCCGCCAGCCGAGCGTCGATCCGCGCGGCGCTACCGAGCGCACTCGCTGCGTCCCAGGCGTGCACGGAGGTCTCGTGGGCCTGCCGGCGCAGCCAGAACGCGGCCGTCCGCGGCTTCGGGCCGAACCCCCAGCACGGCTGATCGGGGTCGACGTCGCGCAGCGCTCGCACCAGACGCCGACCGCCCTCCGCGAACCACTCGGGCAGCTCGCCGCGGCCGGGCGGCGGCTCCTCGTCCGGCGGGGTGGACGACGACAGCGCTGCGGTCGCCCAGCGGTGGGTGACGCCCAGATGCGAGCCGAGGTCGCCGAGGTCCCAGCCCGGGCAGGCGGGCACCGCGGCCATGAGGTCGCCGCACAGCAGGTGCTCGGTGATCGCTGCGACGTCCGCCTCGAGGCCGGTGAGGAAGTCGGCCGGCGTGAGCGGACCCAGCTGGAGGCGGTCGTGCGTGACCTCAGGCACGGGCACCGCCCGTGAGCACCGAGAGCCGGGTGCCGGCCGCTGAGCAGACCCTACGCATCCTGACCCACCTCGCTCGTCATGCCGGCCCCCTTCCTGCCGGCCGCATCGCCGCGGACCTGCAGCTACCCCGCTCGACGACCTACCACCTGCTCGGCGTGCTCGTCGCGGCCGGGTTCGTCGTCCACCTACCCGAGGAGCGGCGCTACGGGCTCGGCGTCACGGCCTTCGAGGTCGGGTCAGCCTACGCGCACCAGGACGCCCTGGCACGGCTCGCACGGCCTCTTCTCGCCAGGCTCGTCGACGCCATCGGCCAGAGCGCGCACCTCGCCGTGCTGCACGGCCGCGAGGTGCTCTACGTGGTGGAGGAGCGGGCCACCGGCCGGCCGTCGCTGGTGACGGACGTCGGGGTGCGGCTGCCGGCCCAGCTCGCGGCGTCCGGGCGGGCGATGCTGGCCGCGCTGCCGGCGGCGCAGGTGCGGGCACTGTTCCCGGACCGCTCGGCCTTCGTGCAGCGTCACGGCGCCGGACCGACGTCCCTGTCAGCGTTGCGCCAGCTGCTGGTCGAGGTCCGCGCGCGCGGCTACGCGATCGAGGACGGCGAGATCACCCCCGGTTTCGCCAGCGTGGCGACGGTGGTGACCGACCATGTGGGGCACCCGGCCGCGGGCCTGGCCATCACCTACCCGGCCGACGACGCGAGCGCCGCCCCCGACGCCCTGGCCCGCAGGCTGGCCGAGGCGGCGGCACTGCTGAGCCGGCGGATCGGCGGGCGGGGGCGATGAGGGCCGTGACGGCCGGCGTACGGGCAGGCACGAACGGGGGGTCGTGCCCTCACGCGGCACCAACCCGGCATCGTGCCTGCCGGCCCGACGGGCACCGCAAGTTACCGGTCAGTACTGTTGGGTCACGCAGCCGCCCCACCGCCCCGCGCACTAGCCTCAGCACGCCGCACCGCCGTCGACACCACGAGCAGGAGCACCCATGCAGGCCGTCGCCGCCGTCCTGGCCCTCGCCGCCACCGCCGTCGGGGTGGCGCTGTTCGCCCGCACGGTCGGCACGATCGTCGGCACCGTGCGCCTCGGTCAGCCCGACCCGCGCCGCACCAACGCCCCGGCCACGCGCACGATCACGCTGGGCCGCGAGTTCCTCGGCCACACCCGGATGGCCCGACTGCCGGTCGTCGCCGCCGCGCACTGGTTCGTCATGGTGTCGTTCGGGGTGCTGTTCTTCTCGCTGGTCACGGCGTACGGGCAGCTGTTCGACCCGCACTTCGCGCTCCCCCTGATCGGCCACTTCGCGCCGTTCGAGTGGCTCAGCGAGGCGATCGCGTGGCTGTCGTTCGCCGGGATCCTCGCACTGATGGCGATCCGGCAGAAGAACCACCCGCGCAGCGCCGCGCGCGACGGGCGGGCCTCGCGGTTCTTCGGCTCGACCTGGTGGCAGGCCTACTACGTCGAGCTCACCATCCTCGGCGTCGTCCTCTGCGTGATCGCGCTGCGCGCCCTCGAGTACGCCCTGGGGCGAGCCAGCGGGGCGGGGTCGGCGTTCACGGCCTTCCACTTCCCGACCACCGCCTGGCTCGGTGGCCTGCTGGACGGCGCGGGCGTCGGGGGCCTCGAAGCGGCGATCCTGGTCGTGGCCACGCTCAAGATCCTCATCTCGATGGCGTGGTTCATCACGGTGGCGCTCCAGCCGACCATGGGCGTCGCGTGGCACCGGTTCCTGGCGTTCTTCAACATCTGGTTCAAGCGGCACGCCGGCGGCCGTACGTCGCTGGGCGCCCTGCAGCCGATCGCGGTCAACGGCGAGCCGGTCGACTTCGAGAACATCGACGAGCTCGACGAGGACGCCGCACTCGGCGTCGGCAAGGTCGAGGACTTCACCTGGAAGGGCCTGCTCGACTTCAGCACCTGCACGGAGTGCGGCCGCTGCCAGGACCAGTGCCCCGCCTGGAACACCGACAAGCCGCTGTCGCCGAAGCTGTTGATGATGGGCCTGCGCGACCACGCTGCCGCCAAGGCTCCCTACCTGCAGGCGCTCGCCCACCCGACGTACCTCGCGGCCAGCAACGGAAAGCCGCTCGAGGCAGCCGAGCCCGACCCGAGCACGTTCTCAGCGAAGGTCCGCGCCGCCCACGAGCGCCCACTGATCGCCGCCACCGGTTACGAGGCGTCCGACCCGACGCACGCCTACAACCCGAACGGACGCGGCTCAGCCGAGCTCGGCGTCATCGACCCGGACGTGCTGTGGAGCTGCACCACGTGCGGCGCCTGCGTCGAGCAGTGCCCGGTCGACATCGAGCACGTCGACCACATCGTCGACATGCGGCGCTACCAGGTGCTCATCGAGTCGGCGTTCCCGAGCGAGCTCGGCGGCCTGTTCAAGAACCTCGAGAACAACCAGAACCCCTGGGGAATGAACGCGCGTGCCCGGCTCGACTGGGCCAAGGACCTGCCGTTCGAGGTCAAGCAGGTCGGTCAGGACGTCGAGAGCCTGGGTGAGGTCGAGTACCTGTTCTGGGTGGGGTGCGCGGGGGCTTTCGAGGACCGCGCCAAGAAGACGACGCGCGCCGTGGCCGAGCTGCTGCACACGGCCGGTGTCGACTTCGCCGTCCTCGGCGACGGCGAGGCCTGCACCGGTGACCCGGCTCGCCGTGCGGGCAACGAGTTCCTGTTCCAGATGCTCGCCCAGGCCAACGTCGAGGTGCTCAACGAGGCCGGCGCGCAGAAGATCGTCGTCACCTGCGCGCACTGCTTCAACACACTGTCGAACGAGTACCCGCAGCTCGGCGGCCGCTACGAGGTCGTGCACCACACCCAGCTGCTCAACCGGCTCGTGCGCGACAAGCGGCTGGTGCCGGTAGCGCCCCCCGCGGGAGCAGTGGCGAGCAAGGACGGCGTCACCGGCGCGGGCACGCCGATCACGTACCACGACCCCTGCTACCTGGGCCGGCACAACAACGTCTACGACCCACCGCGCGAGTTGATCGCCGCGATCCCGGGCGTCGAGTACCGCGAGATGGACCGCAGTCGCGAGCGCTCGTTCTGTTGCGGCGCAGGCGGTGCGCGGATGTGGATGGAAGAGACGCTCGGCACCCGGATCAACAGCAACCGCACGGCCGAGGCCGTGGCGACGGGAGCAGACAAGATCGCCATCGGCTGCCCGTTCTGCCGGGTCATGATGAGCGACGGGCTGGCCGCCCAGCAGGGTGACGGCAGCGCCCGCGAGGAGGTCGAGGTGGTCGACGTCGCGCAGATGCTGCTCGCCGCCGTCCGCCGTGGTCAGGACCCCGACCCCGCCCTCTCCCCGCGGTGATCATGCACGTTCGCCCCGGCTCGGGTTACTGAGTCGGGGCGAACGTGCATGATCACGGCCGGGGTGGGGGGCGAACGTGCGGGGTCCGCCGACGGCCCCGGCTCTCAACCGAGCCGACGCACCGAGGCCGACGAGCCCGTGAAGATCACCCGGTAGGTGCCCTTGGGGGTGGCGACGTCGATCCGGCGGCTGCCGGTGGAGCTGTCCGACGTCGCGAGTATCCGGATCGCCGCCGACGACTTCCCGGACGGCCTAGGGACGAGCACCGCGGTCATCCGCACGGACCGACTGGCGAGCGTCGCCTGCACGGACGGCGTCGGCTGGAACACGTTGGGGCGCTCGCTGCGCCAGCCGAGCAACGGCGACTTCTGGCCCTTGACGTAGGTGACGCTCGGCCGCGTGCCGGCCCACAGCACGGTGAGGTTCGTGCCCGCGCCCGACGTCATCGCGCGGCCGGTGCCCAGCCCGATCGAGCGGTCCCGGCCGAGCTGCCAGCGCTGTACCACCGGACGGTTCGACGGCTGGCTGACCCGGTCATCGACGACCACGAAGCCCGGGCCCTTGACGTGCAGGACGGTGCGCTTCCAGGACGCGCCCTTGAGCGCGGTGCTCTTGACGCTGATCAGGTCCACGGCGCTGCTGGTGCGGGTCACCGAGAGGTGTGTGCCCCGGGTTCGGTCGTACGGTCGGGACGGGATGTCGATGACGTTGTGCGCCTCGTTGCTCACGACGTACGACCGCGGCGCTCCGCCACCACCGCCGTACTGCCCTGGCTGCCACAGGAGTTGGTTGCCGCCGGCGTAGAAGCCGATGCCGCCACCTTCCTCGTGGCCGTGCACCTGAGCGGACATGGAGGGTCCGAACCGCATCGACATCAGCGACTGCTGCGCTGCGGTCTGGGTGTCGTACCAGCCCGACCGGGAGAACGCGTACCCGCGCTTGTAGGCCTTGAACAAGCCGCCCCCGGGCTTGGGCCCCCTCGCGCCGCGGCTCGACGCATACTCAGAGACCGTTCCGGGGATGCTGGGAGCGTTGGCGACGGCGTCGGTGTCGCCGAACGCCACGAGGTGCAGGTCCGGCTGCGTCGCCTGCGCCAGGAGCGAAGGCATCCGGGCGATGTTCGACTCCGCGACGCCACCGCGCCCGCAGTCGTGCGCGCGGGCGTTGAACTCGGTCCACCAGACCCAGTTGAGGAACTGGTAGGCCATCGACCCCTCGTCGGTGACTCCCTGGCTGTCGACGGCGGCGCGGGCCATGGTCTCGCCACGCGAGCGTGCGGTATCGATCCAGAGGTTCTTGTCCAGGTGGCAGCCCATCGCCAGCAGCCCGATGTTCTGGTTGAGCCCGTGGTTACCGACGGCGCGGTACTGCGCCGGGTCCAGCAGCGCGACCGCGTGGTCCTGCATCGCCGCCGGAACCCACGACTGCGTGCCGCTGACCGTGCTGGCGCAGACCAGGCCCACGGCCCGGACGCCCACTGCCATGTCGTACCAGGCGTACGGCGCCGAGCGACCCGTACGAGGGTTGTCCCGCAACCAGTCCTGAACCAGCGACGTGTACCGGTCCAGCATGTCCGGGTCGCCGGTGCGCAGACCCTGACGACGCAGCGGGTCTGCCCAGCGCAGCGTCTGGAACTGGTACACCCAGTTGGTGTTGCCGTAGGGATTCTCCCGCCAGGTGGGATCCTGCGGCAGACTCCAGGTCGGGAAGTTCGGGAAGCTCAGCCGTCCGGCCATCAGCGCCGCGGCCACGCCTGCGTCGTCGCCCTTGGCGCGGTAGTGCGCCCCGCGGCACTGCGGCTCGGCGGGCGAGCCGGTCTCGTCGGGCGTGACCACGGCACCCGGGCTGGCGGGCTCCTGGACGTCCTGCGGATCGGGCAGGCTGTTGGCTTCACGCGCGGTGAGCTCCTCCCCCGCCGCGATCACCCGGTCGACGGTGCCGGCCGCCGGACCGCGGGGGCGGTCGCCCGTACGTCCAGCGGCAGTGGCGCTCGAGGCAACCAACCCGACAAGGGCGACTCCTCCGGCCAGCGCAGCGATGCCGGTGCGCAGCAGGCGGGTGTTCACGAGGCGATCCTCGAGACGGATGCAGTGGTGCGGGAGACCGGCGTGGCGGTCACCCCGGACCTGCGCGCGCTGCACGACGGAGTGCGCTGAGCCCAGGCCACGCCAGCCATGGACCGGCGGCGTCCGCGGTCTGACATCACGAGTTGAGCTCCCCCTCTCGGCGTCGGCTGACGTTTCATCCGATCGGCGTGACGACCGCCGACCTGGGGGCGCCCTGTCGAGGCGTCTTGCTGGCCATCCTCACACGCCGGCGAGCCTCGCGGGTGGCCCTCGCCAAGCTGCTTCTCCCACCCCACCCGGCGGTGATCATGCACGTTCGCCCCAACCTGGCGCAGCCAGCCGGGCGGACGTGCATGATCACCGCCGGGGTGGGGTGGGGGGAGGGTCAGAGGGAGTAGCGGTCGACCTCGAAACCGAGGGAGTCGCTGACCACTCCCGCGGTGGCTTCGGCGACCGCGAGCGCCGTGGCCCGCAGCCAGGGCCGGACCCGGTCGCGCTCGAGCCGGAAGCCGTACGGCGGGTTCTCGGACTCCAGCATGGCCGGCTCAGGCGGGAGCCACCGCACCGTGTACGTCACGACCGGCTGTCCGCTGGCGAGCAGCTGATGCGCCACTCGGGCGCGCACCCAGCCGGGCACGGCGTCCTCCTGGATCACCTCGACCACGATGTTGCCGTGCGCGGTCAGCGCATACCCGTCCAGGACGACGCCCGCGCCGAGGGCGTGCGCGTCGGTCTCACGGCTGACGGCGTCGATCAGGTCACGGTCCTCGTCACCGAGCGCGTGCTCGAGGTCGGCCGTGTGCGGGTCGAGCGGGTCGACGTGCCAGCCCGGGGCCGCATGCCGAGGCTGCGGCGCCTCGTGCCGGCCGGGAACGACGAGGTCGACCGAGGCGCCCGGCAGCACCGGCTCGAGCAGCGCGAGCAGCCGCGCCGGATCGAGCCAGTAGCCCGACCAGACCGTGAGGTCGACGATCCGCCCGTGGTCGGGCTGCAGGACGACGTTGCTGCCGGCCGCCCGCAGCGCGCCGCCGAGCCGCCGGGCCAGCGCGAGCGCGAGGTCGACGGCGTCACCCTCGTCGCGGAACGGCTTGCCCTGTGGGAAGGCCCGCATCCACCAGGCCAGCAGCAACGGGTCGCCGATGTCGTCGAACGCCGCCGGGTCGGGCTCACGGTCGGCCTCGAGGGCGTACACCGTCGTCCAGCCCGGCGGCACGTTGACGTCGGCCAGCTCGTCCGGCTCGAGCAGGTGCGGGCCGCTGATCGCTGCCTTGCGGCCCAGCCGCGCCCGGCGGTTGTCGACCAGCCGGGCATCGGGGTAGCGGCACCGCACCATCTGGTCGACGCGTTCGGGCGTGACGTCAGTGGGCAGCAGCAGCAGGTGCCAGCGACGCAGCTGCTCCAGGCTGGGCTCGTCGGTCGCCCGCCGTCGTCCGAACCACGCCATCGAGGTCGGCCGGTCAGACCTGGGTGCGGTGGAAGCTCTGGAAGGACCTGCTGGCCGTAGGGCCGCGCTGGCCCTGGTACCGCGAGCCGTACTCGCTGCTGCCGTACGGGTGCTCGGCGGCGCTGCTGAGCCGGAAGAAGCAGAGCTGGCCGATCTTCATGCCGGGCCACAGCTTGATCGGCAGCGTCGCGACGTTGCTCAGCTCGAGCGTCACGTGCCCGCTGAAGCCAGGGTCGATGAAGCCGGCGGTCGCGTGGGTGAGCAGCCCTAGCCGGCCGAGGCTCGACTTGCCCTCGACGCGCGCGGCAACGTCGTCCGGCAGGGTCACGACCTCGTAGACCGAGCCGAGGACGAACTCACCCGGGTGCAGCACGAAGGCCTCGTCCGGCTCGACCTCGACCAGGCGCGTGAGGTCGGGCTGGTCGGCCGCGGGGTCGATCACGGCGTACTTGTGGTTGTCGAACAGCCGGAAGTACCGGTCCAGCCGGATGTCGACGCTGGACGGCTGGATCATCGCCGCGTCGTAGGGGTCGAGGACGACGCGGCCGGAGTCGATCTCGGCGCGGATATCGCGGTCGCTGAGCAGCACGCCCCGAGGGTATCCGGCGCGACCACGGCATCGACACGCGTTCGGCCACGGCACCCCCTCCGGTAGTAATCCAGGGCACGGCGCAGACCTGGCGAACGGGAGGAATTGGTGCAAAGGTGACCGCCGGGGGTTTGTCGCCACGACGACGTGGCGAGCGCCGGCCGCCCGCCCAGGCGGCACCAGAGAGGCCTTCAGCATGACGCTCGACCCGGACAAGGCGGGGGTGGCAGCGGCTGCCCCAGGGACCTCGGAGCAGGCCCGGCAGGTACGCAAGGCGGCGATCGCCAGCGCGGTCGGCACCAGCATCGAGTGGTACGACTACTTCCTGTACGGCACCGCCGCCGCCCTGGTCTTCCCCAAGCTGTTCTTCCCCGACTCCTCGCCGTACATCGGCCTGCTGGAGTCGTTCGCGACGTACTTCGTCGGCTTCGCCGCCCGGCCGGTCGGAGCCGCCATCTTCGGCCACTGGGGCGACCGGATCGGTCGCAAGGTGACCCTGATCGTCACGCTGCTGATGATGGGTGGCGCTACGACACTGATCGGCGTGCTGCCCGGCCGGACGGCGATCGGCGACCTCGCGCCGCTGCTGCTCATCGCGCTGCGGGTGCTGCAGGGCATCGCCGTCGGTGGTGAATGGAGCGGCTCGGTGCTGCTGTCGATGGAGTGGGGCAACCAGCGCCGCCGCGGCCTGATGGGCAGCTGGCCGCAGCTGGGCGTGGCCATCGGGCTGATCCTGTCGACGGCGATGCTCACGCTGTTCAACAACATCGCCGGCAAGGAGGGCTTCCTCACCTGGGGCTGGCGGGTGCCGTTCCTGCTCAGCCTGGTACTCGTGGCCATCGGTCTCTACATCCGCCTGCAGATCCTCGAGACGCCGATGTTCGCCAAGCTCGTCGAGCAGCAGCAGGTCTCGGTCGCACCCGTGCGAGAGGTGATCCGGCGCCACCCGAAGGAGATCCTGCTCTCGGCGCTGGTGCGGATGTCCGAGCAGATGCCGTTCTACGTGGTCACGGCGTTCGTGCTGTCGTACCTCACCGACGACCAGCACCGGTACTCGCGCAACTTCGTGCTGATCGGCACGCTCATCGCAGCGGGTCTGGAGTTCGTGCTCGTGCCGTACTTCGGTCACCTGTCCGACACGGTGGGGCGCAAGCGGATCTACCGCACCGGCGCGGCGCTCATGGGCGTGTGGGGGTTCGTGTACTTCGCGCTGCTCGACTCCGGCATCGGCTGGTTGGTGTTCGTCGCCGTCTGTCTGGGCCTGGTGCCGCACGCGATGCAGTACGGGCCGCAGGCGTCGATCATCGCCGAGAGCTTCCCGACCCGGCTGCGGTACGGCGGGGCCGGGCTCGGCTACCAGCTGTCGTCGGTGATCGCGGGCGGTCCCGCCGCGCTGATCGCGACGTACCTGATCCACCAGTTCGGTACGGCGTACGCGGTGTCCGGCTACATCCTGCTGTCGTCGGTGATCACGATCGCCGCGCTCGCGGCGCTGCCCGACCGGTCGCGCTCGGACATCGAGGACGACGCGACGTACGCCAGGGTGGAGGCCGACGTCCGGCGTTGACCGGCTGCACCACACCGCTTCGGGGGGAGCGCGCAGATCGGATATGCTCGACTGCGCGCTCCCGCCGAGGGGCGCTCGCGGGTGTAGTTCAATGGCAGAACATCAGCTTCCCAAGCTGACAGTGCGGGTTCGATTCCCGTCACCCGCTCCGACCCGTCGGTGCCGCCCGATAGCGGCCGTCGATGCCGAGTGCGGCAGGCTTGCTCGTGGAGATCAGGCTGGGCTTGGCAGCTGACCTGCTGCGCTGGTGGGAGGCCACCAGGCGTCACACGCGGCGTCGAAGCGGTGACGCAGCAGGCAGACGCCCTCGCCCTCATGATGCGGACCCATCGGAAACGATGACCGGGCGACGACCGTCAGGCTTGAACCCTCGTCAACTCACAGCGGCCGGTGCGGGTACTCCGCCGCGCGGCCCTGGAACGACGCGATGGCCGGGTTCTGGATGACACCGTCCTGGATCTCGATCGCGCGCCGGATCGTGTCGTCGGCCTTCCACGCGTCCGGGCCGCCGAGGACCGCGGGGAGGAACGGCAGCAGCGCCTCGCTGTTCTCCCAGGTGGCGGAGTTCCACAGGTAGGAGGGGCTGTGGTCGACCGCGTAGTAGAGCACGCCGTCACCCACCACGAACGTGGGCTCGATGAACGTCGTCGGATGCGCCCACTCGAACCCCATGGCCTCGTCACACGAGACGTCGATGACCAGCGTGCCGGGCACGAGGGTCGCCAGGTCGTCGTTGGTCAGGAAGGTGAGCGGAGCCTCGGTGTCCTGGAGCACGCAGTTGACGATGATGTCGTGCTCGGCGAGGAACCCGGCCAGCGGCAGGCTGCCCGTGTCGGGGTCCGTGAGGCTCAGCCGGCCGGTCTCCGCGTCGGGCTCGAGCTGGATGATGGCCGCTGAGTGGATCGGCGAGGCCACGGCGGCCACGTCCCGGTGCGTGAGGATCGTGACGTCGTGGACGCCGAGCGCGTTGAGCGCGGTCACCGCACCCCGGGCGGTCGCGCCGAAGCCGATGACGACGGCGCGCAGCCGGCGCCCGTAATGGCCGGTGGAGCCGGCCAGCTGCAGGGCGTGCAGGACCGAGCAGTAGCCGGCGATCTCGTTGTTCTTGTGGAACACATGCAGGTTGAAGGCACCGTCGCTGTGCCAGTGGTTCATCGCCTCGAAGGCGATCATCGTCAGCTTGCGGTCGATCGACACCTGCGTGAGCTCGCGGTCCTGCACGCAGTGCGGCCAGCCCCACAGGACCTGTCCGACGCGCAGGTCGGTGATGTCGGCGAGCAGCGGTTTCGGCTGCAGGATGACGTCGCACTCAGCGACGAGCTGCTCGCGCGTCCTGAAGCCGGCAACCCAGCCGGCCAGCTCGGCCTCCGTGGCGCCGAAGTCGTCCCCGTAGCCGTGTTCCAGATAGATCCGCCCGCGCAGGTCATCAGGGATGCGCGCGAGGTGTTGCGGGTGCAGCGCCAACCGACGTTCGTTCTCCTTGAGCGACCGTGCCATGACGCCGAGACTCAACTCGCTCACGCGACTCCTTCGACTGAGGCCATCGCGCGCTCCGACCGTACGTGGCGAAGCCGCGCGGGGGCACGCGTAGCCCGACGCGACAGACTACGCCGTCTGCGGCCACGGCCACCGCCAGGCAATGCGGGCGATCACGAGGAGCAGCAGCGACAGCACCACCATCAGGACCGGCAGCGCGTGGCAGCCGCGTTGCGGGCGGGCGCGCCAGGGGATTTCTCGAGCCTGATGGGCAAGCTGGGGTGTGCAGAACCGCTTGCAGGCGCCATTTGGGCCTATGAGACCCATCGCGTGCGGCCCTCAACAAAGCAGCCGGCTGAGCTGGCGCGCAGTTCCACTGCGCGCCAGCCCTCCGGCTCCCTGTCAGATCAGGGCGAACTCAGTACCAGTGCGCGCGGCCACCGATCGGACGCGTACGCCCGATGAGCGCCAGGATCAGACCAACGACGATCAGGATGATCCCGATGGTGATGAGGATGCTGAGGCTGTTAACCAACAGCCCCAGAATGAGCAGGACAATTCCGAGTACGATCATGCCGCGAAGTTTGGGCGCAACCGCGGCGGTCGGCAACTCGAAACGCCGCTCGTCGCAGCCGTGCGTGCACCGCGGGCACCGGCGACCGCGAGATGCGTCGTCGCAACCCCTGTGTGTTAGCCAGAGCCCGGTCACCCCAACCGGGGGACGAGAGAGGCCAACCCGTCGGCCACCGCAGACGACCGTTGGCGAGATGGTTCCCCCAAAGGGGGCAATACCTTGCGTACCGACTCACCCGGGGGGCATGCTCTGCGCGAGAGCGAGCGTGCCGGGGGTCATGGGGTCCAGCGCGCGGATGAGCGGATGGGTTCAGCACGCAGCTGTGGGGGGCACAACAGTGGATGACACCTCAGCCCAGGCGGTGGCCGCGCTTGCCGTCGCCTCAGTCGTCGCGGGCCCTGCGCGAACCCCGGGTAGCGTGCTGCCCCGGTTGCTGACCGCAGCCCGTCGCCACCTCGGCATGGACGTCGCGTTCATCGCCGAGTTCACTGAGGGCCAGCGGGTCTTCCGCTATGTCGACAGTGCAGACGACGATTCTATTGTGGTGGGCGACGCGGACCCACTGGAAACCACCTACTGCCAACGGGTGGTCGACGGTCGGCTGCCCGAGCTGATGCCTGATACGGGCGACTTCCCCGCCGCCCTGGCGCTGCCCGCCACGCAGTCGCTGCCGGTCGGGGCGCACATCAGCGTCCCCCTGGTCCTCGACAGCGGGCGCGTCTTCGGGACGTTCTGCTGCTTCGCAGGGCATGCCGAGGAGTCGCTCAACGAGCGCGACCTCGACGTGGTCCGGATGTTCGCGGACGTCGCCCGCCAGTACATCGAGGATGACCTCGAGACCACGCGCCAGCGCGACCTGATGGCCGCCCGCGTCGACGCGGCCATCGGCGAGGAAGGGCAGCTGGCAACCGTCTACCAGCCGATCATCGCCATCCGTGACCGCCGCATCGTCGGCGTGGAGGCGCTCTCCCGCTTCGCCGGCACCCCGGTGCGCTCGCCCGACGCGTGGTTCGCCGAGGCCGCCAGCATCGGTCGCGGCATCGATCTCGAGGTGTACGCCCTGCGCAGAGCGTTGCGGGCCCTGGACTCGTTGCCGAGCAACCTCCTGCTGACCGTGAACCTCTCTGCCGCAACCGTGCTGAGTGGGCGGGTTGACGACGACGTCCTCGCGGATATCGACCCTGTCCGGCTGGTGATCGAGATGACCGAGCACGAGCCGATCGCCGACTATGACGAGCTGGCCGGCGCCCTTCAGCCACTGCGGGAGCGCGGTACACGACTGGCCGTCGACGACGCCGGCGCCGGCTACGCCAGCCTGCGCCACATCCTGCTGCTGCGGCCGGAATTCATCAAGCTCGACATCAGCCTGACTCGCGGCATCGACGCCGACCCTGCCCGCGGCGCATTGGCCGCCGCGCTCATCGACTTCGCTGCCGACGTGGGCAGCGCGATCATCGCCGAGGGCGTCGAGACCGAGCAGGAGCTCGACACGCTGCAGCGACTCGGGGCGGCCTGCGGGCAGGGCTACTTCTTCGGTCGGCCCGCGCCCCTCGTTGAGGCGCTTGACCGGCACTCCACACCCGTTGCGTGACAGTCGTTCTCGGCGAAGCAGCTACATGGGCATCGCCTCGTAGATCCTGGCACTCGTGATGATCGGGCAGCCCTCGAGGAGCTTCTCGGCGTCGTCCAGGCTGTCCGCGTTGACGATGCAGTAGCCGGTGGCCGGGTCCATCGCGGCGGTCAGGTCGGTCGAGCCGGACGGGGTCACCTCGCGGCCACCGCCGAGCGGGTTGCCGCTGTCGACGAACTTGTCGCCCACGGACTCGAACCACGCGCCCCAGGCACTCATGACCTCGGGGGTCGGCTCGGTGTAGCCGTGGAACAGGTAGATGAACTTCTTCACTGGACTGCCCTCTCACTCGGTGGTGTGCTGCTCAAGAACGTCTCGTAGTTCTCGAGCGTCTCCGTCTCGGTGCCCCAGTAGGCGTGATGACCGGCCAGCCAGCCCTGTAGTGAGCGCAGCGAGCCCCGGTCGAGCGTCAGGAAGGTGGTGCGGCCGACCTTGCGGCGACGCACCACGCCGGCGTCCTGGAGCAGCCTGATGTGCTTGTGGATCGCGGGTAACGACAGGTCGCGCATCCGGGCCAGCTGGCTGATCGAGTACGGCTGCAGGCTGAGGGCGTCGACGATCTCGCGACGGTGCCGGTTGGCGAGCGCGGCGAACACCGCGTCCAGCTCGTCCGTCGGCACCGCCACGACCGCCACCACACCCTCGCCAATACTTAACCAATAGGTGAACTATAGACCGGGGATCGTCCGTTGCCAAGGCCTCTGGGCGGCGGCGGTCCGCGGTGCGATAGTGGCCTGCGTGGACCGTCCGCCGGCCATCTTGCTCCCGGGGAGCGTGCTCCCCGCTGCCGCCGCGTACGCCGCCCTGCTCGAAGCACTCGGCCCGGACGTCGACGCCGTCCCGAAGGAGCTCGAGGTCTACGCAGCAGGCAGTCCACCGCCGGGGTTCAGCCTCGACACCGAGGTTGACGGCATCCTGCGCGAGGCCGACAGCCGCGGTTGGGAGCGGTTCCATCTGGTCGGCTACTCGGCCGGTGGGGCGGCGGCGCTGGCCTGCGTCGCGCGCCATCCCGACCGGCTCCGGTCCGTGGCGCTGCTGGAACCCGCGTGGGCCGGCAGCTGGGATTGGAGCGCCGCGCACCGCGACCTCTGGGACCAGTACGCCAGGCTGGACTCGTTGCCCCCCGAGCAGTTCCTGCCGGCGTTCATGCGGCTGAACGTGCGGCCCGACGTCCAACTTCCGCCACCACCCTCTGGACCTCCCCCGCCGTGGATGGCGTTGCGCCCCAACGGGATTCGGGCCTTCATGGCGGCCTTCGGCATCTACCAGCTCGAGCCGGATGCCCTGCGCGCGTTCAGCGGCCCCGTGTACTTCGCGCTCGGCGGGTTGAGCAACCCGGTTGAGTACGCCGAGGCCGCCGACCGGCTGGCCGCGGTGTTCCCCGACTTCCGCCTCGAGGTCTTCGAGGAGCGGCACCACTTCGACCCACCGCACCGGGTGGAGCCCCAGCGGCTCGCAGCGTCGCTGCGCGAGGTGTGGGCGGCTACCTGACGCCCGGCACCGGCCCGTCGCGACGGACCGCGGTCGCCAGCACGTGCGGTAGCCCCGGCGGCTGCTGGGGAAACACGATCGAGCGGGCCCGGACGACGTCGAAGCCGGCCGCCTCGACGGCGCGCAGGGTGTCGCGGCCCGGGTGGCAGCCACCGGCCAGTCGCGCCCAGAGCGGCGTCACGCAGTCCTGCGCGAACGCCATGGCCGGCCGCGCGGATCGGACGTGCTCGTAGAGCACCAGCTCGCCCCGCGGCCGCAGCACGCGGTGCATCTCGCCGAGCGCCCGCCGCTGGTCGTCCACCGAGCACAGCACCAGGCTCGCGACGACGGCGTCGAACGAGCCGTCTGCTGCGGGTAGCTGCTCCGCCGTCCCACCCACCACCGTGATCGCCGGTCCCGCTCCGCCAGCCGCGATCCGTCCCGCCGTCCGCTGCGCCGCGGCCCGCAGGAGCGGCTCGGGCTCGACCGCCAGCACCTCGGTCACGGACGACGGGTAGTGGGCGAAGTTCGATCCCGAGCCGGCGCCGACCTCGCAGACGCGCCCGGACAGGCCGGCCAGCAGGGCGGCCCGGTGCTCGCGGGTCGTCGCGGAGCGATCCATCCGCGGCGCGAGCCGTAGCCAGGCGCGCGCGAACCAGGGATGCCTCACCGCACCATCCTGCACCGGGTCGGGCATCGAGAACGGGGCCCCCCGCCGTGCGGCCCGAGCCGTGACCTCGACGCCAACCGCGCGGGTGGCGTCCGTAAGATGTGCCCCGCGTGGCTCAAGCAACCGGCCCGTCCCGTAGGTGAACCTGCGGCTCCCCGACTCTGTCGCACCTCGGGAGCCCGGCGAGGGAGGGCGTGGTGAGCGACGCTGTGACCGAGATCGATCTGGCGAGCGTGTTCGCCGGCGACCCGTCGGCCTTGCTCGTGCTCGCACCGGACCTCGTCGTCCGTGCGGCCAACCCCGCCTACCTGCAGGCGTTCCGGGTCGGCCGGCACGACCTGGTCGGCCGACACCTTCCCGAGGTGCTACCTGCCGTGGTGCCTGACGAGAAGGCCGCCCAGACGTTGCTGGGTTCACTGTGCCGAGTCGCGACGTCGGGCACGCCGGACCACGTCTGGCTGCCGCCCCTCAACGAGCGGGCGGCCGACGACGGTGGCGAGCCGGCGCCGTTGCTCGCGGTCAGCGCACCCGTCACGGATTCCGCGGGCGAGCTGTCCGCGATCGTGCACCGTGTCGAGGCCGTCACGGCGCCGCACCCGCTGCTGGAGCAGGCGCGCACCGAGCTCGAGCAGCTGCGCGAGGCGCTGGTCACCCGGGCGGTGATCGACCAGGCCAAAGGCATCGTCATGGCGCGGCAGGGGGTGGGGCCCGATGGGGCGTTCGCGGTCCTTGTCCGCGAGTCCCAGCACCGCAACGTCAAGGTGCGACAGATCGCCGCCGAGCTCGTAGCCACCACGACCGCGCCTACCCTGGAGCAGTGAGCGGGACCGAGGTGGACGTCGAGGTCGTCGCCCTCGTCGTCTCGCCCGGGCACAACTACTGGTTCCACTCGCGCAACCCCTCGGACGGCGGCGGTCCGCATCCCACCCAGCTACCCGACCAGGTTGAGGTGGTGGCTGACCAGGGCATCCGGGGCGACCGGTTCTTCGGCCGGGTGAGCAAGCTCGCCTCGGCCGTCACGCTGTTCGCCGCCGAGGCCCTCGAGGCGGTCGAGGACGAGCTCGGCCTCGACCGCGGCGCGCTCGATCCGCGCCTCACGCGGCGCAACGTCATCGTGCGGGGCGTCGACCTGAACGCGTTGCGGCACAACATCTTCACCCTCGACACGGGTGACGGACCGATCGAGTTCACCGCCGCTGGCGAGACGTCTCCATGCGCCTGGATGGACGACCGGCTGGCCCCGGGAGCCCGCGACGCGCTGCGCGGGCGAGGCGGCCTACGGGCGCTGCCGACGTCGTCCGGGCTCCTGCGGGTCGGGCCGACGAAGCTGCGCGCAGCCGTCACCCTCGACCCCGCTCGCGCAGGCGACCGGGTCCGCCGCAAGCGACTGCCCTGACCTGCGAGACACCACTTGGCACTCTCGGGGTGAGAGTGCTAAAACATCGTTGTCGCGTGCAGGACGGCGTGACCGTCACCTCCGCCTCCTCGCGCGCGGCCGCCCGGGCGCCCGCCCGGCGTCCCTGCACCTTCAGGAGGTGGTACCCATGGTGACCCGGTTCGACCCGTTCAACAGCCTCGACGCGGTGGCATCGCGGTTGCTCGACCAGGCGACCGGCATGGGCCAGGCCATGCGAGCCATGCCCATGGACCTGTTCCGCGCCGGCGACCACTACGTGCTGCTGTGCGACCTGCCGGGCGTCGACCCCGGCTCGGTCGACGTGGGCATCGACGGCCGCGTGCTGACCATCCGCGCCGAGCGCTCGCGACGCGGCGACGACGTCGAGTGGCTCACCCAGGAGCGTCCGATCGGGACGTTCGTGCGCCAGCTCACCCTCGGTTCCGGCCTGGACGTCGACCGGATCGAGGCCAGCTACGACGACGGCGTGCTGTCGCTGACCCTGCCGGTGGCCGACGAGGCCAAGCCGCGCCGGATCCAGGTGGCGAAGGCAGGCGGTGCGCAGGGCAGCACCGACCACGCGCGCGGCAGCTCGCTGACCGGCCCTGACGCGGAGTCCGGCGACCGGCAGCGGGAGATCACGTCGTCCGGCAGCACCGGCTGAGCCCGGTCCACCCTGCGGCGACTTCCCGGTAGGGGTTGCGTGGGTTACCCGCCAGTAGCATTATGGGTTACTGGCGGGTAACCTTCCCGCCTCCCGCAGGCCGGCGAGGAGCCGGGACGCTAGCCGGAAGGACCCAGACACCATGGGCCACTACAAGTCCAACGTCCGCGACATCGAGTTCAACCTCTTCGAGGTGCTCGGCCGCCAGGACCTGCTCGGCACCGGTCCCTACGCCGAGATCGACTCCGACACGGCCCGCGAGATGGTGCGCGAGGTAGCGCGCCTCGCCGAGCACGAGCTCGCCGAGAGCCTGCTGGATTCCGACCGCAACCCGCCGCAGTTCGACCCCGCGACCTATGAGGTGGCGCTGCCCGAGGCGTTCAAGAAGAGCTACCGCGCCTACCTGGACGCCGAGTGGTGGCGCACCGACATCCCCGCCGAGCTGGGTGGCACCGTCGTCCCGCCGTCCCTGCGGTGGGCGCTCGCCGAGCTCGTGCTGGGATCCAACCCCGCCGTGCACATGTACTCGGCCGGCTTCGCCTTCGCCAAGGTGCTCTACGGCCTAGGCACCGACGAGCAGAAGCAGCTCGCGCAGCACCTCGTCGACCAGCACTGGGGCTGCACGATGGTGCTCACCGAGCCGGACGCCGGGTCCGACGTCGGCGCCGGACGCACCAAGGCCGTGCAGCAGCCCGACGGCACCTGGCACATCAGCGGCGTCAAGCGGTTCATCACCAGCGCCGAGGCCGACATCTACGACAACGTCGTGCACTTCGTGCTCGCCCGGCCAGAGGGCGCCGGGCCGGGCACCAAGGGCCTGAGCCTGTTCGTCGTGCCGAAGTTCCAGGTCGACCTCGCCACCGGCGAGCTGGGCGAGCGCAACGGGGCGTTCGTCACCAACGTCGAGCACAAGATGGGCCTGAAGGTCTCGACCACCTGCGAGGTGCGCTTCGGCGAGGTCGACGGCATCCCGGCTGTCGGCACCCTCCTCGGCGAGGTCCACGACGGCATCGCGCAGATGTTCAAGATCATCGAGTTCGCCCGGATGATGGTGGGCACCAAGGCGATCGCCACGCTGTCCACCGGCTACCTCAACGCGCTGGACTACGCCAAGGAGCGCGTCCAGGGCGCCGACCTGACCCAGATGACCGACAAGGCGGCGCCGCGCGTCACCATCACCCACCACCCGGACGTGCGCCGTTCGTTGATGCTGCAGAAGGCGTACGCCGAGGGGCTGCGGGCGCTCGTGCTGTTCACCGCCAGCCAGCAGGACACCATCGACGTCGCCGGGCTGGCCGCGGGCAACGAGCAGTTCGAGGACGGCTCGGCGGCCGACATGGCCGTGCGGGTCAACGACCTGCTGCTGCCGATCGTGAAGGGCTGCGGCTCCGAGCGAGCCTGGGTGCTGCTGGGCACGGAGTCGCTGCAGACGTTCGGCGGCTCCGGCTTCCTGGCCGACTACCCCGTCGAGCAGTACGTCCGCGATGCCAAGATCGACACCCTCTACGAGGGCACCACCGCGATCCAGGGCCTCGACTTCTTCTTCCGCAAGATCGTCCGCGACAAGGGACAGGCCCTCGGGCACCTCGCGACCCAGATCCAGGAGTTCGCCAAGGGCGGTGGGGGCGACCTGGCCACCGAGCGCGAGCTGCTGGGCAAGGCCCTCGAGGACGTGCAGGGCATCGTCGGCACCATGGTGGCTGCCCTGATGTCGTCCGACACCCGCAAGGACGGCGACGTCACGAACATCTACAAGGTGGGCCAGAACACCTCCCGCCTGCTCCTGGCCACTGGCGACCTGGTGGTCGGCTGGCTGCTGCTGCGCCAGGCCGAGGTGGCCGGCGCGGCGCTGAAGGGCGAGGTCTCGGCGGCCGACCGGGCGTTCTACACCGGCAAGGTCGCGGCGGCGTCCTTCTTCGCCCGCACCGTGCTGCCCAAGCTGGCCGCCGAGCGGGCCATCGCCGAGGCGATCGACAACTCGCTGATGGACGTGCCGGAAGACGCCTTCTGAGCCGTCCGACGCCAGGCAGGACGAGGGGCCGCCACCCACAGCGGGTGGCGGCCCCTCGTCGTCCGGCCGGATGGGGCGCGGCGGTCAGATCCGCTCGTCCGGGGGAAGAGCGGTGTCGCGGTGCTCCACGACGGTCTGGTGGGAGGTGTTGGCGCGCTGCTGGTTCATGACGAGCGCCAGGATGATGGCCAGTACACCGGCCCCCATGCAGATGTACCCGATCGCGGTCAGGTCGAAGTCGCTCAGCCGGTCCTGGACCCCGAAGGCCAGGATGCCGCCGATGACGAGCAGGAAGATCCCTGCACCGATACCCATGGGTCGTCCCTCCAATGCGGCCACCGGGCGGCGGCTCTGCGCCCCGAGTGTGCTGGACCCGCCGCCCGCCCGCATCCCGAAACCCGCCCCCCTTCCGCCGTTCGGGTGCCCCCGGGCCTCACCCCCATTCCGCACCTTTCCGGAATTCTGTGGTCGAGGTTGGGCCCGAGACCGCAGATATCCGGAAAGGTGCGGAAAGAGCGGCGGGGTCAGGTGCCGCGGAGGTCGAGCACGAGCTCGGACGCCGCGCCCGCCCGCACGCGCACCGGGATCCCCCAGTCCTGCTGGTAGAGGTGACAGGCGGCGTGCTCCGCGGGCTCGCCGGTCTCCGGATCGCCGTCGCACGCGGCCGCCTGCACGCTCACGTGCAGCACGCCCTCGCCCGGCCCGTCGCCCGCCAGTCGCAGGGCACGGGTCAGCCCGCGCTGCACCCCCGCGCCATCGCCCAGCAGGCCGGGCGGCGTCGAGCTCACCTCGAGCCGGGTCGGGTCCCCCCAGCGGTGGTCGAGCTTCTGACCGGTCGGCGGCACGAAGCTCACGGTCAGCGTCAGGTTGCCGGGTGCCAGCTCGGTGGGCGGCCGCTGGGTACGACGGGCACCGGCGTCCACCCGCTGCGCCTGGGCCGGGATCGCCACCCGGGTGAGCCGGTGCGCTGCCGACTCGACGACGACGAGCACCGGATCGGCGTCCGGGGTGAGCTCGACGGCCGCCCCGCTGGGCTCGGCGAGCCCGCTGGCCAGGGTCGAGACGACGCCAGTGGCCGGGTCGAATCGCCGCATCGCGCCGTTGTACGTGTCGCAGATCGCGACTGAGCCGTCGGGCAGCAGCGTGACCCCGAGGGGGTGCTGCAGCAGCGCGTCGGCCGCCGGCCCGTCGACGTGGCCGAAGTCGAACAGCCCGGTGCCGACGTCGGTCAGCACCTCGTGCCGAGCGCCCTCCAGCGCGGGCTCATCGGGCGCCGTGCCCACGTGCCGCAAAGCCGAGGTCTCGGCGTCCGCCACCCACAGCAGCGAACCGTCGATCGAGGCCGCCAGCCCTGACGGCTGGGCGAACCACGCATGGTGCGCCGCGCCGTCCCGGATGCCCTCCGCGCTGGTGCCGGCCAGCACCTCGACACTGCCCTCGACCGGGTCGAACCGCCAGAGCTGGTGCGTCCCAGCCATGGCGACGGCCACGGCGTCGTCGAACCAGGCGACGTCCCACGGTGACGAAAGGGCTTGTGCCACAGCGGGTCCGGCCCCTGAGCGCAACCGCAGCTGGCGACCAGTGCCGGCCACCGTCGACACGACGCCGTCGGCGAGCCGCAGCCCACGCAGCACGTGGTTAACCGTGTCAGCCACGACCACGTCATACCCGACACGCTCGGCGACGTCAGCGGGCAGCAGAGCCAGCCCCTGTGGCTCGCTGAACCGCGCGGTGTGCGCCGCACCGTCGGCCAGCCCGCGCTCACCGTCACCGAACCGACGCCGCTCGGTGACCAGGTCAGGCTCGAGCTCGACCAGCTGGTGGTGCGCGGTGTCGCTCACGAGGTAGCCGCCGGGAAGCGCCAGCACCTTGCCCGGGAAGCGCAACGCCGTGGACGTCGGCGCCGGCGGCACGTAGGGACCGTCGCCGCGGTGCAGGGTGCCCTTGGCCTCGTGCTCGACGACCAGCTCGTCTAGGAGCACGCCGAGCCCGTGCGCGTGGCCCTCACCCGAGAGCTGCGCCACCACGTAGCCCTCCGGGTCGACGAGCGTGAGCGTCGGCCAGGCCCGCGCCGCGAAGGCCTTCCAGGTCAGCAGCTCAGGGTCGTCCAGCACCGGGTGGTGCACCTCGTAGCGCTCCACCGCTGCGGCCAGCGCCGCGGCGTCCGCCTCGTGCTCGAACTTCGGCGAGTGCACGCCGATGGTCACCAGGACGTCGGCGTACCGCTCCTCGAGCGGGCGCAGCTCGTCGAGGACGTGCAGGCAGTTCACGCAGCAGAAGGTCCAGAAGTCGAGCAGCACGAAGCGGCCGCGCAGCCCGGCCAGGCTCAGCGCTTCGCCGCCGGTGTTCAGCCAGCCTCGACCGGCCAGCTCGGGGGCCCGCACCCGGGCACGAGACACCGCGTTCGTCGACACCGCACCATCATCGCCTCGGCGGGCGAGCGACTCAGCCTTGGGGTCGGTCGTCGTCCGCTGGGTCGTCATCCGCTAGGTCGTCATCCGCTGGGTCGTCATCCGTCGCGGACGTCGGCGGGCGGGTGTCGTCGCGCTTCGACAACGCGCCCAGCCCACGGCGGAGCAGCACGATCTGGGCGAAGCCGGTGCCGATCAGGCCGCCGGTGAAGACCTCCTGCGCGGTGGTCGGGTCGCCGGCGCGGTGCACGATCACCGCCGCTGCTCCCGCGATCGCCAACAGCACCCAGACCACCGGCGCGCCGGTGAATGTGACGTAGTGCGTCATCGAGCCAGATCGCTTGTACGAGAACGGAAGCAGCACCGCCGCAACCGCCACCACCACGAGATAGAAGGTCACCTAGAGCCGCCGGTCCGCGAGCACCGGGAAGCGCGAACGCAGGTCGTCCAGCCCGTCGACGTCCAGCTCGACCGACAGCACCTGCTCGCCGCAACCCGCCTCGGCCAGCACCTCGCCGGTCGGGGTGACCACCTGGCTACGGCCACCCATCGCGTGCCCGGCGTGCGTACCGCCGGTGTTGCAGGCGACGACGAAGACCTGATCCTCCACGGCCCGAGCCTGACCGAGCAGCGTCCAGTGGGCGACGCGTGCGGCCGGCCACGCCGCCGGGACGACGACGACCCGCGCCCCCGCGTCGAGCAGCAGCCGGAACATCTCCGGGAAGCGCAGGTCGTAGCACGTGGCCAGGCCCAGCCGGACGTCATCGCCCCCGGTCGCCGGGAGCGGCGCATCGACGGCCACGACGTCGACGCCCGCCTCCAGCAGCAGCGGCTCGCCGGCGCCGAACCCGAAGCGGTGCACCTTGCGGTAGGTGGCCAGCAGCTCGCCGTCCGGCCCGATCAGCACCGAGGTGTTCCAGAGGCCGCGCTGCTCGGCGCCGCGGTCGGCGCCGTCGGCGGCGCGCTCGATGATCGACCCGGCGTGCAGCACGACACCGGCCGAGCGGGCCGCCTCGCGCATGGCCTCGATCGTCGGGCCGTCGAGGGTCTCGGCCCGATCGGCCCACAGCGGGTACGAGAACCCTTCGGGGGCCCACAGCTCTGGCAGGACGACGAGGTCGTGCCCGGCCTGCGCGCGCACCAGGGCGGCGACCCGTTCGGCGCGCGCCGCCACCGGTTCGCCGTCGCCGTAGGCGACCTGAACGACTGCGACCTTCACCGGTGCGCCTCCTCGTCCTGCGGCCCGCGCGCCAGCCGCGCCAGCCGCTCGTTGTACTCGACCAGCTCGGCGTCGCCGTCCCGGTCGGCCTGCCGGTCGTGCCGCCGGCTCTCGCGGTCGTCCGAGCGCACCCACGCGATGGCGATGCCCATCCCGAGCAACAGCGTCGGCAGCTCGCCGACCCCCCACGCGACGGCTCCGCCGTACTGCTGGTCGGCAATGGGCGACCGGCCCCAGGTGCGGCCGAGCGCGCCCAGCACGTCGGGCGCGAGCAGCTGGGTGCCCTCGATGAGCGCCACCCCGAAGAAGGCGTGGAACGCCATGGTGGCGAACAGCAGCAGCAGCCGCATCGGGTACGGCGGCCGGGCCGGCCCGGGGTCGATGCCGATGAGCACCGAGGCGAACAGGTACCCCACGAGCAGGAAGTGCGTGTGCATCAGCACGTGCCCGGTGTGCGTGCGCAGCGACAGCGCGAACAGCGGCGAGTAGTAGAACGCGATCAGGCTGCCGGCGAACAGCCCCGCCGCGATCAGCGGGTGACCCAGCAGCGTCAGCAGCCGGGAGTGGACGACGGCCAGCAGCCACTCGCGCGGACCGTAGCTGCCGTCGCGGCGGGCGGTCAGCGAGCGCAGCGCCAGCGTCACCGGGGCGCCGAGCACGAGCAGCGGCGGCACCACCATCGACATCGTCATGTGGCCCATCATGTGCGCGCTGAACAGCACCCGGCCGTAGATGCCCGGCGCGCCGCTGGTGGCCCACACGAGCACGAGGCAGCCGGCCACCCACGGCAGGGTGCGCAGCAACGGCCAGCGGTCACCTCGCCGGGCCAGCCGCACCGCGCCGGCGAGATACAACCCCAGCAGCACCACGGCGACCGTCGTCCAGAGCAGGTCGATCCGCCAGGCGGTCAGCCAGGTCACCAGGTGCAGCGGCGGCGGCATCGGGTAGCCGGTGAGGGCCAGGGCCGCGCTGCCCGTCGCCTCCTCGAGCCGCGGCGGCGCGCTGTTGGCCAGGGCCACTGCGGCACCGATCGCGATCCCCATGACCACCAGCTCGCCGGTGGCGAGCCGCCAGAACGCCCGCTGCCCCGCGGCCCGCTGGTGCTCCGCCGCGGCGTTCACCGCCTCCAGCCGACCCACGGTGCGGCGCCGATGCAGTGCGCCGGCGACGCCGAGCAGCACCAGGGCTGACGCCTTCACCAGCACCAGCACGCCGTAGCGCGTGGCCAGTCCGCTCCAGCCGCCCAGGCGCAGGGCTGCGTTCACGATGCCCGATCCGGCCACCAGGGCGAAGCACCAGAGCGCGAGCGTGGAGTACCGGCGGACGACGTCCGGCAGGCTCGGCCCCAACCGACCTCGCACCACCAGCAGCGCGGCCAGGCCGCCGACCCAGACCGTCACCCCGATCAGGTGCGCGGCCAGGCTGTCGACGGCGAGCTCGTGGTCGAGCGACCCCGCGGCATGGCCGGTGAGCGCCACGGGCAGCAGCGCCCCCACCGACAGCAGCGCCATCCAGCCGACGGTGGCCTGCCGGGTGGCGACCACGGCGCCGGTGGCGACGACCCCGACCACCAGCGAGCTGATCAGCAGCGAGCGCAGCACGTCGATCTCGGTGATGAACCGGCCGAGCTGGTCGGCGAAGCCGGGCGCGCCGGGCGCCACCCCGGACAGCCGCGCGTAGCTGAGCACCAGGACGACGGCACCGGCCACGGCCCAGAGCACCGCGAACGCGCCACCGAGGCGCACCACCTGGAGCGTCAGCCCGTCGATCTCGGGCGACCCGCCCGCCGACCGTCCCTGGCCGCGCCGGCGGACCGTCGTCGACGGGAGCACCACGGCGGCCAGCACCAGCAGGCCGATGGTGAGGCAGGCGGAGATGTCGGCGACCACGCGGGCGAGCGGTAGACCCCAGCGGGTGAAGGCCCCGGGGTCGGCCACCACGGTCGACGCCGCGGCGCCGGTGAGCACCAGGCCGAGCACGAGCGACAGGAGGGCCGCGCCGACCAGACCGCCACCCGCGGCCGCGGCCCCGGCGGGGCGCAGCGGGGCGACGGGGGAGGCCATGACCACCAGGGTAGGTGGCTGACCGGAAACGGATTTGCCATGGCCGGGAGCAAGGGTGCACAGTGTCCCAGTTGCTTGTATCAAGCAACTATGTTCCCTGCTTCCCGGGAGATCCTCCGTGACCAGTGTCGCCCCTGCTGCGGCCGAGCTCAGCACCCAGGTCATCCGGCTGACCCGCCAGATCGGTGCGCTCCGCGCGCACGTCACGGCACGCGCCAAGCCGGGCGTCGAGTGGTCGTCGTACGTCGTCCTGTTCCACCTGGTCAAGGGCGGCGCGATGCGCTCGAACGCCCTCGCCGAGCTTGTCTGCGCCGACCCGTCCACGATCAGCCGCCAGGTCGCCTCGCTGGTCGAGCACGGGCTGGTCGAGCGACGTCCCGACCCGGACGACGGCCGCGCCGTCCAGCTGGTCGCCTCCGCCAAGGGGAACGAGCTGTTCGAGCAGATGCGCGACGAGCGCGACGCCCTCTTCGCGAGCGTCCTCGACGACTGGGACGTCGCCGACGTCCGCACGCTCGCCAGCCTGATCGACCGCTTCACCACCGACCTCGAGCGCCACCGCCCCCGCTTGCTGCAGAACCTCGACGCACAGGAGACCTCATGACCAGCGACGCCACGGCGTCCACCGCGCGGGCGACCGTCGACTCCGACGGCGGCTTGACCCACCGGCAGATCCTCACCATCCTCACCGGCCTGCTGATGGGCATGTTCCTCGCCGCCCTCGACCAGACCATCGTCGCGACCGCCATCCGCACCATCGCCGACGACCTCAACGGGTTGTCGGTGCAGGCGTGGGTGACGACGGCGTACCTGATCACCTCGACGATCGCGACGCCGCTCTACGGCAAGCTGTCGGACATCTACGGCCGCAAGCCGCTGTTCATCGCCGCGATCTCGATCTTCGTCATCGGCTCGCTGCTCTGTACGTTCTCGACCTCCATGTACATGCTGGCCGGCTTCCGTGCGGTGCAGGGGATCGGCGCCGGCGGGCTGTTCTCGCTGGCGCTGGCCATCATCGGCGACATCGTGCCGCCGCGGGAGCGCGCCAAGTACCAGGGCTACTTCCTCGCGGTGTTCGGGACGTCGAGCGTCCTCGGCCCGGTCGTCGGTGGCTTCTTCGCCGGCACCGGCTCGATCATCGGCATCACCGGCTGGCGCTGGGTCTTCCTGGTCAACGTGCCGATCGGCATCGCCGCGCTGTACGTCGTCAACCACACGCTCAACATCAAGCACCACCCGCTGCTGCACCGCATCGACTGGAAGGGCGCGGCCGCGCTGGCCGTCGGCCTCGTGCCGCTGCTCACCGTGGCCGAGCAGGGTCGCACCTGGGGCTGGGGCTCGGGCCGGTCGATCTCCTGCTACGTGGTGGGCGTGGCCGGGCTGATCGCGTTCGTGCTGGCCGAGCGGGCGATGGGCGACGAGGCGCTGATCCCGCTGCGACTGTTCAAGGACCGCACGGTCTCGATCAGCACCGTCACCAACATCATCATCGGCATGGGCATGTTCGGCGGGATCTCCGTGCTGCCGCTGTACCTGCAGATCGTCAAGGGCGCGTCCCCGACCGTCGCCGGCCTGCAGCTGCTGCCGCTGACGGTGGGTCTGATGAGCGCATCGATCGTGTCGGGCCAGCTCATCTCGCGCACCGGCCGCTACAAGGTGTTCCCGGTGATCGGCGCCTCGCTGATGCTGGTGGCGCTGCTGGCGTTCAGCCAGATCAACGCCGACACTCCCCTGTGGCAGACCATGATCGTGATGTTCGTCTTCGGCTACGGCCTCGGCAACAACATGCAGCCCCTGATCCTCGCCATCCAGAACGCGGTGCCGCCGCGTGACATCGGCGTCGCGACGGCGTCCGCGACGTTCTTCCGGCAGATCGGCGGCACCCTGGGCGTCGCGATCTTCCTGTCGATCCTGTTCAGCTCGCTGCCGGGCAAGATCGCCGGAGCCTTCAAGGTGGCGTCGGGCACGAAGGACTTCCAGGCGGCGCTGGCCGACCCGAAGAACGCCGACGTGGCCCGGCAGATCAAGGCGGGAACGCTCGGCACCGGTCAGTCGCTCAACGACTCGAGCTTCATCAACCAGATCGACGAGCGGCTCGCGCACCCGTTCCTGGTGGGCTTCGCGCAGTCGATGGACCTGGTGTTCCTGAGCGCCGCGGGGGCGGTGCTGATCGGGCTGATCGTGGTGATCTTCCTGCCGCAGGTCGAGCTGCGGACCCAGTCCGGGCTGCAGGCCGCGGCTGGCGAGCGGGCGGCCGAGGCCGAGCGGGCCGCGGCCGCGGAGGCCACCGGCCTCTGACCCGGCTGCGCGCTCGGCCCGCGCCGAACGCAGAGAAGTGGGGCACCGGACGTCGGTCCGGTGCCCCACTTCTCTGTTCTCGGGGATCCCTGTGGACGACGCCAGCGGGCGACGCGGCAGATCCTGCAGGCTGGCCGGCGTGCCCGCGCCCCTGCCGCTGCCGGTCGACCTGGCGCGCCGTCCGTTCACCGTGGCGGAGGCGCTCGGTCGCGGGCTCGGCCGCGACGTCCTGCGGGGCGCTCGGCTGCGCGCCCCGTACCGCGGGGTGCGCGTGCCGGCTGCACTGCCCGACACGCTCGACCTGCGATGCCGGGCGGCGTCGCTCGTGCTGCCGCCGGACGCCGTGTTCAGCCGCCGCACGGCGGCTCGCCTGCGCTCGATCCCAGTTCCCGGTGACTGGCGCCACGAGCCGCTGGACGTCACCACCGCCGTCCCCGGGCTGCGCCACCGCGGCATCGCGCTGCACCGACCGCTGCCGGGCGGTGCAGCACCGGCGTGCGTGGCCGGCTTGCCGGTGTCGCCAGCGGAGCACACCTGGGCCGCGCTGGCGACGCTGCTGGACGTCGACGACCTGGTGATCGCCGGTGATGCGCTGCTGCGGCACGGTTGGGCCGACGCAGCAGCGCTGCGGGCCGTCGTCGGGGCGAGCGTCGGTCGTCGCGGGGTGCGGCGGCTGACCGCGAGCCTGCCCCTGCTCGATCCGCGCTCGGACTCCCCGATGGAGACCCGACTGCGGCTGCTGCTGATGCGTTCCGGACTGCCGAGGCCGTGCGCCAACCGCGACGTCGTCGAGAAGGGCGAATGGATTGCCCGGCCGGACCTGAGCTACCCCGAGTACCGCATCGCGATCGAGTACGAGGGCGATCACCACCGCACCGACCGCCGCCAGTGGCGCCATGACAAGAGCCGCCGGCGGCTGCTCGAAGACCGCGGCTGGTGGGTGATCGAGGTCATCGCCGACGACGTCTTCCGCACACCGGCCGACACCGTGGCGCGGGTGCGAGCCGCGCTCGCCACGCGATCTGCCCCCTGACGTCACACCGAACGCAGAGAAGTGGGGCACCGGACGTCGGTCCGGTGCCCCACTTCTCTGTGTTCGCGGCGTTCGACGACCGCCGTTGCTGACTCAGGCCCAGACGAGCGCCTGCTCCGGCCGCTCGAGCACGGCGGCGACGTCCGCGATGAACCGGCTGCCGAGGTCGCCGTCGACGAGGCGGTGGTCGAAGCTGAGCCCCAGCGTCGTCACCAGGCGCGGCTTCACCTTGCCCTTGTGCACCCACGGCATCGGCTTGACCGCGCCGAAGCACAGGATCGCGGCCTCGCCGGGGTTGAGGATCGGCGTCCCGGTGTCGACGCCGAAGACGCCGACGTTGGTGATCGACATCGTGCCGCCTGCCATGTCGGCCGGCTGGGTGCGACCCTCACGGGCAACTGCGGTGAGCGACGCGAGTGCGTCGGCCAGCTCGCGCAACGACATCGCGTGGGCGTCCTTGATGTTCGGCACGACCAGCCCGCGCGGGGTGGCGGCGGCGATGCCCAGGTTGACGTAGTGCTTGACCACGATCTCCTGCGCCTGCTCGTCCCACGCCGCGTTGATCTCGGGGTTGCGCTTGGCCGCGATGAGCATGGCCTTGGCCACCACGAGCAGCGGCGAGACCTTCACGTCGCGGAACTCGCGGTGCTCGCGCAGACGCTCGACCAGCTTCATCGTGCGCGTGACGTCGAGCGTGATGAACTCGGTGACGTGCGGAGCGGTGAACGCCGACGCCACCATCGCCTGTGCCGTCATCTTGCGCACGCCCTTGATCGGCACGCGCGTCTCGCGCTCGCCCGGGGCGTACGTCGGTCGACGCGTGGCCGCGCCGCCCGAAACCTCTTGCGGCGCAACGGCTCCGTCGGCGTGCGCCTGCACATCCTCACGGGTGACGGTGCCCTCGGGGCCGGACGCCGCGACGCTCGCGATGTCGACGCCGAGGTCGCGGGCGAGCTTGCGCACCGGCGGCTTGGCGAGCGCCTTGCCGTGCCGGCGCGGCTGCTCGTCGTGGCCGAGGTGGCCGGGCAGGTCGCCGTGCGGAGCGCGGTGCGGCTCCGGGTGCGGCTGCTCGGCCTTCTCGGTCATCTCCTGCTCGACCATCCGGCCGAGCTCGTAGCCGCCGTGCCGGACGGGCTTGACGCCCTCCTCGGCGAACGAGTCGACGTTGGCCTTGCGAGGGCGACGGACGGCGGACGTCGTCCGAGGCCCGTAGCCGACGAGCACCGAGGTGCGGCCGCCCGGTGCCGGGCCGCCGATCAGGCCGGGCTCGACCGCGCCCTCCTCGGGTGCGGTCTCGACGTCGGTCGCGCCCGCGACCGCGCCAGGGGGCTCCTCGGTGGTGCCCGTACCGCCACCTGCGGACCCGCCGCCGGCCGCGCCGCTGGGGTCGACGTCGACCGTGATGATCGGCGTACCGACGTCGACGGTCTGTCCCTCGGGCACCAGGAGCTCGCTGACGACGCCGGCGAACGGCGTGGGCAGCTCGACGAGCGACTTGGCGGTCTCGATCTCGACGATGATGTCGTTGGTCTTGACCGTGTCGCCTGGCTTGACCTTCCAGGTCACGATCTCGGCCTCGGTGAGGCCCTCACCTACGTCGGGCAGGCGGAACTGCTTCAGGTCAGGCACGTTCTCCCCTTTCCTCAGTACGCGAGCGAGCGGTCGACGGCGTCGAGCACGCGGTCGAGATCGGGCAGGAACTCTTCCTCGAGCTTGCTCGGCGGGTAGGGCAGGTTGAACCCACCGACCCGCAGTACCGGAGCCTCGAGGTGGTAGAAGCACCGCTCGGTGAGCCGCGCCGACACCTCGGCACCCATGCCGAGGAAGGTCGAGGCCTCGTGGACGACGACGAGCCGGCCGGTCTTCTCGACCGACGCGGCCAGAGTGTCGACGTCCAGCGGTGAGAGCGTGCGCAGGTCGATGACCTCAAGGCTGCGGCCTTCCTCGGCGGCCGCCGTGGCGGCTTCGAGGCAGGTCTTCACCATCGGCCCGTACGCGGCCACGGTGACGTGATCGCCCTCGCGGACGATCTTGGCCTGGTGCAGCGGTCGGGCGTCGGCGAGCGTCAGCCCGTCGGGCAGGTCGCCCTTCTCCCAGTAGCGGCGCTTCGGCTCGTAGAAGATCACCGGGTCGTCGCTGGCGATCGCCTGCTGGATCATGAAGTGCGCGTCGACCGGGTCGGCGCAACACACGACGCGCAGCCCCGCGGTGTGCGCGAAGTACGCCTCGTTGGACTCGCTGTGGTGCTCGACCGCACCGATGCCGCCACCGACCGGGATCCGGACGACGACCGGCAGCTTCACGGCGCCGAGCGAGCGGGCCCGCATCTTGGCCAGCTGCGAGACGATCTGGTCGAACGCCGGGTAGACGAAGCCGTCGAACTGGATCTCGCACACCGGCCGGTAGCCACGCAGGGCCATGCCGATGGCGGTGCCGATGATGCCGGACTCGGCCAGCGGTGCGTCGATGACCCGGTCTTCGCCGAAGTCCTTCTGCAAGCCGTCGGTGACGCGGAACACGCCGCCGAGCTTGCCGATGTCCTCGCCCATGATGAGGACCTTGGGGTCGGCCTCCATGGCCGCCCGCAGGCCGGTGTTGATGCCCTTCGCCAGGCTGATCTGCGCCATCTCAGTGACCTCCCTCGGCGCCGTGACCGGCGTCGGCGAACGACTCGAGGTACGTCGCGAACTCGGCCCGCTCCTGCTCGACCAGCGGGTGCTCGTCGACGTAGACGTGGTCGAACATCGACATCGGCTCGGGGTCGGGCAGGTCGAGGCAACCCTGCCGCACGTGCGCCGCGAGCTCGTCGCTCTCGGTGTCGAGCGCGGTGAAGAAGTCGTCGTCGGCCAGGCCGTTCGCGACCAGGTGCGCCTTGAGTCGGCTGATCGGGTCGCGCTCCTTCCACACCTCGACCTCGGCCGAGACGCGGTAGCGGGTCGGGTCGTCGGACGTGGTGTGCGCGCCCATCCGGTAGGTGAAGGCCTCGATGAAGGTGGGTCCACCGCCCTGGCGCGCGTTGTCGAGGGCCGCCTTGGTGACCGCGTACACGGCCAGGACGTCGTTGCCGTCGACCCGCACGCCGGGGAAGCCGAAGCCGGCCGCGCGCTGGTAGAGCGGGATGCGGGTCTGGCGCTCACTCGGCTCGCTGATCGCCCACTGGTTGTTCTGGCAGAAGAACACGACGGGCGCGTTCTGTACGGCCGCGAACACGAAGGCTTCGTTGACGTCGCCCTGGGAGGTGGCGCCGTCGCCGAAGTAGGCGATGACCGCCGCGTCGCGACCGGGCTCGCCGCTGCCGACCGCGTGGTCGCGCTGGATGCCCATCGCATATCCGGTCGCGTGCAGCGTCTGGGCACCGATGACGATCGTGTACAGGTGGAAGTTCTTCTCGTTCGGGTCCCACCCGCCGTGGTTGACGCCGCGGAACAGGCCGAGCAGGTTGAGCGGGTCGACGCCACGGCACCAGGCGACACCGTGCTCGCGGTAGGTGGGGAAGGCGTAGTCCTGCGGCGCCATCGCGCGACCGGAGCCCACCTGGGCGGCCTCCTGGCCGAGCAGGCTGGCCCAGATGCCGAGCTCGCCCTGGCGCTGCAGGGCGGTTGCTTCGGCGTCGACGCGGCGCACCAGCACCAGGTCGCGGTAGAGGGCGCGCAGGTCTTCGGCCTGCAGATGCGCCACGTACGGCGAGTACTCGGGGTGCTCGACGCGCTCACCATCAGCGGTGAGCAGCTGGACGAGGTCGGGGCCGCCGTCAGTGGTGCTGACGCCGACCTCGCTCCCGACGACGCTGTCGGTCACGTGGTTCTCCTTCGTCGACCCGGCACGGGGGTGACCCGCAGCGGGAGCTGACCCATGGACCCGCAGTCGGGCGGGCGGGTGAGCCGGCCGGACGTCGGGCGCACCCGTGTGCACCTGTGGTGCGCGTCACGACTGCTCAGGTGACAAGGTACCCGGCCCGGTAGGGAGCCTGCGAACTGCGGCCGGGCAGGCGGCGGAGCGCGGTGCGCTCAGGCGCGGTGCCGGCCGCTGTCGAGACGTCCCCGGGCGTGACGACCACGGGCGGGGCGGGCAGCGGCGGTCTGGTCGTCGTCCGCGTCGTTCGCGTCGACGAGGGGCCGACGGCGCTCGCGGCGGGGCGGTCGGGCCGAGTCACGGGCACCGGCGCCCTCGCCCCGGCGGGGCGGCGTGCGCCGTCCGGCGGCGTCCTGCGACGTGTTGGTCGAGGCGGTGGCCGGCTGGCCGGCGGTGTCGGCGCTGGTCTTCTTGGAGTCGCCGTCGGGAGCGGCGGCCTGGGTGTCTGTGGAGGCCGAGGCCTGGGCGGACTGGGTGGGCGACGCTGAGTCGCTGGCCGCGCCCTTGTCGCTCGGCGCCGACGTGGTCGTGGCGGAGGTCGTGGCGGGGCCAGACGTCGTGGCGGAGGTCGTGGCGGAGCCGGAGGTCGTCGCGGAGCTGGTGCTCGTGTCACCAGAGGGCGCCGTGGTCGGCGAGGCAGTGGGCGCGGACGTGGGAGACGCCGTGCCGGAGCTGTCATCGCCGGTCGACGGGGTCGTCGGGGACGGCGTCGAGCTGCCGTCGCTCGTCTGGCTGGGGCTGGGCGTGGGAGTCGGGTTGGTCACCTCGGTGGTGACCTGGTCGGCCACCGTGTTCCGGGACTGCTCGGCGACGTCGCCGGACGCCTCCTGGGTGGCGCCACTCACCGCCTCGCCAACCTTCGGGTTGTCCTTCACGCTCGGGGCGAAGGTGTTCACGGCCAGCGTGACGACGGCCGGGACCTCCTTCTGGAGCTCGTCCGGCAGCGCCGCGGAGAAGGACTCGCGGGCGACCTCTTTGATCTCGTCCTTGGAGGCGCCGTGCTTGGACGCGGTGGACGCGTCGTCGAACGAAGTCTGCCCGGCCTCCTCCATGGCGGTCTGGACGGCGGTGGCGAGCGCGGGGGCATCGCGCAGGGCGCGGTCGACCTGGCCGACCTCCGTGCGCGCCGTGCGGTCTTCTCCGGCGACGTCGAGCAGGCTGTCCTTGACGGTGTGCTGGACGGCCCGGCTGGCCTTCTTGACCTGGCTCTCGGTGAACTTCACGACGAACTTCACCGGCGGAGGCGTCGGAGGCGTGGTCTCTGACGGCGTCGGCGTGTGATCAGTCGTCGGCGGCTTCGAGCCCTGGGGCGGACGCGTTGAGGGCGGACGCGTTGACGGCGGAGGGGTTGACGTCGCAGAGGGCGGCGACGCTGTAGGCCGCGGACGCGTCGTCGGAGGGGCCGAAGTCGGGATGGACGTCGCGGTGGGCGTCGAGAGGGGCACGAGCGGGACGACGGCGATGCCCGGGCCGCCGAGGCCACCGGAGCCGCCGAAGGAGCCGGAGCCGGCCCCGCCGGTCAGGGCGCCGGTACCCTTAACGCCGCGGGTCGTCGGGGCGGACGACGGGGAGTCCAGGTCGAGCGCACTCTCGCCGAAGACCCGCGGGACGTCGCCGGAGCGGGCGGACGTCGCGAACGGTGAGGGGCCGAAGCCGGCCATGGCCGCTCCGACGAGGGCCAGGGAGGACACCGCAGCGATAGCCGCTGCGGGACCGCTGGAGCGCATGCGCAGGACCGCGCTCGCGCGCGTCTGCGACGAACTCGTCGCTGCGGTCATGACGATCGCCCCCGGTGGCGTGTCGGACGCGGTGACACTCTGTCACCACGTGCTGAACCTTAACGCAATGCTACTGAACATACGCAGCGAGTGATTCCCCCAGGACTAGCCTAGAGGCTGCGGCTGACGCCGCATATGCCCCGTTCGGACTAGTCCCAAGATGACCCGACAGCACTACGTCGGCAACTCCTTCGAGAACCTTTAGCCCGTTCGGGGATTACTCCATCTGAGTTCGGAACCGCCTCGCGACCTCGATCAACCGGTCGTTTCCCTCGACCTCGCCGATCGTCGCCCGCACGCCGTCCGTGCCGTACGGGCGGACGACGAGACCTGCTTCGTCGCACGCGGCGGCGAACGCGGGCGTCTGGTCGCCGAGCGGGAACCAGACGAAGTTGGCCTGGCTCTGCGGAAGCTGCCACCCCTGCTCGACGAGGGCCTCGATGACCCGCGCCCGCTCTGCGACCAGCGCCTCGACCCGCTCGGCCAGCTCGCCGGACGAGGCAAGCGAGGCCACCGCTGCCTCCTGCGCGATGCCCGAGACGCCGAACGGCACCGCCGTCTTGCGCAGCGCCTGAGCGACCTGCGGGTTGGCGACCGCGAAGCCGACGCGAAGACCGGCCAGCCCGTAGGCCTTGGAGAAGGTGCGCAGCACGGCGACGTTGGGGCGCCGCCGGTGCACGGACAGCGCGTCCGGCGCCTTCGGGTCACGGACGAACTCGACGTACGCCTCGTCGATCACCACGAGCACATCGCGCGGTACCCGGTCGAGGAACGCCTCGAGCTCGTCGGCGTGGACCACTGGACCCGTGGGGTTGTTGGGCGTGCAGACGAGCACCAGGCGGGTGCGATCCGTGACGGCGTCAGCCATCGCGGCGAGGTCGTGGCGTGCGTCCGCCGTGAGCGGCACCATCACCGGCACCGCACCCGCAGCCTGCGCCACGATCGGGTAGGCCTCGAACGAGCGCCAGGCGAACACCACCTCGTCGCCATCGCCGCAGGTGGCGGCGACGATCTGGCCCAGCACCCCGACGCTGCCCGTGCCGGTGACGACGGACTCCGCCGGCACCCCGAGGTGGTCGGCGATCGCCTGCACCAACCCGGTGGCGAACATGTCGGGATAGCGGTTCATCGAGGCGGCGGCCTGCTCGACGACGGCCTGGACAGCCGGCAGCGGCGGGTAGGGGTTCTCGTTCGACGACAGCTTGTAGGTGGTGCGGCCGGCCTGCGCCGGGGCCGGCTTGCCAGGCACGTAGGCCGGGATCGCGTCGAGCGTGGGCCGCAGGTGCACCGGGACGTCGTGCTCAGTCATGGCGCCACCTTAGGGCGCGGACGGCGCGACCCGTCGGCGCCGTCCACAGGCCTGCTCCGTCGCCCGACAGGTCACGATCGCGAACTTTCTGCCCTCAGCCCCTTTTCAGGTGTCGGTGGCGGCGCTTACGGTGGCGGCGCCGCTACGGGGGGATCTGATCGGTTCTCTGCTGGTTCGCGGCTTTCGTGCCCATCTGTCTGCACCACGAATTGGAGACCATCCGTGCGAAAGGTCACCGCGGGGGTCGTGAGCCTCGTGCTCGCGGCCGGCGCCGGCGCCGCCTTCGGTCTGGCGCCCGCTTCAGCCGCACCCACCACGAACCACCCGTCACCGTCTCAGGCCAAGAGCCAGAGCCTGGCGTCCGACGAGCTCACCAACCCGCTCGAGTCCAAGCGCCGCGACCTGCGCGAGGCGGCCCTCACCGACGTGATCTCCGGCGAGGCCAAGCCGGTGACCAAGAACGGCAGCACGGTCGTGAAGGTCGGCCGCACCGCCGACGCCACCGCCAAGGGCGGCAACGCTCGCACGAAGGCACCTAAGCGCGACCAGTACGTCGAGCTCGCCCGCGAGAAGACCGACCGGATCTTCGTCGTCCTCGCCGAGTTCGGCGACGAACGCCACCCCAGTTACCCCGACAAGGACCAGGCGCCTTCGATCCCCGGGCCGACCACCTTCCAGGGCCCGCTGCACAACAAGATCCCCGAGCCCGACCGCGCGACCGACAACACCACGGTCTGGCAGCCGGACTACGACCAGGCCCACTACCAGGACCTGTACTTCGGCAAGGGTGAGAACTCGCTGGCGTCGTACTACGACAAGCAGTCGTCCGGCCGCTACACGGTCAACGGCGAGGTCACCGACTGGGTCAAGGTCCGCTACAACGAGGCCCGGTACGGCCGCAGCAACGGCTACCCGTGCGGTGGCAACGTCTGCTCCAACACCTGGGCGCTCGTCGCGGACGCCGTCAACCAGTGGGTCGCCGACCAGGAGGCCGCCGGTCGCACCAAGGCCGAGATCACCGCAGACCTGAAGTCGTTCGACCAGTGGGACCGCTACGACTACAACCACAACGGCAACTTCAACGAGCCGGACGGCTACATCGACCACTTCCAGATCGTGCACGCCGGCGGCGACCAGGCCGACGGCGACCCGCAGCAGGGTGAGGACGCCATCTGGAGCCACCGCTGGTATGCGTACTACACCGGCCAGGGACGCACCGGCCCGGCCGACAACCTGCTCGGCGGCACCCAGGTCGGCGACACCGGCCTGTGGGTGGGCGACTACACGATCCAGCCCGAGAACGGCGGCCTCAGCGTGTTCACGCACGAGTACGGCCACGACCTCGGCCTGCCCGACCACTACGACACCGCCGGCGGCCAGAACGGCGTGGAGTACTGGACCCTGATGGCGCAGAGCCGGCTCAACGCACCCGGCGAGGCGCTGGGCGAGAAGCCGGGCGACCTCGGCTCGTGGGACAAGCTGCAGCTCGGCTGGCTCGACTACGAGATCGTCCCCGCCGGGACCAAGCGCACCCTCGATCTCGGTCCGCACGAGTACAACTCGAAGAAGGCGCAGGGCCTGGTGGTCCCGCTGCCGGCCAAGCAGGTGACGACCGAGCTGGGCGCCCCGGCGTCCGGTAGCCAGCAGTGGTTCAGCGGCCAGGGCGACGACCTCAACAACACCCTGACCCGCACCGTCACCCTGGCGCAGGGCACCTCGACGCTGTCGATGCAGGCCCGCTGGAACATCGAGGACTGCGGACCTGATGCCTGTGACTACGCCTACGTCGAGGTCGACGACGGCAGCGGCTGGGTCGCCGTGCCCGGCTCGATCACCCAGCCGGCGGAGCACAACGGCATCGACGGGGTGCAGGCGAGCTACGTCCCGGCGACGTTCGACCTGTCGGCCTACGCCGGCAAGACGGTGCAGCTGCGGCTGCGCTACCAGACCGACGGCGCCGCGCAGGGGAACGATCCCGACCTGGGCTACAGCGGCTTCTTCGCCGACGACATCGCGCTGACCTCGGGGGGCAGCACGGTCTTCACCGACGGCGCCGAGACGGCCGACCCAGCCTGGACGGCCACCGGCTTCTCGCGGGTCGGCCAGAGCGTCACGAAGGACTACCCGAACTACTACATCGCCTCCAACCGCTCGTACGTCTCGTACGACCGGTGGCTGAAGTCGGGGCCGTACAACTTCGGGTTCGCCAGCAAGCCGGACTACGTCGAGCACTTCTCGTACCAGCAGGGTCTGCTCGTGACCTACTGGGACACCTCGCAGTCCGACAACAACACCAGCCAGCACCCCGGTGAGGGCCTGATCCTGCCGATCGACGCCCACCCAGCGCCGATCTACCGGATCGACGGCCAGCCGTGGCGCTCGCGGGTGCAGGTCTACGACGCGCCGTTCTCGCGGATGAAGGCTGACTCGTTCACCCTGCACGTGGCCGACCAGCCCAGCTACATCCGGGGACAGAAGGCCGTCCCGACGTTCGACGACCGCCGGTCGTACTGGGACGCCGCCATCCCGGGCGTCGGGGTCAAGGTGCCGAACGCCGGCGTCCAGATCTCGGTGCTGAAGCAGAAGGGCACCTCGATGAAGGTGCGGGTCGCCTCCACGCGGTGACCTGACGCTGGACGACGGCAGCGGGCCGGAAGACTTGATCTTCCGGCCCGTTGCCGTGCCCGGGTGCCAGACTGAGCGCCATGAAGTCGTTCGCGATCAAGGTGCTGGTGAACGCGCTGGCCATTTGGGTGGCCACGCTGGTGGTCACGGGCGTCTCGGTGAGCGGCCCCGCAGACTCCACCACGGGCACGGTGATCACCTACCTGGTGATCGGCGCCATCTTCGGCCTGATCAACGCCGTGGTGAAGCCGGTGGTGAAGGTGCTGGCCTTCCCGTTCTACGTGCTCACGCTGGGCCTGCTGACCTTCGTGGTCAACGCCCTGATGCTCGAGCTGACCGCGTGGGTGTCGAGCCACACGCCGCTCACGCTGTCGATCGACCAGTTCTGGCCGACCGCCGTGTTCGCCGCGCTCGTGGTGACCTTCGTCAGCCTGGTGCTGAACGCGATCCTGCCCGACGCCCGCGACTGACGCGGCCGGCGTCGGCGGCGTTCCGGCGTCCGGCAGGTTCCGGCGTCCGGCAGGTTCCGGCGTCCGGCAGGTTCCGGCGTCCGGGGCGCGTTACTGCATTCCGCGAATGGCGCGGGGCGCCCCAGAGTCACTAGGAATGCTGCGGCGTTGCCCCGCGCCATTCCCGCGGCGCGGGTCAGGCGTGGCGGCGCGCGGTGATGATGCGGAAGCGGTTGGCCACGAAGGCGCCGTCGGTGTAGGCGGCGTTGGCGGCCGGGTTGGCGCCCGTGCCGTGGAAGTCGCTGAAGGCGGCGGTCTGGTTGACGAACACCTGACCGGTGAGGTTCTCGCTCAGCGCGACCCCGGCGTCGGCGGCCGCCTCGCGGGCGGCGTCCAGCACCTGCTCGGACGTCGAGTACACCGCCGCGGTCATCGCGCCGTGCTCGCGCACCGTGTCGCGGAACCGCTCGAGCGACTGCTCGGTCGAGTCCGTCGCCACGAGGAACGACACCGGGCCGAAGCACTCCTGCGTGTACGTCGCCGCCGCGTCGACGTCCAGCGCCACCAGTCCCGGTGCGCGCACGACGGCGTCCGGGTACGACGGGTGGCTGACCTCGCGGGAGTCCAGCACGACCCGACCACCTGCGGACGACGCCAGCTCGCCCAGCCCGGCGGCCCGCTCGCGCACGCCCGGGTTGACCGTGGCGCCGAGCAGCTCGACCGCCTTGGCGTCGTCGCCGGTGAGCCGGCCGATCGCGCCGGCCAGCCGCTCGCCGAGCTCATCGAAGCTCAGGTGCCCCTCGTCGGTCTCTACTCCGTCGCGCGGCACATAGACGTTCTGCGGCGTCGTGCACATCTGGCCGCTGTAGAGCGCCAGCGAGAAGGCCAGGTTGCCCAGCGTGCCGCGCAGATCGCCGATCGAGTCGACCACCACGGTGTTGACGCCGGCCTTCTCGGTGTAGACCGCCTTGCCCGCGGCCGCCGCCTCGGTCTCGAGCCAGTGCCCGAACCCCGGCCCACCCGTGTAGTCGATGACCTTCACGAGCGGGTGCAGGGCCAGCGTCTTGGCCACTCCCTCACCATCTGCCTCGGGGGCCAGCGTGACGAGGTCGGGGTCGAAGCCGCTGTCGCGCAAGGCAGACCGGATCGCCGCCACGCTGATCGCCAGCGGCAGCACCGCCCGCGGGTGCGGCTTGACGACCACGGCGTTGCCGGTGGCGAGCGAGGCGAAGATGCCCGGGTAGGAGTTCCAGGTCGGGAAGGTGTTGCAGCCGATCACCAGCGCCACCCCGCGCGGCACGATCCGGTAGTCCTTCGTCATCCGCAGCGGCTCGCCCTTGGCCGGCTTCTCCCACAGCACGGACGACGGCACGCGGCGCTGCTCGAACAGGGCGTACGCGATGGCCTCGTAGGCGCGGTCCTGCGCGTGCGGACCCGCGGCCTGGAACGCCATGACGAACGGCTGCCCACTGGTGTGCATCACCGCGTGGGCCATCTCGAACGACCGGGCGTGGATCCGGTCGACGGCCTCGAGGCAGACCGCGGCGCGCACCTCCGCGCCGGCGTCCCGCCACGCCGGGATGGCGGCGGCCGCCGCGGTGAGCAGCCGGTCGACGTCCTGGTGCGGGTAACCCACCCGCAGCGTCGGCCCGTACGGCGAGACCTCGTCGCCGACCCGCCCGTCGGAGGCCGGCTGGTCGTCGAGCTCGTCGAAGTCGCGCGTCAGGTGGGCCTCGAAGGCCTGCTGCCCTGCCTCGGCCGCCCCCTCGCCATAGACGCGCGGCGACGGCGACTCGGGGTAGCGCGACAGGTAGCGCCGGGTCGTGACCGCGGCGAGCGCCTCGTCGAGGGCGGCCCGATGGGTCTCGACCAGGGCGCGGGCCGCTTCGGGCGCGCTCTCGGGCACCGGGTGGGGCTGCGGCAGGTAAGCGTCGTGGGCGTAGGTTCCTGCGTGCGACTCTGCACTCATACGGCGACCCTATCCGCCCGAGACGTCCCGACTCGACGTCCGGTGCCCCCCAGGAGGATCACTCGTGACCGCAGTCCCACCCGGAGCAGCTGTCGGCGTCGTCGGCGCCGGAACCATGGGCGCGGGGATCGCGCTGGTGGCCGCCCAGGCGGGTCACCCGGTGCACCTGCTCGACGTCCGCGAGGGGGCTGCGGCGGCCGCCGTGGCAGGCCTGCGCGCCCGGCTCGACGGGCTGGCCACCCGCGGCCGGATCGACCCGCTCGCTGCGCGCGAGGCAGCGGGCCGGCTCGCCGCCGCAGGGTCGGTGGCCGACCTCGCGGGGAGTGCCGTCGTCGTCGAGGCCGTCGCCGAGGACCTCGCGGTGAAGCGCGCCCTGTTCGCCGACCTGGAGTCGGTGGTCGACCCCGGTGCGCTGCTGGCCACGAACACCTCGTCCCTGTCGGTCACGGCGGTGGCGGCAACGCTGGCGCACCCCGAGCGCCTGCTCGGGCTGCACTTCTTCAACCCCGCCGACCGGATGCGGCTCGTCGAGGTGGTGCGGGGAGAGGCCACCGACCCGGCCGTCGTCGAGGCCGCCACCGAGCTCGTCCGCGTCTGGGGGAAGACCCCCGTGCTGTGCACATCGACCCCCGGCTTCATCGTCAACCGGGTGGCCCGGCCGTACTACGGCGAGGCGCAGCGGATGGTCGAGGAGGGCGTCGCCGACCCCGCCACGATCGACGCGGTGCTGCGCGAGGCAGGGGGTTTCCCGCTCGGGCCCTTCGAGCTCACCGACCTGGTCGGTCAGGACGTCAACCTGGCCGTGTCGAAGTCGGTGTGGGCGCAGACGTTCAACGACCCCCGGTACGCACCAACCGTCTTCCAGCAGCGGCTCGTCGACGCCGGACGGTTCGGCCGCAAGTCCGGCCGCGGGGTCTTCGCCTACGACGCGGACGGCCGGGCCACCGACGCCGTGCCCTCCACCGAACCCGACCGGCCGGCACCGCGCCGTGTGACGCTGACCGAGGAGGTCGCCGAGCACGCATTCCCGGTGATGGCGCCGCTGATCAGCCGGATCGAGGCGGCCGGGGTGCAGGTGGTGCGCCGGCTGCGCGACGACGGCTACAGCGAGGTCGACGACGACACCCCGGTCGAAGAGATCGGCATCGAGCTGCCCAGCGGCACGCTGCTCGTCGAGAGCAACGGGACGCCGGCCGACCTGGTCTACCTGGCGCACGCACCGGGCGCGATCACCCTGGACTGGGCGCACGACCCGGCATCCTGCACGCGCGTGGCCATCATCCCGGGGCCGGACTGCCCGCAGCAGGGGCTGCACGAGGCGGTCGGGCTCCTGCAGGCCGCGGGCGTGGCCGTGAGCGTGATCGGCGACAGCCCCGGCGGCATCGTCGCGCGCACCGTCTCGATGATCGTCAACGAGGCCGTCGACCTGGTGGGCCGCGGCGAGGCGAGCGCGGAGGACGTCGACGTCGCCATGCTGCTCGGCACCGGCTACCCCAGCGGTCCGCTGGAGTGGGACGCCCGGCCCGGCGTCGACGTCCTGACGGTCCTCGCCGAGCTGCACGAGCAGTACCCCACGGGGCGGTACCGACGCAGCCCGGCGTTCTCGCGCGTACGGCGGGCCCGGGAGGCGACCCATGTCCGGTGATGACCTCGCGCTGGCCAGGCGCAGCGCCGAGGCCATGTTGGGTGAGGACCTCGCGAGCGCCCGCCTCGGGATCACGCTGGACGACGTCGGGCCGGGTCGGGCGCGGCTGCGGATGACCGTGCGCGATGACATGGTCAACGGGCACGCGATCGCCCACGGCGGTCTGGTGTTCACGCTCGCGGACTCGGCGTTCGCGGTGGCGTGCAACAGCCACGGGGTCGTGACCGTCGCGGCGGGGGCGGACATCACCTTCGCGGCGCCGGCCCGCCTCGGTGACGTGCTGGTCGCCGAGGCGGTAGAGACCGACACGTTCGGGCGAAGCGGCAGCACCGACGTCCGGGTGACGCGGTCGGACGACGGCGCCGTGATCGCGCTGTTCCGCGGCCGGTCCAGATCGCTTGGCCGACCTATTCCCGGTGTGGCACAGGGGGATTCGTGAGCCTTCCCGACATCGAGCCACGTCCCGACCTGTACGACGACGCCGAGCGGTGGTCGGTCGACGAGCTGCGCTCGCACCAGCTCGACCGCCTGAGGGGGTCGCTCACGCACGCCTACGACAACGTGCCGCACTACCGGGAAGCCTTTGACGCCAAGGGTTTCGACCCGCGGGCGCTGACGAGTCTCGACGACCTGCGGCATGCGCCGTTCACGACCAAGGCCGAGCTGCGGGCCAACTACCCGTTCGGGATGTTCGCCGTCCCGCGCGAGCAGGTCAGCCGGGTGCATGCGTCGTCCGGCACGACCGGACGCCCGACCGTGGTCGGGTACACCGCGGAGGACGTGCGGACGTGGGCCTCCCTGATGGCCCGTTCGATCCGGGCTGCCGGTGGGCGGCCGGGCGACGTCCTGCACGTGGCGTACGGGTACGGGCTCTTCACCGGCGGGCTCGGCGCCCACTACGGCGCAGAGGCGCTCGGCTGCACGGTGGTGCCGGTGAGCGGTGGGATGACCGAGCGGCAGGTGCAGCTGATCACCGACTTCGAGCCACGGGTGATCATGGTGACGCCGTCGTACTTCCTGTCGGTGCTCGACGAGATGGAGCGCGTCGGGCTCGACCCGGCCGCGTCGTCGCTCGAGGTCGGCATCTTCGGCGCCGAGCCGTGGACCGAGGCCATGCGTCGCGAGATCGAGGAGCGCGCCGCGATGCACGCCGTCGACGTGTACGGGCTGTCTGAGGTGATGGGCCCAGGCGTCGCGCAGGAGTGCGTCGAGACCAAGGACGGCCTGCACCTGTGGGAGGACCACTTCTACCCCGAGGTCGTCGACCCGCTCACCGACCAGCCCGTGCCGGACGGCGAGATGGGCGAGCTCGTCCTCACGTCGCTGACCAAGCAGGCGATGCCGGTGGTGCGCTACCGCACGCGCGACCTGACCCGGTTGATGCCGGGGACGGCGCGGCCGGGCATGCGCCGAATGCAGAAGATCACCGGACGCACCGACGACATGATGATCGTGCGCGGCGTCAACGTCTTCCCGACCCAGATCGAGGAGCTCGTGCTGGCCAGCGGCGGCCTCACGCCGTACTTCCAGTGCGTGCTGACCCGGCCGGGTCGGCTGGACGAGCTGACCGTGCTGGTCGAGGCGTCGGACGACGTGGCTGCCGCGGAGCACGAGGCGCTCGGCGCCGGTCTCGCCGCGCAGATCAAGGACCGGATCGGCGTGAGCGCCGCCGTCGAGGTGCTCGCTCCCGGTGGGGTCGAGCGCAGCATCGGCAAGGCCCGCCGGATCGTCGACCACCGCCAGCCCTGACGCCCCCGCCACCCGGCCCGCCCCCGCCGTCCGGCCCGCCCCGCCGTCCGGCCCGCCTGATGTTGATCACGTTAAGCCGGGTCCGGCCCGCCTGATGTTGATCACGTTAAGCAGGGTCCGGCCCGCCTGCCGAGGGTTCTAGCCCTCGGCAAGCAACCCTTCGCCTGCTTAACGTGATCAACGGCGCAGGGGTCAGGCGGGGATGGCGCGGCGGTCGAGGGCGCGCTCGATGAGGTGCAGGCCCTCGAGGCCGGGCAGCGAGTCGATCTTCTGGTCGATCTTGCGCGCCTCGACCCGGCCGTCCGGGCCGCCCATCAGGTAGCTGAGCATGAACTCGACCTCCTCCTCGGGCATCACGCCGGAGCCCACCGGATTCCACGCCTTCTCCAGGGCGAACCGCGTGACGCGGCGAGCCTTCGCGCTGCGTTCCAGCCGCTCGCGCGCCTGGCTGTTGTAGAACGCGACGTGCCGGGTCTCCTGCTTGATGATGCGGCGCAGCAGCTCGGCGAGCACCGGGTGCTGCTCGTGCCGGGTCAGTGCGACGTACCCGGCGTGGGTCGACCACTCGTTGATCGCACCCCACGTCATGTGGGTGGCAATGAAGTCCTCGCCGATCAGGTTGGCGAGCAGCATCTGCTTCAACGGCCCGGTCTTGGCCTTGGAACCCTGCCGCTCGCGCACCCCCCGAAGGTGGTCGTTGCCGGTCTCGACGCCGTGCGCGGCGAGGACGTCGGCCAGCGCCTCGCCGTGCCAGTACTCCTCGTAGTTCCACATGGTGAGGAACGTCGTGATGTCCGGGTCGTTGTGCGACGGGGTCAGCAGCAGGTCGCGCAGGTAGCAGACCGTGTACGACTCCACGTCGCTCATGTAGCGCAGGCAGCGCAAGGCACCTGGCGAGAGCGGCTCGGCGGCGAAGGCGCCGGCGAGGTCGAGGTCGTCCCACTGGACGGGCGCAGCGGTGCGGGCGTACTGATCGATGAGGAAGGTCACGCTGGCCTGTTCGGTTCACCGGACTGTGCGGATTGGTCTCCAACCCCGATGATGGGCGGCGTGACCCCGCTGCGCATCTGCTTCGTCTGCTCCGGCAACATCTGCCGCTCCCCGATGGCTGAGGTGATCACCCGCGCGCTGCTGGCCGAGGCCGGTCTGGCAGAGGCGGTGGAGGTGTCCAGCGCCGGCACGGGCGGCTGGCACGAGGGGCAGGGCGCCAACCCGCCCGCCGTCCAGGCGCTCGCGGACGCCGGGTACGACGGCACCGCACACGTCGCGCACGAGTTCGACCCCAACCGGTTCCGCTGGCTCGACCTCGTCGTGGCCCTGGACCGCACCCACGAGGCGACCCTTCGCTCGTGGGCGCGCAACGAGGACGAGCGCGCCCGCGTCGTCCTGCTGCGCAGCTTCGACCCCGCCGCGACCGACGACCTCGAGGTCGCCGACCCATACGGTCGCAGCGCAGAGCAGTTCGCGGCCTGCCGCGACGAGATCGAGGCCGCCTGCCGTGGCCTGGTCGCCTCGCTCGCGCACCGACTGCAGGACGCCGGCCGCTGACCCTCACCCGATCGGGCGCTCAACCACGCGAAACCCGGGACGCCGCCGTGCCCGTTGTGTCAGCATCTGCTCGCTGAGGACCGGCTGTGTCGGACGTCCATCCTGGACGCCGGGCCGTTGCCGGCACCTGGAGAGACGATGCGTCACGCTCGCGCCCGCTCGGGCTCCGTCGCGGCGGCCGCCGCCGTCGCGATCGGCCTGGGCCTGCTGGCCGGGCCGGCGACCTCGGCCGCCGCCGACGCCCCCTCCCCCGTCGTGGCGTTCATCGACTTCGGCGCCAACCACGACGACAACGCCCTGAAGGTCGGCGCACCGGACGGCACGGCCGCCACCCGGCTGACGCCGTCGTCCGTGGAGACGGTCACGTACGCCGTCTCCGCCGACGGCAACAGCCTGGTCGTCGGCGGTGTCGTCTCGACCGCCTCCGGGAACGACGCCACCTGGGGCGTCTCGCTGGTGCAGCGTGACCCGGGCACGGGCGTCACCACCACCCGGCTGATCACCACGCTGTGGGACACCCGCGTGGCGATGTCGGCCGACGGCGGCACGGTCTGGTGGCTGTACGGCGGCTCGGTCTACCGCTACCGGAGCGGCAGCGGCACCACGCTGGTCGGCTCGAAGGTGTTCACCGCCCCCTCGTCGTCCTACTACCCGTACACCTTCGCCGTCTCGCCGGACGGCACCCAGGGCGCGGTCGTCTTCCAGCGGCTCAGCTCGGCGGGCAACGTCATCGCGGGCAAGGTCGTCGCCCGGCCCCTCGACGGCAGCACCGGCCCTCGCTTCGATCGCCTCTACGCGACTAGCACGCCGATCCCCGCGGCCGACACCCTCGCCTGGGTGGACGACGCCACACTGTTGTACGCCGACGTCTCCGCCGGCGACCACCACCTGCACACGACGACGCTGTCCGCGGACGGCGTCAGCGGGACGACGGTCGACGGCCCCACGGGCGAGTACCAGGTCCAGCAGCTCGGCAGCGACTGGTGGAGCTGGCACGACACCGGCTCCGCCTCGGCGATCACCACGCAGTTCGGCACCAGCGCCGACCCGATGGTGGCCCCCGCGACGCTCGCCTCGCGCGTCGACGGTGACCACACGAGCTGGTACCGCCCGACCCTCGCTGCCCCGCCGGTGATGGGGACCGCCACCAACCGGGCCACGGCGCACCCGTCGCTCTACCTCAGCGCGAGCCTCACGACCACCGGCAAGCGCGTCGTCTACGCCAGCTGGAACGACTACCTGGCGACGATGCCCGGTGCCACCCTCACCAACGACGCGAACTACACCAGCCGGGGGGTGCTCGAGTCCTCGACCGACGGCCACAGCTTCCGTACGGCGGCCTACACCAGCTCCGACCACCCGGTCGCGTGGCCCGGCCAGCCCGGCACCTTCGGCGAGGGCCAGACCGGGGCACTCACCCGGAACACCTGGTTCCGCTGGCGGTTCGCCGGCGACGTGTTCGCCGCGCCGGGCACCAGCCGCACCGTCAAGGTGTCGGTCCGGCCGACCCTGACGGTCAGCGTCCGGACCTACGGCAGCAAGCACCGGGTGTACGGACACGTGTCCCGCAAGGGCGGCAAGGCCGTCCTGTACCGGATCGGCGCGAACTACGCCAAGACCACGATCGGCGCCGCGAAGATTTCCAGCACGGGCGCCTACAGCTTCGGCATCCGTTCGCTGCGGCCCGGTCGATACCGGGTCTATGTCCCGAGCGACGCGTACTGGGCCTACAACCAGCGCGACGTCAGGTTCTAACCCCGGAGGACGCACCACCGGGACCTGCTCGGTAGCGTCACGCCCTGTGTCGAGGTCCCGTTCGCGCGCTGCCACCGGCGTGGTGTTCGCGGTCGGGGCCTCGGTGCTGTTCTCGGTCAACGCCACGGTCAGCAAGATCGTGCTGCAGAACGGCCTGGACGCGCTGCAGCTCGTGTCGCTGCGCTCCCTCGGGGCGGCGGTGCTGCTGATGGGCTACACGGCGCTGACGCGGCCGCAGGCCCTGCGGGTCACCCCGCGCGAGCTGGCGTTCCTGGCCGTCTACGGTGTGCTCGGCATCGCCATGGTGCAGTGGCTGTACTTCGTGGCGATCGCCCGGATGCCGGTGGGCATCGCCCTGCTACTGGAGTACACCGCCCCGCTGATGGTGGCGCTGTGGGTGCGGTTCGCCCGCGGCGAGCAGGTGCGCTCGCGGGTCTGGGCCGCCCTGGCGCTGTGCCTGGCCGGCCTCGCCCTGGTGGCGCAGGTCTGGCAGGGGCTGACGCTCGACGGCATCGGCGTGCTGGCGGCCATCGGCGCCGCCGCGGCGCTGGCGACGTACTACCTGATGGGCGAGCACGGGCTCGACCAGCGCGACCCGGTCTCGCTGATGGGCTGGATCTTCACCTTCTCAGCCATCCTGTGGGCCGTCGTCGACCCGTGGTGGCAGTTCCCGTTCGCCCGGCTGGCCCGGCCGGTCCGCCTACCCGGCTCGCTCGCCGGCCACACGGTCAGCCTCGGCCTGCTCGCGGCCTTCGTGGTGCTGCTGGGCACCATCGCGGCCTTCGGGCTCGTGCTGCTCGCGGTGGGCCGGGTCGGCGCCGCCCGGGTCGGGATCCTGGGGATGCTCGAGCCGATCGGCTCCGGTCTGGTGGCCTGGTGGGTGCTCGAGGAGCAGCTCGGTCCGCTGCAGCTCGTGGGCGCGGCCGTCGTCCTGGCCGGCATCGCCCTCGCCGAGACGGCTCGCCGACGGCCGGCCGGCGCCACGGACGCCGTCCCGTTGCCCGAGGGCGTGGTGCCCTGAGCCACGCTCAGGGCACCGTCGCCGTCAGCGCACGGTCGAGCGCAGGAAGTCGACGGTGCGCGACCACGCGAGCCGCGCCGACTCCTCGTCGTACGTGCCGAGCGTGTCGCGGTCGTTGTGGAAGGCGTGCGCCGCCGGGTAGTAGAAGAACTCGACGTCGGCGCCGGACTCGTCGCGGATCTGCTGCTCCTGCGCCCGGGCCTGGTCGGCCGGGTAGAAGTCGTCGCGCTCGCCATAGTGGCCCTGGACGGCGGCCCGCACCCCGGCGTAGGTGTCGGGCACGGCCGGCCCCACGCCGTAGAAGCTCACCGCCGCGCTGACCTTCTCGCCCTGCTGGGCCGCGAGCAGCAGCACGAAGCCGCCGCCCATGCAGAAGCCCACGGCGCCGACGGTGGACGACGTCACGGCGTCGTGCCCGATGAGGTAGTCGACGGCCCCACCGAGCGCGGTCGCGGACTTCTCGACCGGCAGCTCGCTCATCATCTGACCGGCCTCGTCCGCGTCGTGGGCGACCCGGCCGCCCATCAGGTCGGGCGCGAGCGCGACGAAGCCCTCGCCGGCCAGCCGGTCGCAGATGTCGACCATGTGGTCGTCCAGCCCCCACCACTCCTGCACCACGACCACGCCGGGACCGCTGCCGGACTCCGGAACCGCCAGGTACCCGTACGCCTGGTTGCCGTTGCTGGGGAAGGTGACGTTCTGCCGCGGGCTCTCGAAATCGGTGTCAGCCATGCTGGCGATGCTAACGAGGCAGGCAGGATGCGGCCTGCCGGGCGGTCCCTACGCTGGGGTCATGAACAACGCCAGTCGCCGCCGTCCGAAGGTCGTCGTCATCGGTGGTGGCTTCGCCGGGCTCGCCGCCGTCCGCCAGCTCAGCGTGGCGGACGTCGACGTGCTGCTCATCGACCGCAACGGCTACAACACGTTCCAGCCGCTGCTCTACCAGGTCGCCACGGGCGGGCTGAACCCTGGCGACGTGACGTTCGCGCTGCGGGCGTTCACCAGCAAGTTCCGCAACGCCGACTTCCTGCGCGCGACTGTCACCACGGTCGACGCCGACCAGCGCCTGGTGCACCTCGACCAGCACGAGCCGGTGCCGTACGACTTCCTGGTGATCGGCTGCGGGGTCACGGCCAACTACTTCGGCATCCCCGGTGCCCAGGAGAACGCGCAAGCGATCTACACCCGGGCCGGTGCCATCGCGACCCGCGACCGGATCCTCACCGCGATCGAGAACGCCTCGCAGAACCGCGAGGGGACGCCGGACCCGACCTTCGTCGTCGTCGGCGGCGGCGCCACCGGGGTCGAGATGGCCGGAGCGCTGGCCGAGCTGCGCAACGCCGCCGTGCCGATCGCCTACCGGACGCTGGACGTCAAGCGGGTCAAGATCGTGCTGGTCGAGATGACCGACGCCGTGCTGGGGCCGTTCCACCCCAAGCTGCAGGACTACGCGGCCCGGGAGCTGCGCAAGCGCGGGGTCGACGTCCGGCTCGGCACCGCCCTGCAGGAGGTGCGCGCGGACGCCGTGGTGGTCAAGGGACCGGACGGTGAGGAGACCATCCCGTGCGCGGCCACCGTCTGGGCCACCGGGATCACCGCCGGACCGATCGTGGGCGACTGGGGCCTGCCGACGGGCAAGGGCGGGCGGATCGAGGTCGGACCCGACCTGCGCGTGGCCGGCCACCCCGAGGTGTTCGCGGTGGGCGACGTCGCGCTGGACCCGGACGACCTGCCGCAGGTCGCCCAGCCGGCCATCCAGGGGGGCAAGCACGCCGGCATCCAGATCCGCCGGCTGCTCGCGGGCTCACCGACGCAGCCGTTCTCGTACTTCGACAAGGGCAGCATGGCCACGATCGGCCGCAGCGACGCCGTGGTGCAGTTCCCCTTCGGGCTCCGGCTGCACGGCACGATCGCCTGGCTGGCCTGGCTGGGCCTGCACATCGTCGAGCTGATGGGCGGGCGGAACCGGCTGGCGGCGCTGATCAACCTGTCGGTGCGGTACTTCAGCTGGCCCCGGAGCCTCAACATCGTCGTCGGCGACCCGGCCGACTGACCCGGCCGACTGACCCTGCCGACTGACCCTGGCGAGCACGGGACTGTCGCATCGCGGCGATCCGGGGCATGCTGGGAGACATGAACGCACGCGCCACGGGGAGCCGCAGGGTCATTCCTGGCAGCCCGTTCAACCGTCCCGACTCGAACGAGCCCGGCGAGACCTACGAGGTCGGTGACCAGGTGTGTCACGACCGTCACGGCCTGGGCAAGGTCGTGCAGGCCGCAAACCCGGCTGAGGTGGTTGCCGACTTCGGGACGACGGTGCGCCGGATCCCCCTTCCCTGCACCAAGCTCACCAAGCTCTGACCGAGCCGGTCACCCGGTCCCTGCGAGGCCCAGCCACCGTCGTCCGCGCGGTGCCGCGTCTGGGACGATGAGCCCTGTGACCGCGACCTCCCCCAGCCCCGCCGACCGGCCGACCAGCGCGACGCCGCTCGCTGACGCGGGCATCGCCCTCGGCGCCCTCGACGGCCGCTACCGGCCGGTCATCGCCCCGCTGGTCGAGCACCTCTCCGAGGCGGCCCTGAACCGCGAGCGGGTGCGGGTCGAGATCGAGTGGCTGGTGCACCTGTCGAGCACCGGCGCAGTGCCGGGCGCGCGGGCGATCACCGACGACGAGGTGGCCGGGCTGCGCGCCGTCGTGGCGGACTTCGGGCCGGACGACGTCGCCGAGCTCGCCGCGATCGAGCGCGAGACCGTGCACGACGTCAAGGCTGTCGAGTACTACCTCAAGCGGCGGATGCAGGCCGGATCACTGGCCGACCTGACCGAGCTGGTGCACTTCTGCTGCACCAGCGAGGACGTCAACAACCTGTCGTACGCGCTGATGGTGCGCGACGCCGTGCGCGAGGTCTGGCTGCCGGCCGCGACCGGGCTGGTCGACGACGTGGCCGACCTGGCGGTGGCGCTGCGCGACGTCGCGATGCTCGCCCGCACGCACGGGCAGCCCGCGACGCCCACCACGCTCGGCAAGGAGCTCGCCGTCCTGGCCCACCGGCTGCGTCGGCAGCTGCGCCGGATCGAGGCGGCCGAGTACCTGGGCAAGATCAACGGAGCCACCGGCACGTACGGCGCGCACGTCGCGGCCGTGCCCGGCACCGACTGGGTGGAGACGTCGCGCACGTTCGTCGAGGGGCTGGGGCTGACCTGGAACCCGCTGACCACCCAGATCGAGTCGCACGACTGGCAGGCCGAGCTGTACGCCGACCTCGCGCGGTTCAACCGGGTGCTGCACAACCTGTGCACCGACGTCTGGACGTACATCTCACTGGGCTACTTCGTGCAGGTGCGCGGTCAGGGCAGCGTGGGCTCGTCGACGATGCCGCACAAGGTCAACCCGATCCGGTTCGAGAACGCGGAGGCCAACCTCGAGGTGTCGAGCGCGCTGCTCGACGTCCTGGGGTCGACGCTCGTGACCAGCCGGCTGCAGCGCGACCTCACCGACTCCTCCATGCAGCGCAACATCGGCACCGCCTTCGGGCACTCGCTGCTGGCGATCGACAACGCGCGGCGCGGACTGGCCGGGCTGGACGCGGCGCCCGAGGCGATGGCGCGCGACCTGGACGCCAACTGGGAGGTGCTCGGCGAGGCGGTGCAGTCGGCGATGCGGGCGGCGGGCATCGCGGGGACGCCGGGCATGGACGAGCCCTACGAGCGGCTCAAGGAGCTCACCCGGGGGCGGCGGATCGACGGCGCGGCGCTGCGCGAGTTCGTGACCGGCCTCGGGCTGCCCGCCGACGTCGAGGCGCGGCTCGCGGCGCTCACCCCCGCGCAGTACACCGGCCTGGCCGGCGCCCTGGTCGACCACCTCACCTGACCCCACCCCTGCTGTTTCCGCCACCCCCGCTGTTTCCGCCACCCCTGCTGTTTCCGCCACTCAGGCCGGTTTCCGTCACTCAGGCCGGTTTTCGGCGTCCGGAAGCGGCCTGACAGGCGCAAACCGGCCTGAGTGGCGGAAAGGGTCGGGCGGGGGGTGCCGTGCGGGCGTCAGATGGTGACGGAGCCGTGGGGCGTCTCGAAGGTGCAGGCGAGCAGGCCCGGCGTGCCGTGCGGCGCGAGGAACTGGAACGCCACCTCCTGCGGCACGAACGTCGTCGGCAGCCCCAGCCAGTCGAGCACCCGCCGGGCGTCGCCGGCGATCTGCACACCTGCGAGCCGGACGTCGGAATCGCCGGACAGCGAGGGGTGCAGCTCGGGGTCGCCCTCCCAGTGCAGCAGGAACGGCAGCTGCGGGTCAGCGATCAGGCCCTTGACGCCGATCTGGCGCCAGCGCAGCTCGACGCCGTCCGGGCGGTGCCGGTTGCCGGGCACGGCCTCCCGGCCGAGGCGCTGCTCGGCCGGGGTGAGGTCGTCGACCTCGACGACCCAGCCCAGCCAGCCGCCGCCGGCCTCGCTGCGCGCCCGCACGGCCTGGCCGAACGGGGCTTTGTCGGACGCCGGGTGGTCGAGCACCTCGACCACCTCGACGTAGCGACGATCGAGCAGCGGCAGGACCATGTTGCGCGTCCCGAACCGCGGGTGGATGCCCCCGTCAACGGCGGGCACGCCCAGGGCCTCGGACAGCCGCGCGGCGGTGTCGCGAAGACCACCGCTCTCTGCGGCGTAGGACACATGGTCGACTCGCATGTCTGGCGATGCTGCCACACGCGACCGGGGCCGCTGCGGGCAGGTCAGCGCCGCGGCTCGAGGAAGGCCGCCAGCCGCCCCATCGCGTCCGTGAGGTCCTCCACGTGCGGGAGCGTGACGATCCGCAGGTGGTCGGGGTCGGGCCAGTTGAACCCGGTGCCCTGCACCAGCAGCAGGTGCTGCTCGCGCAGCAGGTCGAGCACCAGCAGCTGGTCGTCCTTGATCGGGTAGACCTCCGGGTCGAGCCGGGGGAACAGGTAGAGCGCCCCGGCCGGGCGCACGCAGCTCACGCCCGGGATCTGCTCGAGCAGGCCGAGCGCGGTGTCGCGCTGGTCGCGCAACCGCCCGCCGGGCAGCACGAGCTCGTCCAGCCCATGCCGGCCGCCGAGCGCGGTGGCCACCGCGTGCTGGGCGGGCACGTTGGCGCACAGCCGCATGTTGGCCAGGATCGTCAGGCCCTCGATATAGCTGCGCGCGCCGGACGTCGGCCCGCTCACCACCAGCCAACCGGACCGGAAGCCGGCCAGCCGGTACGCCTTCGACAGCCCGTTGAAGGTCAGGCAGAGCACGTCCGGGGCGAGCGCGGCGGTCGCGACGTGCACGGCGTCGTCGTACAGGATCTGGTCGTAGATCTCGTCGCTGAACAGCACCAGCCCGTGCGTGCGGGCCACCTCGACGATCCCCTCGAGCACCGGCGTCCCGTACACGGCGCCGGTGGGGTTGTTGGGGTTGATCACGACGACGGCGCGGGTACGAGGGCCGACCTTGGCGGCGAGGTCCTCGAGGTCCGGCTGCCAGCCCTCGGCCTCGTCGCAGCGGTAATGCACCGGGCGGCCACCGGCGAGGGAGACGGCCGCGGTCCACAGCGGGTAGTCCGGCGACGGGATGAGCACCTCGTCGCCGTCGTCCAGCAGTGCCTGCAGCGCCATGACGATCAGCTCGCTGACGCCGTTGCCGAGGTAGACGTCGTCGACGTCGATCCCCTCGACGCCCTTCGCCTCGTGGTACTGCACCACGGCGCGCCGGGCCGAGATCAGGCCCTGGGAGTCGCAGTAGCCCTGCGCGGTGGGCAGCGCGGCGACGACGTCCGCGATGATCCCCTCGGGCGCCTCGAACCCGAACGGCGCCGGGTTGCCGATGTTGAGCTTGAGGATGCGGTGGCCTTCGCGCTCCAGCCGCTGCGCCTCGGCGAGGACCGGGCCGCGGATGTCGTAGCAGACGTCGGCGAGCTTGCGTGATTGCAGCAGGGGCACGGCGTCAGTGTCGCAGCCGGGGGGCTGATCCAGCCGCACCCCGGGCCTTCGACGGGTGGAACGCCAGATCCGGACTACCGTTACTACCGAGTGATGAAGCAGACAAAGGCCGCGCGGGATGGGAACTGAATGAGCGTGCGCGTGGTGCCTGCGGTCGAGCCACCGGCCGGAGAGCACCTGGGTGAGTGGTCGCTGCGCCCTGAGCCGGCGAGCGCGCGGCTGGCCCGCCGCCTCGTCGCGCAGTCGATGCGCGGGGCGCCTGAGCAGGCGTTACGCCGGGCGGCCCTGGTGACCAGCGAGCTCGTCGGCAACAGCCTGCGGCACGCGCGCGGCGGGCTGTCACTGCGCGTGCAGCGGCTGCGCGACGGCTGGCTGGTGGCGGTGAGCGATGACAGCACCGCTCCCCCGCGGCTGCGCGACAGCGGGTCGTTGTCCGAGGACGGCCGCGGCATGCTGATCGTCGAGCGGATCAGCGAGGAGCTCGGCTGGGCGCGAACGGCCAACGGGAAGGTGGTGTGGGCCCGGTTCGGGAGCGAGCCGTAGGGTCGACGCCATGACCGGCCCGGACGACGTCGACGCGCCCCTGCTCGACGCCCTCCGCTCGCGCGAGCTGGTCTTCGTGCGCACCGCTGCGGACCGCAGCGTCGTCACCGAGCATGCCGGGCGCACCGTCATGGTGGCCTGCACCGAGCCTGAGCTGCTGCTCGCCTGGTGGCACGAGCACGCCGGACGCGACTCGGAACCGCCGTTCGTCCGCACCCTGCCGCTGCGCCAGCTGGTCGGCCTGTGGGCCGCACCGGACGTCGACCTGCTGGTCGACCCCGGACCGGACGGCGGGGTGCTGGTGCCGATCGCCGGGGCTCGTCGCCACCTCGACCTGGGGCCGGTCGTCGCCGGCCGCGATGCCACCGAGCCGCTGCCCTTCGCCGGCTTCACCGGCGGCCGGGCCGGCGTGCGGCTGCCGTTGATCATCATCACGATCTCGTTGCTGCTGATGCTGAACGGCCTGACCCAGCTGAACTGGATGGCGGCCCTCGCCGGTGTGGTCGGCATCCTCGCCGGCCTGGCGTTCGGCCAGCGCGGCTTCGGCCAGCTGCTGGCGGCCCGGGCGGCCACGCGGCGGCTGCAGCGGTCCGACCGGTTGCGCCGAGCGGGCTGACGTCCTGCGGGTCGCGCGTCTAGCGTGCTTCCTATGGGGCACGAGCGGGTGCGCGACTGGGACGACGACGACCGCGAGGCGGTGCGAGCCAGGGTGGTCGCGCTGGCGGAGCGGTTACCTGGCGTCGAGGTGCAGGACGACCACGGCCACACCGGGCTGCTGGTGCGCCAGAAGAAGTTCGCCTGGCTGCTGGTCGACCACCACGGCGACGGCGTGCTCGGGCTGTGGGTCAAGGCGCCGCCGGGCGAGCAGCAGGCGCTGGTGGCGAGCGACCCGGGGCGGTACTTCGCGCCGCCGTACCTGGGGCCGTCCGGGTGGGTAGCGGCCTACGTGCAGCCGTCGGCGGACCCGGACTGGGAGCAGGTCGCCGAGCTGGTCGAACAGGCCTGGCGGATGAGCGCCGGCAAGCGGGCCGTCGCGGCGTACGACGCAGACCGTCGCTGACACCCGCTTTAGGAGTCCGACCAAGGTGACGATGCTGATCGGATTCCGTTCTGCAGCAACGGAATAGCGAATCTACCCGCTTGGTAGTTCTGGTTGGTTCCGGCGCAGTAGGTACCTCTCGGGTACCTGACCCCTTTGGGTGCTGCAGCCAGCCCCTCACGAGGGTGACTCGCTCGCTGAGCCACGTCGAGACCTCGTCGTCGCCAGTTCGCCTGCCGGACTGAGTGCATCTCCGGTGAGGCTGCCCCGGAGCCAAGACTCACTGCACAGGCGGCGAAGTGACGCACCGGACCAAGAGCTCTCCGACGTCGGCCATGTGGTCCCCGCTCAGGCAATCCTTGCGACTGCCCAGAACAGGTCTGTGCGGCAACTGAAGGGCCAGTTCCTCGACTCCGGCGTCCGTGCGCCGCCGGTACGCATGCGAGAGCGAAGCGACGCAGTTGTCCGCCACGCTCCGCGCCGAACTCTCCACCACAGCCAGGAGCGGCGTCGCGATATCCACCGGCAGCTCGCCGCGGAGCCTCTCCCTCTCATCAGCTGACACTCGTTCCCAAGCATCGCGCAAGGCTTCCAGTTGTCGGGTCCGCCGACGCCGCTCGAGGTCCTGTACCTCTCCATGCTTGGATTCCACATACGCATCCACCGCCTCCCGGGAGACTCGCCAGGTGCCTGGCCCAGCTGGCATGGACAGAGCGACGATGTAGCCACGACGGATCAATGACATCACTCGCGTGTTCGCCAGCCCAAGCTCGCGCGCAACCTGCTTCACCGTCATCAGTTCGGTGGCCGACATAGACCTGATCGTACGGCTCTATGTCACGCCGCTTTGGCACCCGCGGCGGAAAGACCCATGCAGCCCAGGACACCCCGGTTTCACATCCCAAGGACCTAGAAAGCGGATCCTGTCAGGTCCCGGTGTCCTTGGGACCGCCGATTCGCCGACAAATAGGCGACCACTCATGACACGATCTCTCGACGAAGATGCAAAAGACCTAGGACGGTGGAGGTCTCGAGGAGGTCCTCGCCTTCACTCAGCTCACCTCACACATCCTGGGAGATCATCGATGCGCCGCATTTTTGTTCTGATGGCACTCGCCGCCGGCTTGATGTGGATGTCGGGCTGCTCAAGTAGTTCGGCGCCAACGATGCCAGACGTCGTGGGTAAGCAGCTGGACGTGGCGATCAGCGACGTAAAGCGCGCGGGAGTCAACGACGACATCGAAGTACTGGGTGGCGGCACATTCGGGATCCTGGACAAGTCGAACTGGACTGTGTGCAGTCAAGAGCCCACCGCAGGTACCAGCGTGACGGCCCGCCTCGCGTCACCGTTGAGCGCGAGTGCGAACGAGCTGCGGTGCCCAAGCCATCCGGGACAGCGGCCAAGAAACCCACAGGATCCTCAAACACGTCCGAGCCCGAGGCGCAGCAAGGAGGCGATGGCACAAACTTCAAGTTCGGGCAGACGGCTCACTTCAGATCGACAGCCGGGTCCAACGATATTCCTCTCGAGTTCACGGTGTCGTCCCCGAAGGCCTTCACCCCCACTAGGGACGCGACGGTCTTCGACGCTCTCGCGGAGGGCGGCCCGCAGACCGGGACTCTTAAGGCTACGAATGTCTATTTCACTGTGACAATCAGGAACACCTCCACGACTCAAACATGGGACGGGGACTTCGTGTTCGGTCATGTTCACGACACGGGCGACGATGAGGAAATCAGCGAAGTTCATGATGGAGACATCGACGGCACCTTCAGCCTGCACGGTGTCCCGCCCGGGAGAGCGGCAACATTTAAGGACGGCTTCAGCGTCCGAAGCGCAGACGCCATCCAGTACGAGCTTGACGTGGACGGCCTGGCCGGCAAGTCCTTCTACTGGACGAAATAGTTGTTGAACGCCTGACACCTCGGGAC
>CAVXBF010000011.1:0-13621 GCA_963759935.1 uncultured Actinomycetota bacterium
TGCAGGAGTTTCGGACCGCGGTCAGCTGAAGGCCAGCTTGCCGGTGGGGGCTCCGCCCTTGAGGTCGTCCCGCCAGAAGAAGCTGCTGGACCGAGCCACGCCCGGGGTCTGCAGCCCGTCACCGTCCCAGTCCGCGGCCAGGGCGTCGTCGCCGGCGCGACCGAACCCGAGCTGTACCGCGGTGCGGGGGTGAGCGATCGACTTCGACAGCGACCAGCGACCGTCGCTCATCCAGCCGGGGGTGACCCGGCCCGTGCCATCCCAGTCCCCCAGGACGGGCTGACCCGAGCCGCTGTACGTCACGGCCAGGGTGACCGAACCGCGGGAGGCCTGCGACCGCATCAGCCAACGGCTGCCGCGCACCACCCCGATGCCGGCCGGCGAACCGTTCGTCCAGTGGCCCGCAACCGGCCGGTCACCGGCCCGGCCGTACGTGAACGTCGTGACGGCCCCGGCACCGGACAGCGAGCTGCGGATCGACCAGGTGCCGTCGTGGAACACCCCGACACCGTCGCGCCCATCGCCGTTCCAATCGGCGACGACCGGCAGATCGCCCGGCTCACCCAGCGCGAACGTGCTGCGCTGGCCGTCCGGGTAGTTCAGCGTGAACTGTCCCGCCTGGTACCAGCCGACCTCGGCAGTGCCGTCGCCATCCCAGTCACCGCTGATCGCGATGCCGTTGTCGATGGCCTTGCGCACGATGGTGAAGCCGGGCGACAGCACGCCGAGCGCGGACCGGGCCTGCATGCCCGAGTACGTGCGGCTGACGGTGGCGCCGTGGTCGAGGCCGGTAACCGTCACGCCGGCTAGCCGGGCTGAGGTCCCGGGCGCGCCCACACTGATCGAGGTCACCGCGTCGAGGCTGAAGCGACTGGCCATCGACGCCGCGGAGTAGCCGTTGGTCCAGGCCCCGTAGGGGTTGCTCGACGCGCGGTCCCACCGGGAGTCGTCGATCGAGCGGAGGTAGCTCACGGCAGTGCTGCCGCCGAAGGCGTAGCGCACGTCCTCACTGCGACCGCCGTGGCTCGAGGTGTACATCGCGTCGATCGTGGCCCCGTTGCCGTCAACGATCACCCGGTCCGGGACGGCGTCGACCGCGCTCTTCCAGTGACCCCCGGCGGCGGCGTCGTCACTCTCCTGGGCATAGCCGAGGTAGTTCTGGTCCGCCGTCGTGGCCCACACCGTGTAGGCGCCGGTCGCCGAGACGTACCGCCGCACGAGGTAGGTCCGCGCCGCGGTGACCTGCGCATAGAGCGCGTGACGTGGCCAGGACGACGGCACCTCGGCCAGCCCCCACAGGTACTTCTGCACAGCCTCGCCGGTGCTCGTCGTGCGGATGGCCTGCGTACTGTCGAGTCCACTGCTGGACGGCACGAACCGCGTCTCGTCCCAACGCACCGTCCGGTCCGTCTTGAGCGCACCGCCGTCGTAGGAGCGCACCCGCACGATGCGGCCGTTCTGGTAGGCCCGCATCGTCAGCCCCGAGCCGGCGCTGAAGACGTTGCTGCCGCTGCTGTCGCGCAGGAAGGCGTTCGAGCCGCTGAGCACCACCGACCAGGTGCTGCCCTGGGGCTGGGTCGCCTTGCTGCCACCCGGCCCGTACCAGGGCAGGGCGGCGGAGACCGCCGTGACCCGAGCGCTGGTGCCGCCTCGCATCAGCTTCACGTCCACCGCGCCCGCCAGCGTCTTGGTCACCACCGTGGTGCCCGGGTAGTACGCGGCCAGGATCTCCCGGTAGGTGCAACCCAGGCTGGCGGCGCCCTGCGCCCCGTACTGGCTCATCCCGACCGAGTGCCCGAAGCCGTGGCCGCGGACGACCCAGTCCGCGCCGGCCGGGTCAGGGGCCGCGCCGATCGGCTGACCGCCCGGTGACGGGCAGGTCGCCGCGTGGGCGGGCGCCGCGCTCGCCGTCATCAACGCCGCGAGCACGGCCAGGGCCACGGTTGCGCGGGTCAGACGGCCGATCGCCGCAGGCAGCATTCGGTGCGGTGCACCCGTCGTTCGGCCCATACCCACTCCTTCGACCTGCGCACCTCCACCTTGAGCCGGATCGGCCCGGCTGACAAGCCCCCTAGCCGCGCGGCGCTGCCGGGGCGACCCGCCGGCGGGCCGCCCGGGCAACTCGACGCGCCAGCCGCACGGGACGGCGCGCCCACTGCAGCCGCGTCGAGCGCGCGGCCTCGTGCTGGGCCTGCTGCAACCGGCGGCGCTCGAGCTTGACCAGTGCGCGCAGCTGGGTGATCTCGTCCAGCATCGCGTTGTCGCGCTCGACGCCCTGCTGCTCGCGGGTCACGGCCTGCTCCAGCTGACTGTGCCGCAACGCGAGCCGGTGCGCGGTCGCGGCGGCCTGCTCGTCCCGCTGGTGCAACGACCGGGCGAGGCGGTCCAGACCTGCCCACAGCAACTGGGCGGCCGACTCCTGGTCGACCACCGCGACGTCGTCGCCCCGGCGCAGCGTCGCCGACACGGCACCGTGCTCCGCTGCGATGTCCTCGAGCGTCCAGCCGACCGGCCAGTCGAGCAGCAGCTTGCTGAGCACCGCCGTCTGCTCCGGTCCGCGTCCGACCAGCCGGAGGGCACCGCCGTCCGCGACCAGGTCGGTGACGGCACGCAGGCGTGCCGGGTCCCCGACCACGGCCAGGGCCTGCTCGGAGTCCAGCTCGAGGACCACCAGCGCGATGCCGGACTCACCGACCTGGTCGGCCAGCTCGCTCGGCAGCTCGAACCCGGTCACCGCCAGGCCGCGCTCAGCGCGCTCGGACACCTGGCGCAGCCCTCCCGTAGGCGACTGCGCGCCGAGCCAGAGCACGTCGTCCGCGCGGCGGGCGGTGGACCGCCGGCCGTTCCCGCCGGAGCGTCCAGGCGCGGGCTCCACCGGTGGGCCCGGCTCCGACGGGAGCTCGGGCTGGACTCGGGCGGCTGCCGTCTCGTCCGCCGCGAGCGCTTCTGCCTCGTCCGGCCCAGCAGGGACGGGGTCGCGCAGGTCGTCACCGGCGTGGTGCGAATCCGGCACGTTCTTCCCCATCCGGTAGGTTCAGCAGGTCACTGGCCGTCAATCATATGGCCGTCTAGCGGTCGTCCCGCCGCGGGCGTCGAGCGGGCAGGTCGAGGAGCACGCACCCGTGGGCAAACCGTCCAAGAACTCAGTCAGCGACGTCATGGCGAACCCGTCGCCCGGTGAGCGCCGGGTCGGCGTTCGACGACGGGAACGGCTGATCAGGAGCCTGGCAGGGGAGCTGGCCGCGGACGGCCCGCCTTCCGACCCCGGCGCCGACCTGCTGCCGGGCGTCAGCGTGGTGATCCCCTCCCACCAGGGTGTCGCCCACCTGGGCGGCTGCCTGCAGTCGCTCGGCCGCCAGAGCATCGACCACTCGCTGCTCGAGGTGATCGTCGTCCTCAACGGTCCCGCGGACGGCTCCCGCGCCGTGGTGGACGCCTTCACCGCGGACCACCCCCAGCTCGACGTCCGGCTGGTCGAGCTGGCCGATCGGGCCGGCGTGGGCTTCGCGCGCAACGCCGGCATCTCCGTGGCCCGGCGCCGGTTCATGGCGCTGCTGGACGACGACGACACTATCTCGCCGCGCTACCTCGATGTGCTGCTCCAGCACGCCCGCTGGGACGTCGTGCCGCTCGCCGGCCTCGTGGACGTCGCACCAGACGGCACCCACGACGAAGACACGCCGTTCAACCGCGTGCTGGACCAGCACGACGGCGGTGTCATCGACGCCCACCAGGCACCGAGCCTGCTCTCGCTCAACGCCTGCAAGCTCCTGCCGACCGAGCTCGTCCAGCGGGTCGGCTACGACGTCGAGCTGCGCAGCGGCGTCGACGTCGAGTTCATGGTGTCGCTGTACGCAGCGGGCCGGTTCCGTCTGCACCCCCTGCCGCGCAGCGAGGGTGCGGTCTACTACCGCACCCTGCGTCCCGGGTCGGTCTCGCGCCGCACCTACGACTTCGCCTTCTCGGTGGAGGGGCGGCTGGACGTGATCGAGCGGATCGTGAAGCACGCCCAGTCGGCCCACCCCGGCACCGCGGCCGTCGCGCAGACGCTGGCCTCGGCGCAGGCCGGGTTCATGCGCCGCTACCTGGAAACCGCACCGGACGAGCGCGAGGCCGTGCTCGCTGCGATTCGACGCCGAAAGCTGCCCTGGTTCCCTTATGCCGCACTGAATCGCGATGTCGCTCGCCGTCTCGTCGTGTCGTACTGCTTCGCCCCGTACGCCGGCCCGAGCGCCATGGTCTCGGCCAAGCGGGTGCAGCAGCGCGGCGAGGTCGTCGACGTCCTGCTCAACGCGATGGATGCGGTTCGCGCGGTCGATCCCCCCACCACCGCCATCGCCGAGGAGTACATCGACCGCGCTGAAGTGCTCGAGACGCGGACACTGTTCGGTGCGTGGTCGGCCATCCGCGACTTCTGCCGGGAGAGCCAGACCGCGATCGCCGCGCAGGTCGAACGCAAGGGGCACTACGCCACGATGCACAGCCGCGCGATGTGGCCGGCCTCGCACTTCGCGGCGGCGTTGTACAAGATCGACAACCCCCAGGTGCACTGGTCCGCCGAGTTCTCCGACCCCATCTCGCACGACGTGCACGGTCAGCTGCGGTCCGGGCGGGTCAAGGACGACGAGGTGTCACGCGCGCTGCGCGCGGCGCTGCCCGCGGACTTCCCCGGCGACGACCTCTCGCTGTTCCAGTGGTGCGAGCAGGTCGCGTACCACCTGGCCGACGAGCTCGTCTTCACCAACCCCAACCAGCTCCAGGTCATGCTGGACGACTGTCCCGAGCAGCTGCGAGACACGGTGCGGGCCAAAGCCGTCGTCTCGCCCCAACCCGCACTGCCACAACGGTTCTACGAGCTCGCGGAGGTCGAGCAGCTCGCCGAGCCGGATCGCGCCAGCATCGCCTACTTCGGCGCGTTCTACGCCACCCGAGGGCTCGGTGAGGTGTTCACCGCTCTTGCTCGCCTCTCGGCCGAAGAGCGGGCCGGCCTGCGCCTCGACGTCTTCACCGGCAGCACGGACCTCGTGCAGGAGGCGCTCGCCGGCCAGCCGTGGGCCGACACCGTCCGCGTGCACGGCTACCGGCCCTACCTGGAGTTCCTCGCGCTCGCGGCGCAGTACGACGCACTGCTCGTCAACGATGCCGAGACCACGGGGACACACTCGGTCAACCCGTACCTGCCGTCCAAGTACAGCGACTACCGCGGCAGCGGCACCGCGGTATGGGCGCACGTCGAGCCCGGCAGCGTGCTGAGCACTGAGCCGGTCGAGCTGCGCAGCACGGTGGGAGATGTGGCCAGCGTGCAGGCGGTGCTCGAACTCCTCACGACGCGAGCCGGGCGACCGCAGGCCAGGCTGACCCAGTAGCCGGACGTCAGGACGGCGCGTCGGCGGGCTTCTCCAGCACGGCGGTGAAGAAGTCGCGGACCAGGTCCTGCGCAGGGAAGCGACCCAGCACGTCCTCGAACCGGCGGTAGAAGTCCTCGTCCCACGGGCTCTGCGAGAAGTCCAGCCGGCGCAACCGGAAGCCGAGCCCGGCGATGTGCCGGGCGTAGTGCTCCCAGGACAGCCGGTTGACCCACGACAGGCCCTTCGGCGCTCGCCCGTGCTTGACGTCCCACTCGCGCACCACCTCGTCGGTGAACAGCAGGTGCGGCCAGGGGAAGAAGATCTCCCGGTAACGGTGCGAGGCCTTCGGCCCGGCGTACAGGTTGGCCTGGATCCATGCCCGGCCACCGGGCTTGAGCAGCTTGTAGGCCTCGTCCAGCAGCGCGTACGGGTGCGTCACGTGCTCCCAGACCGTGAACGAGACGATCCGGTCGAAGGTGCCGTACTCGAACGGCTGCTGCTGGGTGAGGTCTGCCTGGGTGTAGTGCACCCGGTCGCCGGCCAGATGCTTCCACGGCCCGATCTCGTTGACGTCGACGCCGTACGCATCACAGCCGAGGTTGTGCGCCATCGACCAGAGCTCGTACCCGTTGCCGCAGCCGATCTCCAGGACCTTCTTGTCGAGCAGGTCGACGTGCCGGTGCACCCAGCGGACCCGGCGCGCGGAGGCCAGGGCCATCTGGTCGGGGTCGTAGGAGCGCGGCTTCGGTACCAGCGGCTTGTCGGCGTACTCGGCGTTGAGCTCCTCGAGCAGCTCCACGTCGTAGCGGGTGGCGCCGACCCCGGTGTCGTAGCCGCGGTGGCGCACCCGACCGGTGTCCGGCGACGGTGGGGGCACCTGCCATGTCTCGATGTCCGGCACCTCCGGCGACGCCGGCAGGCGCGGGCCGAGGGGCAGCCGGTAGCCGAGGTCGGTGACCCCGGGCGCCGGACGGTTCTTGGCCGGCCGGGGCGGGACGGCGGAGCTCTTGGGCGTGGCGGCGGCCGGGGCGCGTCCGGTCACCAGATCGCGCGCGGACCGCAGCAGGGCGAGCGCGGCCTCGTCGCGCGGCGCGGGCAGCTGGCGCACGACGCGTCGAACGGCACGATGTACCGCACGGCGCAGCGGACGGCGCGCGGGATGGGCGGAACGCTGACGAGCCAGGACCATGGCGCCAACCTATGACATCGCGTGCCGGTCAGCCGCTGGACGCAGCCCGGCGTTTCAGCACCTCGCGGTACGTCGCGTCGGCCGTCGCGGTGACGTGCGACCAGTCGCGCTCGGCGCGCACCCACGCCAGCCCTGCCTCACCGAGCCGGCCGCGCAGGTCGGGCGAGGCCAGCAAGGTCTCCAGCACCCGTGCCAGGTCTGCCGCGTCGCCCTTGTCGAAGACCAGACCCGTCACGCCGTCCTGCACGATCTCGGTCAGCGCGGCGACGCTGGAGACGACGACGGCCTTGCCCATCGCGAGCGCCTCGAACGGCTTCATCGGCGAGATCAGCTCGCACACCGGCAGGGGCAGCCGCGGGAACGGCGTGATGTCGAACAGCGACAGGTAGCGCGACACCTCGTCGTGCGGGACGCGACCGGTGAACAGCACCAGGTCGCCGAGCCCGAGCGCCTCCGCGTTCGCCTGGATGGCGGCCTGGGCCGGACCGTCGCCGACCACTACGACGCGAAACACGACCCCCCGGTCGCGCAGCGCCGCTGCCGCGGTCATCAGCAGGTCCAGGCCCTCGTAGTCGACCAGGCTGCCGGCGTAGCCGATGACCGGGACACCCTGCAGGCCGAGCTGCTGCTCCAGCGCGCGATCGCGCTCGCGCGGGGCGAACTGGTCGGTGTGCACGCCGTTGGGCAGCACGACGAGCTTGTCCGGCGCGACGCCGCGCCGCACCATCTCGGCGCGCAGCGCCTCGGTGATGACGAAGACGGCGTCGGCCTCGTGGCAGACCTCGGTCTCGACGTGGTCGAGGAAGCGGTAGCGGTCGGTGGACGCGAAGTCCGGGTCACGCACGCCCTTCATCAGGTCCTCGAGGCCGCGCATCTCGTACAGGAACGGCAGGCCGAGCCGTCGCGCGGCGCTGGCAGCCGCCAGGCCGGTCACGTAGAAGCTCGACGCGTGCACGAGGCGGGCGCGGTGGGCGCGCGCGACCCGCTCCACGCCGTCGGCCATCGTCGTCACGTAGTCGGCCAGGGGGAACTGGGGATAGGCACGCACGCCCGCCTGCAGCAGCCGGTGGTAGCGGATCCCGTCGACGTCGTCGTGGTCAGCGACGGTGCGCGGATCGGCTGCGGGCCAGCGGTCGTACGGGAAGCCGAGCCGGGTCACCGCCTCGATCTGCCATCCCCGTGCTGCCAGCCCGGTCAGGACGCCGTGCGTGCGCGTCGCGTACCCACCGGATCGGATCGGCAGCGACTGCGACAGCACCGACAGCACCGCGTGCTCGTCCGGCTGGTACGGCGTCACGCCCACCGGCGGGGGCTGCCACCGCCGGGCGACGACGTCCAGCTGGTCCTGGCCGTTGCGCAGGACGGCGTCCGCACCGCGGTGCGCGGGATCGGCGGCCAGCGCGACCCGGGCGATCGCCACAGCGGACGACGTGTGCCCGGCCCGCAGGGCACGACCGGCCCAGCGCGCCGTCTCCGCTGCCGCGAGACCCGCTCCCTCCACGGCCGCTGCCAGGGCTTCCCACGCGCCCACCTCCGCCAGCGCGCGTGCCACCAGCCGGGCCCGCCGCGCGGGCGGCACCTCCCGGGTCGCGGCGGCGAGGGCCTGCGGACCCTGACCGTGAGCCGCGGTCAGCCGCCAGATGGCGAGCCGGTCGTCCAGGGCGGTCAGCGCTCGCCCGGGGCCGGCGGCGGCGAGCACCGGGCGGTACGCAGCCGCGAGGTCGGGGTCGCCGTGCTCGGCGAGCGCGTCGACCACCTCGACCGCGTGCGCCGCCGGCCGGTGCCGCACCAGCCGGGCGAGGACGTCGGCGCGCTCAGCGGCGTCCGCCGGGCCGCCCAACAGCCGGACATGCAGCAGCGCGGCAGCGACGTCCTCGGTCTCGCCCGTCGCGCCGGTCGACGCTCCGGACCGCAGTGCCCGCAGCGCGCCCACCCGGTCGCCGGTGACCTCCAGCGCCCTGGCCCGCACGACGACGTCCGGCGAGCGCAGCAGTGGTGCGACGAGGCGCTCGGCCGCAGGTCGGTCGCCGGACCGGATGGCGCGTTGCGCGGCCTCCAGCCGGGCGCGCTGGACACGTCGGCGCAGCGCCTGCGGCCCGACACCGGCCGGGACGCGCTCGGCCGTGCGGCGGACCAGCGCACTGGCTCCACGTCGAGCCGCGCGGACCGCGCGACGAGCGAGCGACAGCGACTCAGACATCGACGTGCTCCCGGGGGTCACCGAAGAAGGTCAGCTGGCCGGAGGCGGTCATGAAGGTGTGGTCGGCGACCGTCCAGGTGTGCGCCTGGCGGTCGGTGCCGCGGATGCTGACGTAGTTGAACCGGTCCGCGCTGTAGACCGTGGCGCCGTGGGCCATCGCCCGGTCGAGGATGTCGCTGTCGACCGCGCGGGGGATGTCGCTGAACCGCACCTGGCGCACCAGGTCACCGTCGAACAGCATCGACCCGCCCTGGATGCGCCGTTCGTAGGTGTGCTCCGACGCCGCGTGCCGCAGCACCACCGCGCCCGTGGAGCGCAGCCAGACGTAGTGCGCCCACTTGCCGACGATCTGCGCATCCGTGTAGTCGAACGCCGCCAGCAGGTCGCCGAGGTAGTTCGCGCCGTAGTGGTTGTCGTCGTCCATCTTGGCGACGTAGGCACCGTCCGCCGCATCCAGGCCGAGGTTCATGCAGGCACCGAGGGTCGCGGTGGGATCCGCTCGCACGATCACCAGCTCGCCGACCCCCGCCTCGGCGGCCCGCGAGCGGAGCCCGGGCTCGTCGAGGTCGAGCCCGTGCAGGACCAGCACCAGCTGGGTCTGGTCATGCTGCTGGCGTCCGACGTTGGCCAGCACGTTGTCGATCTCGTGCTCGCGGTTCGTGGGCACCACGGCCGAGACCGAGCGGCACACCGGCTCGACCGGGTGGCCGGTCATGGCCAGCAGCTCCTCGACCCGATGGCGCAGCGTGTGGCCGGCCAGCACGGCCCGATGCAGCTGCAACCCCTCCCGATCGCGCAGCTCGTGCTGGTTGATCCGGGCGTTCACCGCACCCGCCAGCTCGTCGAGCTGATCGACGACGCAGACGTGCTCGCGGACGTCGGCGGGCAGGGTCCGCGCACGGTCGGCCATGGCAACCACCGCGGTCTGCGTCGCGCCCGCGCCCAGCACCGTCCAGCCGCAGGTATCGTCCGGCCGGCCGAGGTCGACGAGGACCGGGTACTCCCGCGGCACGGCCGGGGCACCGTCCGCCGAGACCGGCTCAGCCAGCCGGCCGGCCAGCCGCTCAGGCACCTGACGGGTGCGTCCATCGCGAGCCGTCGGCCACACGTCCAGCACGCGCACCAAGGCCCACGGCAGATCGGGCTCGGCCAGGACCGGGTCGGTGGCCAGCGGGGTGGCAGCTCCGGCCGGTGGATCGAGCACCACGACGGCGGCCTGGGCACGCGTCGCCCCGGGCGCTCCGGGCCGGTGCCAGCGCGGCTGGACGCCGGGAAGCAGCACACCCACCGGCGTCTGGCCGGACCACTGGCCCCACGCATCCACGGTGTCGGGGTCGGCAACCACCACATGGCTCACTGCAGCCAGCAGGTCCGCCATCGCGTCGGGCGGTTCGAGCCCCGCGCCAGCGGTCACCCAGACGACGGAAGGCACCGAGCGGGCTCGCGCGGCTCGGACGAGCTCGACGAGCTGGTCCGTCGCGCCCGACCAGCCAGGAAGCTCGCCGTGCGCCAGCTCGACCAGCAGCAGGTCTGGCGCCGCGCTCGGCCACCCCGCGCCGGGCACCAGCCGGTGCAGCTCGACCTCGGCGCCCAGCTCGGCGGCCAAGCCGTCGCCGACGGCAGCAGCCAGCTGAACGCCGGCTGCGCCGGCCCTGGCGCGGGGCGTCGGCGGCCGCAACCGGGCACCCACCTCGGCCACCCTGGTCCGGCGTGCGCTCGCCGCCGTATCGGCCCCGGACGTGCGGCGCACCCTGCGCGCCAGCCCGCGGACGCCCTGCCGCAGTCGGGACAGGACACGGCGCGGCAGCGCGCTGGACAGCATCTGGCTGGTACTCCTCGGCCGGAAGGGGGGGCAGCCCCACCTGGTAGTGGGCCCGGGGTCAGGCTAACGACCCTCGCAGTCAGCGCATCACGGCGAGCATCCGGCGCTCCAGGGTGGGCGCCATCGTCGCGATGTAGGTCGCGGTCAGGTGCGACCCCTGCCGGTACACCAGCACATTGCCGATGACCGGCACGCAGGTCTGCCGCGGGCAGAACTGGTCGGTCATGTCGATCAGGTGGGCGTCCTTGTCCGCCTTCGCCGCCAGCAGCTGCGGTGCGCTGCCGTCGGTGCGCCTGCCCCGCTCGCGGGAGAAGGTGCACTGGGTGAGGTCGTCCGTGTGCTCAGCGACGCACTCGTCGACCTGCTTGCCGGTGGAAGGGGTGTCGCGCAGCACGATCACCCGACTTCCCGCCTTCGTCGCCAGCCGCCAGCTGCGCCCAAGCCCCGCCGCCATCGCCTCGACACTCACCTGTGACGGGTTGTTGCCCACGACGGCCTGGTGCTTGCCGCTGGAGGTCAGGACGACGTCCGGCGGGTTCTGCTGGAGGAGGGCGTCGACCTTCTGGTTCCAGTCGCGGCAGGAGGTGTACGGGCCGCTGCCGTTGATGATGGTCGCGTCGGCGAAGGCGCACGCCGACTTGGTGATGGTGAGCACCTTCCAGTGCTGGCGCTCGGCGATCTTCTGCACGGCGGGCAGCCACTGCAGCACCTTGGAGTCGCCCACCAGCGCGACCGTCGTCGAGCCTGCCTTGTCGCCGTAGGTGCACACGATGGGCTCGCTCTTCACCGCATCCTGCTGGCAGCCGTCGGCGTAGGCGACCGGCACGTCCTCGCGGGCCTTCAGCGGGTCGGGCGTGATCCAGTCCACCGACCTGACCGGCTCACCGGCCGGTGAGGTCTTCGGGTCCGGCTCCAGGGCGGCCGCCCCCTTGGCGGCGGCCGCACGGGCGCTGCCGGGGTCGACCCCGGACGAGCCGACGGACTGGGTCAGGATCACGCCGGCCACGAGGCCGAGCACGGTGAACGCCGCGCCGGCCGCGAGCGCACGCCGGGGCAGCCGGGAGAACGAGGGCGCGTAGCGGAACGGGTTCTCCACCAGCTTCAGGCTGATCCAGGCGAGGACGAAGGAGAACGCGATGACGGTCAGACCCTGGACGCCGGTCAGTCCGTTCCAGTACTCCGTCGCGACCACGATCAACGACCAGTGCCACAGGTACAGCGAGTACGACAACGACCCCACCCACACGAACGGTCGGGTGCCCAGCAGCAGGACCGGTCCCCACCGGCCGGCGGCGGGACCAGCCGCGATGACGGCGGCGGTGCCCAGGGTCGGCAGCAGCGCGCGGTAGCCGGGCCAGGGGTCGCTCGCGTGGATGAACAGGCCGGCTCCGGCGATCGCCGCCACACCGGCCCAGCCCAGGCCGACCGCCGCGATCCGCGGGAGGCGGTGGATAGAGCCCGCGCCGATGGCCAGCGCCGCGCCGATCGCGAGCTCCCACATGCGGGTCGTGGTGACGAAGAAGGCCACGCCCGGGTCGGTGTCGGTCAGGTAGATCGACCAGAGCAGGGACGGCACCGCGATGATGCCCAGGCCGACCCACAGCGGGCCGTCGGTCACCCCGCGCCCGCGCCGGCGGAACCACCACGCCGCCGCGAGCAGCAGCAGCGGCCAGACGATGTAGTACTGCTCCTCCACCGCCAGCGACCAGAACTGCTGGACGGGCGAGGCGATGTTGTCCTCGTTGAGGTACTCCACCGACGAGGCAGCCAGGCGCCAGTTGACGACGTACCCGGCGGCAGCCATGACGTCCAGACCGATCGAGCGCCACTGGATCCGGGGCAGGAACACCATCGTGACCACGACGGTGAAGGCGAGCACGACCCCGGTGGCGGGCAGCAGGCGCTTGGCCCGGCGCGCATAGAAGCGGGTCAGGGAGATCGTGCCGGACTTCTTCAGCTCGCGCAGGAGCAGGCCGGTGATCAGGAAGCCGGAGATGACGAAGAAGACGTCGACCCCGACGAAGCCACCGGGGAAGTAGTGGATGCCTGCGTGGTAGAGCAGCACCAGACCGACGGCGATCGTGCGCAGACCCTCGACGTCGGCGCGGAAAGCACGCTCCCGAGGGGCCGCGGACTGCCGCCGGGCCCGTCGGGGTGACGGGTGCGCCGGACTGCTGGGGGGAGCGCAGCTCGGTCACACGTCTCCTCGGCTCGTCATGGTCGGGGTTCAGGGCGCACAGGCGCGGACGGCGTCCACGCGGGCGGACGGTCAACGCCCCCAGCAGGGTACGTGACCGCTGTGCTGCGCCCAAACCGGCGAGCCGCCACGACCTCCCGGCAGGCAGCGTCAGAGCACGCGGAACGGCTCGGCCACGTAGTCCCGCAGCACCTCGTGCCAGTCCAGGGGCAGCGCGGCGGCCACCACCGTGTCGTCCTTCACCAGCCAGGCCAGGTGGCGCAGTCCGTGCTCGATCACCGGCGCCACGCCGATCCCCTGGGCGGCGCTCGTCGCGCCACCGCGCACCAGGTCCGCCCGGTGCACCGGAGCGCGCTCGAGCGTCGCGACGGTGTCGGCGTCCATGACGGCGACGAACGTCAGGACGACGCCGCCCCGGGACTGCCGCCACGACGTGGAATGCAGCAGCACCGGCTCGCCGAGGTTGGTCCGGATGAGCCGGCCGACCACCTGCATCGGGTCCGCGCCCTGGGCCACCTCGACGTACCAGGGCTCGGCGCCGCACGGTCCGGTCAGCGCCGGCCCGGAGCCGGCCAGGACGAGCACCATGATCTCGGCTTGGACCGGCCCCTCGACCGTGAGCAGGTGTAGCTCGGACTCGGTGTCGGGCACCGGCGTCGGCTCAGGCCGGCTCGGCCATGGCGAGCGCCTGCTCGGCGCTCACCTCCATGCCATGCACCGCACGCCCGTGCTCCTGGACGGCGGCGACCAGCTCGTCGTCCTCGCCCTCGACCTGCCAGCCGCAGTCACAGCTCACCTTGCCCACGACGCCTCCTCGCTGGTCCCCTGCGCCAGGCTAGTCGCCCCGCGAGTGGTCGCCCACCCT